>JANMHJ010000051.1:0-67562 GCA_031375105.1 Variovorax sp.
TTCTCCAAGCCAATGGCGATGCTCTCGCGCTGTTGATAATCAAGTTGTTTGTAGCTGTTTGGCAGTTCTTCGGTGTTCATGGGTGCTCCTTGCTAAATTGATATTCAGCAGTGTTGCACTTCAGACTTGAGACCGCCACGGTAAACAGCCCAAATAGCTTAGAAAACTTCAATTCAAAGCTACTTTAAAGCCCAAATTTTGCTCCAGCAGCGCACTGGTACGCACTCTGCTGCCAGCCATGCGATTCGCACTTGCTGGCGCTTCAAACGACGTGAGAAATTGCGGCACAGGTGCGCGTGTGTTCAGGGCCGTCGTCAAAGCAAACCCGCGCATTTGCCATTCCTGCACACCGCCCACCAGCCAGAGCACGCGACCCGATGTCACCTTGGTCAATCGCTGCCACAGCGCCTGCGCATTCGCATCGCCCGCATCGCCCACCACCAGCACCGTGCGCGAGCTGTCCACGCCCGCTTGCGAGAGCAGCGCCGCCAGATTCTGCAAGGGCATCACAGCTGCATCAGTAGGCAGCGCTGCAGCCTGCGGCAAATGACCGACTGCAAACGCCCGCGCACCGCGCACATCCACCACAAACGCGCCCTGCGCGATAGCGCTGTGCGCATCGTCGGCAGACACTGCACTGGCTTGGCCCGCATGGGCCAGCTGACTGAGGAAAACGGCAAAAAGTAGGGCAATTGATTTCATCATACGGCAGACTGTACGCAGCGTATGGCGTAGCGTCCAATACAGAGTTATCAGATGCTCATGTCCAAACAAGCATAAGCAGCTAAGCCCTTGATTGGTAAGGGGATTTCGGGTAAATCCTAGTCTGTATGACGTGGTAAACACGTAGCCTCAAAACGTATTTGCGGCGTTAATATGCAGGATGAATACCGTCAATCAGGAGTTTTTTATGATCACCAAACGTCTCGCCCTGCTCGCCGCAGCCACCACCACCTTGCTCGGCTTGGCTGCTTTGCCTGCCACTGCGCAAGATTTTCCTAACAAAGACAAGCCGATCAGTGTGGTCGTGCCTTTCGCCGCTGGCGGGCCTACCGATCGCGTTGCGCGTGATTTGGCTGTGGCAATGGGCAAGATTCTCGGCACGACTGTTGTGGTGGATAACGCCGCTGGTGGCCCCGGTGGCCTGATTGGTGCCAACAAAGTCGCCAAGGCCAACCCCGATGGCTATACGCTGCTCCTTCACCACATCTCTATGGGCGTGTTCCCCACGCTCGTGCGTAACCTGCCTTTCAACGTGCAAAACGATTTTGAATATTTGGGCATGATCAACGAAGTGCCCATGACACTGATTGGCCGCAGCAGCTTGCCTGCCAATAATTTTGCCGAGCTGCGCAAATGGGCCAACGACAACAAAGGCAAGATCAATCTGGCCAACGCTGGTATTGCCTCAGCCTCACATCTGTGCGGCATGCTGGTGCAATCCGCGATTGGCGTGGACATGACCACCGTGCCTTACAAAGGCACCGCCCCTGCGATGAATGATCTACTGGGCGGCCAAGTGGACATCATGTGCGACCAAACCACCAACACCTCCGGCCAAATCGAAGCCAAGAAAGTCAAGGCTTTCGGCGTGACCACGTCCAAGCGCCTGACAACACCCGCGCTGAAAGATCTGCCCACTTTGCAAGAAGCCGGCTTGAAAGATTTCCAAGTCTCGATCTGGCATGGTCTGTATGCCCCCAAAGGCACGCCCGCAGCAGTGCAGAAAAAGCTCAACGATGCCTTGAAAGCCGCCTTGAAAGATCCAGAATTCGTCACCAAGCAGCAAGCTTTGGGCGCTGTGATCATCACCGACAACCGCACGGATGTTGGCCCGCACAAGCAATTCGTCGCGGCTGAAATTGCCAAATGGGCACCGATCATCAAAGCATCGGGCACTTACGCTGACTGATGCTTTGATGCGGCATTCATCAGGGAAGGCGGCTGAGGTCGCCTTTTTTCATCTTTGAAGCTGTTCAAAGCTCTTGCCTTTATAGAATCTTCACATAGCGCTCATAAATTCATAGCATCTTGTATGCCGAAACTTCTCGTCATTGACTCCATCACCGAACTGCAACCTGTTGACGCAGGCTGTATCGCCGTCAGTGGTTCACATGGGGGCATCAGCTCCGCTCAGTATGCGGCTGCGGCGCGGCCCGTGCTAAGTGTGTTCAACGATGCAGGTGTGGGCAAAGCGCAGGCGGGTATTGCGGGGCTGGCGTATTTGCAAGCGCACGGCTTAGCTGCTTGCGCGGTGGCGCATACGAGCGCGCGCATTGGCGTGGCGCAGAGCACTCTGGATGAAGGCATCATTTCAAGCGTGAACACGCCAGCCTATGCACTCGGCCTGCGTGTCGGGCATACTTGTGTGCAGGCTGTGGCCATGCTGCAAAACAGCAGCCTCACTGATCAATAACTGGAGACAAAGCATGAAGATTCTGAAAACACCCTCAGCAGGCCATTTTTTGAAGAAAAAACAGCCTCTGGCCCTTATAAATACGTCGCGCCGCGCTACGCTTTTAATAGCATCGTCTGCGCTGTTTGCATTGAGCGTACAAAACGCCGCGCATGCTCAAAGCTGGCCGAGCAAACCGGTGCGCATCGTCGTGCCCTTTGCGGCGGGCGGCACCACCGACATCTTGGCTCGTGCCATTGCGCCTGAATTGCAGAAGGCTTTTGGGCAGTCTTTCATCGTAGAGAACCGCGCTGGTGCGGGCGGCAATTTAGGCGCAGATTTGGTCGCCAAGAGCAATGATGGCCACACGATCTTGATGGGCACGGTGGGCACGCACGGCATCAACAAAGCGCTCTATCCCAGCCTGCCTTTTGATCCTGTACGCGACTTCGCTCCGATCACTGTGGTGGCGTATGTGCCCAATGTGATGGTCATGAATGCAGACAAGGCGCGTACTTTGAACATCAACACCGTTCAAGACTTCATGGCCTACGCCCGCAAAAATCCCGGCAAGCTCAACATGGCCTCCAGCGGCAATGGCACCTCCATCCATCTTTCAGGCGAGTTGTTCAAAAGCATGAGCGGTACCTTCATGCTGCATTTCCCGTATCGCGGCTCGGGCCCCGCTTTGCTCGACATGCTGGGCGGCAGCATGGATGTGATGTTTGACAACCTGCCTTCCGCTCTGCCGCACATCAAATCGGGCAAACTCAAAGCATTGGCTGTCACAAGCGCTGAGCGCTCAAGCGCCCTACCTGACGTCACCACGGTAGAACAAGCCGGTGGCGCAGCCATGAAGGGCTTTGAAGCCAGCAGTTGGTTTGGCCTGCTCGCGCCCTCTTCCATGCCCGCTGCGCAAGTGCTGCGCTTAAGCCAAGAGACGGCCAACGCCTTGCAGCGCGCTGAAGTGAAAGACAAGCTGGTCGCCCAAGGGGCGCTGCCCGGCGGCAACAACCCCGCAGAGTTTGCCAAGTTCATTGATGCGGAGATTCTGAAATGGGCCAAGGTGGTCAAAGCCTCTGGCGCGAAGGTGGACTGAGGACTCGGTCGTCTCACACACCCCAAGTGATCGGCACGTCTGCTTTCAAACTGCGATCCATCAGCGTGACGAGCGGCCAGGCGCGGGTGCGCAGGCTGATCTTTGGTTTGACGTGATCTTGTTCATCGGCAGCCTCAGCTGATGCGGGAGACTCTTCTTGCGCAATCGCTTCCTCAATGGCTGCTTTGGCCGCTTGCATCTGACCGGGTAACAAGATCCCTTTGGCATCAGCCTGTTTGCCGATGATGGCCAGCACCTGGCTGCCCGTGGCCTCCAGCATGATCACGTCGCCGCCTGCATCGGATTTGAATTTGAAGAGCATCAGGGCTTGCCACGTGAGGAAAAGTCAGAGGGCAGTGTCGCATCTTGGTCCATGACGACGGGCCGGGTGGCATGAAAACCAGAGGCGGGCACGGGATGTGTGTCGGTGAAACCGGTTTCCATGTTTTGATGCAAAGGCAAGGTGGCCGAGGCATCCATGCCAGTGACGACAGAGGGCAGCGTGGCCATCATGGTGGGCATGGCCAGCTCGGTGCGCAAGCGGTCATAGGCGCTGCTGCGCGCCTTGACGGCATCGGGCCGCCAAGCGGGTGCGCCGGCCAGCTCGTCATGCGGGCAGCCGGCATCGGGCAAGATGCGCCAGAGCACGGCACGCACGGCGCGCGCCACATTCACATCGTCTTCGCGGATGCGTTTGAGCGCTTGCAGCTCAAAGGCGCTCGATTGCGACCAGAGCTGTTCATCCCAAATGCGCAGACTCACTTGCAACTGGAAATAAGCCTTCTCGTCATCAGAAATAGTGACGACTTCGTAGCTGAGCCAATTGGAGGGAATGCCGAAGATGGCGGCAGTGCGCACAGCAGCAGTGCGGATCAGCTCACGCGCGGCGCGCACGTCTTGCTGAGCCAAACTAAGCGGCACAGGCTGGCCTTCAATGTCAAAAAAACCTGTGGACGGCGAGGGCACGTCATTGCCACGCGGTGCGGTGTTGAGGATTCGGTCTAACCAGCTCACATGAGGCCTTCGGTTGTTATGTGTGAATGCATTGTAGTGACAACGGCGCTTGAAAGGCAGATGTCTATTTCACAAACAATTGACAAGTGGATAATTTAAGCTTAAATTATCTCCATGCCCACTTCTCACACATTCACCGTGCTTTGCATCGGCGGCGGCCCCAGTGGCCTGTATTTCGCGCTGCTTATGAAAAAGCGCTTTCCTGCGATGCGCGTGCTCGTGGTGGAGCGCAACCGTGCTTTCGACACCTTTGGTTGGGGCGTGGTGCTGTCGGATCAAACGCTTTCCAATTTGAAAATCGCTGACCCAGAGAGCGCCCAACTCATTGGCGATGCGTTTAACCATTGGGACGATATTGAGGTGTTCTTCAAAGGCCGCAGCATGCGCTCCACCGGCCATGGCTTTTGCGGTATTGGGCGCAAACACCTGCTCAATATCTTGCAAGAGCGCTGCCAGCAGCTGGGCGTGGAGCTGGTGTTTGAAACCGATGTACAAGATGACCAAGCTTTGGCCGCGCAGTATGGCGCAGATATCGTGATTGCCAGCGATGGCCTGAACAGCCGCATCCGCACCCGCTACGCCGCTACATATCAACCCGACATTGACACGCGCCGCTGTCGCTTTGTTTGGCTGGGCACGAAGAAAACCTTTGATGCCTTCACCTTCGCCTTCGAGAAAACCGAACACGGCTGGTTTGCCGCGCATGCTTATAAGTTCAACGACGACACCTCCACCTTCATCGTGGAAACGCTGCATGAGGTCTGGAAAGCGCATGGCTTGGATGCGATGGAGCAAGCTGAGGCGATTGCGTTTTGTGAAAAACTCTTTGCCAAATACTTAGATGGCAACGCGCTACTGACCAATGCATCGCATTTGCGCGGCAGCGCGATTTGGATTCAGTTTCCGCGCGTGGTGTGCGGCAATTGGGTGCATGAAGAGACGATTGCGAGCAAGCGCGTGCCCATCGTACTCATGGGCG
Organism: Variovorax sp.; assembly: GCA_031375105.1. Classification (GTDB taxonomy): domain Bacteria; phylum Pseudomonadota; class Gammaproteobacteria; order Burkholderiales; family Burkholderiaceae_C; genus JANMDU01. The sequence goes on from JANMHJ010000051.1 coordinate 5,488, forward strand.
ATGCGGCGCACACGGCGCATTTTTCGATTGGTTCCGGTACAAAATTAGCGCTAGAAGACGCGATTGATTTGGCCGATGAGTTTGTGCGACATGCAAATACCTCCTCTATGTCAGATTTACAAGACAAATCGGCCACTAGCCGTTATAAAACGGACATAGTTAGCTATCAATTTAGTAGTGGCGAGCTGCCCGAGATTTTGCAGGCTTACCAAGCGCGGCGCAGCGTGGAAGTGCTGAAAATTCAAAACGCAGCGCGCAATTCCACCGAATGGTTTGAAAACGTGGAGCGCTATGCCAGCATGGACGTGGAGCAGTTTTACTACAGCTTGCTCACCCGCAGCCAGCGCATCAGCCACGACAACTTGCGTGTGCGCGACGCCTCATGGCTGCTCGGCTATGAAAGCTGGTTTGCGAAAAAACCGCAAGCCAAGCATCCGGTGCTGCCGATGCTCACGCCCTTCAAAATGCGCGATGTGCAATTAAAGAACCGTATCGTGGTGAGCCCCATGGCCACCTACAGCGCGGTAGATGGCGTGTTGCAAGACTTCCATCTCGTGCATCTGGGCGCACGCGCTTTAGGCGGCGCTGCGCTGGTGATGATTGAGATGACTTCGCCGACGATGGATGGCCGCATCACGCCCGGTTGCACCGTGCTGGAGAACGATGCACAGCAAGCCGCGCTCACACGCATCGCGCAGTTTTTCAAAGCGAGCAGCAGCGCAAAGCTCGGCCTGCAACTGGGCCACAGCGGTCCCAAAGGCTCAACGCAACTGGGCTGGGAAACCACCGATGAGCCTCTGCTGGAGGGCAATTGGCCTTTGATAGCTGCCAGCGCCATAGCATATGGCGAGCAAAACCAAATCCCCAAAGCCATGACGCGCCAAGATATGGATCGCATCACCGCTGCCTTCGAGATGAGCACGCGCCGCGCTGAAGCTGCGGGCATCGATTGGCTGGAGCTGCACTGCGCTCATGGCTACCTGCTTTCCAGCTTCATCTGCCCGCTGACCAATTTGCGCACAGACGACTATGGCGGCAGCTTGGAGAATCGTTGCCGCTACCCGCTCGAAGTGTTCAAAGCGATTCGCGCGGCGTGGCCACAGGGCAAACCGATCAGTGTGCGCATTTCTGCGCATGACTGGGCGTCGGGCGGCAACACGGTGGAAGATGCGGTAGAAATCGCGCGCCTCTTCCAAGCGAAAGGCGCAGACATGATCGACGTATCGAGTGGCCAAACCACGCGTGCAGCCAAGCCGATCTATGGCCGTATGTACCAAACGCCGTTTGCGGATCGCATCCGCAATGAAGTGGGTATTGCCACGATTGCCGTGGGCGCAATTACTGAGGCCGATCATGCCAACAGCATCATCGCCGCAGGCCGCGCAGACCTTTGCGCTATCGCCCGTCCGCATCTGGCCGACCCAGCCTGGACGCTGCATGCAGCCGCGCAGCAGCAAAGCCGTGATGTCGATTGGCCGCTGCCCTACATCAGTGGCCGGGATCAGATGTATCGCGAGATTTTTAAGCAAAAACAGCTTCTGCCCCTTATAAATACTGCGCAGAGCGCTATTAATAACAGAGTAAATGAGGAGGAAGCATCGTGAACGATACTGACCGAATCGCAGACAGTAGCGATCTAGAAACACGTTTGCATACGGATCATGCCGACGAGCTGCGCCTGTGGCTGCGCCTGCTCACCTGCACCCAATTGATTGAGCGCAATATCAGAGCAGCACTGCGAGAAAAGTTTGACACCACCCTCCCGCGCTTTGATCTGATGGCGCAGCTAGAGCGTGCGCCGCAGGGCCTGAAGATGAACGAACTCTCGCGCCGCCTCATGGTCACGGGCGGCAACATCACCGGCATCACCGATCAACTCGTGCAAGAAGGACTGGTGGAACGCCAAGCTGTGGAAGGTGACCGCCGCGCCTACCTCGTACGCCTCACAACCGCAGGCCGCGCAAGTTTTGAAACCATGGCGCGTGAGCATGAGCTGTGGGTCACGCAAGCCTTTGAAGGCCTCGGCGAGAAAGACATGGCGCAATTGCACAAACTGCTAGGCCGCGTGAAAGACAGCGCTTTTGCGATGAATTTAACCACCGAACTTCCGGGCTAAACCCATGAAGCACTTCATTCAAACTCACAACCCGATGCATGCGCAGTTTGCCGCAAACGCCGCGTATGTAGCGCAGCATTTTTCCTATGCGTTCGATGCGGGCATCGCCACCATCACGCTCAATCGACCTGACAAAAAGAACCCGCTGACCTTTGAATCGTATGCTGAGTTGCGCGATTTGTTTCGCGCATTGGTTTATGCAACGGATGTGAAAGCCGTGGTGTTCACAGGCAGCGGCGGCAATTTTTGCAGCGGTGGCGATGTACATGAAATCATCGGCCCGCTCACCAAAATGAGCATGCCCGAGATGCTGGAATTCACGCGCATGACAGGCGATTTGGTTAAAGCCATTAAGGGCTGCCCGCAACCCGTGATCGCCGCGATTGACGGCATCTGCGCAGGCGCTGGCGCGATGATTGCGCTGGCGGCTGACCTGCGTTTGGGTACGCCAAATGCCAAAACCGCCTTCCTCTTCACCCGCGTTGGCCTAGCGGGCGCAGACATGGGCGCATGCGCCTTGCTGCCGCGCATGATCGGCCAAGGCCGCGCCGCCGAGCTGCTCTTCACAGGCCGCGCGATGAATGCGAACGAGGGCTTGAACTGGGGCTTTTTCAATGCGCTGCATGAAAGCGCTGACTTGCCCGCTGCTGCAAAAAAATTAGCGCAGTCTTTAGCAGACGGCCCGACGTTTGCCCACGGCATGACCAAAACCATGCTGCATCAAGAGTGGAGCATGACAATCGACCAAGCCATCGAAGCTGAAGCGCAGGCGCAGGCGATCTGCATGCAAACCAAAGATTTCACACGCGCGTATGAGGCTTTTGTGGCCAAGCAGAAACCTGTGTTTGAGGGGGATTGAAATGCAAAGTCCTACAACCGAACAGCCGTACGCGAAAGACGCAAAGGTTACGCGAAAGACGCGAAAAATACCCATTGAAGTAACGCGTGTTTTGGCTGATTCTTTCGCGTCTTTCGCGCAACTTTCGCGCCCGGTATTTGTAGTTACAGGGGTTTCGTTATGAACCCACGCGCCAACACCAAGCATTTGAATCTGCCGTTTTTCGATGCACAGCACCGCGAGATTGGTAATTGCTTGGCCGATTGGCTGCCCAAGCAAAGCGTAGATGAAAGTGATGATCGCGCAGCGTGCAAGGCTTGGGTGAGGCTGCTGGGTGCGAATCAGTGGCTGAGATATTGCGTGCCCTCGGAGCATGGTGGCGCGTTTGAAAAGATCGACTCTCGTGCCTTGGTGATCCTGCGGGAAAACTTGGCCTTTCATTCCGCGTTGGCTGATTTTGCATTTGCGATGCAGGGCCTGGGCAGTGGTGCGATCTCGCTGGCAGGTTCGCCTGAATTGCAGCAAAACTATCTGCCGCAGGTATCAAAAGGTGAAAAAATTGCGGCGTTTGCGCTGTCTGAACCAGATGCGGGTAGTGATGTGTCAGCTATGAAAACAATAGCTAACTATGTAGATAATATAACGGTCAGTGGTCATTTTTCTTACAAAATCAATGGTTTGAAGACTTGGATCAGCAATGGCGGCATCGCTGATTTTTATTGCGTGTTTGCGAAGACCGATGCGCAAGCAGGCTCGCGCGGTATCAGCGCCTTCGTTGTGGATGCGGTAACGCAGGGCTTAGATGACAGCGAGCAGATTCAAGTCATGGCACCCCACCCGCTGGCCACATTGAAATTCACCGATTGCCAAATCCCCGCCAGCCAATTGCTCGGCGAGGAAAACGCAGGCTTCAAGCTCGCCATGGCCACGCTGGATATCTTCCGCCCGTCTGTGGCCGCTGCGGCCTTGGGCTTTGCGCGCCGCGCACTTTACGAAGCGCGCGCCTACGCACAAGCTCGCCCAATGTTTGGGAAAACCTTGGCTGATCAACAAATCACGCAGGCCAAATTAGGTGAGATGGCCGCGCTGATTGATGCAGGCGCAATGCTCACTTACCGCGCCGCTTGGGTGCGCGATGTGGCTTTGCCCGCAGGCCAAGCATCACGAGAAGATTACACCGCTGCCGCCGCCATGGCCAAGATGGTGGCCACAGAAAACGCGGGCATTGTGATCGACATGGCGCTGCAAATGCATGGCGGCATGGGCGTGAAGGTGGGCACGCACATAGAAGCGCTGTACCGCGACATTCGCGCTCTGCGCATCTATGAAGGCGCGACCGAAGTACAGCAACTCATTTTGGGTAAATCCGTTCTCACCGGGGTGATCTGATGAACTCACACAGTGCTTCTTCTCTGCAGCTTGACACCTTCGTCCGCGATCAACTGCCGCCGCCAGATGCTTGGCCAGAATATCGTTTTGATCGCCCTGAGCTGCAATTTCCAGAGCATCTCAATGCAGTTGAGCACTTGCTCGACAGGGCCGTGAGCCACAAAGGTTTTGTTGAGCACGTGATGCTTCGCTCGGTGCAGCGCAACTTCACTTACCGCGAATCGCAAGCCGTCGTGAACCGCATCGCCGCCTATTTGATTGAAGACTGCCAGCTCATCCCCGGCAACCGCGTCTTGCTGCGCGGCCCCAATTCGATGGGCATGGCCTTGTGCTGGCTGGCGGTCGTTAAAGCGGGCTTGATCGCTGTGGGCACGATGCCACTGCTGCGTGCCAAAGAGCTGTCCGAGATCATCAACAAGGCGCAGCCTGCACTTGCACTTTGCGATGGTCAATGGCTGGCCGAACTGCAAACCGCGCAGCAGCAAACCGCATCACCCATGCAACGCTTGATCTGTTTCAACGGCGCGGGTGATCAAGATTTGGGGCAACTCTGCGCGAGCAAAAGCGGCGAATTCTTAGCCTGCAAAACGCTCGCTACCGACATCGCCATGATGGCTTTTACCAGCGGCACGACTGGCTTGCCCAAAGCCGCCGTGCATCTGCACCGCGATTTGCTCGCCGCCTGCGAATGCTGGCCGCGCCATGTGTTGCAAGCCCAGCCTACCGACATCATCATCGGCTCGCCGCCTTTGGCCTTCACCTTCGGTTTAGGCGGCCTGCTTCTTTTCCCGATGTGGGCTGGTGCGAGCGTGTATTTTCACGACAAAGCCTACACGCCGGAGATCATGGTGGATGTGATCAACACAGTCAGCGCGACAATCAGCTACACCGCGCCCACGTTTTACCGGCAGATGGCCGCGTTTGCCAAAGCCAAAGGCGTGGCGAGCTTGCGCATCAGCGTGAGCGCGGGCGAAGGCTTGCCCGATGCCACGCGCCAACTGTGGAAAGAAGCCACAGGCCTCGACATGCTCGACGGCATTGGCGCGACCGAGATGTTTCATATCTTTATCTCAAGCAGTGGCGCGGATATCAAGCGCGGCGCGATTGGCAAGGTGGTGCCCGGCTACACCGCAAAAGTGGTAGATGACGAAGGCAATGAACTGCCGCGCGGCCAAGTCGGCAAACTCGCCGTGATCGGCCCCACAGGTTGCAAATATTTCGCCGATGAGCGCCAGAAAAACTACGTGAAAAATCGCTGGAATTATCCCGGCGATGCCTTCATGCAAGATGACGATGGCCATTTCCACTTCCAAGCCCGAGCAGATGACATGATCATCAGTGCCGGCTACAACATCGGCGGCCCCGAGGTGGAAGACTGTCTGCTCAAACATCCCGCTGTGGCCGAGTGCGGCGTGATCGGTGCGCCCGACGAAGAGCGCGGCATGGTGGTCAAAGCCATCATCGTGTTGAAGAGCGGTTTCCTTGGAGACGAAGCGATGGTCAAAACTATGCAAGATCACGTCAAAGCCAATCTCGCGCCTTACAAATACCCCCGCCAAATCGAATTCCGAAGCGCACTGCCACGCACGGAGACGGGTAAGTTGCAGCGGTTTAAATTGCGATCAAACGCTTAACTTCCGGAGTGCGAAAGTCGCGAAAGTTACGCGAAAAAAATACTAAAAAATACCTTCCGTGTTTTCAATTGCCCACCATTTAAAGATTCGTCCTATTTTTTGAATTTCTCTTTCGCGTCTTTCGCGTAACTTTTGCGTCTTTCGCGACCGGATGTTCGTATTTCAATTAGCCTCAAGAAAGCCCGCCATGCACCAACTCCTCCAACCCCCCGATTGGGCACCTGCTAAAGGCTATGCCAACGGCGTGGCAGTCACGCTCACTGCGGGCAGCCAGCTCATCTTCACCGGCGGCCAGATCGGCTGGGATGCGCAGCAGCAATTTGAATCTGATGATTTCATCGCGCAAACCAAGCAAGCCCTGCGTAACGTGCTGCACATCTTGCAGCAAGCCGATGCCGGCCCCGAGCATATGACACGCATGACCTGGTACATCACTGACTGCGAAGAATACAACGCCCGCCTGCGCGAACTCGGCGCTGCTTATCGGGAAGTCATGGGCAAAAACTTCCCCGCCATGAGCTGTGTGGGCGTGTCGCGCTTGGTAGAAATGCGTGCGAAGGTGGAAATTGAAGTCACCGCCGTCAAACCGTGATGCTATTAAATAGATAGCTGCTCGCGCAATATCTATGCAGGTGATTCGCCGATTTTCCTTAAAATCTTGTCGCCAAACAGCACAAAAATCAGCGCAGCGCCCACGCAGGCCACGCCTGCCCACTGCCACGCGCTCACGCTCTCGCCCAAGATCAGCATGCCCGCTGCAATGCCCACCACGGGCACGCCTAAGCTGAGCGGCGCAACGCGATTGGCCGTATGGCGCTTGAGCAAATTCGTCCACATCGCATAGCCTGCAATCGTGGCAATCCAGCCCAGATACGCCGCCGCCGCCCACGCTTCGAAAGGCGCTTGCGTGAGGCTGCGCATCACCGCAGACACGCTTCCAGTGTCTAGCCAAGCCGAGAGCAACACAAACGGCACAATCGGCACCGCAGCGCTCCACACCACGAAGGCAATCGAGTCATAGCCCGGCGCAGCCTGCTGAGCTTTGCGAGCAACAATGTTGGAAGCTGCCCAAGATGCAGCGCCACATAGAGTCAACGCAAACGCCCCCACAGTGATGGATGCATTGACGCTTGAGCCCGCCACAAAATGCATCGAAAAACACACCAGTGCCAACGCCGCAAGCGCCAAGCCGATGCCTTGTATGCGGTTCAGTCGCTCCTGTAAAAACAACAGCCCAAACAAGGCCGTAAAAAACACCTGTGTTTGCATGAGCACAGAAGCCAGCGATGCCGTCATACCCAGCTTCAAGGCTGTGAACAAAAGACCAAACTGCCCAATGCCCTGCGCCACCCCATAGAGCAACACCCAGCGCCAAGGAAGGCCACGCGGGCGGATGAAAAGAATCAGAGGAAAAGCCGCCAACAGATAGCGCGCCGCACCCATTTGAAATGGCGTCCAGCTTGCCAAGCCCCACTTCATCACCACAAAATTCAAGCCCCAACTCACCACGATGAACAGGGCAAACGCGCTGTCTCGCGTAGAAAAGCTGGGCTGTGATGGCATCCGCCGATTGTGCGGCATAGCGCCTGGCCTGCGCACCACAACTCATGCTGATTGCATCGTGCATTGATGCTTTATGCTGCGCATATGAATCTTCTTGACATAGACACCATGGCCAATTTCCAGCGCGACGGTGCGGTGGTGCTGCGCGGCGTGCTCACCAATATGCAACTCTTGCAGCTTGAAATCGGCATCGAAGAAAACCTGGCTCACCTCAGCCCACTGGCCATCACCGCCAGTGAGCCAGACGACCCGGGCCGCTTCGTGGAAGATTTTTGCACTTGGCAAAGCAATGCGAATTACGAGCACATTCTGAAAGAAACTGCGCTGCCTTGGATCGCCCGCGATCTGATGCAAAGCGAAATCGTGCGCCTGTATCACGATCATCTGCTCGTGAAAGAGCCTGGCACGCGCGCGCCCACGCCGTGGCATCAAGACCAGCCGTATTACAACGTGAGTGGCCGCCAGAATGTGAGCTTTTGGATTCCTGTTGATCCTGTGCCTTTGGCGAGCACGCTGCGCTTTGTCGCTGGGTCACATACAGGCACGTGGTACATGCCGCGCACTTTTCGCGAGCATCAAGCCAAATGGTTTCCCGAGGGCAGTTTGCAGGAACTTCCCAACATCGACTCGGCGCCAGAAAAATTCAAGCAACTCGCCTGGGCGCTAGAGCCCGGCGATTGCGTGGCCTTTCACATGCTCACCCTGCATGCCACCAGCGGAACACCGCCCGGCCACCGTCGCCGGGTATTTTCAGCGCGTTACTTGGGCGACGACGCAAGACACGCCACACGAGCCTGGCGCACCTCGCCGCCCTTTGAGGGTTTGGCGCAACGGCTGGCGGATGGAGTAGAAATGGAAGACGCATTGTTTCCACGATTGATTTGATCGAAGATCAGTAAATCACCATTGCTTCGCGTACGTCAAGGCTTTAGCCAAACGCTGCCGCAGCTTGACATTCTTGGCATCGAGCTTACCAATCAGAGGCGAGCCATTCACGCCCTCCACAAAATAAGCATCGGTATAGAGCATCCGATAGCTCTCATTCAAATGAAAGACCGTGTTGTGATGCAAGCCTGTCATGTCAAACCACGGATCAGTTTCGTAAATCACCAGATCGGTACTTTTCACAGGCTGCCTGGGCTGAAGACTTGCACCACCGAAGATACTGACTTGCACAACGCGCGTGGCATCGTCCAAAGCCATCACCAAGGCAGGATGGCGCTTCAAACTTTCCACGCCCTTTGCATCCACATACGGCACGATGCACCAGACGACATCTCCGGGCGCAAGCTGCGGCCAATGTGCTGGAGTCTTGCCCAGCGCTGCTTGTTTGGGTGCGGCCATCGCTTATCGCGCGTCCGGGGCCTTGAGATTCCATGCCTGCACAAGCGTTTGCGTGGGCTTGAAACTGCGCCCCGCACTTGCTTGGCTTGAGCGCTTGCGCAGCAAAGCTTTCGATGCTGCCGGCAGTGGCCCGGCGGCTTCTGGAATATTCACAGGCAAATTCTTGGCGCTAGACAGTTGGCCACTTTGCACATCGGCATACAGGCGCGCAAGCGCAAAATGCGTCACAAAAGTCGCGTCTTGCCCGAAATGGCTGGTCAGCGTTTCAAAGCGCTCGCGGCTCACGGTGAGCACACCATCGGGTTTGAAATTCACGTACAGCACATCGGGCTTTACGCTTTTGCCCAAAGTGCGGGCTGCTTTGGGGGGTGAATGCGTTGCAATGGCCATGATCAATTTACCTAGGTAATTACTAGTGATTATCTAGAATATCTCAGAAATTGTCAAAATACAATACCTTGCCTGATCCGGAGTAAAGTGCCATTCTTTGATACTTCATCCCTCAAATCATCATCATGCATCTAACGCGTCGTCAACTCACAGCAACACCTTTCGCTCTCGCGGCGAATTGTTGGGCGCTGCCCGCGCTTTCGCAGTCTGCGCTGCCAACTCTTGGCCAAGCCTTATTGCTGCCTGAAGCTAAATTGCTAGGCGGCGGCGCATTCAAGCCTGCGCAGGCGCAGGGCAAGATCATGGTGGTGTATTGGTGGGCGAGCTGGTGTCCGTTTTGCGCGATTCAGAGCCCGCATATGGAGACGCTATGGAAGGCGCACAAGGCGCGTGGCTTGCAAGTGTTGGCGCTGTCGGTTGACAAGACCGAGCAAGCGGCTATCGACTATTTAAAGAAGAAAAACTACAGCTTCCCAGCGGCCATGCTCACACCAGCGATTGCAAAAGTGCTGAGCAAACCCAAAGGCCTGCCGGTGGTCATCGTGCGCGGGAAAGACGGCAAGGTGTTGCTTGCCGAATCTGGGGAAATGTTTCCCGAGGATATTGAGAAGATTGGGCAGTGGATCTAGCCACATGCCACATCAAAGCAGAGCGTTGATTGAGCCTTGAGATCAACCGCTTTAACTACGCAGCCGTGGGCGCAGTCCAAATTTCCAAATGCAAACCGGGGAATTTCTCAAATTCTCGGGCGTTACGGGTGAGAAGGGCATGGCCGCCAGCGATGGCAGTGGCTGCAATCCAAGTGTCATTTGTGCCCACCGTGATGCCTTGCGGTAGGTTAGCCAGAAGCTGCGCATTCACGCGCGCGACTTCGAGCGTCACCGGCAAGAGATCCATGTCTCGCAGCAGCCCCTCCACATAGGCTGAGCGGCGCTTGCGTCGTTCAGTGGTCGTCGCTTTGTTTACACCCACCAGCAACTCACTGAAAGTAATCGCGCTGACCAACAATTCGCCCCACTGCTCCCAGCGTTGTAGCCCCACAGAGATGCCTTTTTCCGCCAAGACCCAAACATCGGTATCAACCACCATACCCATCTTCAATCTTCCCAAGGATCGCGGGTCGAGGCGCGTTCAGCGCGCCCAGCGGCAATATCCACTGCAAACGATTCGCGCTCTTCGCGGCTAAGCGGCGGCAGGCTGGCCAACAATGCCTCTACCTGCCCAGCCGTCAAACCTTTGGGCTGATCAGCGATGGGCGTGACGCGAGCAATCACCTTCTTTCCCCGCGAAATATCAATCACCTGCCCGCGGTATTGCACTTGGCTCAGGTAATCCGAAATCCCGCGCGTGAACTCGGTGGCTGTGACGGAAATGGGTAAAGCGGTTGCATTCATGGCAACTCCTTGAAATCAGATAATCATTTTATCTGATTTTTTGTTCTTGGAGTGCGATTCAATCCACCCGCGCTCCACTCGCCTTCACCGGCTTTTCATACTTCGCCCGCTCAGCCTGCATAAACGCTGCGAATTCTTGGGGGCTGGAAGGAGAAGGCTCGGCCATGAGGGCGGCGTAGCGGGTTTGGGTTTCTGGGGATTTGAGGGCGATGGTGAAGGCGGCGTTGAGCTTGCTGACGATGTCTGCACTCGTGCCTGCGGGGGCAACCAAGCCCCACCAGGTGTCGACTGCGAAGCCGCTGAAGCGGTTGGGCATGGCCTCGGCGAGCGCGGGCACATCGGGCATAGCACTGGAGCGTTTGAGTGTGGTCACAGCCAAGGCTTTGAGTTTGCCGCTGCGGATATTGGGCGAGGCGGTGGCCAGGTTGTCGAAGTTGAAGTCAACTTGCCCGGAGAGCAAGGCAAGCTGCGCCGGATTGCCGCCGCCGTAAGGAATATGCACGGCGAACACGCCTGCGCGTTGCTTAAACATCTCGCCCGCCAGATGGCCGCCAGAGCCATTGCCGCCGGAGCCGTAATTGAGCTTGGCGGGATTGGCTTTGGCATACGCCACGAAATCTTGCAGGGTGTTGATGTTCAGGCGCTTGGCGGTGTCTGCGTTCATCACGAGCACGTTGGGCACGCGCAGCATTTGTGTGATCGGCGCGAAATCTTTGCCTGCGTCATACGGCATCTTGGCGTAGAGCCAAGGGTTGATGGCGTGGGTTGCTAGGGCTGCGATGCCGATGGTGGTGCCGTCGGGCGCGGCTTTGGCGACGAGGTCTGCGCCAATGTTGCCGCCTGCGCCGGGTTTGTTGTCGATGATGACGGTGCCTAAAGTGTTTTTCACTTGCTCAGCAATCAGCCGCGCCGTCACATCAATCGGGCCGCCTGCGGCGTAGGGGACGACGAGGCGGATCGGTTTTTGTTGGCTAAAAGCATGGATAGCCGGCATAGATATTGCGCCGAGTGCTATTGATTTAGTAGCTAGGGAGATGAGTTGTCTGCGTTGCATGTGTTGTCACTCGGTTAAAAAACTTCCGGTGCGCGAAAGACGCGAAAGTTACGCGAAAGTTACGCGAAAAGCGCGAAAGAAGTCAAAATGAAATTTAAAAAAAATTGAGGAGTTGATAGGAGTCTAGGAAACTAAAAATGCATTTTTTCGCGTCTTTCACGCAAAGGAAACTGCATTTGCTTTTCAATCCAACTTAGCCCCAGAGCGCTTGATGATCGGCTCCCACTTTTTCGCCTCATCTGCGATGAGTTTACCGAAATCGTCTGCGCTGCCGCCCACTGCATCCAGCCCCGCTGTTTTCATGCGCTCTATCACGCTGGGCTCTTTCATCGCGGCGTTGATGGCAGCGTTGATGCGGTCGATGATCGGGCGAGGTGTGTTGGCTGCTACGAGCACGCCGTTCCAAGCGATGGCTTCGAAGCCGGCCAATTCTTTGAGGCCTGAGCTTTCTACCGTGGGCAGATCGGGGGTGAGCGAATAGCGCGTTTTGCCGGTGACGGCTAATGCTTTCATGCGGCCTGCGCGCACTTGCGGCAAGATGAGCGTGGGCACAGTGGCGAGGATTTGCGTGTCGCCGCCGGCAGTGGCCAGCACGGCGGGCGGGCCGCCGTTGAAAGGGATGTGCACGGCGAATGTGCCGGTGAGCGCTTTCAAATATTCCATCGCCAAGTGAGACGATGAGCCGTTGCCCACCGAGGCGTAGTTGTATTTGCCGGGATTGGCCTTGAGCAGTGCGATCAGCTCTTTGACGTTGTTTGCGGGCACGCTCGCATTCACAGCGAGCACATTGGGCTGCGAGGTGGTGAGCACCACGGGCGCGAGATCTTTGAGCGGGTTGTAGGGCAGCTTGCTGTAAAGAAAAGGCGCAAAGGCCACCGGGCCATTGAAGCCGAGCAGCCAGGTGTGGCCATCCGCTGCGCTTTTGGCCACCTCGTTGGTAGCCACCGTGCCGCCGGCTTGGGGGCGGTTTTCGATCACTATTGGCTGCCCAAGCGTGGCGGCCAGCTTGTCTTGCATCGCGCGCGCAATCGCATCGAGTGAGCTGCCTGCGCCCGACGCAATGATCCAGCGGATCGGTTTAGACGGGAAATTTTGAGAAAAAGCATGGGTTGCCGGCATAGATATTGCGCAGGCTGCTATGGTTTTAAGAGTGGTGCGACGGGAGATGATCATGATGAAAGTCAACGTAAAGTGAAATTTGCCAGAACTTTACCTTGCTTTGCATTTCCCCTGTGAGCGGGTTGCCACTGAGGCGCGTTGTATCTGCAACTGGCCTTCAATTCTGTAGGCAGCTACCAACATGCCCAACACGATGGAGAACACGATGGAGAACACGATGAAATTTCATACACTGGTTGCCGCTTTGAGCCTCGCTTTCGCGGGCTCGGTCTTTGCCCAAACCACCACGCAAGCCACGATGCCTCGTGTGGACAAACGCGAGGCCAATCAACAGCAGCGCATTGATCAAGGCGTGGCCTCGGGCCAGCTCAATCAAAAAGAAACCACTCGCCTAGAAAATGGCCAAGCACGTGTGAACCAAGCCGAGGCACATGCCAAAGCCGATGGCAAAGTAACGCGCCGTGAGAAAAAACATCTCGATCACATGCAAGACAAACAAAACCGCAGCATCAAGCGCAATAAGCACGACAAACAGATGTTCAAACCAGCAGGTTGATCGCTAACGCGTTAGACAACAGATGCGGCTGGGCGCTTCGTGCCACCGCATCTGCTGGGTGATTCAAGCCTTGGCTTTGTCCGCTTCGGTGGTAAACGAGTCTGCGTAAAACTCATCGGTTGGCAACCCGCACTTGCCCACAAAATCTCGCTGCGCAGAATCCACGACAATCGGCGCGCCGCAGGCATAGGCTTGGTAGCCGCTCATATCCGGCAGATCCGCTACAGCCGCTTGATGCACAAAGCCTGTGCGCCCGCTCCAGCCGTCTTCTGGCAGCGCATCTGACACCACCGGCACATAGCGTAAATTGGGCATCTCTGCGCAGCGTGCTTTGATCCATGCATCCATGTACAAATCTGCCGGGCGACGGCCACCCCAGTAGAGCACCGCAGGGCGCGTGATGTTTTTGAATTGCATGTGCTCAATCAAGGCCTTGATCGGCGCAAAGCCTGTACCCGACGCAAGAAACACGATCGGCTTATCGCTCTCGCGCAAATAAAAGCTGCCATACGGCCCTTCAATGCGCAGAATTTCTTTTTCTTTCATCGCGCCAAACACGTGGTCGGTAAATTTGCCGCCGGGCATGTGGCGAATGTGCAGCTCAATCATCGGCGCGCCAAGCGGTGTGTCAGCTGGCGCACCTTCTGCGGCAGGCGCTTGCAACGTATGCGGCGCATTGCCCATGCTGTAAGCGCGGCGAGCGCCATCACGCAGCATGAATTCCACATACTGCCCCGCGTGATACTGCACCACATCGTTCGCGGGTAATTGCAATTTCACCAGCATCACGTCATGCGAGAGCTTTTCCAAATGCATCACACGGCTGGGCATTTTCTTGATAGGGAAAGCGCCTGCTTCGGTGACTTGTTTGGATTCAAGCACCACGTCTGACAGCGGTTTGGCGCAGCAAGTCAGCACAAAGCCGTTTTCTTCTTCCTCGGCGCTCAAGGCCTTGGCTTGATGCGGCCCATGTTCCACGCTCCCCGAGAGTTTTTTGCATTTGCAACTGCCGCAAGCGCCATCTTTGCAGCCATAGGGCAGGCCAATGCCTTGGCTGATGCCTGAGGCGAGTATGAATTGATCAGGTGCGACCGTGAAGCTGCGTCCGCTGGGTTCGATGGTGATGTTGAAAGACATAAGACAATAGGACTTGTTTGATTTTTTACCCCCCAATTTTGCCCTCAAATCAAAACCCCCTCGGCGCACTGCCCCGCCGCTTTCGCCAACAACGGATATTGATCGTTGGCTGCGGCGATGTGGGTCTGCGCGTGGCAGCCCAGTTGCCAAGTCGTGTGCGCAAGCTCGCGCTCACCTCCTCTCCAGAGCGCGTGTGCGAGCTACGAGCGGCTGGCGTTCAAGCGTTTGTCGGCAATCTAGACGCACCGGCCACGCTGCGCCGCCTGGCCGGCATTGCCGACCGCGTGCTGCACCTCGCCCCACCGCCAACAGACAACACCGCGCATTGGTGGCTTGACCCACGCACAGCGCATCTGCTGCAAGCCCTGCGCCGCCGCAGCCTGCCCACACACTTCGTCTATGGATCAACCACTGGTGTGTATGGGAACAGCGCTGGCGAATGGGTGAGCGAAGCGCGCCCGACCTCTGCGCACACGCCGCGTGCGCATCGCCGTGTGGATGCTGAATCACAAGTGAAACTCTTTGGCCGCAATGGCGTGAGCGCAAGCATTCTGCGCATTCCCGGCATCTACGCGCCTGACCGCGATGGCGGCACACCGCGCACCCGCCTGCTCAAAGGCACACCGGTGCTGCTACCGCAAGACGATGTGTACACCAACCACATTCACGCCAACGATCTGGCTCGCGCCTGTATCAACGCCCTTTGGCGCGGCAAGCCGCAGCGTGTCTACAACGTAAGCGACGACACGCAATTCAAGATGGGCGATTACTTCGATGCCGCCGCCGACCTGTATGGCCTACCCCGCCCACCCCGCATCAGCCGCGAAACTGCGCAAGGCCAATTGCCTTTGAACCTGCTGAGCTTTATGAGCGAATCACGGCGGCTTTTGAATGAACGGATGAAGCGGGAGTTACGGGTGGTACTCCAATATCCGCAGGTTTTAGATGGGTTGAGGATTTAAGCCATTTTTGGTCTGTAGCCGACGTATTTATTGCGTAGTTTGCTATTGTTTTTATAGTTTTACTTTTTGGTGATCGGAAGGTTTCTTTTTGGGTAGAGCGGCGGGAGACCATGAAGCCATGACGCATATGCCGAGCACAGGCCAGTGCACCAACCATCAAGGCGCCAAAACAAAACCTCAACCAGCCAACCAGTCAAGCACAGGCAAAGCCCCCGGCAAAATTGGCGACACATCACAAGGTAAAGCCTGCCAACGCATCTCCTGCCCCTCACGCATCTCAAACGCACCGCTCCACTCATGCACCTTGCAAAAATGAAGCCGCACCAACGCATGCGGGTAGTCCACCACCTGCTCTTTCCAAGGATGCACTGCGCCAATCGTGATGCCAATCTCCTCGACCAACTCACGCCGCAGTGCCTCGGCCAGCGTTTCACCGCGCTCAATCTTGCCGCCCGGAAACTCCCAATAACCCGCATACACCTTGCCTGCAGGCCGCGTCGTCATCAAAAAGCGGCTGTCCGCCTGCATCAAAATGCCCACGGCGACATCCACGATTTTTCTCTGACCTGAATCATCCAAGCCCTCACGGGGGATGTGGCTGTCGGCTTGAAGAGTGGTATTTTGCATAGAAAGAAAGTAACGCTGAAAGTGCAAAGATTTTGAAAAACCGCAAAAAATACTTTGATTTATTCGCCCCGACAAAACGTCAGCACCTCATCCACATACATCTCAAAATCGCTGATCGCATGATCGCCGCCTTCAAGCAGGCGCGTCAATCCAGCGGGATAGCGTTGCGTCATCTCGCGCCACTTTAAAACTTCGTCGCCCTTGGTGATGATGGCCATATAGCGTTCGGGACGTGTGAAGGCTTGGGTTTCGATCACTTTGAGCTCCTCCACATGCTGCTGAGTAAAAACGAAATCGCCTTGCGTATGCCAATTCTTCACACGCCCAATGTAAGCCGACAAATCCCGCGCGGGATAAGGCGCAGGATTGAGCAGTGTGCAGCGCGCATAGATGCCCACGCGCAGTAGACGCTCAGTTAGCGCCGCAGCATAAAAGCCACCGAGTGAAGAACCTATCACCGCGAACGGTTGTTTTTTCGTTGCTTCATCTTGTGAGATGCCATCTTTCAGCGCCCACTGCCAAATCAACTCAAACGCCTGTGCAGGCGAAGGCGGCAATTGCGGGCAATGCCACTCGATCCCCGCTTTCTTCCGATTCGCTGCACGCACCTTAGCCGCCATCAACTTCGCTTTGGAAGACTGCGGGGAAGAGCGGAAACCGTGAAGATAGAGCAGGCGCATGCCCTGACTTTAAGCGATACTCAAAACGAGCAATCGCAAGGCGCTGCATCACAAGGCAGACTGCTGGCTGCATCAAGCAAGTCACAGGGCGAGGGTGCGCAATCGTCGCAATCATTGTTTTTCTTTTTTTGGAATCGGAGGCCACGGCGTTAGCGCTCATCAATGTTCTTTTCGCGAGTAACTTTTGATAGGCCAGCTTGCAGCGCTCAAATTGTCTGGGCAAGGCGGCGAGAAAGGCCAAGAGTCCAAGTCTTTGAACAATCGCTCGCCCATAACTGGAGCAAGAGCGTTTCCCGGTGTGTGCGCGATATGCGCAGCAAAAGCCTTTGTGGGGAGAGAGGTAGCGTTGATAAGCGCCAATAGCGGAATCGGTGAACTGCGCGGCCAGTGTGCCCATGCATGCTTTCGGTTGTTGCGAAGCAGTTAGCGTAATGCGGATTTATGGGTAAGCAAACGGCGACGGGCTGTTGAGTGTGACTTCTTGCACAGTTGCCGGATGATTGAACCCTAGCTTCCAAGCATGCAAATACATCCGCTTCATTCCCGCTTTGATCAGCGCTTTGTTCAGCTCAAAATCGCCATACTTGTCGTCGCCCAAAATCGGATGCCCGTGGTGCGCGAGGTGGACGCGGATTTGGTGGGTGCGGCCGGTTTTGATGGTGACTTCTAGCAGGCTGGCTTGTTCGCCTGTCGGTAGCGTGAGGGCTTTGGCGACTTTGACGAGAGTGATGGAGCGCATGCCGTTCGGGTCATCTTTGGTCACCACTTTCACTCTGCGCTCGCCGTCTTCGTCGCCGCCGTTGACCAAGTATTTATGCAGTGGCAGGTCAATCACTTTGAGCTTGGGATTCCATGCGCCTTTCACCAAAGCGAGATAGGTTTTGCCGGTTTCGCGGGCTTTGAATTGGGCTTGCAGATTCACCAATGCGCTGCGGCGTTTGGCGATCAGCAGGATGCCGCTGGTGTCGCGGTCGAGGCGGTGAACAAGCTCTAGGAATTTTGCTCCGCCCGGCTCTCCTACTCTTCTGGCACGGCGCAGTTGCTCGATCACGCCGAAGCTCACGCCCGAGCCGCCATGTACTGCCACGCCTTCGGGTTTGTCAATCGCCAGAAAATAATCATCTTCAAACAAAATCGGAAATTCGCGCGGCGGCGTGTGGGCTGGGCCGCTTTGCTGCGCGGCGGCTTGTGGTGCAGCGTTATCAGTCAAACGAATCGGCGGCACGCGCACCACATCGCCCACAGCCAAGCGCGTGTCCACCTGCGCACGGCCTTTGTTGATGCGCACCTCGCCTGAACGGATGATGCGATACACATGCGTCTTGGGTACGCCTTTGCACACGCGCAGCAGGAAATTGTCTAAGCGCTGGCCTTCAGAGGCGGCATCGATGGTGAGCAGACTCACCCTAGGCAAGGCTTCAGTAGTGACCACGACACTGCGCGATGATCAACTCATCGTCTTCGATACGGTAAACAATGCGGTGCTCGTCGGTGATGCGGCGTGACCAGAAGCCGCTCAGATCGTTTTTCAGCGCCTCGGGTTTGCCGATACCGTCAAAGGGTTTTCGCTGAATGTCTCGGATGAGTTGGTTGATTTTTTTCAGGATCATCCGTTCTTCTTTTTGCCAGTACTGGTAATCCTCCCAGCCAGCGTCTTCAAAGGCGATCATTGTTCGTCAAGCTCGCGCTTCGTCACATTTCTGCGGTTGCGGATGTTTTCTACCGATTTAAGCAAGCGCGGCCCGTTTTTGCCGCTGAGCAAAAACATCGTTTCCTTCCAAGATTCAAATTCGCGCAGGCTCATGAGCACGGTGGCTTCACCCTTTTGGCGCGTGATCACCGTGAAATCGCTGTCATTGATGACACGATCAAGGTGTTTGGCCAGGTTGTTGCGAGCTTCGGAGTAGGTGATGGCTTGCATAGAAAGTCCTTTACGGTTCATTGTACAAAATATTGATCAATGATGCTTGTCTTGCGATGCGTAGCAACACCGTAAACCCGCCTATAATGACACTTACCAATTGACGCGAACAAAGCGCTCTTAAGTGCATGATTTACAAGTATTTAGGACACAACGAAGCGGAGATTGGCGGTTGATGCCACCGGTTTTTTCGGGGCGCAGGCGGGCAAACCAGAGTTTGCAGCGGCGTTCTAGCTGAATCGGGCGAGCGGATGCGAATGAAACTCTTCACGGAATACTCGCAGGCAGTGGCTTCGGAAATCTTTCCAAAACACTTCCTGCACACGGACACACTGGATTTTTGAATGTTAATGCTGCTGGTATGGATCACGACTTGGTTGGAGCGCTCACGCAGCGCATTTTCCATCCAAAAAAGCCTACTAGCCGTTATAAAACCTGCGCAGTTTGCTATTAATTTAATAGTAACCAAATGGCTTACCGAGCCTCGCGCCCATTCTCCCCAACTGCTTCCAGCGCCTGTGTGCGATGCCTAAGGGCCTGAAATACCGGCTTGGTATTTCTCCCGCAGCTCGCACCCTTTCGGCACCTTCCTGGTTTCAACGCTGATCCTCAAGGCATCGTTTGACTCGACATGAGTCTGTTGACTAGCTGCTGCTCAAAAAAGAGCAGCGAAGGAGAAACGCATGAAACGCATGCTGATCAATGCCACGCAAGTGGAAGAAAAACGCTTGGCCATTGTCGATGGCCAAAAACTGCTCGATTACGAGATCGAAATCGAAGGCCGCGAGCAGCGCAAGGGCAATATTTACAAAGCGGTGGTGACTCGCGTTGAGCCCTCGCTTGAGGCTTGCTTTGTGGATTACGGTGAAGATCGCCACGGCTTTTTGCCGTTCAAAGAGATTTCTAAGCAGTATTTCAACGGCAATGTGTCGCCCAGCCAGGCGCGTATTCAAGATGTGATCCGCGAAGGCCAAGAGCTTTTCGTGCAGGTGGAAAAAGAAGAGCGCGGCAACAAAGGCGCAGCGCTGACCACCTTCATCTCGCTGGCCGGCCGCTATGTGGTCTTGATGCCCAACAACCCACGCGGCGGTGGCGTTTCGCGTCGCATCGAAGGCGATGACCGCGCTGAGCTCAAGGAGAACATGGATCAGCTCCAGTATCCAAACGGTATGAGCATCATCGCCCGCACCGCTGGCATTGGCCGCACGGCACCGGAATTGCAGTGGGATTTGAACTACCTTTTGAAGCTCTGGACGGCGATTGACGGCGCTGGCAAAGGCGGCAAAGGCGCATACCTGATTTACCAAGAATCCAGCCTCGTGATCCGCGCGATTCGCGATTACTTCAGCACCGAAGTGGGCGACATCCTGATCGACACTGACGACATTTACGACCAAGCCAAGCAGTTCATGGATCACGTGATGCCTGAGCATTCAGCGCGCGTGAAGCGCTATCGTGATGATGCGCCGCTGTTTTCTCGCTTCCAGATCGAGCATCAGATTGAGAGTGCGTACTCACGCACCGTGCAGCTCCCATCGGGCGGCGCGATTGTGATTGACCACACCGAAGCTCTGGTGAGCGTGGACGTGAACTCGGCGCGCTCCATCCGTGGCGGCGACATTGAAGAGACCGCCACTCGCACCAACCTCGAAGCTGCTGACGAAGTGGCTCGCCAAATGCGCTTGCGCGATTTGGGCGGCCTGATTGTGATTGACTTCATCGACATGGAAGAGTCTCGCAACCGCCGCGATGTGGAAAACCGCTTGCGCGATGCGCTTCGCCAAGACCGCGCTCGCGTGCAGTTTGGCGCGATCTCCAAATTCGGCCTGATGGAAATGAGCCGCCAGCGTTTGCGCCCAGCTCTCTCCGAAGGCGCTTCGATGCCTTGCCCACGTTGCGGTGGCTCGGGTCATATCCGCGATACGGAAAGCTCGGCGCTGCAAATTCTGCGCATCATCCAAGAAGAATCCATGAAGGAAAGCACGGCGGCTGTACATGCGCAAGTGCCGGTCGATGTGGCTTCTTTCTTGCTGAACGAAAAGCGCCTAGAGATCCAGAAGATTGAATTGAAGCAGCGCGTGGCTGTGATTTTGATTCCGAACAAGCAGTTGGAAACGCCCAACTACAAGCTGGAGCGCTTGAAGCATGACGACCCGCGCTTAGACAATCTCGACGTGAGCTACAAGATGGCGGAAGAGATTGAAGATGTGACCGCTGTAACGCGTCGCATCAATGAACCTACAAATAAGCAAACGCCGATCATCAAAGGCGTGCTGCCTGATGCACCTGCTCCGATGCAGGTGGCTAAGGAAGACAAGCCGAAACTGGTCGCTCCTATTTCTGTAGCGCCTGTCGCAGTATCTACAACGGCTGTAGCCCAGAAACCTGCCGAAAAAGGCTTCTTTGGCTGGATCAAAGCTTTGTTTGGCGCGAGCGATACGCCTGCGCCTGCTGTTGAAGCCAAGAAAGACGGCGCAGGTCAGCGGGATCGTGCGCCGGGCGTGGAAGGCAAAGACGGCCGCCCAGGTTCACGCGATGGTGGCCGTGAAGGCGGACGCGATGGCGAGCGCGGTGGCCGTGATGGTCGCCGTGGTGAGCGTGGTGGCCGGGGACGTGGTGAGCGTGGCGCGGATCGTGGCGGTGAGCGTGGTGGCGAACGCACTGAGCGCGGCGAACCACGCGGTGAGCGCCCGCCGATCGAAGGTCGCGAGCCGCGAGACGGTGGCCGTGAGGCGGGTCGTGAAAGCGCTCGCGGAGGTGAGCGCCGCGAGCGAGGCGGTCGTGGTGGAGAGCGCGGTGAACGTGCGCCGCGACAAGACGCTATCGAAAACGGAGCAATGAACGTAGATTCTGCAACGGCAAACAACCCGAATGCTTCACAAAACGAGGTGCGTGAGCCGCGTGAAAGTCGCGAAGGCCGCGAAGGGGGTCGTCGCGAACGCGGTGGGCGTGGGCGCGGGGATCGTCCAGATCGCCCAGATCTTCGCATTGACAACCCAGAAGGCATGAATACCGGCGTGGCATTGGCAGCGGGTGGCGTGGTGGCTGCCGGTGCTGCTGTTGCGATGCATGCCCAAGCTGCTCCTGCGGACGGCATACAAGCGGACGACCGAAGCGCGGGCCATGAACCCCAGCGTAGCGAAAGCGGTGACACAGATCGCCGCGAAGGCAGTAATACAGATCGCCGCGAAGGCGGCGAGCGCCCGGAGGGTGAACGTCGCGAGCGCCGTTCGCGTGACCGCTATGGCCGTGACCGCCGTGAACGCGGTGTTGAGCGCGCTGAGCCAAGCCCGCAAGGCACAGCGCAAGGCGAGTTTTTTGAGCAAAATCAGCCTTTACCCGTTATGGAATCTGCCCGGGGTGCTACTGAATTTGTAGCAAATGAGGCTTTGGCCTATACGCCTAAGTTTGCGCCTGAATTTGCATCTGCCCCTGCCCCTGCCGCAGCGCCCGCTCCAGCACCTGCCGCCGCCTACCGACAAGCCGCAGCGCCCGCCGCTGAGGCGAGCGTGGCAAGCATGCCCAAAGTTGGCAGTTTTGCATTGCCTGTGGCTGACATGGATGCCGTGGCCTCGGGCGCTGGCTTGCAATGGGTCAACTCCAACGCCGAGCGCATCGCTGCTGTCCAAGCGCAAATCGCCGCTGAGCCCACGCCGATTCACATTCCCCGCGAGCGTCCGCCCGCTGTTGTGATTGATGCTGGCCCGCTCGTCTTGGTGGAAACCAAACGCGATCTGCGCAATATGACTTTGCCGTTTGAGCAAGCGGCGCAGCAACAACAGTAAATGTATTGCTGGTTCTCAAAAAAGCGATCTTCGGGTCGCTTTTTTCTTTTTTGGTGCTGCTTACCTTTGCTTGAGCGGGTAGATCGCACTACCTGCGCGTTTTGCTCCGTGTCCTCCGGCGGCGTTGAGTTGTATTTCTCTCGGGTAAGCTGATTTACGCCGCCTCCCCCTTTACCTCCGCAAAACGCACAGGCAGCGCGATCTGGTGAGCGAAATAGTACGCCACGAGAACGACATCTCGTTTCAGCCGCGTTTTCTGAAAATTGCCACGTCAATTCGCAGCCATCGGCGCGGCGCATCTACCGCAGTGAGGTCAAGGAGGAGGCGGAGTAAATTTGAAACCGGAGAAAAATAACTTTTATCGCCGCTGGGGGACACGAACGGAGGTAGGTGCGCCGTGACGATGGTGGGTTCAGAGAAAACCGCCGAGCGCAACTCTAAGCTTTAACTCGCGCTACAAATCTTCAGCATATTCGTGCCGCCTGGTGCGCCCATCGGCTCGCCGCAGGTGATGGCATAGATATCGCCTGATTTCACGATGCCGCGCTCTTTCAAGTGTGCCTCTGCTGCTGCCAAAGCGCTGTCTTTGTCGCTAGAAATTTCCATAAAGAGCGGGCGCACATTGCGATACAGCGCCATTTTGCGCTGCGTGCTGATTTTGGGTGTGAGCGCGTAAATCGGCACATGGATGCGGTGGCGGCTCATCCACAAAGGCGTGGAGCCGCTGTCGGTCATGGCCACGATGGCTTTCGCGCCCAAATGGTGCGCTGTGAAGAGTGCGCCCATGGCAATCGATTGATCAATGCGGTCAAAGGTCATGCCGGTGAAATTGGCATCGAGTGTCACATCTTCGGCCTCTTCAGCGGCCTCACACACGCGGCTCATTTCTTGAATGGTCTCTAGTGGGAATTTGCCCGAAGCTGTCTCGGCGGACAACATCACCGCATCAGTGCCATCCAGCACGGCGTTGGCCACATCGCTCACCTCGGCGCGGGTGGGCACGGGGTTGGTGATCATGCTTTCCATCATTTGCGTGGCTGTGATCACGACTTTATCCATCGCGCGAGCCATTTTGATCATGCGTTTTTGCAAGGCGGGCACAGCAGCATGGCCCACTTCTACCGCCAAATCCCCCCGCGCCACCATGATGCCGTCGGAGGCGCGCAAAATTTCTTCTAATTTAGGAATCGCCTCGGCTCGCTCGATTTTTGCAATCAAACCGGGCTTGTGTTTGTATTCAGCACCAGCCACATTACACAGTTGACGCGCCATTTCCATGTCGGTGGCATTTTTCGGGAAGCTCACGGCCACGTAATCGGCTTGGAAGCTCATCGCGGTTTTGATGTCTTCCATGTCTTTGGCAGTCAGTGCGGGCGCAGTCAGCCCGCCGCCTTGCTTGTTAATGCCTTTGTTGTTGGACAGTTCACCGCCCAAACGCACCACGGTATGCACCGCCTCGCCTTTGATCGCCGTCACATCCAGCATGATCAGGCCATCGTTGAGCAAGAGCACATCGCCCTTTTTCACTTCGCGCGGCAGCTCTTTGTAATCCAGACCGACGGCGTCGACATTACCCAGCTCTTTGCGATCGCCGTCGAGCACGAATGAAGCACCGTTCTCCAGCCAGACTTTGCCTTCTGCGAATTTACCCACGCGAATTTTCGGGCCTTGCAGATCGGCCATGATGGCCACGACACGCCCTGCGCGGCGCGAAGCCTCGCGCACCATCAAAGCGCGGTCGATATGGTCTTGCGCTGTGCCATGGCTGAAATTCAACCGCACCACGCTGACCTTGGCGCGAATCATGGCCTCCAGCATCTCCACGGTGGAAGAGGCGGGGCCAATGGTGGCGACTATTTTTGTAGCGTGGCGGGGAATGCGTTCTTGCATGGAAACTCCAGTTGTGCAGTGCGATTGAGGGCGGCGGCTTAGTAACCGCAAAGTAATCGAAAGACATTGTGCCTGTAATCGAGTTACATGTCAGGTACGAAAAAAGCAAATGCCCCGGCGAGCGGGGCATTTTGCGGCGCCAAGCGCTATCAGTTGGTGGGGCTGGTAGGCCCCGTGCCCGGCTTGGGTGGCTGTGGCAGCAGGCGCAGCAGCTCTTCTTCGCTGATGATTTCTAACACGCGCACCACCCGCAATACACCAGTTGTGTTGCGGGTGATCTCGGTGGCGCGGCCAGCTTCGCGCTGTGTGACGCGGCCCAGCAAGTAGGTGGTGCCGCGCTCAGTGACGACCTTGAAGGCGTTGGCATACAAATCTTTGGCATCCACAAACCCAGCTTTCACCCGCCCTGTAGTGAGCGAATCGGCTGAGCGCGAGGTGAGTGAGGTATTGCCCAGCACGGCCAGCTCATTAACGATGCTGCGCACATTTTCGACGCGGCTAGCGATCTCTTGCGCACGCTGCTTGTCAGCCTCGCTGGGCACTTCGCCAGTGAGCAAGACTTGGCGGTTATAGCTTGTGACGTTGATGTGAACGCGCTCTAAGAAGGCTTCGCGCAAACGATTGGCCGCACGCAGCTCAATGCCCTCGTCTTCCAACTGCGCACCCGAGGTGCGGCGATCTGTGGCCAGCAGCGTGCCGCCGAGCATGGCACCGCCCACGATCAAGGGCGCACAGCCACTCAAGATTTGGGAGCCCATCAGGGCACTGGCCTTTATAAATAGGGCGCGGCGCGCTACTAAATTCATAGTGTTCATAGATTCTCCTGATCACCTAACAACATGGCATCGACCCCGTCGCACAGACAGTGCAGCGTGAGCAAATGGACTTCTTGAATACGCGCCGTGCGCTCATGGGGCACGCAGATATGGACATCAGTCTCTTGCAGCATGGCGGCGATTTTGCCGCCACCTTTACCGTCTTTGCTGCCAGTCAACGCAATCACGATCATCTCGCGCAGATGCGCGGCTTCAACCGCTGCAATCACGTTGGCTGAATTGCCACTGGTAGAAATCGCCACCAACACATCGCCGCCCGTGCCCAAAGCGCGCACTTGTCTTGCGAAGATTTGGCTGAAGTCGTAATCGTTGGCAATCGCGGTAAGGATGGAGCTGTCGGTGGTCAGTGCAATCGCGGCCAGCTCGGGGCGCTCGCGCTCGTAGCGGCCCACAAACTCTGCTGCGAAATGCTGCGCATCGGCGGCTGAGCCGCCATTGCCGCAGACCAGCACTTTGCCGCCGTTCGTCACGCAAGCCAGCAGCGCTTCCGTGGCTTGCGCAATCGGTTTGGAGAGCAGCTGCGCGGCCTGGTATTTCAGATCGGCGCTGTCGATGAAGTTTTTTTCAATGCGTTGTTCGAGCATGGTAGGTTTGGATGAGTCTAGCAATGATACTAAATTGATAGCAAAGTTCGCAGGAAATATAACGGGAAGCACCCGATTTGATCAACTATTTGCATCAGGATGCATCAAAAGCTGCCTGCAGCCATTCGATCTGCATGTCTTGCCCATCACCTTGCAGGCTGACCACGTCAAAGCGGCAAGGCGGCAGGCGCGGCAAACGGCTGATGTAAAGCTGCGCTGCGAAGATGATGCGCCGCCGTTTGGTGGCGCTGATGCTGGCCGCTGCACCGCCAAAGCCGGCGCTTTTGCGATGCCGCACTTCCACGAAAACCAGCGTGCCATCGGGCGAGCGCATGATCAAATCGACCTCGCCACCGCCGCGCCCTGGTGTTTTGAAATTGCGTGCCACCAGCAGCAAACCGCGCTCTGCCAGGTATTCCAAAGCGCGCTCTTCGCCGCTGTCGCCCACGGCTTTCGTCGTGGGTCGCTTCAGCGGAGGTTTTACCGCTATGCTCTTGAACACATTCATACAAGCATTGTGCCTTTGAAAACCGCGCTCCTCCGATGAAAGCTGACTTCTCCCCCGCTCTGGCCGCTGCACAATCTGCCGCAGGTGCGCAGCTATATCCAGCGGGCATGCTTTACATGGTGGCCACGCCAATTGGCAACTTGGCCGATATTTCCCTGCGTGCACTGCATGTGCTCAGCCTCGTGGACCAAATCGCCTGCGAAGACACGCGCCACACCCAAGGCATGCTCGGCATTTACGGCATCAGCAAACCGCTGCTCGCCGTGCACGAGCACAACGAATGCGAAGCAGCCTCTGGCATCATCGCCCGCTTGCAGGTAGGCGAGCGCATCGCCTACGTGAGCGACGCAGGCACACCCGCCGTGAGCGATCCGGGCGCGCGCTTGGCCGCAGCGGTAGCCCAAGCAGGCTATCGCGTGATGCCGTTGCCGGGTGCCAGCAGCATCACCGCGCTGATCAGCGCTGCGGGCTTAACCGGCGATGCTGGCGGCTTCGTGTTTGAAGGCTTTCTCTCTTCCAAATCCAAGGAGCGAGAAACGCAGGTGATGCGCTTGAGCGTTGAGCCCCGCGCCGTGATCTTGCTGGAGGCACCGCATCGCATTGAGGCATTGGCGGCTGCTTTGGCGGCTTTGGGCCAACGCTCTCTGACGATAGGCCGCGAACTCACCAAACAATTCGAGCAAATCGCTACGATGCCCGCGAGCGAATTCTCAAGCTGGCTCGCGCAAGACAAGCATCGCTGTATCGGTGAATTCGCCTTGGCCATTCATCCGCAAACCGCCACGCAAACCGCAGCGGGCGAAGGCGAGCGCATCTTGAAACTCTTGTTACCCGAGCTGCCCACCAAAACCGCCGTGAAACTCGCGGCTGACATCTCAGGCGAGCCGCGCAACGCGCTCTACGAGCTGGCGCTGCAACTGAAAAAAGAGTAATGGCCAGAGGTCAATATCACGTTTACGTCATCGCGCTGGACGACCGCGTCTGGAACAGCGCCAAATTCCGCCGCTGCAACCCCGATTACGTGATGGGTCAGCCCTTCGTCTATGTCGGCATGACCGGCCTCGACCCCGACACCCGCTTCGACAAACACAAAGCCGGCATTGAAGCCAACAAATACGTCACCGACTACGGCCTGCATCTGTTGCCCGCGCTCTACGAAAAACTCAACCCGATGCCGCATGTGGCGGCCAAGGTGATGGAGGTTGAATTGGCGATCACTTTGCAGGCAATGGGCTATGGCGTTTGGCAAGGCTGATCAAGCGTAAGTTACCCAATCTGGCTTGTCTTCTAAATGTGGCAATGTGTTGTATGTGACGAGCATATGGCGCTTAGGCGTGAACGCAAATTCAGTCACGCTGCTGTTGCGGATGCGCAGATTGAGTTCAATCGTGGTTTGCGGCGATGTGCCCAGCACATGGCCGACGGCGGTGCTGATTGGGCCGCCGCTGGAGCAGATGAGAATGCGCGCATCTTCTTTGCCACCAAACTGGGTGCGCACTTCATCGAGCACGTCTGTGATGCCACTGACGAAATTGGGATAGCTCGGCATGCCGACAGGCTGTGTACCGCCGTCCATCCAAGCGGCCAAGCCGTCGCGCAGCAAGCGGAAGTGTTTGCGGTAGTTCTCGGGTGATTTTTCACGTGAGAGTGGCGCGGGGTGAATCGCTGCGACCACGGCATCGCTGTCGTATTCGTTCAGGCCAGGTCTTTGCAGCGCCTCTTGCTGAGAATCCATACCCTGCGCAATCCCCGCAAAAGTCTGCACATGGCGGCGCAGTGTGCCTGCGTAAATGGCATCGAAGCTGAGATTCTTCGCTTTGAAATAACTTCCGAGCTGCTGCGATTGCTGGTGACCCAGATCGCTCAAATTGTCATAGTCTTCAGCGCCAAAACTGGCTTGGCCGTGGCGGACGAGGTAGAGGGTTGGCATGCATGGATTGTTGTCATGCTTATGTGTTTTTGGCTATCAAAGTGGGGACAGGTGGCTTGCGCTCGCTGATTTTCGCCTTACCCAAAAAGAAGCCCTCCAAGCACCAATACAAGCCACATAAAAAACCGTATCCATGCAAAAACATTCAACCAACGCCACGCAATTTCTCATCAATCAGCGACACAAAATCCAAGATACTGAGCACACCATGCCAATCACCACCATCGACATCCGCACCACCTACCCCGAGCCGGTGGAAATTGACATCATCGAAGCCGTGCAGAAAGCGCTGTTAGAGACTTTGCAGCTCCCAGAAAATGATCGTAACGTCAAGCTCGCTGTGCATGCGCCGCATCGTATGATCGTGCCGCCCCAGCTTGCGCAGCCAGAAAAGCGCACCGTGGTAACTGTGGTGATGTTTCCCGGCAGAAGCGGAGATGTAAAAAGAAAGCTATATCAAGCCATCGTGGCGAATTTGGAAAACTGCGCAGCGGCGATTCCGCGTGATCACGTGTTGATCTGTTTGCAAGAAGTGCCGTTTGAGCACTGGGGCATTCGCGGCGGGCAGGCGGCCAGTGATGTGGATTTGGGGTTTGCTACCCAGATTGCATAATCAATACTATTAATTTAGTAGCAAACTATGCAGACAATATAACGGGCAAAAGGCAAAAAGGCTTCAAAATGAAGCCTTTTGCTGTTTCTGAGCGGTATTTACTTGAACACGCCAAACACTTTCTTCAAAATATCACTGCCCGTGCCCACCGGGTCTTTGCGGATTTTCTTTTCTTCTTCGCCGATCATCGTGTAGAGGCCGTCGAGCGATTTGCCGGTGACGTATTGCTGGATGTTGGCATCTTCTTTTTTCACCAAACCCATGCCTTGCGCCTTGCCAGCCACGGCGTTGTATTTGTCAGCCAGTTGCACCTTCTCGGTGGCTTTGGTGACGATGGGCAGAAATTTGCCAGCCAAGGGGCTGCGGGTTTTGTCAGCGAAGAATTTAGTGACCGAGGTATCTCCGCCTTTGAGGATATTTTTCGCATCCGTGACGTTCATGCCTTTGACGGCTGAGACCAGCAAATCTTTGGCAAACGGCACAGCTTGCTCAGCGCCCCGGTTCATGGCGGTGATGAGTTCATCCACCTTTTTGCCTTGGCCAAGTGATTTCATCAGTTTTCCAGCATCATTGAGGAACCCTGGTAGTGGAATGCGCACCAAAGGATTGCCCAGAAAGCCGTCGGTTTTGCCCAAAATGCCGATAGCAGACAAAGCACCGCGCTCCAGTGCAGTTTTTAAACCTGCGCTGGCATCGGAATCCGTCAGATCGCCGAGCGACAAGGCATAGGCTTGTTGATAAGCAGCGGCAATACACAGGCCAAGCGCGGATGCTCCGGCTTGGTTAAACTGGCGACGTTTCATGATGGATACCTCAGTTGGATTAACGATGCAGCATCTTGCCCCAATTTCGCGCCGTTTGGCAACGGCCTTTCCCCTCTGCGTGCTCTTAGGCGCAGGCTTGATGCTATCTGGCTGCAACAATGTGTCGGATTTCACGGGCGCAGCGCCTGCGTCGAGCATGGTGCTGCTCGATGGCAAGCCTTTCACCACCGAGCAGATGAAAGGTAAAGTGACTTTGGTGAACTTCTGGGCGACGAGCTGCACCACCTGCGTGGCTGAAATGCCCGAGATCATTGCCACTTACAAAAAATTTGCGCCGCAAGGCTACGATACCGTGGCCGTGGCCATGAGCTACGACCCGCCCGCCTATGTGGTCAATTTTGCGCAAACGCGCCAACTGCCTTTCAAAGTGGCGATTGACAACACAGGTGCAGTGGCCAAAGCATGGGGCGATGTGAAGCTCACGCCGACCACCTATCTCGTGAACAAAAAAGGCGAGATCGTCAAACGCTATGTGGGCACGCCGGATTTTGCGGCGATGCATACCTTGATTGGCCAGTTGTTGGCTGAAAAAGCCTGATTGCCGGCGTATTTATTGCGCGGAATGCTATTGAATTAGTAGTAATTACGTGGATTTAAAGCCGACCACGACTGCGCTTGGGCTGTCCCACGCTGCTCGTGTCCCCCGCCGGCTTCGCCGTCTCCTCCTTGACCTCGCCGCGTGAGACAGCCCAATCACAGCCGTGGCCTGTTGGCGTTCGTGAAGACCGTCGCTCGCCCACATTAACTATTGCCAACACGTTGGCGTGCCGAGATTGGAACTCCCCTCACTCATCCCTGTCTTCGATGTCCGACTGTGATTGGGTTATCTCACGCGAGGTCAAGGGGGAGCGCCAGTCGAAGGCCAGCGCAGAGGACAGGAGCGACGTGGGATAGCCCAAGCGCAGTCGGGCATCGAAGGCCAAACAGCACTAACAAAGTCCCAAGAGTGCCGACACAAACAAAAAAATGCCCACTGACCAAAGCCAGCGGGCAGAAACAACCCACAGAGGGCTGTCGAGGAGGGAACTGAAGGGAAACTGTTGTGCAGTGATCAGTTGCTTTGGAAGTCGTCGTGACAGGTTTTGCAATTGCCAGAGAATGTCGCGAAGGCCGTGCGGATTTGGTCAAGGTTGCCGGTCTTTGCAGCGGCGGCAAGACGGTCAGCATCACCCATGTGCTTCTCATTGAGAGCCTTGAATTTTGGGGCCTCGGTCCAGATGTTGGGCTTGGCTTTGCCGCCTTCCGTGCCTGCACCAAAGCCTTGCCACGGCAGTTTCGCCATAACGGCGAGGATATCGGCATTGTCTTGCGCCACTTTGGCATCAAAGGGCACGCGGCCAGCCATCATCGCGCCGAGGCGACTGGTGTGGGCACCCTGGAGGCTCATTGCGCTTTGGCGGTACTTGATGGCATTTTCAGGGCGGGCAAACTGCGCTTGCGCAGAGACGCTGGCCAGCAGGGTGCTGGTTGCAAGGAAGAAGGTAATACGAAATTTCATGGAAGCTCCTAGTTGAAGTGGGTTATCAATGGCAGAGGTTACCAACGAAATAGAGTTCCCAACAGATGCACTAGGGAAATCCCGAGGCGAATTGTGGGGCATGTCATACGCTGATCATCAGACCGAGGCCAGACGCACCTGCCTCCATAACTGCACAATCAGCGTAACTTGGCAAAATACGCGTTCACTCATAGGAATCTCAGCATGGCCACACCGCACACCGTCCGCATTTGGGATCTTCCCACCCGCGTTTTTCATTGGGCCCTGTTTTTCTGCGTCGTGGGTTTGATCATCACAGGCAATGTCGGCGGCAATTTGATGCCCTGGCATTTCCGCTTTGGCTACTGCGTGATGACACTGCTGCTGTTTCGTTTTGTGTGGGGCCTGATTGGCGGCAAATGGTCGCGCTTTGTATCATTTATTTATGCGCCTAGCACCGTGATCGCTTATCTCAAAGGCCAAGGCAAGCCAGAGCATTCCGCCGGCCACAACCCGCTGGGCGCAGGGTCCGTGTTCGCTCTGCTGGGTTTTTTGGCACTGCAAGTGGCCACCGGCTTGATCAGTGATGATGAAATCACCAACCAAGGGCCCCTTTCACGCTTCGTGTCGAATGCCCGCGTGAGCCTAGCCACTTGGTGGCATAAGGACGTGGGCAAATGGGTGATTGCCGCGCTGATCGTGTTGCATATCGCGGCGATTTTGTATTACCTCTACAAAAAGAAGGAAAACCTGATCAAGCCGATGATTCATGGCGACAAAGAGATGCCAGTGATCGTGGAATCTTCTAAAGACACCGCAGGCAGCCGTGCAGCTGCGCTGGTGATATTGGCCATCTGCGGCGCATTTGTGTATTGGGTGCAGAGTTTGGGTGCGGCTGCTTTCTGAACCATTTGTGAAAAAAGTTTTAACATGTGGGACTGTTGAAAGGTTGCCCCCATGAATGCTCGCGTCCACGCTTCTGTTTTGAACACCGCTGATGTCTTGTCTCACGCCACCCGCGCGTGGGATGGCGATATCACCCAGCGCATCAGCGACTACATCACCATCCCTTGCAAATCGCCCGGCTTCGATGCCGACTGGCATGCGCAGGGTCATCTTGACACCGTGATGCGCAACACCGCTGATTGGGTGACCGCGCAAAAAGTGCCGGGGCTCACATTAGAAGTGTTGCGCCTGAATGATGCACAGGGCAAGCCGCGCACGCCGGTTCTGTTTTTTGAAGTGCCTGCGCAGCAGCATGAATCCAAGCAAACGGTGCTGATGTATGGCCATTTAGACAAACAACCTGAATTCAACGGCTGGAGAAATGATCTTGGGCCTTGGACACCCAAGCTAGAGACAGGATCAGATGGCGCAAGCCGCCTGTATGGGCGCGGCGGCGCAGACGATGGCTATGCGGTGTATGCGAGCATCGCTGCGATTCAAGCTTTGAAGGCACAAAATGCGCCTCATCCGCGCATCGTGGGTTTGATCGAAACTTGCGAAGAATCAGGCTCCTATGATTTGCTGCCGTATATCGATGCGTTGAAGAGCCGTTTAGGCGATGTGTCTTTGGTGGTCTGCCTCGATTCCGGTGCCGGCAATTACGATCAGCTGTGGCTGACCAGCAGCCTGCGCGGCATGGTCAGTGGCACATTGCGGGTAGACATCCTCACCGAAGGCGTGCATTCGGGCGATGCCAGCGGCCTCGTGCCATCAAGCTTTCGCATCATGCGCCAGGTGCTTGATCGTTTAGAAGACAGCGCCACGGGCCGCTTGCTGCCCGCGAGCTTTCATTGCGAAGTGCCTCTGGATCGTCTCGCTCAAGCTCAGACCACGGCGAAGATTTTGGGCGACGAAGTTTATAAGCGTTTCCCTTGGGCACATGCCGATTGCGGCGGCTCCACCGCCTTTGCACTGCCCACCACGACCGACCCCGTCGAAGCTCTTTTGAACCGCACTTGGAAGCCGACTTTGAGCGTCACTGGCGCAGAGGGCTTCCCGGCGCTGAAAGATGCAGGCAATGTGCTGCGCCCTTACACCGCCTTCAAACTCAGCCTACGCACACCGCCTCTCGTGGATGCTGTGGCGACGATGAATGAGCTGAAGAAGCTGCTTGAAGACAACGCGCCTTATCAAGCGAAAGTGACTTTCCAAGGCGGCGGCGCTGCCAGTGGCTGGAATGCGCCCAGCACAGCCCCTTGGCTGCAAAACGCCTTAGATGCCGCCAGCCAGGCCTATTACAACGCGCCCTGCGGCTACATTGGCCAAGGCGGCACGATTCCGCTGATGAACATGCTGGAGAAGGGTTTCCCGAAAGCACAAATGATGGTTTGCGGCGTGCTCGGGCCCAAGAGCAATGCGCATGGACCCAATGAATTCTTGCATGTGGATTACGCCAAGAAAATTACTGCGGCTGTGGCCAGCGTGATCGCGGCACATCCCGCCTGAGCTGCACATGACATCAGATTCCGTCCTCTCCCCCTTCACCGCAGGCGATGGCGAAAACATCGCTATTCACGACTGGCCGTTGCCCGATGTTTGGCCAGATCAATCTATCAAAGGCACGGTGATCATCGTGCATGGCTTGGGCGAGCATGCCTTTCGCTATGTGCATGTAGCGCAATTCTTGAACGAGCAAGGTTTTCATGTCCGCGCCTATGACCAGTATGGGCATGGTGAATCGGGTGGCTCGCGTGGCACGATCCCCAGCGATATGCGTTTGGTCGACGATTTGGCCGATGTGGTGGACGACACCCGGCGCAGCATGCAGCGCAGCCAGCGGTTGATTTTGCTTGGCCACAGCATGGGCGGTGTGGTGGTTGCCTCTTTCGTGCGGCAGCAGGTACGGCCTGTGGATGGCATTGTTCTCAGCTCACCTGCGCTTGACCCAGGGTTGAGCACTTTTCAAAAATTTCTATTGAGCACTTTGCCCAAGCTCATGCCCAATCTGCGTGTGGACAACGGCCTGAAGGTGGACAAACTCAGCCGCGATCCGATTGTGGTGCAAGCGTATCAGAGCGATCATTTTGTGCACAACAAAATCAGCGGCAGACTGGCGCGTTTCATTGCAGACGAAGGCGCTGCCGTGATTGCTGCAGCGCCAAAGTGGACCACGCCTAGCTTGCTGATGTATGCCGGTGCAGATGCGCTGGTCAGCCCTGCTGGCAGCCGCGCCTTTGCTGCGGCTGCACCAAAGGCCTGCGTACAGTCTCATTGCTTTGAGCCGATGTATCACGAGATTTTTAACGACCCGCAGCGCAGCGAAGTATTTGCCATGTTGCAGGCTTGGCTCTTGGCTCAAGCGGGGCGAGTCGGCCAAACCAGCTAAGCCGAGCCGTCGTCAGCGGCCTGCGCCGCCTCCCAGTAGCGCTTGGGTACATGCGTCGTGAGCCGCTCAATCACGAGATCAGCAAATTCTTCGTTGATCTCATGCCCTGCAAAAGGAATCACATCTGCCGTCACGTCAGCGCCAAGCTGCACGAGCCGCTCAGCGGCATGCACGGTGTGGGCATAAGCAATCACGGCATCTTGCTTGCCATGGATCATATGGATCGTGCAATGGCCTGGCGCGATGTCGGGCAATGCGCTAAAGCGCCCAGAAAGCGCCACAATGCGCGCGGCCAAGCGGGGCTGCGCTTGCGTGCTGCTGAGCGCCATGATCGCGCCTTGCGAAAAACCCACCAAAGCTGTGGCATCCGCGCTCACACCAAAAGCCTCTTGCCATTGCTGCACAGCTTGCTGAAACAAAGGCAGCGCCTGCGCTGTGCGCTCTGGGCGCAGCGCCTCGGTGATGCCTTCTACTGAAAACCATTGGAAACCGGTGCTGTAAGGGCAGTCATGCGGCGCTTGCACGCTCACCACCGCGCTTTGCGGAAACTGCTGAGCCAGAATGCGCCCCAGCGGCACGAGATCGTCAGGCGCAGCGCCCACGCCGTGAAACAGCAAAAACAATTGTTTAGCTGCACCACCTTCGGGCGGATGGACGATCAAGCTCATTGTTTTTCTCCAAACACGAAACTGTCCATCGACAAAATGCCATGCGTGACACCACCGTCGATCAAACGGCCTGCGTGCCCCTGCGCCGCTCCCATGGCCACGAGCAAAGGCAAATAGTGTTCATCCGTTGGATGAGCCCGATGGGCATGCGGAGCCAGCTCAAAAGTGCGGATCAGTTGGTCTGCATCTCCCGCCTTCACCACTTCGCGCACCCATTGCACAAACGCACTCACATAAGGCTGCACAGGCGCATCCGCTGCTTGGCCGCGAAATTCGCCCAAGTTATGCGTTAGGCTGCCTGAGCCGATGATGAGCACACCTTCATCACGCAAGGCGCTGAGCGCCTGCCCGTAGGCAAAAGCCTGCGCTGTGCTCAGACCAGCAGGCAGCGAAATCTGAAACACTGGCACATCGGCTTTTGGGTAGAGATACATCAAAGGCACCCAGGCACCGTGATCCAGGCCCCAACTGGCATCGGCACGTGGCTGCCAGCCCGCATTTGCTAGCAAATTAGTAGCATTCTGCGCATATTCTATAACGGCAGGAGCCGGGTATTGCATCAAATACAGGCGCGGATCGAAGCCGCCGAAATCATGAATGGTTTTGGGATGGGTGGTGGTGGAAACGGCTGCGCCTCGCGTCATCCAATGCGGCGAGACGATGGCAATTGCTTTCGGGCGCGGTAGCTCGCGGCCGAGTTGTGAAAGCAGGGGGCCGGCCTGCCCTGGCTCCAAGGCAAACATAGGTGAGCCGTGGGAGACGAAGAGCGTGGGCAGTTGAGTTGAGAGAGGCATCATGGCTTAGACTTATGTACGTAAAGGCAAAAAGCAAGGTGGCGTTGATGAAATATCTGTTATCCCTATTGTCGATGGTCTTGCTCAGCGCTGCTGCGTTGGCGGCAGATTACACCGGCCCCTTGCTCGATGCGCATCTGCATTACAACGACGAAGCGCAGTCCCCCCATCCTATTGCTGATGTGCTCGCACGCATACAGCGCAATGGCGTGAAAGCGATTGTGGCCAATTCTCGGCCTAACGATGGCACGAAGAATTTGGCGGCGGCCAAAGAGCAAACCGCCAAAGCAGGCGTGGCGGTGATCCCATTTATTCGCCTGTACCGCAACCGCGCTGATTACGACAACTGGTTTCGTGATGAGACGATTTACAGCATGGTGCTGGACGAACTTGCAAAAGGCACGGCCTCTGGCGCATACAAAGGTATTGGCGAATTTCACCTGTATGACAGCGGCAATGCCAATGGCCCAGTCGCAGTCAAACTCATGAAACTGGCTGAAGAAAGGCAATTGGTCATCCTCGCGCATGTGGACGATATAGCGATTGACCTGCTCATGGCGAACACACCGAGCAAAGGGCAAAAAGCCAAACTGATTTGGGCGCACACCGGCATCAGCGGCGCTTCAGCTGAGCGCGTGCGTAGTCTGATGAAAAAATATCCCTTGCTCATGGGCGAGTTGTCTTACCGCCCGGGTCTCACCGACAGCAGTGGCCAGCTCAGTGTGGAATGGCGCAGCCTAATTTTGGAATTTCCCAGCCGTTTTCTGGTTGGCTCAGACACTTGGGTCAACCAGCGCTGGCTGTATTACGACGATTTGATGAAAGGCTACCGTGTGTGGCTCGGCGGCTTGCCAGCAAATGTGGCGCGGCAAGTGGCTTGGGAGAATGGCGCTGCGCTGTTTGGCTTGAAATGATTCAAGCCAGCTTCAGGCATAAGCCCGCGCAGCCAGCGAGGCGGCAAGCACCTGCGCAGGATCGATCAGCTTCAAGCGCTGCGCAGTCACACAGCTTTGCAAGCCCAGCGGAATTTCTGTGCAGCCCATGATGATGGGTGCAGCCACATGCTGTTGGGCCAAATCCAAGGCTACATCGCCAAAGCACTGCGCCGCTAGGGCGTAGTCATCTGCCTTCACGCCATCAAAAATGCCCCGTGTGATGAGCTTGCGTTGCGCCGCGCTCGGCACATGGCAAATGATGCCATGCGCATCCAAAGCCGCTTCGTAAAGACCCGTGCGATACGAACCCTCGGTCGCCATCAAGCTGGCGGCTCGCACGCCCTGGCTTTGCAAAAGCGCAGCCACTTCATCGGCCATGTGCAGCAACTCAACTTGAGGAAAGCGCGCTTGCAAACTTGCGTGCCAAGCATGCGCCGTGTTGCAGGCAATCGCTACACTGCGCACACCCAAGGCGGCCAAGCGCCCGAGTGCTTGCAACATCGGATCGAGCGGTTGATGCGCACCGGGTTGCGTGTCTTGCAGTGCCTGCGAGCGATCAGGCACAGGCACTTGCGCAAGCCAATGCTCAGGAAAGCTTTGGTCTCGCACAGGCTGCCCGTTTGAGCGCAAGTGAGCCGCGCAAGCCCGCACAAACAAGCGGACAAAGTCTGCCCCGGCAGCAGGCCCCATGCCGCCCAAAATGCCAACGGTGTTCATGCTTGGCTTGCGCTGATGGCCTTACAGAGCTGGCTTGTCAGACAGCGCTTTGAGGTTGTCGCGCAGTTCTTTGTTCATTGGCAGGCCGATAGCGGCATTGCGCGGCGCAATCGGTTGCATGAACCACTTGGTGTAGAGCTTTTCAAACTCGCCTGATTTCATCAAGCCACCGATCGTGCCATTGACAACTTCTGCGAACTTCGGATCGTCTTTGCGCATCATGCAAGCGTAGGGCTCTACCTGCAGCGCATCACCCACCACTTCCCATTCCGCAGGATTTTTTGCGGTGCCGATCAGGCCAAACAGCAAGATATCGTCCATCGCAAAAGCCACGGCGCGACCTGCTTCCACCATGAGCATGGAATCGGCATGGTCTTTGCCGAGCAGCACTTCTGTGTCAATCTTGTTGTCAGACACGTATTTGCGCATCACCAATGCATTGGTGGTGCCTGAGGTGGTGGCATAAGTTTTCTTAGCCAAATCAGCGTAATTCTTGATGCCTGCGCCTTTTTTGACCATCAAGCGTGTGCCAGTGTAGAAATGATTGATGGCGAACTGCACTTGCTTTGCGCGATCGCTGTTGTTGGTGGTGGAGCCGCATTCAAGATCAATCGTGCCGTTCATGACCAAAGGGATGCGGTTGGCCGAGGTCACCGATTGCCATTCGACTTTCAAATTGGGCAAGTTCAAGCGTTTCTTCAAGGCTTCGGCGACCGCCAAGCTCAGATCGACCGACAGGCCAACGGGCTGCGTGCTGCCAGCCAAGTAGCTGAAAGGCACGGAAGACTCGCGGTAGGCAAAAGTGATCTTGCCGCTGTCAGCGACTTTTTTCAGGGTATCGGTGGTTTGTGCGCTGACAGAAGCAGCGGCGCAGAGCAGGCAGGCGAGAGAAAGGGCTTTAAGAAGCATGATGAATCCTCATGGTTGAATGATGAAATGAGTTCCCAGTGTAGATCGTCTTGCGGCAACCAGCAATGCTCAGTGCGCAGTCACCTATGCCTCTAAATTATGGGATCTACGGGCTAACCCGTGGCTTTCATGCGAATACCGAGGTAAGCATAAGTTTGCGGCATAGGCTGCGGGCGATTAGTCATCACTTTGAGATGCGCCGCCGCCTACAGTCAGGCGTATTCACAGCTCACAAGTTTGCCCGTCATGATGCCCTTCTACAGCGACGACCACATCTCGCCCCATTTGGATTACGCCAGCGTGATGCAAGCATTGGATGCTGCCTATGCCGATCTGGCACGCGGCCTAGCGGCCATCATGCCACGCCAGCGCTGCGCAGCGGGTGCAGCGAAATTCAGCAGCATGGGAGGGCTGTGGGC
This sequence comes from Variovorax sp., assembly GCA_031375105.1. Classification (GTDB taxonomy): domain Bacteria; phylum Pseudomonadota; class Gammaproteobacteria; order Burkholderiales; family Burkholderiaceae_C; genus JANMDU01. The sequence goes on from JANMHJ010000051.1 coordinate 44,432, forward strand.
AGCCAAGAATGTGGCGGCCACCAAGTCGTACCCCACCGTCAATGGGCAGTTCAGTTTTTTGATCAATCTGTTTGACACGGCGGCCAATACGCCCTTGGCCGTGATGGCTGCGCAAGAGATCACACGCTTTCGTACGTCATCGCAAACGGCAATGGTGGCTTCGCATGTTTGCGCCCAGCATGTGCGCAAGGTGGCTTTGTTTGGTGCGGGCTTACTAGGGCGTGCGCAGGTGGAGGCGCTGAGCCACCGGGTGAGGTTTGATGAGCTGGCGATTGTTGATCCGGGCATCAACGTGATTCCTGCGCTGAGTTTGGCATGCCCAGCCAAAGTGCAATGGATGAGCGCCGAGCAAGCGGTGCGCGATGCCGATGTGGTGATCACGGCCACGCGCTCGCAGCAGCCGGTGTTTGACGGCGCGTGGCTCAGTGATGCTGCTTTCGTGGTGGCGATTGGCATCAGCTCTGCCTTGGGGCGCGAGCTAGACAGCCGTACATTTGACCGCGCCCAGCGCGTGATCGTGGAATGGATGCCGCAAAGCATGCAAGAGGCGGGCGATGTGTTGGCTTGGCTCAAAGATTCGCCTGCAGGGCAGAGCAAGATCGTGGATCTGCCCCAGCTCTATGCGAAAGATTGGCCGAAAACCCAAGGTATTCAAGTCTTTAAATCAGTAGGCACAGGCTTGGCCGATACTGCATGCGCTTGGCTCGTGTGGCAGCGCCTGAGCGCGGCGAGCGTAGATCAAAAAGCTGGCGCAGGCAGCAACACAGGGGCGCAAGCATGCATGTGATCGTGATTGGCGCGGGCATTGTGGGTTGCGCCACAGCCTATCAACTGCTGCGCGATGGCCACACGGTGGAGCTGGTGGATGCACAAGCTGAGGCGGGCAGAGTGAGCAGCTTTGCCAACGGGGCGCAGCTGAGCTACAGCTATGTGGAGCCTTTGGCCTCGCCCGCCACATTGCGGGCGCTACCCAAGCTGCTGTTTGAAAAGGATTCTGCATTGCGGTTTGAGCTGCGCATGGATTGGCGGCAATGGGCTTGGGGGCTGCGCTTTCTGGCGGCGTGCCGCAGCGGGCAGACTCAGCGCGGCACGCGGGCTTTGCTGGCGTTGGCCAATTTAAGTCGAAACACATTAGAAACTTGGATGCAAGGGCAAACTTGGGAATTTGACTTTGCACGCAACGGCAAACTCGTGCTCTGCCGTGATGCGAAAAGCTTGGAGGCGCAAGCCAGGCAAGTGCAATTGCAAGCGAGCATGGGCTGCGAGCAAAAGCTACTCACCGCCGAGCAATGTGTCGAGCGCGAGCCGTCTTTGGCCGCATCGGGCATCGCGTTTGCTGGTGGCATCTGGACAGCGAGCGAATGCATGGCCGATCCTTTTAAGCTGTGCCAAAACCTCGTGCAAAGCATCACCGAACGCGGCGGCATTGCGCGCTTTTCGCATCGCGTGGCATCCGTTGAGCTGCGTCAAAGCCGTTTTCATGCCCTGCACACTTCACAAGGCAAGCTGCAAGCCGATGCTTGCGTGATCACCGCTGGCGCGGCCACGCCTGCGCTTTGCGAGCCGCTAGGTATTCAATTGCCGATATACCCGATCAAGGGATACAGCATGACTGTGCCGGTCTTGCATCCGAGCAAAGTGGCCCGATGCAGCATCACCGACTTAGGCCTCAAGACGGTGTTTGCTCCCTTGGGAAATACATTGCGCGTCGCTGCAGCGGCAGAGATCGTGGGGCATGATCTGCAAGTGCAGCCCCTGCGCGTTGAGCAGATGCTGCAAGCCGTAGAGCGCCTGTTTCCGGGTGCGTGTGATCTGAGCAACCCCAGCACTTGGGCGGGCTTGCGGCCAGCTACGCCCACCTCGCTGCCCATCATTGGCGCAAGCCGCATTCCGAATCTGTACATCAATGCCGGGCAAGGTGCGCTGGGTTTGACGCTGGCGGCAGGCAGCGCAGCGCGTTTGTCTGGCCTGATCACTGACAACACCCAAGCATGAAATTATTCGGCAGCCTTGGTTTGCGACAGTGCCTGCTGCACACAGCGCGACATCGCCATAGCCAGCAAACTGCTGGGGCGCTGCACAGGGCGCAGTGCGCGGATCGACACCGGGATGCTGGGCTCCAGCGCCACCACTGCGACTTTGGCGGAGTCAGCAGAGACAGCCGTGCAACTGTCCACCAACGCGATGCCAAGGCCGTGATGCGCCAAAGCGAGAGCGGCATGATAGGTCTGCACCGTGATGCTCGATTGCAAGCCCACGCCGGCTTCACGGCAAGCGTGGTTCAGATGCGTGCCTACGGGGTCTCGCACATCCAAACTGATCACAGGTTTGTCCACCAGCTCTTGCAAGCTCACAGCGTCACGCTTGACCATCGCGCTGCTCAGCCAACCTTTGGGTGCAATACACATCATTCGCCCCTGTGCCAGGTGCTGCTGCTCCAGCGAGGGGTGCGCCACCGAGCTGAACACAAAACCCACATCAGCCTCTTGCAAAACCAACGCCGAGATGATTTGCGGCGAATGCAGGGCCTCCACCGTGACGCGAACATCCGGATGCTGCACGCGAAAAATTTTCAGTGCACGCGGAATGATCTCGTAACTCAGCGCCAGCACGGTGAGCAAATGCAGCTCATCAGCGCGATCCCCCGCCTTCAAACTATTGGCCAAGCGCTGCACTTCATCAAGCTGCTGAAACAGCCTTTCAATATGTGGATAAAGCGTCTGCGCTTCGCTGGTGGGCACAAGCCGCCCTTTGGCGCGCTGAAACAGCGCAAAGCCCAATTGCAACTCAGCATGCGCCAGGATGCGGCTTACCGCCGGCTGCGTCACGTTGATCAAACGCGCCGCCGCACTGACGCTGCCTGTGAGCATCACTGCATTGAACACCTCAATATGCCGAAGCCGCATCACCGCTCACTTATCTATTTCAAAAACAACAGGGATTACTTACTCATTGGAGATTGTGCATGAAAGCCATTGCCTCACTGACCTTCATTTCTTGCCTGCTGATCAGCAACCCGCCCGCACATGCCCAAAGCATGCTCGATCAAATCCGCAGTCGCCAGGAAATCACCATTGCTCACCGCGATTCGTCGATTCCGTTTTCCTATCTTGATGCTGAGCAAAAGCCTGTGGGCTATGCCATGGACTTGTGTATGAAGGTGGTGGATACGCTCAAGCGCGAACTTAAAATGCCTGCACTGAAGGTGAATTTCCTGAGCGTGACCTCGGCCACGCGCATCCCGAGCATTGCACAAGGAAAAGCTGCCATGGAATGCGGCTCCACCACCAATACCGCCGAGCGGCGCAAGCAGGTGGATTACACGATTGCGCACTTCATCTCTTCGGCACGTTTTTTGGTGCGCAATGATTCCGGCATCATCAAGCTGGAAGACCTCAGTGGGCGCACCGTGGCTTCGACTAAAGGCTCCACCAATATCAAAACTTTAGAGCGCATCAATGCCGAGCGTGCGTTGAATATGAAGGTGATTGAGGCCAGCGACCATGCAGAGGCTTTTACGATGGTGGCACAGAAGAAAGTCGATGCTTTTGCTATGGACGATGTCTTGCTCTTTGGCCTGCGCGCCAATTCCGCCCAACCCGAAGCCTTCATTGTGATTGGCAAACCCATGACGATTGAGCCTTACGCCATCATGCTACCCAAAGGGGATGCTGCTTTCAAAAAATTAGTGGACACAGAAATGCGGCGCATCATCTTGAGCGGCGAGATCAACGCGATCTATCGCAAGTGGTTTGAACAGCCGATTCCACCCAAGGGCATCAACTTGAATCTGCCTATGCCCTACATGCTACGCGACTCGTTCAAATATCCCAGCGACAAAGTGGCGGATTTGAACAATTGATTCAGAGCTTGACTTGCAGGCCCTGTTTGCCAAGCCAAGCCATGATCTGCGGCCACAGGCGCACGCCCACTTCTTTGCGGAAGTAGCCCATATGGCCAATTTGCTTCACGCCGAGTTGCTCGGGTTTAAAGTCAATCGACTCCACGTGCGTTTGCGTATACCCAGAGAAAAAGGCATCGCGTGATTTGGGTGGTGCCCATAAATCATCGTTGCTCACGCTGGCTGCCACGGGAAAACGCACACGCTCAAACTTTGCGGCTATCGCCTTTGCGTCTAAGGCGGGATCGTCAAAGAAATAGCGCGGGAAACTACACCAGCGCTTCCAATCACGGTAGACCCCAAGCGGAATGTCTTCGCCCAATCCAAATTTGCTCATGGGCTGGTAGCCAAGCCATGCCGTGGCGATCGGGCCGAGAACATTCCACAGTATCCAAACCTTGATGCGTTCCGAAAACGGCATCCAACCCGCCCAGCCAGCACCTGCACCACAAAGAAAAGCTGCCTTGAGCATGCTCGGATCAGGCAACTGCCCAATCGCATGTCCACCCAAACTGTGGCCCACCAAATACACCTCGCCGCGCGCATGTGCATACTGCACCACCGCGCCTAGATCGAGCACAGACCAATCGGCGTAGTCCATCACAAAACCTTTGAGCGAGGCTGGCTTGGAATCGCCAATGCCGCGATAGTCTGCCACCAAGGCATAGAGTCCGAGGCTCGCTGCGTATTCGCAAAAGCGTTTGTAGAATCCGCGCGGAACGGCGGTGGCGCAGCCGATCACGATGTATTGCGCACGCCTTGTTGTGGCATCAAGCAGAGCGACTTGCGGGGTGTAGAGCGTGGCGGCTAAGGCGTAGCCATCGGCTGCGTTGAGAGTAATATCTTGGGAGGGCATGCGAGGATTACAACCGCAATTGCCAACAATGCATGTCAGCCAACAGACTCGCGACTAGATGCATTCCTCCAGAAAACTGTCACCCGCGTGTCCGCGCTAAATACCGTTTGCGCCAGAACACCAAGCCGAGGGTGGCTGCAGTAATCACCATGAGGCCTAACGCCCACCAAAAACCGTTTTGCGCATGAATGAAGGGCAGGAATTCAAAATTCATCCCAAAGATACCCGCGATCAGATTCAGTGGCAGAAAGATGGCCGTCAGTGCGGTGAGCGTGCGCATGATGTCGTTGGTGCGATTGCTCTGTGCTGAAAAATGAATTTGCACCACAGTTTCTGCCGATTGCTCTAAGCGGCGTGCATGACGCATCACGCGCTCGATATGCTCCATCACATCTCTCGCACGCGCCGTCAGCTGGTCGCGCTGTGCTTGGGCAATCGCCAGATCGCTGCCCCACGCGGTCAGTGGTGTCTCTTGAATCGTGTCCAGCCATTCTTGTAGCGCATCGTGTTGTTCGTCACAAAGGTCCTCCAGCACATGCAGTTGACTGCGTGCCTTCATGAGCGCACCCCAATTGTTAAAGCTTGAAGCCGGCTTGAGCAATTCACCCTGCCAGTGTTCGAGCTGAGACGACAGCTCTTTACGAAGATCCAAATAGCTGTCAACCATCACATTGAGCATGCGCAGGGTCAGATCGGCAGGGCTGGTTGGGATGCGGCTGCGTGCACCTGCGGCATCGACGCTGTTTTTGGCATCCTCGATGAATCGCTGTACGAAATTTTTTGCAGAATAACAACCGCGCGGATGCGTGCTGATGAGCAAACGATCAAAGACAACAAACCCCACCGCTTTGGAACCGATGCGTTTGAGGACAGGCGCTGTTTTGTGCCGCGCGGTTTGACGCTCTCCTTGGCCGTGGTACGCATCGATAGCGGCCTCCTGCTGACTTTCTTGCAGCATTTCAATGGGTGTGGCCAAGCGGCGAAAGATGATCAGATCGTAGATCGAAGTGAAATCGTAGTGCGACGGATGTTGTGGGTTTTGCATATCCTCTAAATGCACATCCAACAGCGATGATCCCCCCAGCTTCTGCGCTGCTTGCTGCAAGACGGCTTGATGCTGAGGAAGATCGTCGCGATCCAGATAAATCCAGATAAAGCCGACAGCGGACGCCTGCTGCGGCAGGCCATCCAAAAAGCGCAGGCTGTCAGCGGTGAATTCGAGGATTTGCATTGGGCGATTATTATTGAATTTACGTATTACAGCCATCTTTCAGCCCGCTTTTTAAGCAAAATCAACCACTACCCCATATAAATCCTGCCTAGAGTGCTCATTTATTCATAGCGTTACACTCCCACCATGCTGTACTACCTCACCATCCCCGTCACCCCATTCCAGCAAAATTGCTCCATCGTTTGGTGCGATGTGGCGCGAAAAGCAGCCATCATTGATCCGGGTGGCGATCTAGAGCGCTTGTTAGCAGCCGTAGACAAAACAGGCGCGGCTTTGGAGCAAATTTGGCTCACCCATGGCCATATTGACCATGCGGGCGGCACAGCCGAACTGGCCGCGCGGCTACAGCTGCCCATCATTGGCCCGCATCCAGACGAGAAGTTTTGGATCGACCAATTGCCCGATCAAGGCGCCATGTTTGGTTTTCCGGCCTCGGAGGCCTTCACGCCCACGCGCTGGCTGTACGATGGAGACACGGTGAATTTGGCTGAGCATGTGTTCACTGTGCGCCACTGCCCGGGCCACACGCCGGGGCATGTGGTGTTTCACTCCACCGAGCTCAATCGCGCCTTCGTAGGCGATGTGCTGTTTGCTGGCAGCATTGGCCGCACGGATTTTCCGCACGGCAACCACCAGCAACTCTTGGAAAGTATCAAAGACCGGCTGTGGCCTTACGGGAATGACACCATCTTCATTCCCGGTCACGGCCCAGAGAGCAGCTTTGGCCGCGAGCGGCAAAGCAACCCCTACGTGGGCGGCACCTGATCAAGCCGCCTTATCGTCTTTCGGCGAGGTTCTCACGCTCCAGATCATCGTGATGGCCAAAATTCCCACAACAGTCAAGAGCGAGATCACCACAGGGATTTTGAACACATCGATCAACATCATCTTGGTGCCAATGAAGACGAGGATCACAGCCAAGCCGTAGGTCAGCAGATGGAATTTGTTGGCGACTGCAGCGAGCAAGAAATACATCGCACGCAAGCCCAAAATCGCAAACACATTGCTGGTGAGTACGATAAACGGATCATCGGTGATGGCAAAAATCGCAGGGATCGAATCCACTGCAAAGATCACATCTGTCAAAGCAACGAGGCAGATCACCATGAACAATGGCGTGGCGATTTTTTTGCCGTTTTCAACTGTCCAGAATTTTTCGCCATCAAAATTTTTGCTCACCGGCAAAATCTTACGAAGCAGCTTGAGCGCGGGGTTGTCTTCCAAAGACTGCTCTTTCCCAGCTGCCCACCACATTTTGAGACCCGTGAGGATCAGGAATGCACCGAAGATGTACAGAATCCAGTGGAATTGCTGCAAGAGCCAGCCGCCCACCAAGATCATGATCGTGCGCAGCACAATCGCGCCGATGATGCCGATCATCAAGACCCGTTTTTGGTAGGCCGGCGGCACAGCAAAATAGGTGAAGATCATCAGGAAGACGAAGATGTTGTCCACCGCCAATGATTTTTCAATCAAATAGCCAGTGAGGAATTCAAGCGCCTTTTCATTGGCGACCGATGCATCGCCCGTGGTGTCTTTCACGGCCCACCAAAACAGGCCGTTGAACATAAAACTCAACGCCACCCAAACAATCGACCAGTTGATCGCTTCTTTCACGCCCACTTCGTGTGAGCCTTGTTTGTTCAAGATCACAAAATCAACGATGAGCGCTGCGATGACGATCGCAATAAAAACCACCCACAGCCACATGGGCGCTACGGATTCAAACATGACGAACCTTTCTGGTTTTGGCACAAGGCAGATGCGCACTTATGCTGTTATATCCGAAAGGTCTTGCGAGGGGATTCCTGTGCACCGGAAGCTGCAACCGAGCAGCAACGTATTGACGACACACAGGCAGCGTTTCATTGCAAAACGCTGCGCTACTCCCCTTCCGGGAGAACGCTGATTTTGCGCAAGATTTGTGACAAACGCATGAGAAGTTCGTATAAACCCCTTGGAAAAAAGGTTTGTCTTGGACAAAATGAGTATTTTATGCAATAATATTTTTACGAAGGGGAGTAGCTCCCCGCAGATGCATCGTCAGTACGAAGGATTTTCTCCTTCCGGTGTATCGGGTGATTTTTGGCGGCTTGCCAAGACTTCACCGAGCAAGACCTTCGATTCACCCTGCTGCTTGCAGGTTCGCTGGATCGAAGTTGTCTGCCCCTCAGACCCCCTCATCCCGTGTGCTTCAGGCAGCTGTATTGATCCAGTTTCTATAAACATAACACGGAAGATTGAAGATGGAATTATTCTCCACCCCTTGGTGGTCAGCGCTGCTGGCCATTGTCTTGATTGATTTGGTTCTCGCTGGCGACAACGCGATCGTGATCGCACTGGCCGCTCGCAAGCTGCCACCTGATCTGCAAAAGAAAGCCATCATGTGGGGCACAGTTGGCGCGATTGTCGTGCGCTCAGCCATGACGCTGATCGTCGTTTGGCTGCTCAAGATCCCCGGCCTACTTTTGGTCGGTGGCCTCGGGCTTTTATGGATCGCCTACAAACTGCTGGCCGACCAAGGCGGTGATGAGCACGACGGCCCAGGCGCTGCCACCTTCTGGGGCGCAATGAAAACCATTGTCGTGGCCGATGCGCTGATGGGTATTGACAACGTGCTCGGCGTGGCCGGTGCAGCCAATGGCTCAATGAGCTTGGTGGTTCTGGGTCTGTTGATCAGCGTACCCATCGTGGTCTATGGCAGCCAAGTGGTTTTGAAATTGGTGGAGCGTTTTCCCATCATCATTCAATTGGGCGCTGCTGTGCTCGCACTGACTGCCGCCAAGATGATCATTGGCGAGCAACTGCTCAAAGAGGTATTCAACCCGCCTACCCACTATGCCGATTTGGCACGCTGGTCAACGTATGTTTTGTGCATTGCTGGCGTATTGCTCTCTGGCTGGTGGGCCGTGCGCAAACGGTCTGCAGCTGAAAAGACCATTGCTTCTTAAGCGCTTGAAAGTTGCACCCAGGTGAGAGCATCTGGGTGTAACTTTTGAGCATCGTATTTGTCGGATTGTTTTTTTATTTGGCGCAGGAAATCATCATGAATCATCTGGATACCTACATTGTTTATCTTGACGATGCTGCGCATGCGCAGCATGAGCTGGCGGATGTGTTGCGTCAGCCGCAGGTCAAACGCTTCATCCTCGTGGCCTGCGCACCGCGTATGACGCGGCGCATCGGCAAGTGGCTCAGCCACAGTGCCCGCGAAAACTGGCGCGACAAGTGGTGCGACAAGCTGTTTTCGCAATTCATGCCTTTCATCAGCCGCAATGATCACGTCTTCCGCGAAGTAGCCACTGGCCCTTTGCCAGAACACACCAAGATGCTGCTGAGCGAAATTGGCCACGCCCAAGTGATCGACGCACGCCGCCCGAAATTTGGCGTGGATATGCCGCCGATTTCAGAGCCCGTGGCCAAACCCGCAGCATCAAGCTCTTTAGCGCTGAATATCGGTTTGCGAGCCAGCACGATCTGAATGGCCTGGCGACGCAGCCCGTTTTAGGCTACGCCTGAATGGTATGCTGTGCGCATGAAAATTCTTGCGAAATGGCTTTTGAGCGCCATGGCTTTGTTGGCTGTAGCGCATCTTTATTCTGGCGTGGTGGTCACCAGCTTTGTGGCGGCTTTGATTGCCGCCTTTGTGATCGGCCTGCTCAACACGATTGTGCGGCCCATCTTCGTCATCCTGACCTTGCCGGTGACGATCATCACCCTAGGTCTGTTTCTCTTCGTGATCAATGCGCTGATGTTTTACATGGCCTCCGGCTTACTCGAAGGCTTTCAGGTGCGAGGTTTCACGGCAGCGCTGATTGGCTCAGTGCTCTATTCTGTCGCTGGCATGGTCATTGAAGCGGCATTAGAACGGCTTTTTTCAAAGAAATAGGCCAATCGCCCTTATAAATTAAGCATAGTTTGCTACTATTTATGTAGCACGTAAAAACAAACAGGCCACCTCTTGGGTGGCCTGTTTGTTTAGTCAAGCGGATTCGACTTGGATGCCAAGCGTTTATTCCACAGCTTTAACCATCTGCTCGACGACCTTCTTCGCATCGCCAAACACCATCATGGTTTTGTCCATGTAGAAGAGCTCGTTGTCTAGGCCAGCGTAGCCAGCGGCCATCGAGCGTTTGTTGACGATCACCGTGCGGGCTTTGTAGGCTTCCAGAATCGGCATGCCGTAAATCACGCTGCCTTTGATCAAGGCAGCAGGGTTGACCACATCGTTGGCGCCCAAGATGATGGCGACATCCGCTTGCTGGAATTCACCGTTGATGTCTTCCATTTCATGCACTTGGTCGTAGGGCACTTCGGCCTCGGCCAATAACACGTTCATGTGGCCTGGCATGCGGCCCGCCACGGGGTGAATCGCGTATTTCACGGTGATGCCTTTGGCAGTCAGCTTGGCAGCTAGCTCCTTCACGGCATGCTGCGCGCGAGCAACAGCCAAGCCGTAGCCCGGCACGATGATCACAGTTTCGGCGTTGCTCAAAACGAAAGCGGCATCATCTGCGCTGCCGCTTTTCACGGGGCGCTGCTCTGCGGCTGCGCCGCCAGCTGTCGCTGCCTCGCCGCCAAAGCCACCCAAGATCACATTGAAAAACGAGCGGTTCATGGCCTTGCACATGATGTAGGAGAGGATCGCGCCGGAGCTTCCCACGAGCGAGCCCGCGATGATCAGCATCGCGTTGTTGAGCGAAAAACCAATGCCCGCCGCAGCCCAGCCGGAATAGCTGTTGAGCATCGAGACGACCACAGGCATGTCTGCGCCGCCAATCGGGATGATGATGAGCACCCCGAGGATGAAAGCAATTGCAATCGCTGCCCAAAGTGCGGCATCCATCTGCGTGGCGGTGTAAACGGCGATCAGCGCAACCATGGCCAAACCGAGCACGAGGTTAATCATGTGCTGCCCGCTGAAGCTCACGGGTGCGCCTTGAAACAAGCGGAATTTGTATTTGCCAGAGAGCTTGCCAAACGCAATCACCGAGCCGCTGAACGTCACCGCGCCGATCACAGCGCCCAGAGCCAATTCAAAGCGATTGCCCGCTGGAATGATGCCACCTGCGCCGTCTACAGGCTTCGTGGCAATCGAAAACGCCCAAGGCTCAATCGCCGTGGCCACGGCGATGAACACTGCTGCCAAGCCAATCATGCTGTGCATGAAAGCCACCAGCTCGGGCATCTTGGTCATCTCCACCGTCTTGGCCATGTAGGTGCCCAAGCTGCCGCCTATCACTAGGCCTAGCAACACCCAGCTCATGCCCAGCGCCTTGCCGCCTGAGAGCTGCACAATCAGCGCCGCTGTGGTCAGCACTGCAATGCCCATACCGATCATGCCAAACAGATTCCCACGAATCGATGTCGTCGGATGAGAGAGGCCCTTCAAAGCCTGAATAAAACAAATAGAAGCCACCAAATACAGCAGCGTGACGATATTCATACTCATGTCAAACGCTCCTTATTTCGTAGCACTCTGCGCAGATTCTGTAACGGCCAGAGCCTTTTTCGGCTCTTTTTTCTTGAACATCTCCAGCATCCGCCGCGTGACAAGAAAACCACCAAACACGTTCACAGCTGCCAGCGCCACCGCCAGCACGCCCATGGTTTTGGCCACGCCGCCTTCAGTGAGTGCAGCAGCGAGCATGGCGCCGACGATGACGATGGCTGAAATTGCGTTCGTCACAGCCATCAAAGGCGTGTGCAGCGCCGGTGTGACCGTCCAGACCACGTGGTAGCCCACATAGATGGCGAGCACGAAGATGATGAGATTGAGGATGGTGGGGGATACGATGTCCATGATGAATCCTGTTTTTTGGTTTATTTCTTCTTGATCTCGCCAGCTTGCGTCATGAGGCAAGCGGCCACGATGTCGTCTTCCATGTCGATTTTCAGACTGGCTGCAGGCTCACCTTTGGCTGCGGGCGGCAGGATGAGTTTGAGGAAATCAAGGACGTTGCGGGCATACAGAGCGCTTGAATCGGCGGCAACCAATGCGGGCAGATTCGTGTCACCGATGATCGTGACGCCATGCTTGACGACGGTTTTATCAGCTTCGGATAGTGGGCAGTTGCCGCCCACACCATTCGCGCCTTTGCCGGCCGCGATATCGACAATCACCGAGCCAGGCTTCATGGCTTTGACCATCTCTTCGGTGATCAACACTGGCGCAGCACGGCCTGGAATCAGCGCAGTGGAAATCACCACATCAGCTGCAGCGATGCGCTTGGCCACTTCTACTTTTTGCCGCTCCATCCAGCTCGCGGGCATCGGCCGGGCATAGCCGCCCACACCAACCGCAGCTTCGCGTTCTTCATCGGTTTCATAGGGCACATCAATGAATTTGCCACCAAGTGATTCAACTTGCTCTTTCACAGAAGGCCTCACATCAGACGCTTCAATCACTGCGCCTAAGCGCTTGGCCGTAGCAATCGCTTGCAAGCCTGCTACGCCCACGCCGAGAATCACCACGCGGGCTGCTTTGATCGTGCCCGCCGCCGTCATCAGCATCGGGAACAAGCGGCCATAGGCATTCGCGGCCATCATCACGGCTTTGTAGCCTGCAATATTGGCCTGCGAGGAGAGCACATCCATGCTTTGAGCTCGCGTGGTACGCGGCGCGGCTTCCAAAGCAAAGCCTGTCACTCCGGCAGCAGCCAGTTGCTGCAAACCTTGCGCATCAAACGGATTGAGCATGCCCACGAGCGTGATGCCGCTTTTGACTTGAGACAGCTCTGCCAAAACAGGCGCGCGCACTTTGAGCACCAGTTCGCAGCCATATGCGCCTGCAATATCTGTCACAACAGCGCCCGCAGCTTCGTAGGCTGCGTCAATTGCGCTCGCCGCCACGCCCGCACCTGCCTGCACATGTACGCTGTGGCCTTGAGCAATGAGTTTCTTGGCCGTCTCAGGGGTGACGGCAACCCGTGTTTCTCCCGGCAGTGTTTCTGCGGGTACGCCGATGCGCATGGTGTTCTCCTCAACTAATCTAAATTGAAATCAATTTGACTGCCAGCTTACACGAGTTTGTGTGGCTTACCCGCGCAGCCCAGTCACACTTTAGACTTTATAGGAATATCTCTCTAGCGGCTGAGCATAATCAACCCATGAGCCTTCTTTCTTCTATCCCATCGGATGCCTTGAATACAACTGAGCGTTGGAAACCCAGCGTGACGGTGGCCGCCATCATTGAGCAAGACGGCAAATTTCTTTTGGTGGAAGAACACACGCAAGAAGGCTTGCGCTTGAACAACCCGGCGGGCCATCTCGATCCTGGCGAAAGCTTATGCCAAGCCTGCGTGCGCGAAGCTTTGGAAGAAACCGCCCGCGTGTTCACACCCACGGCCTTGCTCGGTATGTATATGAGCCGTTTTCAGCGCCCAGCCACAGGCGAAGACATCACCTACCTGCGCTTTGCATTTTGCGGCACGGTAGGCGAGGCTTTGCCTGGACGCGAACTCGACACGGGCATTGTGCGCACGCTTTGGCTGTCTCCCGACGAGATACGGGCAAGTCAAACGCAGCACCGCAGCCCGTTGGTATTGCAATGTATGGAGGATTTTCTGGCTGGGCAACGTCTGCCCTTGAGTAGCCTGCATACCGATGCCAGTGTGCAAATGGCCCGATTGCTGATCTGAATCGGGCAAAAAAAGCGGCCACGCGAGGTGGCCGGGGAAGCCTTTTTGCTGTCACACATCAAGGCACCCGCTCAGGGAGGAAAAGCGGGGAACGTCCAATGGACGCCCACCCGTAATTTAACAAAATCAGCAGCCGTCGACAAGATCGTATACACAATCAAGTTGCCAAATCACCACAGAAATAGTTTGATACAGTACCTATGAATCAAAATTTAGTCACATACATGACAAGTTATTCAGAGCTTTTGCAAGATTTGACAGTTGACGACATGGAATTTACTTGACTTCACGCGTCTCGCAAAATCAAGCTCATTCCTATTTGGCTTGCCTCACAATTGCGCCATGAGCTTTCGTCCACCCACTTCATTCCCCGCCACACGCCCGCGCCGCCTGCGCCGCGATGCCTTCACCCGTAACCTCGTGCGCGAGCATGCCCTAAGCGCGCATGACCTCATCTACCCCGTCTTCATTCTGGACGGCGCAGGCCAGCGTCAAGCCGTGGGCTCAATGCCGGGGGTGGAGCGCTTGAGTGTGGATTTGCTGCTGCCGGTGGCGCAAGAATGCGTGGAACTGGGTATTCCTGTGATGGCGCTCTTCCCGGTGATTGATGCTTCGCTCAAAACACCCGATGGGCATGAAGCTTGGAACGCCCAGGGCCTCGTGCCGCGCGCCGTGCGCGAGTTAAAAAAACACTTTCCCGAGCTGGGCGTGATGACCGATGTGGCGCTCGATCCATTCACATCGCATGGCCAAGACGGTCTGCTGGACGCAACGGGCTACATCTTGAATGACGAGACTGTAGATCTATTGGTGAAGCAGGCACTCACACAGGCTGAAGCTGGCGTAGATATTGTTGCCCCGAGTGACATGATGGACGGGCGCATTGGCGCGATTCGCCAGGCGCTCGAAGCCCATGGCTACATTCACACCCGAATCATGGCCTACAGCGCCAAATATGCCAGCGCGTTTTATGGCCCGTTTCGCGATGCGGTCGGCTCAAAGGGCAACCTGGGCAAGGCAGATAAAAAGGTGTATCAGATGGATCCGGGCAACAGCGATGAGGCGCTGCGCGAGGTAGCGCTGGATATTGCCGAGGGTGCGGACATGGTGATGGTCAAGCCCGGCATGCCATATTTAGACATCGTGCGCCGCGTGAAAGATGAGTTCAAAGTGCCGACTTTCGCCTATCAGGTCAGCGGCGAGTATGCGATGCTCAAAGCTGCTGCGCAAAACGGCTGGCTTGACCATGATCTGGTCATGATGGAAAGCCTGCTGGCTTTCAAGCGCGCTGGAGCCGATGGCATCTTGACCTACTTTGCCCGCGAAGCAGCGCGCAAACTGCGCGACTGAGCCACCAGTCCGAGCCCCTAGTGAGCACCTCTCTCGTCAGCTTATTGGTCGTGGCCGTGCTGGTCTTTTGGGCGTTGGGTGCTTACAACCGCTTGGTGCGCTTGCGCGGCCAAGTGGTGCGCAGTTTGCAGGCTCTGGCTCAGCAATGGCAGGCGCAGGCGCAAGCGGTGGGTGTGCGTCTCGAGCAGTATGCGCAAGGGCAAGAAACGGAATCGCAATGGGCTTCTTTAGATGACGATGCGCTGCGCTGGCGGCCATTGACACTGGCTGGGCGGCAATTCCTCGCTTGCCTAGCAGTATTGCAGGCCAAGCCACAGCAGCTGGCTGCGCTGGATGATGTGTCGTCGGTGCGCGCAGCGCGTGATATTTTTGAAACCAACTGGCTGCGCCTGCAAACGGCGCAAGACGATCTGGCAGGCACGCCCATGCCACCCGATTTGCAAACCCTTTGGGCCCAGCACGAACCGCTGGCTCATGAACGGCTGCGCGATTACAACCAAGCGGTGCAGGCTTACCACCAAGCCATTGGCCAATTCCCGGCTTGGGTGTTGGCCTGGTTGTTTGGTTTTGGCATGACCGGCGATCTAGGTTGAGGATTTGTTGGATGACAGCCAAGCAAAATATGCTCATCACTTCTTTATCGTAGAAACCAGCATAGCGCTGGCGCAGCTCAAGTGATAATCTGCTGCAACACTTTCGCCCCAAGGAGATTCGCTTGAAACACCACACCCTGCTTCTTACAGCGCTGCTGACTGCAGGTCTGCATACGAGCGCTTCTGCGCAAGATGTGCAACAGCTCAACATCCGCAGCTTGGCTGCCACCTGTGCCAATTGCCATGGCACCAACGGCAAAGCGCAAGACGGCTCAGCGGTCGTCAGCCTTGCGGGCTTGCCCAAAGATTACATCGTAGCGCAGATGACCGCCTTCAAAAGCGGCACACGCCCCGCCACCGTGATGCATCAGCTTGCCAAAGGCTATTCCGATGCTCAGATTGAGCAGATCGCGGGCTATTTTGCCGCGCAGAAAAAATAAGGGAACCACGATCATGATTGCCCGCAGAAACTTTCTTCAATCCTCCGCAGCTCTTTCGATGCTGGGCTTGGCCGGTTGCGCCACCACACCGAGCGAGCAGGCCATTCCCGCCAAGGCGCGTGTCGTCGTGGTCGGCGGCGGATACGGTGGCGCGACCGCCGCCAAGTATGTACGCTTACTGTCAGACTACAAAATCGATGTGGTGCTGATTGAGCCCAATGATGCCTTCGTCTCCTGCCCGATTTCTAACCTCGTGATCGGGGGCAGCAAGCAAATCAAGGATGTGACCAGCGCCTATGGCGGCTTGTCTAAAAACCACGGCGTTACCATGGTGAAAGACTTTGTGACTGACATTGATGCCACGCGCCGTATCGTCACACTCGCTCGCGGTGCCCAGATTGGCTATGACAAGCTGATCGTCTCGCCCGGCATTGATTTGCTGCTGGGCAGTATCGAAGGCCTGCGCGAAGCCAGCGATGCCGGGCAGATTCTGCAAGCTTGGAAAGCAGGCGCAGAAACGGTGGCACTGCGCAAGCAATTGACAGATATGCCCGATGGCGGGACATATGCCATCACGATTCCCGTGGCACCTTACCGCTGCCCGCCCGGCCCGTATGAGCGTGCCTGCCAAGTGGCTTGGTATTTCAAACAAGCCAAGCCGCGCTCTAAAGTGTTGATCCTCGATGGCAACCCTGATGTCACCTCCAAAGCTGCGCTGTTCAAGAAAGTCTGGGCTGAGCAATACAAAGGCATCATCGAATACCGTGGCAACCACAACGTCACGGGCGTGGATGCCAAAACCGGCACGATCAAGTTTGACGTGCAAGATGATGTGAAAGCGCAGGTGCTCAACGTGCTGCCCGCCATGCGCGCAGGCCGCATCGCCGTGCAAGCGGGGCTGAACAACCAAGCCAACGGCCGCTGGTGTGGCGTGAACTATCAAAACTTTGAATCGACCGCCGCGAAAAACATCCATGTGCTCGGTGATGCCATCCAAATCGCGCCCGCCATGCCCAAGAGCGGCCACATGGCCAACAGCCATGCCAAAGTCGCTGCGGCTGCCATTGTGGCTGAGCTGTCTGGCTGGGAAATCAATGCCGCGCCCATGCTCACCAACACCTGCTACAGCTTCGTGGACGACAAAAACGTGGTGCATGTGGCCAGCGTGCATGAATATGTGGCTGCGGAGAAAACCTTCAAAACCGTGGCAGGCTCCGGCGGCGTGTCGGCGCTTGATCTCAAGTCTGACGTGACCCAGCTGGAGGGTGTGTATGCGATGAATTGGGCGCAAAACATCTGGGCAGATACGTTAGCCTGATCTTGACGCAGCCTTCTTCCTTCAAACCAGCAGTGCGGGTGGTGAAAGCCACCCGCACTGCTTTGCCCAATGCCTCTTCTGGTGCCAACAGTGCGCCTCGCGGCAAACCCATGCCAACCACGTTGGCGCAGCAGTTGCAGCAAGTTGCTAATTTTTTGATAGCACTGCGCGCAGGAAATTCATGGGCTACCGCCCAATTTAATGTTGAAAATGCACAGCGTGCAGGTATTCAGGCAATTACCTTCGCCGTGCTTCGGCATCTGGGCCAAGCGCATGCGCTGCGCGTGTTGCTCGCCCCCAAAAAACCTGTGCCCGCCGCCGATGCTTTGCTCACCGCCGCTTTAGCGCTGATCTGCGCCCAAAACGCGAATGATCCACCGCCCGGCGCGGTGTATGCAGACCATGTGATCGTCAGCCAAGCCGTGGAGGCAATCAAATTGCAGCCGCACTTGGCTGCGCAATCGAGCTTCATCAACGCGTGCCTGCGCCGCTTCTTGCGCGAACGCGGCCCGTTGCTAGCCTGTTTGCGCGGCAACTTGGAGGCGCAGTTCAATCATCCGCTATGGTGGGTGCGCCAAGTGCAGCGCGATTGGCCAGATGACTGGCAAGCTCTGCTGCTTGCCAACCGCCACAGCGCACCGCTCACTTTGCGAATTAATGAGCAAAATAGCTCTATTTCCCTTATAGAATCTGCGCTGGATGCTACTGAATTCATAGCAAACACGCAAATGCTTCGTGTAGCGCAATCGGGCTTACAACTCTCTCGCAGCCTGCCTGTCTCGCAGTTACCTGGTTACAACGAGGGTTGGTTTTCGGTGCAAGACGCAGCCGCGCAATTGGCGGCACCTTTGTTGATGGGGGCCGTCGCGCAACTTGCCCTGCCTCAAAAGCCGCTGCGTATCTTGGATGCCTGCGCCGCCCCGGGAGGCAAGACCTCGCATTTGCTCGAATGGGCGACCAAGCGCAACATCGCCGTGGAAGTGATCGCGTTAGATATAGACGCTCTTCGATGCGAGCGTATCGAAGAGAATTTGCAACGCCTTCGCTTGAAAGCTCAAATCATCGTGGCCGATGCCGCCCAGCCCTCCGATTGGCATGACGGCCAGAGCTATGACGGCATCTTGCTTGATGCGCCCTGCACTGCCAGCGGTATCGTGCGCCGTCATCCCGACATCCCTTGGCTGCGCCGCGACACCGATGTGGCAGGCCTGGCCGCACAGCAAAAACGCTTGCTCAGTGCGCTCTGGGCTTTGGTCAAACCGGGCGGCGCTCTTCTGTATTGCACCTGCTCGGTCTTCAAGGCGGAGGGCTCTGGACAGATCGAAGCGTTTGTTGCACACAACACTGATGCCCAGTCTTTGCCTGCTCCAGGTCATTTGTTGCCCCTCAAACGCGCCGATTCGATCCCCATGCCCGAAAATTCATTGGGTGACCACGACGGATTCTTCTACGCCTTGCTGCGCAAGCGCACTTAAGCCTTGGCGGCTGTGGCTGCTGCATGCGCTCGTTGCCCTGCTGTGCGGCCTGACGATCCTGCCAAGCGCCCAAGCTCAAACCCCTGTAGAAGCTTCCAATCTGCGCGTTGAGCAAGCTGCGGATGGCCTCTATCTCAGCGCCACAGTGCGCTTTGAACTACCCGCCGCTGTGGAGGAGGCTTTGCTCAAAGGCATTCCTATGACCTTTGTGGCCGAAGCGCAGGTGCTGCGGGATCGTTGGTACTGGTATGACAAAGCCATCGCCACAGCCAACCGCAGCGTTCGCTTGGCCTACCAGCCACTCACGCGCCGCTGGCGCTTGAGTGTGGGTGCAGGCATTGGCGAATTCTCCAGCGGCGCAAGTTTGAGCCAAAGTTTTGAGCAATTGCCCGATGCAATGGCTGCTGTGCGCCGGATCTCGCGCTGGAAAATCGCCGACGGCACCGAGATTGACGCAGATTCGCGGCACAACGTGGACTTTCGCTTCCGGTTGGACACTTCTCAATTGCCCCGCCCCATGCAAATCGGCATCACTGGCAATGCCGACTGGAACATCGCTGTCCAGCGCAATGCCCGCCCGGAGGCACGCTAGCTTAGCGCTAGCTTGGTCATGATTCGCTTAAACCCACCCAGAGACACGGCCGACAGCCCAAGTACCACGCCCTTGGGCTCAAGCCCGAGCCGCAGCATGGCCGACTCGGCGCTAGACCCTGCTCTGGGAGACCCGCTGCGCCGCCAAGCCAAGCGCAGCCGCAATCTGCGTTGGTTGCTCACATTGGGCGCAGCAACCATGCTGGCTGTAGCTTCGGTTTTGGTGTTTTTGCTGGCTCTGGCCACCAACAACCAAACCCGCTTCGAGCAGTATTACGAACGACTGCTGTATCTCAATCTGGGCGTTGCCGCCGTTTTTCTTCTGGTGATCGTGTGGGCCGTCTGGCGCATGGTGAGCCGCTTACGACGTGGCCGGTTTGGCAGCCGATTGCTGCTCAAGCTGGCAGCGATTTTTGCGCTGGTGGGCTTTGTGCCCGGTGTGCTGATTTATACGGTGTCTTACCAATTTGTGTCGCGTTCCATCGAGAGCTGGTTCAACGTGAAGGTCGAAGGAGCACTCGACGCTGGCCTGAATTTAGGCCGCAGCACCATGGAGTCGCTCAGCACCACACTTGCCAGCAAAACACAGGCTGCCGCTCAGCAACTGGGAGATGCAGGCAGCATCGGTCCGCTGGCGCTTGAGCGCTTGCGCGAACAACTCGATGCCACCGACGTGGTGCTCTGGAGCGCTACGGGCCAGGTGCTGGGCAGCGCGGGGCAATCACGCTTTGTACTCTCGCCTGATCGCCCCAGCGCTGCGCAACTGCGCCAGGCCCGCAGCGCCCGCGTGATCAGCCAAATTGAGGGGCTGGATGAAGCCGCCGACAAAACCGCCAGCACCAACAGCGTGCGCATCAAAGCGCTGGCCATGCTCAGCTCGGGTATGGGCAGTTTGGGCCAGCTTGGCCTAGGCTCGCTTTCTGGCGATGCGCGTTTCTTGCAAGTCACGCAAGCTGTGCCTGGCAGTTTGGTGGCCAATGCCTTGGCCGTGCAAGAAGCCTACAAAGAATACCAGCAGAGAGCGCTGGCGCGAGATGGCTTGCGCAATATGTATTTGGCAACGCTCACTTTGAGCTTGTTTCTCACGATGTTTGGCGCGGTATTGCTGGCGGCGGTGTTGGGCAACCAGTTGGTGCGCCCGCTACTGGTATTGGCCGATGGCGTAGCTCAAGTAGCTGCGGGTGATTTGCGCCCGAAAGCCGCGCTGCAAACGCGCGATGAGCTCGGTGGCCTCACGCGCTCTTTTGCTCAAATGACGCAGCAATTGTCTGACGCACGCACTCAGCTTCAGTCTAGCTTGGGCGAGCTCGATGCCTCGCGCTCACATCTGCAAACCATTTTGGACAACCTCACCGCCGCCGTGATCGTGCTCGACAGCCGAGGCTGCATCATTCAGGCCAACCCCGGGGCCACGCGCGTCTTGCATTCGCCTTTGGCTGCATCCATCGGCCAACCTTTAGGCAGTGTGCCGGGGCTGGAGGATTTTGCACAAAGCGTGGAAGAGCAGTTTGATCAGTTTTTTGGCGAGCGCAGCACACATGCAGATCATTGGCAGCATTCTTTTGAGCTGGGCGGCCAAACAGGCATGCAAAGCTTCGCGGGCGATGACAAAACCACCAGCATCATCGCGCGTGGCGCAGCGTTGCCTGAAGGCTTGCGGCTGCTGGTGCTGGACGACATCACTGAAGTCGTCTCTGCGCAACGCTCACGCGCTTGGGGTGAGGTGGCTCGCAGGCTCGCGCATGAAATCAAAAACCCACTCACGCCGATTCAACTCTCCGCTGAACGCCTAGAAATGAAGCTGCAAGGCAAGTTGGCGGCACCAGACGATGCCCTGCTCACACGCTCGGTCAAAACCATCGTCGATCAGGTCGATGCGATGAAACGCCTTGTGAACGAGTTTCGCGACTACGCCCGCCTGCCCAGCGCCGAGCTCAAAGCCCTCGATCTCAACGCCTTGGTGACCGACGTTTTGGCTTTGTATGCGCCAGAAAATTCGCCCATACCCGTCACCCAACAGCTCGACCCGGCTTGCCCGCCGATCTTGGGCGATGCGCAGCAACTGCGCCAAGTGATTCACAACCTGCTGCAAAACGCTCAAGATGCCAGCCTGACAGCCGCCAGCGGCCTGCTCGCCGAGCACAGCGGGCGACCCTCGCAAGTCCTGATTCAAACACGCTTCAACCCCAACAACTCGCGCGTGCGCCTGATCGTCAGCGACAGCGGCACTGGCTTTGCCCCGCATATCTTGCAACGCGCCTTCGAGCCTTACGTCACCACCAAATCACGCGGAACAGGGCTGGGCTTGGCTGTGGTGAAAAAGATTGCTGATGAGCATGGTGCGCGTATCGAGCTGCTCAATCGCTTCGCCGAGTCAAACTCAGATTCACAAGTCGTTACACAAAGCGAGAAAAACCCGAGCCCAAAGGTGGTCGGCGCACAGGTCAGTTTGTCATTCCCTGTGGTGTAATACACACGTCGTAAATCTGCCACAGGCATTCTCCAAGGGCTAGAGCGGCAAGCAAAACAAAGAACAGACGGGCAACATGGCAAACATCTTGGTGGTTGATGATGAGCTGGGGATCAGAGATTTACTCACCGAAATCCTCACGGACGAAGGGCATGCTGTTGAAACGGCAGAAAATGCCGCTCAAGCACGCAAAGCGCGAGCCGCGAGCCCACCCGATCTGATCTTGCTCGATATTTGGATGCCCGACACCGACGGCGTGACCCTGCTCAAAGAATGGTCTGCCACGGGCCTGCTGACCATGCCCGTGGTCATGATGAGTGGCCACGCCACCATCGACACCGCAGTAGAAGCCACTAAAATCGGTGCGCATTCATTCTTAGAAAAACCGATCACTCTGCAAAAACTGCTCAAGGCTGTAGGCGATGCCTTGGCCAAAGGCGAACGCCTCAAAGCATCGGCCTCGCACGCTCAACCCAAAGCCACAGAGCTCACCGTCGAATCAGCCATGACCGGTGGCAACAACCTGCCTCTGCCTGTCGAGATGGGGCCGCAAGCCATCCAGAGCTTCAGCATGGATCAACCTCTACGCGAAGCCCGCGACGAGTTTGAAAAAGCCTATTTCGAATTCCACCTCGGTAAAGAAGGCGGCTCAATGACCCGCGTCGCCGAAAAAACCGGCCTCGAGCGCACCCATCTGTATCGCAAACTCAAGCAACTCGGCGTTGATATCAATCGCAGCAAACGCAGCAATTAACAGACCTGCGCCGAAGTCGCCACTCGCATCCGCTATAATTGTGGGCTCAGCAAAACTGCTGACATGGCCCGGTAGCTCAGTCGGTAGAGCAGAGGATTGAAAATCCTTGTGTCGGTGGTTCGATTCCGCCCCAGGCCACCAATTTAAAGCCCGCATAGTTCCAAAGACGTGCGGGCTTTTTCATCTTCCCCTCTGTTGCGTGCTGTTTAGCGTCCGCGTGAGTGCGTTGCAGTACGCCACAATCCGGCGTTTTTTGGGGCACTTTTGGGGGCATGTCCCCGAGTGGTTGGGGCACACATGTTGAATACTACCTCCCAAGGAGGTGCACCCAGCATTGCGCACAAGGCGGCCCCTATCACTTTCCGAAAGCAAGCTATTGCTCCGGCCCGATGAAGTATCAAGCCGCATACTGAACTCGCTTGTCTTGAAAGTAGCGCATCACACGCTCAGGGTTTTGCTCCAACATCGTCATATGCTCGACTGTTGCAGCGCGTAACTTGGCTTTTGTGCGC
>JANMHJ010000055.1:0-42769 GCA_031375105.1 Variovorax sp.
CAAAAAATGGTCGGTAAAGCCTGTGGACTTCCCGGTGTGCGCCCCGGCACCGCTTGCGAACCTCTCATGACCACCGTTGGTTCGCAAGACACCACTGGCCCCATGACCCGCGATGAGTTGAAAGACCTCGCCTGCCTCGGCTTCTCCTCCGATCTCGTGATGCAATCCTTCTGCCACACCGCAGCGTATCCTAAGCCAGTCGATGTGAAGATGCACCACGAGTTGCCCAACTTCATCAGTAATCGCGGCGGCATCAGCCTCAAGCCCGGCGACGGCATCATTCATAGCTGGCTCAACCGCATGCTGCTGCCCGACACCGTCGGCACGGGCGGCGACAGCCACACCCGCTTTCCCATCGGCATCAGCTTCCCCGCAGGCTCTGGCCTCGTTGCTTTTGGTGCAGCCACAGGCGTGATGCCTCTGGACATGCCAGAGAGCGTCTTGGTGCGCTTCAAAGGCACGATGCAGCCCGGCGTGACGCTGCGCGATCTCGTGCACGCGATTCCTTTGTATGCCATCAAGGCCGGCCTGCTAACAGTCGCCAAAACCGGCAAGATCAACATCTTCTCTGGCCGCATCTTAGAAATTGAAGGCTTGCCAGATCTCAAGGTCGAGCAAGCGTTTGAATTGTCTGATGCATCCGCCGAGCGCTCCGCCGCAGGTTGCACGATTGCGCTCAACAAAGAGCCGATCATTGAATACATCAACAGCAATATCGTGCTGCTGAAAAACATGATCGCCCAAGGCTATCAAGATGCCCGCACGATTGGCCGCCGCATCAAGGAAATGGAAAAGTGGCTCGCTAGCCCGCAGCTCTTGAAAGGCGATGCCGACGCAGAATACGCCGCCATCATCGAGATCGATTTGGCCGAGATCACCGAGCCCATCGTCTGCTGCCCCAACGATCCTGATGACGCGAAAAGTTTGTCTGACGTGGCAGGCAGCAAGATCGACGAAGTCTTCATCGGAAGCTGCATGACCAACATCGGCCACTTCCGCGCCGCCTCCAAACTCTTGGAAGGCAAGCGAGACATCCCAGTCAAGCTCTGGATGGCCCCGCCCACGAAGATGGATGCCCAGCAACTCACGGAAGAAGGCCACTACGGTGTCTTCGGCAACGCCGGTGCCCGCATGGAAATGCCCGGCTGCAGCCTGTGCATGGGTAACCAAGCCCAGGTGAAAGAAGGTGCAACCGTGATGAGCACGTCAACGCGCAACTTCCCCAACCGCCTAGGCAAAAACACCTTCGTCTATCTAGGCTCCGCCGAACTCGCCGCCATCTGTTCCAAACTAGGTCGCATCCCCACAAAAGCCGAATACTTGACCGACATTGGCGTGATTAACCAAGACAGCAGCAAGATCTACAAGTATTTGAACTTTGATCAGATTGCAGAATACAAAGAAGCGGCGGATGCGGTGACGGTTTAAGGCTGCGGATTTGCGCGGAGTAATATGCTACTAATTCAATAGCACTCCGCGCATATTCTATGCCGACGACACGCCGCTTTTCTCAAAAAAACGACTCTTTGGAGTCGTTTTTATTTTGTCTTGAAAAAATCCAGAAGATCGACGCTTTTACAAAAAACGCTGCTATACAGAGCCTTAACGTACTGATTGTTTGTTCTACTAAAAGCTTGCATACTACGCTTGTCAACGTAAATGAGGTCGACATAAAGGTGAACCTGCCCCGAATTGTGGACACCAAAGAAAGTAGTAGCTGGGATGATTGAACTCTGCCTTGTAGGCGAAATGCCACAGGGAGGCACTGCGCAGTCGTTTTTTTTATGATCCATGTAGCAAAAAACCATCACTATCAAATCAATAGCAAACTACGCATTATTTATAAGGGCAAAGTGGCTGATTCAATCTAAAAAGAGCTTTGAAGAGCATCTGCCGTACCCGCCCGCACGAAAAGCACTGTCAGAATTACCGGGGGCTGCGTTTGCATGTTTAGAAGAATGGCTACATTCGTTTGCAGTACATACCACTGCACCCACCTTCTTCCATGTATTCGCTCCTGCCCGCCTTGGTTTCTGGCCTGTTTATTGCCTATGGCTTTTATGTCTTAGCAGCCAAGGGGCTGAATCGGACTACCGGCAGCTTCTTTCTGCTTTGCATAACGACTTTCTTCTGGCAAGGCACTTGGGCTGTTCTGTACACAGTTGAAGATGCTAACAAAGCCGATCAAATCATTCGCTTTGGCTACGTATTGATCGCCTTCCTGCCCACCACGCTCTACCACTTCCTCACGGAAATCAGTGCACGGCCAAGCGAACGGCGCTGGGTGATTTTGTCTTATGGCGCTTCAGGAATATTTGCCGTTCTCAGCATGAGCAGTGATCTTTTCGTCAGTGGCCATTACACCTATTTTTGGGGCTTTTATCCCAAAGCGGGTCTGCTTCATCCGCTTCATGTTTTGCAAACTACGCTGGTCGTTAGTCGTGGTTTGATGATCGTCTGGCAACAGGAGCGCATTGCTACTGCAACGCAGAAGTCGCGCCTGAAGCTCTGCGTTATTAGCAATTTAATTTACTTCTTCGCAGCGGTAGATTACCTTTGTAATTACGGCTTTGCCTTCTATCCTCCGGGGGTGATTTTTATTGCCATCAGCCTGGGTTTGATGAGCTATGCGGTAGCCAAATACGAGCTGATGAGTCCGTATGCTGCTGCGGCCACAATCGCACACGAGATGCGTACCCCCTTGGCAGCCATCAGAATGCAAGCCGATCATGCTGCAAAACAAGTGCCCGATATGCTGCGCCAACTGCAAGAAGCGCAAGCAAATAGCGATTACGGCAGCTTAAATCCGAAAGGCAGCATTACCGACGCTTCTGCCCATCAACAATTGGAATTGATGTGCAAGAAGATCGTGCAGCAAGTAGATCGCACCAATCAAATGATTGACCTGATTCTGGCCTCGGCACGCATGGAGCACATCGACAAGAGCGATTTCGAATGGCATTCAGCAAAGCATTGCGTGCTGCAAATGATCGAGGGTTATCCATTCACGCTCTATGAAAAGCGCAGAGTACATCTTGACTGCGAAGAGGACTTCGAATTTTTTGGTTCACAACCTCTGCTCATCTTCGCGATATCCAATCTCGTCAAAAACTCCCTTTACGCCATGAAGGTTGCTGAAAAAGGCGAAATCTACATCAATCTGAGCCCCCAACCAGACTTCAACACCCTCACCGTGATGGACACGGCGAGCGGTATACCTAAGCACATCCTGCCGCATATTTTTGATACTTACTACAGCACCAAGCAAAGCGCTGGCGCGGGCGTTGGCTTGGCTTTTTGTTATCGTGCAGTGAAGGCATTCGAAGGCAGCATTCTTTGCGATTCAGAGCTTGGAGAGTTCACAAAATTCACCGTGAAGCTCCCCGTTCGAAAAGAAGGGATATTGCGCCACAGCAGGCCCGCTGATCTACGTACAACATGATGAGTCACAACGATGCTCTCATGTACACAGGCCGCCTGAAGCAAGGCAGCGATCACACCATTTGAGGCTGTGCCACTGGCTCAGTACAAGCGTACCGCATCCTCTTGCAAGGGGGGCTGTTCTGCGCAATCCAAGCGATATCAGCTCAGCATAGGAGCGGGACGATGACTGATGCCAAAAGCATGGCCTTGAATGCAGCCCTTGGCCAAACCAACGGGTTGCCTGCCTGACCGCTTTTTGCGGCACCTACCAACCTTCAAGGAAAACATCATGCTGAATGCATCTGCCTCGACACAAATCTCTCCCCCTCTGACCATGCCCGCTTTTTTGCACGGCGATGCAGAGCAGATCATCATTCCGAATCGCCGGCTCGATCTACAAACTTTTGAGCACAGTATTGACATTTATCTCAAAGAATCCAACGCCTACGGTAACACTTACTTTGCCCGTTATTTTGAATGGCAAGGCGTTTGCCGTGAGCGCTGGTTTCATCGCTGCATTGCCTCCGACATGCTACAAAACCAAGGGGTTTTCATCACCAAGCGTGCGCATCAAGAGTATGTACACGAAACCTTTCCGTTCCAGACGGTGCAGTGTGAGGTGAATACCTTTGAGGTCAAATCATGCTCGTTTTATTTGCTCTTCCGTTTCATGGTAGATGGCAAACCCGTCTCTCACGGCTATCAGCAAATTGTGTTTGCCTCTCATGACAAGCGCATTCAGCGTTTGCCGGCGCACATCATCAAGGCGGTGCAGGCGTTTGAAATCTCATCTTGCGATTGGGTGCATTAAGCGGTATCTGGTTCGATCCAAGGCAAGGCGAGCGTGAATTGCGAGCCTTGCCCGATTTGGCTTCGCACCTGCACGCTCCCGCCATGGGCGCGTGCAGCGCGATCCACAATGGCTAGGCCCAGGCCTGTGCCGGGGATGGTGTTGGCATTCGATGCGCGGTAGAAGCTTTCAAACAAGCGAGGTAATTCGTTGTCGGGGATGCCAATGCCTTCATCTCGCACAGTGATCAGCAGTTGTTTGCCTTGCTGACTGTCTTGCTGAGCAGCGATCACCGAGACTTGTGTGCCTTGCGCGGAGTATTTACAGGCATTGGTGATCAAATTCATCACCATTTGGCCCAGCAAAATTTCATCCAGCATCAGATGCGTTTGGGCATGTAAAGGTGGCTCTAAATAAATGGTGACGGCATGTCTTCGGTATTGCGCCGAGCGCGTCTCGTGCAGCAGACCTTGCAGACAGGGCAGCAGCGCGATGTTGCGCGGCGCAAAAACTGTGCTGCCTGCATCCATTCGGCCAAAGGCCAAGAAGCTGTCCATCATGGCTTGCATGCGCTGCACAGCGCGCTGAATATCGCTCAGCGCATCCGTGCGCTCCTCTGGGCTCAGGCGCTCGTTGTAATGCTGCAGCAGCTCAGAGCTGGTTTGAATGGTGGCCAGCGGCGTACGAAATTCATGCGATGCCATAGAGACGAAGCGCGTCTTCAAATCTCCCAGCTCTTTTTCTTGCGCCAGTGCCTTGCGCATTTTGTCTTCAGATTCGCGCAGCGCGGTGATGTTGGTTAAGAAGATCAACACGCCCGGGCGGCCTTCCCATTCGATGATGGAGCCAAAGAGACGCACCCATGTGATGCGCGTGTCTTCGTTGATATGCTCAGCGGGTGGCGAAATCGCGCGTATTTGCACCTCGGTATTCGTGTCGCCAGCAATCAGTTGCTTGCGCCGCATCAGCGCGTAGGCGCGATCCTCGGGGTGAATCAGATAGAGTGACTCCACGCCCCGCAAGCCATCTTCGTGTGGACCAAACAGTTTTTGCGCAGCGGGGTTGGCATAGATAATTTTGCGATCTTGCGTGAAGAAAGCGCTTTGATCAGAGTTGTCTACCAAAGAGCGGTAGCGGTTTTGCGAGCGCAGCAGGGCTTCGTTCATGGTGGCGATTTGCGTGGTGTCGCGCACCACAGCTACCGATGCCATTTGGCCATTGACCTGCACGGAGCGCCCTGCAATTTCTACTGTGATGAGCGAACCATCAGCATGCGGCAATTGCGCGGGATAGCGCGTCTCGCGCCCCAAATGCATATGCTTTTCAGCAAACGGGCGATCTTGCTTTTGAAACAGATGGCTGGCGGGCATTCCAATCAACTCTTCGCGGTGTTTGCCCAGCATGTTTTGAAAGGCATCGTTGCAATCAAAAATAGTGCCGTTACGATAAAAAACAATGCCCTCTGTGCCCGCTTCAATAAAGCGCTGCGTGCGCTCTTCGCTCTCGCCAATGGCTTGCTGGGCGCGATGCTGCTCAGTGACATCATCAATGAAGACGAAATTGCCAATGATGCGGCCATCTTCCAGCGCATTGGGCACGAGATGCACCTCAATCCAATGGGCGCTGGGCAAATTTTGGTCAATCTCGCGCACATAGCGCACCGCATCGCCTGCGAGCACGCGCTCGGCATACGGCTCGACAAACGCCCAACCCGCATCGCCAATGATCTCGCGAATATGCTTGCCCACCATCAGGTTGACCGTGGTGTGATAAGCGTTGGCATAGGCATGGTTGGCATAGATACAGCGGTTCTCGGTGTCAAAATAACCCACGATGCCTTTCAAATGATCCAGCAGCAAATGCAATTGCTCTAGGCTGACCGGCAGCATCCGGCGTGCGGCAGAATCCGAGGCATTGGGCAGAGTTTGGAAAAGGCGCATGAAATCAGTCTAACATTGGGGGCAACGCAAACCCATAGCCCAGAACAGGACATTTTGCATGTATCGTATTTTGGTCGTCGAGGACGAAGAAGGCATCCGCAAAAATATTGAGCGACTGCTCAATCTTGAAGGCTATGAAGTAGCCACTGCGCCTAATGGCCAACACGGCTTGGTGATTGCACGCTCGATGTTGCCCGATATTGTGATCACCGATATCAATATGCCGGTGATGGATGGTTTTGCCATGCTGGATGCGATTCGCCATCATCCTGAGCTTGATCGCTGCATCGTGATTATGCTCACGGCGGCTGACGAGCGCGACAGCATGCGCCGAGGCATGCGCCTGGGCGCAGACGATTACCTCACCAAACCTTTTCGCCGCGAGGAACTGCTCGATTCAATTCAGTCTCAGTTAAAGAAACTCGCTCGCTTTAACCGCGAGAAAGAGCATGCTGTGGCCAAAGCCGCTGCGCTGACCGAAGAGAAAACCCGCGAGCATTTTCGTGAGCAGTTTGCTGGTAGCAGCTTTCCAGCGTCGGGGTTTTCGGGCTACTCGCCAGAGAGTATGCAAGCCGGCTACACACCCTCTTCGTTTCCGCAGGATGGCTCGGCGCAAATGCTACAAGCCACGGTGATGTTTGCCGATATTCGCAATTTCACCACCATGGCCGAGCGCTTGAGTGCCACGGAGCTGGCCTCTTTGCTAGGCCGTTATTTCGAGCTGGCCTGCCGCCCCGTGGTGGCTTTTGGCGGCAGCCATTTGAAGATGCTGGGCGATGGTTTGCTGGCCTTGTTTGAAGAAGAACTTCGGCCCGAAGCTGCCAGCAACATGTCGCACGCAGAACGCGCCATTGCTGCTGCGATGGGTTTGCAAGAAGCGTTGAACGGCTTCAAGGATTGGGTGGTGGAGCAATATGGCCAGCGTGGTCTGCCCAGCTTCAATGTTGGTATTGGCTTGCACAGCGGCGAAGTCACGCTCAGCCGTTTGGGCGGCGCTGACTCCCCCGAGATCACCGCTTTAGGCGACAGCGTCAACATTGCCTCGCGCCTGCAAGTGGCAGGCAAAGAGCTTGGCTGGCAAGTGGTGGCCAGTATGGATACGGCGCAATTGGCCGGGCCGAGTTTGCAAAGAGGCCGCCAAGAGCTGGTGAACCTGCGCGGACGAGAAAAACCTGTGGCCGCTTGCGAAGTGCTGGGTTTGACCTGCGCAACTGCCTTGCAACAAACCCACGCCCCCTCCAATTACGACCCCGTTTCACTGCAAAATGCCACGGTTCAAAATTCCCAGATGACGGCACGCGCAGCCAAAGATGCGCTCAAAGAATCCCTGTGGAATCTGCAATCGGGCAGTTTTGTCAGCATGCAGCAGAGCTTTCGCGGCTACCAAATTGTGCGCAAACTAGGCGAAGGCGGCATGAGCGATGTGTTTTTGGCTTATTCGGCAGCGCAAAAGAGCGAGGTGGTGCTCAAGGTGTTGCGCACCTCACTGTCCAACGATGCTGAAATGCTGCGCCGCTTTATTCAAGAATATGCGGTGCTGGCCAATTTGCATCACCATCACGTCTCGCGAATTTTTGACCAAGGCTTCACAGACGACTACGCCTACATCGCCATGGAGCACCTCTCCGGCGGCACGCTCAAAGAAGAAATTCGCTCACGCGGCCAGCCTGGCAATACGCTGTCTGGCACGCCCGCCCGAATTCACGGCCGTGTGATTGATCTGCTTCGTCAGATCGTCAGTGCACTCAATGCAATCCACAAACTCGGCTTGGTCTATCGCGATTTGAAGCCCGACAATCTGATGTTTCGCAGCGTTGGCGGCGAACTGGTGTTGGTGGATTTCGGGATTGTGAAAAACATTGGCGAACACACGGGCGGGCTCATGCCCGAAAAGCTCGTCAGCACCGAGCATGGCCAAGTGATCGGCACGCCGTATTACGTGAGCCCCGAGCAGGCCACAGGCCAAGAAGTGACGCATCGCAGCGATTTCTATAGCCTGGGCGTGATGCTCTATGAAATGCTCACCGGCTCTCGCCCCTATCGCGGCGACTCACTCAATGAGCTGCTCGCAAGGCATTTGCATGCCGACATTCCGCGCCTCCCACCCGAACACAGCATCTTCCAAATGCTGCTGGACAGCCTGATGGCCAAGCATGCAATTGATCGACCCGCAGATGCTTTGGGTATCTGGCGCGGCCTGGATATCCTTGCGCAAAAGACCGATAACTTGCCCAAGACTCGCTTGGAATAAAGTGTCTTTCAAGAGCTAAACATTAAGACAAATCAGCTAATCGCCGTTATATTTCCTATATAGTTTGCTATATAATTTATAGCATCAACCCAACGAATCAGCAGTACGCTTAAAGCGCTGATCCGCCTTGCAGCAACACCACCAAGGCACCTGCCCCTCCTTGAGCGGGTGTGGCTTGCACGAAGGCAAGCACCTGATTTTTCTGAATCAGCCAGCTTTGCACTTTCGGCTTGAGCACAGAGACCTTTCCCGGCGAGCCCAGGCCCTTGCCATGCACCACGCGCACGCAGCGGATGCCATTTTTATAGCACTCTCGAATGAATTTTCCTAATGCATCGCGGGCCTCTTCGGTGCGCAAGTTGTGTAAATCCAGCTGTTTTTGCACACTCCACTCACCTTTGCGCAGCTTGCGCACCACATCCTGGCCAATGCCAGGCCGGCGAAAACTCAAGGCTTCGTCGGTATCCAGCAAACTGCTAGTGTCCCATTCATCGCTCAAAGCCTCGCGCAAAACGGATTGTTCATCCAGCTGCTTTTGCACGGGTATCGGCAGCGGCAGATCAAACACAAGCACCGCCTTTTTCTCAATCACCAGCGGTTTGACGCGCCCGACAGAGTTAGCAAAAAGCTCCTTGCCAGCGCGGCGCTTTTTTTCGGCTGCCAGCCGCGCAGCTTCTAGGGCTGCGCGTTCTTGCGCCTGCCGCTCAATTTCTTTTTTCACCAGCTTGAGATCGGCCAGTTGGTTGATCTTCATAGCAAGCCCTCAGCTGCCATCGACAGCGCTTTGTCTGAGCTGACGATCACATGATCCACCACCACGATGTCGAGTAGCGCAAGCGCCGCCTTCATCTTGGCGGTCATGCTGATGTCGCTTTGGCTGGGCTGCACTTGGCCGCTGGGGTGGTTGTGCGCAAGAATCACGCCCGCTGCATGGTGATGCAGCGCCCGCAGCGCCACCTCTCGCGGATACACGCTCGTGCCCGTGAGCGAGCCGCGAAACAGCTCCTCAAAGGCCAACAGCTTTTGCGTGGCATCAATGAAGAGCACCATGAAAGATTCATAAGGCTTGCTGCCAATTTGCAAACGCACAAAATCCAGCATCACTGAAGGTAAATCCAACATCGTCTTGTGCGTCATCTGCTCGGCCAGGGCTCGACGCGACAGTTCCACCACAGCCATCAGCTCTGCTTTCTTGGCAGGCCCCAAGCCTTTGATGCTTTGTAGCGCTTTTGCATCAGCATGCAGCAAGCCACTGATGCCGCCAAACTTTTCCACAATTTCTTGCGCCAGAGCCACCACGTTTTTACCTTCAATGCCTGTGCGCAGCAGCAAAGCCAGCAGCTCGGCATTGCTCAAAGCGGCCGCTCCCCGCGCCAGCAGCTTCTCGCGCGGGCGAGCATCGGGGGGAAGGTCTTTGAGCGGCATTTTTAAGGTAAACGAAGAAGGTTTCTACAATCAGGAGTTTACGCAACATTCTCGGGCCCCATGCCGCAAGTCGATCCCTCCTCCTTCCTCACCCTGCATTACCGCCTGAGCGGCCCGCAGGGCGACATCATCAACACCTTCGCGGATAAGCCCGCCACGCTGTCTTTGGGCACGGGCGAGCTGTCTCCTGCGGTCGAGCAACGCCTGCTGGGGCTAGAAGAAGGTGCGCACACCACTTTCGAGCTAGCCGCTGGCGAGGCTTTCGGCGAACGCAATGCACAGATGATCCAATGGGTGGCCAAAAAGCTGCTCGCGCAACATGGCGATCCGCTGGAAAAATACAATGTGGGCGATGTGGTGCAGTTTCCTGCGCCATCGGGTGAGGGCACATATGCTGGTGCGGTGCGCGAGGTGCAGTCGGACAAAGTGCTGTTTGACTTCAACCATCCGCTCGCGGGCCAGAAAGTGACTTTTGAAGTGCATGTGATAGGAGTGTTGTGATGAGCGTTCAAGAAATTCTTTTGGCAGAGCCGCGCGGCTTTTGCGCGGGTGTGGATCGTGCGATTGAGATTGTGGAGAGAGCGCTCACCAAATTTGGCCGCCCGATCTATGTGCGTCATGAGATCGTGCACAACACCTATGTGGTGAATGATTTGAAGGCCAAAGGCGCAATTTTCATTGAGGAATTGTCCGATGTACCGCCAGGTGCGACACTGGTGTTCAGCGCCCATGGCGTGAGCAAAGCGGTGCAAGACGAAGCGGTGCAGCGCGGCTTTCAGATTTTTGATGCGACCTGCCCACTCGTATCCAAAGTGCATGTGGAAGTGGCCAAACTCTCCAAAGAAGGCTATGAATTCATCATGATCGGCCACAAGGGGCATCCAGAGGTGGAAGGCACGATGGGGCAGCTCTCCGAAGGCATTCACCTTGTGGAAGACATTGCCGACATCGCTCGCGTGAACCCAAAGCAACTTGAAAAACTCGCCGTAGTGACGCAAACCACGCTCAGTGTGGACGACACAGCGGAGATTTCTATTGCCCTCAAAGCGCGCTTCCCACAAATCCGCGAACCCAAACACCAAGACATTTGCTACGCCACACAAAATCGCCAAGATGCGATCAAGGTGCTCACCAGCCAAGTGGATCTGATCATCGTGGTCGGCAGCCCCACCAGCTCGAATAGCAACCGCTTGGCCGAACTCTCGCGCAAACGTGGCGTGCCCGGCTACATGGTGGACGATGCTTCTGAGCTGAAAGATGAGTGGTTTTCTGGTGTCCAACGCGTCGGGCTGACTGCCGGCGCATCCGCACCAGAAATCTTGGTGCAGCATGTGATTGATCGCATCAAAGCATTGGGTGCCACCAGCATTCGCAAGATGGATGGGATTGAAGAA
Organism: Variovorax sp.; assembly: GCA_031375105.1. Taxonomy (GTDB): domain Bacteria; phylum Pseudomonadota; class Gammaproteobacteria; order Burkholderiales; family Burkholderiaceae_C; genus JANMDU01. Next base: position 11,224 of record JANMHJ010000055.1, read on the forward strand.
ACAGTGAAGTTTCCGCTGCCAAAGGGTTTGAAAATCGAATGAGTCTAGAGATCAATCGCTCTCAAATTGAGAGCACGCTGCGCTCATTCGATAAGGGCTACCGGCACTTTTTGCATGAAACTCCGCTATTGAAAGCACCTGGCTCGGCCTTTGGCTTGAGTTGCAAAGAGGTGTGGCTGAAATTAGAGCATGTGCAAACCAGCGGCAGCTTTAAGGCACGCGGCATGCTCAATCGCTTGCTCTCCCATCCTATTCCTCAGAGCGGCGTGATCGTGGCGTCGGGCGGCAATGCGGGTATTGCCACGGCCCAGGCGGCCAAGCTGTTGGGTGTGCGCTGTGAAGTATTTGTGCCAACGATTTCTTCCCCCTCCAAACAAGCTCGGCTCAGAGCCTTGGGCGCTGAGTTGACCGTGGTCGGCAGTGCTTATTCAGAAGCTTTGGCCGCCTGCTTGGCTCGCCAGAAGGAGACCGGCGCATTGCTCACGCATGCCTATGATCAAACTGAAGTGGTCATCGGCGCGGGCACGCTGGCCGCTGAGATAGACCGCCAAGCCCGCGCAGCACCGAGCAGCGTGCTCGTGAGCGTGGGCGGCGGCGGCTTGATCGCTGGCATCGCTGCTTGGTATGCCAACACCGCAACGCAAGTGATCGCGCTGGAGCCTGAGCTGGCACCAACGCTGCATGCCGCGCGCGCCGCAGGGCAGCCGGTGGATGTCAGCGTGGGCGGTATGGCGGCCGACTCTCTGGGTGCCAAGCGCATCGGCAACATTGCTTGGGAAATCACTCAGAAGTATGTGAAAGCGTCACTGCTGCTGCCTGACGAGGCGATTCGCGCTGCGCAGCTTTGGTTTTGGAAGCAGATGAAGCTAGCCGTTGAGCCAGCAGCGGCGCTGGGTTTAGCGGCCCTGCAAACGGGCGTTTATCAAGTTGGCACCGAAGAGACGGTGTGCCTCGTGGTTTGCGGCGCAAATATCGATCCGTCGAGCTTGAATGACTGAACGTTGACCAAGGGATAACTATCAATTCGATAGCGGCCCACGCAGTATTTATTTGGGCAATCAGCCCTTTTTTATAAAAAATTAGCCCTTCACAGGCGAAGCGGCGGTCTGCCCAACCTTCTGCACAGGCACGCCCTCCACCCACCGGCGCACGCGCTCTGCATCACCCAAACGACTGAGTTTGCCAGCAGAATCTAAAAACACCATGATCAAGCGGCGGCCCGACACTTTGGCTTGCATGATCAGGCATTGCCCAGCCTCAGAAATGAAGCCCGTTTTCTGCAAACCAATCTGCCACTCGGGGTTGCGCACCAAACGGTTGGTGTTCACATAATTGAGAGACTTTTCACCCACCATCACTTGGTGATCATGCGCGGTGGACAGTTCGCGCAAGCTTTTGTCATTGGAGGCATAAACGGCCAAGGTAGCCAAATCTTTGGCGCTGCTTTGATTGCGGCTAGACAGACCCGTGGGCTCCACATAGCGCGTGTCTTGCATGCCAAGTAACTTGGCTTTGGCATTCATCGCTTGCACAAAACGATCTAGCCCACCAGGATAGCTGCGGCCCAGCGCATGCGCCGCGCGGTTTTCACTGCTCATCAGCGCCAGCAGCATCAGCTCGCCACGTGTGAGTTGCGTGCCCACTTTCAAGCGCGAGCGGCTGCCTTTTTCGGTGTCCACATCGGCATCGGTGATGCTGATGATCTCTTGCATATCCAGCTTGGCTTCGCTCACGATCACACCCGTCATCAGCTTGGTGAGGGAGGCAATCGGCAAAATAGCGTTTTCATTTTTCTGGAACAAAATTTCATTAGTGTCTTGATCCAACACATAAGCCACACTGGATTTAAGGTCGAGCGCATCCTGTGTGGCATGCAAGCCCGCCAGCTGACCATAGGAGGGGCGCGGCGGCACAGCTGCCACGACAGGCACGCGGCGCATCACCACGACACGCTTGCCGTTTTTCATCATCACCACGCGCTGCATCTTCGTGGCGGCTTTGGCTTTGCTCGGCTTGGTTGCACGAGATGTTTTGACCGTGGATTTTTGTGCGCTCTTGGCTTGCTGCTTGGTTGCAGCTTCAGCTTGCGGCGCAGGCATCAAGATCAGTGCCATAGCAGCTAGCGCAACCGTGACGAGCCATCGCGCTTTGCTTGGCAAACAGCGATTGATACCAGCAGTGAAATGTGTTGCCATGAGCAGAGCGGTGCAAGACCGTGGTTAAGATGCTACGGAAAGTATAGCGAATACCGAATTATTGTGCAATATCAAGCACTTGGGTGAGTTATTTAAATTTAATTTGAAAATACCGGGATTTCCCTAGGTGTTACACCTGTTTTTGATAACTTAGATACCCGATCGCTTGATTTTGAATACTTTTTACGGATTGGCTCAGCTTGCCTGCCAAACATGGGAAAATCTGTGCATCGGTTTGTGATCGTGCAAACCGCCATCTGCTCCCCCACACACAACATGACTGCCTCCTCCCATCCCATGCTTAACGTGGCCGTGCGTGCCGCACGCGCCGCTGGTGCCATCATCAATCGCGCCGCGCTCGATATCGAATCTGTGCGCATCAAGCAAAAAGAAGTCAACGATTTCGTCACCGAGGTGGATGCAGCGGCAGAACAAGCCATCATCGAGATCATTCTTGAGGCCTTTCCCAATCACGGCATCTTGGCCGAAGAATCGGGCACAAGCCAAGGCAACAAATTCTCTGATCACATCTGGATCATTGATCCGCTAGACGGCACCACCAATTTCATCCACGGCTTTCCCGTCTATTGCGTGAGCATCGCGCTGCAAATCAAAGGCAAGGTCGATCATGCCGTGGTGTTTGACCCCACACGCAATGATTTGTTTTTCAGCTCGCGCGGACGAGGCGCCTACCTGAACGACCGCCGCCTGCGTGTCTCCAAGCGCGAGCGACTCGAGCAATCCCTAATTTCCACCGGTTTCCCCTTCCGCCCCGGCGACAACTTCCCCACCTACATGGCCATGATGAGCGACATCATGACCCGCACCGCGGGCCTGCGCCGCCCCGGCGCTGCCGCGCTTGATTTGGCCTACGTGGCCGCAGGATTTACCGATGGCTTCTTTGAAACCGGCCTCATGCCTTGGGACATGGCGGCAGGCTCCTTGCTCGTCACAGAGGCGGGCGGTTTGATTGGCAACTTCACTGGCGAAGCCAATTACCTCGAACAAAAAGAATGCCTCGCTGGTAATCCGAAAATTTACGCGCAGATGGTGAGCTTGCTCGGCAAATACAGCAAATTTGCCAGTGCGGGTGAAAAGGCCGCTGTGCGCCAAGCGGGCACGCTCAAGGGTGCGGGCACAGCAAATGCTGAATCTGGTGACGAAGAAGCACCGCTTTGATCAGCTCACCAGGCCCCTTGCTTGGCGGATGAACTGCGCTGAATCAGCGGCAGACCAAGCGCCATCAAACCATGCGCTGTGATATGGCCGCATTGCGCTGCAAAAGAAACTGCCGCAGCAGCTTGGGATACTCAGGATGCGCAGCGTGTTGCACCGACGGGCGCTTGGCCAGAGCTGCGCGCCAAGCATTCACTTTGGGCAAATCCTTCATCATCCAAAAATCGGCGATCTGATCGAAAATATCCAGGTATCGAAACACGGGGCCAAACACCGCATCCACCACGCAAAAATCCGCGCCAGAAAAATAAGGCCCAGTGCCCAGAATGGCTTCAAGCTGACTGAATCTGGTATGAATTTCCTTTGCTTTGGCTTGCAATGTGACTTCATCAGGCGCACTGTAAAACGCACCAATATTGTTCAGCACAGAAGAGCCGATTTCCATCCAGGCGCGATGCTGGGCGCGCAACAAAGCATCTTGTGGATGCAGGCGCGGGGTGGTGATCTCATCCAGATATTCGCAAATCACGGCGGACTCAAAAATCGCCTGACCTTGCACAAGCAATACAGGCGTTTTTCCCAGCGGCGAGTGCTTCAAAAACCACGCGGGCTTGTTGGCCAAATCAATGTCGATCCGCTCAAATGGCAGTTGCTTTTCAAGCAACACAATCGCAGCGCGTTGCACATAGGGGCACAGCTGATGGCTGATCAAAGTGAGTTTTTCAGTCATACACTGCCTTTGCTGCGCGGCACCAGCCATCCGCTGCGACGCAAACTCAATGCGCCATCGCCTATCAGCCATAAAGCCACCGATGCGGCAATGAGAAACACAGGATACTCCCAACCGCCATCTTTGCTCGTGTGCAACCATCCATTGGGAAAATGCACCCACGCCGCCGCCACCATGATCGGCACCAAGGCGAGGGACACTTGCCGTGCATACACGCCCAGCAGCAGCGCCACACCACCCAGCAATTCAACGGCAAACACGGGATACGCCAGAAAACCCGGCAGTCCGACGCTTGTGAAAAATTGCGCCGTTCCGGGCAAGGTAAACACAAAAAACTTGAGCAGTGCATGGGCGCTCCACATGATGCCTAGGCTGACGCGCAAGAGCGTGACACCGTAGTTGTTGTCCATTGAATTCACGTTGCTTGGTTCCATTTCATTTCTCCGGTTGCGTTGAGTACAGGCAGAATGTAGAGTCTGTTCATCGCAATGAAAATAGGCATTTGATCAAATGGTAATTGCAAAAATGCAATACAAACTGAGTGCGCCGGATTTAGAAACCTTGCTGGCATTCGTGCGCACCGGCACGCTGGCTGGCGCGGGCGAGCGCGTGGGGCTGGATGGCTCCACGGTTTTTCGCGCTTTGCAGCGGCTGGAAAAAGGCCTCGGCGCACGCCTATTTGAGCGCTCTCGTGCAGGCTTTATACCTCTGGAGCTCGCGCAAGAGCTGGCCAGGCATGCAGAGCAGGTTGAAACGCAATTGGAGGCCGCGCGCACCGCTGCCCAAGCAAATGCTGGGCAGATCAGTGGATCGGTGAGGATCACCACCACTGACACGATCCTGCATGGCCTTGTGGCTCCGGCCTTGCAAGAACTCAGGCTTAGGCACCCGTTGCTAACCTACGATCTGCACACGGGCAACGAATTGGCCAATTTGACCCGACGCGATGCAGATATCGCGGTACGCGCCACCAAACGCCCACCGGCTCATTTGATGGGTAAACAAATTGGTCCGATCCGCGTGGCGCTGTATGCGGCAAAAAACAGCCTAATCAAAACCTTTGATTCCACCATCGCCAGCCAGATACCTTGGATCGCGCCCGACGATGCTCTGCCCGAGCATCCCTCCGTAATCTGGCGGAAAAAACATTTCCCAAAAATCATGCCCAGCTATCGCGTCAGCAGCATCTTGACCGTGGCGGAACTGATCGCGTATGGCATGGGGATTGGTTTGCTCCCCATGTTTTTGGCAGCGCAGCGCTCGGATTTGCTGGCGTTGACAGATGAAATAGAAGAATGCCAAACCCAGCTTTGGTTACTCACGCATACCGAAACCCGTCATCTGCGCCGTGTATCTACCGTTTATAGGCATCTGTCACATGCTTTGGAGCTAAGCTGAAGTTTTCTGCCCGATGCGTCTCGATGGAGCGCAGAACTGAGAAAATAGCCGCTTCGCCACTTTGTCTAGAACCACCCCGCTGTGAACCCTCAGGCTGATCTCTCTCACCACACGCCGATGATGCAGCAATACCTGCATCTGAAGAAAGACTTTCCCGAGACGCTGGTGTTTTACCGCATGGGGGATTTTTACGAAGTCTTCTTTGCGGATGCTGAGAAAGCAACGCGACTACTTGACATCACGCTCACGCAGCGCGGGCAATCGGGTGGGCAGCCGGTAGTGATGGCGGGCGTGCCTTTCCATTCTCTAGAAACTTATTTGGCGCGGCTGATCAAGCTGGGCGAATCGGTGGCAATTTGTGAGCAGGTGGGCGAGGTCACCGGCAAAGGCCCTGTCGAGAGAAAAGTGGTGCGCGTCGTCACACCGGGCACGCTCACCGATACTGAATTGCTCAGTGATAAATCCGAAGCTGTTTTGCTCGCCGTGCATCAAGCGCCGCGCAACCGCTTGGGCTTGGCTTGGCTCGCACTCACACAATCAGAAGTGCAGCTGGCTGAATGCGCACATGATGAATTGGCGAGCTGGGTATCGCGTATTACGCCCAGCGAATTGCTTTACGCCAGTGATGTGACACCAGCTTTTGAGCAACAGATCAAAGCGCTTCGCTTTTCGCTGCAGTTCACGCTCACGCTTCGCCCTGCGTTTCAGTTTGATGCTTCTCTTGGCACACAAAAACTCTGCGAGCAATTGCAAGTGGCCAGCCTCGCTGCATTTAGTGCGCAAGAGTTGGTGCATGCACAAGCCGCCGCCTGCGCCCTGCTCGCCTACGCAGAACACACGCAAGGCGCTAGATTGGCGCATGTGAACCGCCTGCGGGTGCAGCGCGAAGCGGAGTTGATGGACATTCCGCTGCCTACGCGTCGTAATTTGGAATTGACGCAAACCCTGCGCGGAGAAGAGAGCCCCACGCTGTTTTCCTTGCTCGACACCTGTATGACAGGCATGGGCAGCCGCGCTTTGAAGAGTTGGTTACTTCATGTGCAGCGAGATCGCGCCCTAGCGCAACAGCGCATTCGTCTGATCACCGTATTGCGCGAAGGTCATGCGCAAAAACTACGCGAACAACTCAAAGGTAGTTCCGATGTAGAGCGGATTGCAGCGCGCATTGCACTGCGACAAGTCAAACCACGCGAACTCATTGCCTTGCAACTCACGCTATCAAAATCAGAGCACTTCGCGCACGTATTACAACGGCTAGGCACTGATTTCGCTTGTATTTCTGAGCCTTTAGCGGCCCGGAGCCATTTGCTAGCCTGCACGCAGCTGATCGCGCAAGCCATCCTACCCGAGCCTGCTGCGCTGGTGCGCGATGGCGGTGTGATCAACATAGGTTTTGATGCTGATCTGGATGAGCTTCGCGCCATTCAAACCAACTGTGATGCCTTCCTGCTCGATCTAGAAACTCGCGAACGCGAACGCACTGGCATTAATAATCTGCGTGTGCAATACAACAAAGTGCATGGCTTCTACATCGAAGTCACCCAAGGCCAAGCCAGCAAAGTGCCTGACGACTACCGCCGCCGCCAAACCCTGAAAAACGCCGAGCGCTTCATCACACCTGAGCTAAAGACTTTTGAAGACAAGGCGCTCTCAGCCAACGAGCGAGCACTCTCAAGAGAGAAGTTTTTGTATGAGCAGGTTCTCGATGCGTTGCAACCGCACGTTCAAGCCCTCACAGCCGCCGCCACAGCCATTGCCACACTCGATGCCCTCTGCGCCTTGGCAGAACGCTCGCTCACGCTCAATTGGTGTGCTCCGCAATTCGTCGCCGAGCCTTGCATCGAGATCCGCGCAGGCCGTCATCCGGTGGTCGAAGCGCGTTTGGCTGAGACGGTGAACAAACCCTTCATCGCCAACGACACCGATCTACATGCCAAAACCCGCATGCAAGTGATCACCGGCCCCAATATGGGTGGCAAATCCACTTACATGCGCCAGATTGCCGTTATCTCCCTGCTCGCTTCTCTTGGCTCGTATGTGCCCGCCGCCTCGTTGCGCTTAGGGCCGCTCGATGCGATTTACACCCGCATTGGCGCAGCAGATGATCTGGCCAACGCGCAATCGACCTTCATGCTGGAGATGACGGAGGCTGCCCAAATCTTGCACGCAGCCACGCCGCAAAGCCTCGTGCTGATGGACGAAATTGGCCGAGGCACCAGCACCTTTGACGGGCTAGCCTTGGCCAGTGGCATCGCCGCGCATCTGCACAAAACGCAAGCCTTCACGCTCTTTGCCACCCATTATTTCGAGCTCACTCAATTCCCCGCCGATCATCACAGCGCCGTCAACGTGCATGTGAGCGCGGTTGAGACAGGGCGCGATATTGCTTTCTTGCACAGTATTGAAGCTGGGCCTGCCAGCAAAAGCTACGGTATTCAGGTAGCAAAACTCGCTGGTGTGCCCGCGCAAGTGGTCAACCATGCTCGTGCAGCACTCGAACGCTTGGAAACGCAACAACTAGAGACACAATCGCAGGTTGATTTATTTGCAGAGCCTGCCCAGGCCGCTACGCTTTCAGGAGCAAGCAGCGCAGTAGAATCTTTGCTAGAGACCATCCATCCAGACAATTTGAGCCCTCGCGAGGCGCTCGATGCCTTATATCAATTGAAAAAACTACAGAAAAATTCATGACTTACTGTGTCGCCATCAAACTCAATGCGGGTCTTGTGTTCCTCTCCGACTCGCGCACCAATGCGGGCTTGGATCAGATCAGCACCTTCCGCAAAATGATCGTCTATGAAAAAGCGGGCGACCGCTTCATGGTCTTGCTCTCAGCAGGAAACTTGAGTATCAGCCAAAGCGTGCGCGAGATGCTGCAAGTAGAGCAACTCAAGAGCGAAGAAGGCGAACCCATCACCATCTGGAATGCGAAGAGCATGTTTGATGCTACGCGTGTGCTCGGCTCGGCGATCAGGCATGTGTATCAGCGCGATGGCGAAGCATTGCGGCAATCTGGCGTTGAGTTCAACGTCTCCATGATTTTCGGTGGGCAAATTGCTGGCGAAGCCATGCGGCTCTTTCAGGTGTATTCCGCTGGCAATTTCATCGAAGCGACGATGGAAACGCCTTACTTCCAAGTCGGCGAATCCAAATACGGCAAACCTGTGCTGGATCGCGTGATTCATCCCGACACCCCACTCGATGAAGCCGCCAAATGCGCCCTCGTTTCGATGGATTCCACTTTGAAATCTAATCTCTCGGTGGGTTTGCCGTTGGATTTGGTCGTTTATGAAGCCGACAAGCTACAAAGTGATCAACTCGTTTGCATCGAAGAAAACAACCCCTATTTTCAAATGCTCCGCCGCAGCTGGGGCGGCAAGCTGCGCGAGGTGTTTGATAGCTTGGCAGATCCTCAGTGGAATGGTGGCCAAACCGATACGCCGTTGATGGCGCCGACCACACGCAGCATTCCCTTGAAGAAAATCACCACGCCAGAGGAAAAGCTGATTTGAGCTTACTGATTTTTTCTCACGGCAACAGCTTTCCAGCCAGTACCTATGGCGTCATGCTGGCTTCGCTTAAAAAACGCGGTTTTAACGTGAAAAGCATTGAGAAACTGGGGCACGATGAGCGCTACCCAGTCACCAACAATTGGCCGCATCTCGTACAGCAGCTCGCTGATTTTGTGCAGCCTTTGGTAGAAAAGTCAGGCGAGAAAGCTTGGCTGGTCGGCCACTCGTTGGGCGGCATTTTGAGTACCATGTGCGCTGCAAGGCATCCTGAGTTAGCGCGCGGCGTGGTGTTGCTGGATTCGCCAGTCATTGGCGGCTGGAAAGCCACTGCGCTTGGCGCGGCCAAAGCGGGCGGCTTTGTCGGCAATATCTCACCTGGCAAAGTGAGCCAGCGCCGCACGCAGGTGTGGGCGAGTGAGCAAGCCGCCTATGACAGCTTCAAATCCAAGCGAGCCTTCGCGCTCTGGGAAGACGCGGTCTTGCGCGACTACATTGCATTAGGCACATACACTGGCGACGACGGCAAACGCCACTTAAGCTTTGACCGCCGAATCGAAACCCTGATCTACAACACCCTGCCCGACAACCTTCCTAGCCTCTTGCGCCGCAAGCCTCTCCAATGCCCCGCAGCCTTCATCGGCGGCCTGCAATCGGAAGAACTCAAGCGCACAGGCACCGAGCTCACCGCACAATTCACCCAAGGCCGTATGAGCTGGATCGACGGTACACATCTCTTCCCCATGGAAAAGCCGCTGGCAACAGCGGCTTTGGTGGAAGGTGTGATTCGGTCGCATCAACAATGATCTGTTGAAGCCGCCCACCTAGATGGCTTTGGTCTGCAGTTCAATAAAAAGATTTTGCACCCGGTGTCGCGCCACCTTTTTTGTGCTCTTCAATGGCGGTGGCTAGCGTTGTGTAGTTGGGGCATGTGGTGTTGCCACAGATGCGCTGAACTTGAGTCAAATGCTTCTGGGCTTCATCTGGTTTTTTGTCCATCAGGTAAGCCATGCCAATGTAATTGTGGGTCGCTTGGTGATTGGGATCAATCTGCAACGCAATTTTGTAATGCTCGAAAGATTTTGGCAAATTGGGCTGTGCTTGGAGGCGATAGCTGTAGCCCAGCAAGTTATGGACATCGGCATTACGTGGCTCTTGTTTGGCCGCCACATTCAACTCAGCCAATGCTTTGCGCCAGTCTTTCTTCTGGATCGCTTCGCGTGCGAGGGTCAAGCGCTCGTTTGCGGTGGGCTCGCTCACGCTAGGGCCTGTGTCTGCTGCATGCGCAGATTGAAAGGCGGTAGCGCTGATGGCCAAAAAAGCAGTGATTGCAGTGGTTTGGATGCGTGATTTCATGAGATTCTTTCAGAAAAAAGTTAAAGATAGGAGTGATCTACGACAAAGAGGTTCATTTCGGATGCATGCGCTACATCGCTTTACGTTTGCTCAGGTCACGGGCGTTAATTTAGCCACCGAAAGTGCCAACCATTTCACACCATGCCGGCCAAACTGCACCTGCGCTCGCGCGTCGTCGCCCTGCCCCTCGATGGCGAGCACCTTACCTTCGCCGAATTTATTGTGAAAGACTTTCATGCCGGCGTTGATCGCCAAACCGCTGGCAGACGGCACCGCCTCTTCTTTTTTAGACACAAAAGCACGCTCTCCCGGCATGTAAGCTGCGCCAGATGCTCCTGAATTTGTAGCGAATTTATTGCCTGACGCGTTTCCTGCATTCCCGCGCCACGCATTGCTACCGCCATAGCCGCCCGCAAAGCCAGGCTGGAAGCCGCTGCCAAAGCCTGCGGTGCGCGGGCTGAGCCATTTCAGCGCGCCTTCAGGCAGTTCATCAAAGAAGCGGCTTTTGATGTTGTAGCTCGTGCGGCCATGCAGCATGCGGGTTTGCGCAAAGCTCATGTAGAGGCGCTTGCGAGCGCGCGTGATCGCCACATACATCAGGCGGCGCTCTTCTTCCAAACCTTCGTGGCTAGAAAGCGAGTTTTCATGGGGAAACAAACCTTCTTCCAAGCCAGTGATGAAAACCGCATCAAACTCCAAGCCTTTCGCGGCATGCACGGTCATCATCTGCACCGCATCTTTGCCTGCCTGCGCTTGATTGTCACCTGACTCCAAAGCCGCATGCGTGAGAAATGCCAGCAGTGGCGAGAGCGTTTCACCCGTTTCAGCATCAGGCGCAAGTGATTCGATTGCTACGTTTTCAATAGCATTCTGCGCATATTCTATAACGGGTAGAGCCGGATTTAAGCCTTGACTCACTGGGGATTGGCTCAATCCATTCGATGCGAGTCCGTCCCCTAGCGCTGCCAGTTCATCCACCGGCAACGCCACCGCATCCCGGCCAAAACCTTCCTGTGTCACAAAGCTTTCTGCCGCGCTGACCAGCTCGCGCAAATTCTCCAGACGATCTTCGCCTTCTTTGTCGTTTGTGTAATGCTCTTCCAAACCGCTGTGTTTCAACACCAGTTCGATGATCTCGCGCAGCGTGAGTTTGATGGTTTGCTCGCGCATCACATCCATCTTCGCCACAAAGCCGCCCAGCGAAGTGCCCGCTTTGCCAGTGACTACGCTCACCGCGTCATGCAACGAACAACCCGCGCTTCGCGCCGCATCTTGAAGCTGCTCAATGCTGCGCGCCCCGATGCCGCGCGGCGGGAAATTGCACACGCGCATGAAGCTCGTGTCGTCATGCGGATTCTCTAGAAGCCGCAGATACGCCAACGCATGTTTCACCTCAGCCCGCTCGAAGAATCGCAAACCACCATACACGCGGTAGGGAATCGCAGCGTTGAACAATGTCGTCTCGATCACGCGGCTTTGCGCATTGCTGCGGTAAAGGATGGCGATCTCGCTGTGCTTCAAGCCCGCTTCCGTACCCTGATCTCGCAGCAAGTGCTTCACTTCTTCAATCAGCCATTGCGCTTCATAAAAATCACTGCCGTTTTCCTGCACGCGCACTGGCTCGCCCACGCCTTGGCTCGTGCGCAGGTTTTTCCCCAAACGCTTGGTGTTGTGGCCAATCAAATGATTCGCGCTGTTGAGAATATGCGCGTAGCTGCGGTAATTTTCTTCCAGTTTGATTTGCTTTTTCACCGCAAATTCGCGCACGAAATCTGCCATGTTGCCCACGCGCGCACCACGAAAAGCATAGATGCTCTGATCGTCATCACCCACAGCAAACACGCTCGCCACATGCACTGATCCACTATCAGAAGGATAGCTACCTGCCGTTATATTCTCTGGGCTCCAGCCCGAAAACATCTTAAGCCAAGCATATTGCAATTTGTTGGTATCTTGAAACTCATCCACCAAAATATGCTTAAACCGCCGTGCGTAATGCTCACGCACCGCTGGGTTGTCGCGCAACACTTCATACGAGCGCAGCATCAGCTCCCCAAAATCCACCACACCTTCGCGCTGGCATTGCTCTTCATACAGCGTATAAAACTCAGCCTTCTTGCGCGTTTCATCATCCCGCGCCTGAACGTCCGAAGGGCGCTGCCCCTCCTCCTTACAGCCACCAATGAAATACTGCAATTGCTTCGGCGGAAAGCGCTCTTCATCGACATTGAATTGCTTCATCAAACGCTTGATCGCTGAGAGCTGATCTTGCGTGTCCAAAATCTGAAAGCTCTGTGGCAAATTGGCCACTTTGTAATGCGCTCGCAGAAAGCGATTGCACAGCCCGTGAAACGTGCCGATCCACATACCGCGCACATTCACCGGCAGCATCGCTGAGAGCCGCGTGAGCATCTCCTTGGCCGCTTTATTGGTGAACGTCACCGCCATCACGCCACCCGGCGAGATTTGCCCGGTTTGCATCAGCCAAGCGATACGCGTGGTGAGCACGCGTGTCTTGCCCGAGCCCGCACCCGCAAGGATCAGTGCATGCTCAGCGGGCAGCGTCACAGCAGCAAGCTGCTCCTCGTTGAGGTTGTTCAGCAAAGGCATTTGTGCAAAAGGCAATGGCGCAACAACGTGCGCCGCATCGGGATGGGAATTCTCAAACAGCATGCAAGGATTGTCGCTGCTTTGAGAAGGGTTCAGCGCCTTAGATATGCGCTAAAAACGCCCAGCACTCTGCTAAATCATCAGCGCAGTCGCGCTAAGCGTTCTTTCGCTGCAACAGCCGCTTCCGATTGCGGATAGGCCTTGATCAGGTCTTCGAGCGTTTTACGGGCAGCGCGGGGGTCTTTGAGTTCGATTTGGCTGTTGGCCATAGCAAGAGCTGCTTCAGGGGATTTAGGGTGATCGGGCGCTGTGCCAATCATGGTGCGGAAATTTGTGATGGCTTCTTTGTAATCTTTCGTGGCATATTGCGCATTGCCAAGCCAGAAGAATGCCGAAGGCGCATAGCCACTTTGTGGATTGCGTTTGATGAAATCGATGAAAGCACCGGACGCAGCGACGTAATCGGGTTTGCGGAAGGCTGCAAAGGCCGCATCGTAATCGCGCTTCTCGGCGGGCTCGGCCATGAATTCACGGCCATCGAGCTGCACCTTCACCGGCTCAAAGCGCCTCACGCGCTCATCGAAGCCTTGCGCCAAATCTTTCTGGCGGCGCTGCATTTCAGCCACTTCGCGGGCCAGCTGTTCGTCTTGGCCTCGGAGGCGCGCCAGCTCGCCACGCAGGGTTTCGATTTGATTTTGCAGATCAAGCAAGCTGCGCCGAAGCGCTGCATTGGTTTCTTCCGTTGCTTTGAGCTGCGCATCTTGGCCGCGTTTGAGTTCGGCATTTTGCGCTTCTGAGGCGAGGCGGTTTTGATCCACGCGGGTGCGCAAATCCAAAATAGCTTTGCGCGCCTCTTCGTCGTCAAACAGGCCCGCATGGGCTAGATTTAAAGCAAAACAGGCTACTAGCCCTAATAAAACCTGCGCAGAACGCTTCGAAATTGATAGCATATTCATTTCCAAGGCGAATATCGATGAGGCATGATGCAGCGCTGATTTCAGCGATAGTTCAACTCGGCTCGGCGATTTTTTGCGTACGCCGCTTCATTGCTTGCAGCATCGGCAGGTTTTTCTTCACCAAAGCTTACCGCTTCGACCTGCGCGTCAACCACACCCAGCAAACCTAAAGCGCGGCGCACCGCCTCTGCACGTTTTTGCCCCAAGGCCAAGTTGTACTCCCGTCCGCCGCTTTCATCCGTGTGGCCTTCCACTGCGAGCTTGCGGCTCTTGTTGACTGCAAGAAAGCGAGCATGCGCATCAATGGCGCTTTGGTATTCAGGCTTGATCACAAAGCTGTCGTAGTCAAACAAGATCACTTTAGCCACACCGGATGGACCGCCCACATCGGATGCCACAGGCAATACATTGACGGCCTGAACACTGCGTTCGGTCACCCCGGTTTGTGTCCCTTGCGCCGGATTGGTGGTCGTCACTGCCGTGGGCTGCGTCACAGCGACAGCCTTGGCGTCAGATACCTGCGCCTCATCCAGTCTGACGCTAGATCCGCATGCGGCCAGCACCAATGCTGCGCTGAATGCTATAAAAATAGAAGTCGTTCGTTTGCGAAAATTCATGTTTGGCTCCTTGAAAATAGAATATGCGAGTGGCCTATTTGCCCCACTGAGGCTCGCGGATGTCACCGCCTTGGGTTGACAAACGTGCTTTGATGCGCCCATCTAGCGTGCTGGTCATGAGCGCTTCTTTACCACCTTGCCGTGTGGCATACAAAATGAGTTTGCTATTGGGTGCGAAGCTGGGGCGCTCATCAGCGCTGGTGTCAGTGAGCGCTGTGGCGGTTTGCGCACCCAGTTCCATCACATGCAATCTGAAATCTCCTGAAACGCGCGAAATGAAAGCCATGCGTTTGCCGTCTGGGCTGATAGCCGGGGAGATGTTGTAGTTGCCGCTGAAAGTGATGCGCTCAGCGCGGCCAGCTGCTTCGCCGCCCGCTGGCATGCGGTAAACCTGCGGTGCGCCGCCCCGGTCACTCACAAAATAAATCGCCTTGCCATCGGGCGAATACACCGGTTCGGTGTCAATGCCGCCAGATTGCGTGAGGCGGCGCGGCTCGGTGCCGCCGCTGCTTTCCATCACGTAAATTTGCGAATTGCCATCGCGACTGAGTGTGATGGCAAGTGTCTTTCCATCGGGCGACCAAGCGGGTGCGCTGTTGGAGCCACGAAAATTCGCCAGCAAACGCCTGCGCCCAGTGCTCACCTCGTGTACATACACCACCGGCTTGCGCGATTCAAACGACACATAGGCCAGCTGCGCACCATTGGGCGACCAACTCGCCGAGATGATCGGCTCAGGAGAAGCCAGCGCACTTTGCGCACCTTCGCCATCTGAATCGGCAATCCATAAATTATGCCGCTGGGCATTGCCTTGCCCCGCCTTCGTCACATAAGCAATGCGGCTGGAAAACACGCCCTTCTCGCCGGTGAGTTTTTCGTAAATAAAGTCTGAAATACGGTGGGCGGCCAAACGCAAATCGCCCGCAGGCACAGCATAACTCTGTGCGCCCAAATCCTGCCCGCGTACCACATCCCAGAGCCGAAAGCGCACATCAAAGCGGCCATCGGCCAAGCGGCTCGTGCTGCCCAGCACCAGATGATCAGCCCCACGCTGGCGCAGCGGGCTCATGTCGGGGCGGCTGCTCTCATCCAAATTCGGTGTGCCGGGGTCAATTTGTTTGAACTGACCACTGCGCTCTAAATCGGCCTGCACAATCGCGCCGATTTTTTGCGGCGCAGTATCGTCGCCACGAAACGCCATTACCGCAATGGGCAATTGCGTCACACCCACACCTGAGATTTCAACCCGAAATTGCGCCAGCGCAGCCAAAGGAGAAGCGCTTGCCAATAGCAAGGCGCTTTGCACACTGGTGCGGCGGGAAATGGCGCGGGGAGAAAGCATGCAAGAGGGGTGGGATAAAAGCATTGGTGAAACGGGTTGTTGACTCAGACGATAATCGTACCGCATAGGTTCCTCTCCTGGGTGATTTTCCCCACAGTATTTCTTTTCAAAATCGTTTCCAAACATTGGTATATCACCTGTTTTTGCTACAACTTTATGAGTGACAGCGCTGCGCCAGCCACACCCCATGCCGCCCCGAAGCCCGCGTTAGGAGGCAACCGCCTGCTGGCCGTGCTGCGCCGCTTACGCCCTTTTGCCCAAGGCAGTGCCCCTTATTTGAGCTTGATTTTGATCGCCGTGATCGTCACAGCGATCACCGAGCCACTCGTGCCCGCGCTCATGAAGCCATTGCTGGATCGTGGCTTTGGTGCCAACCGCATCTCGCTGTGGATCGTGCCCGTTGCGCTGATCAGCTTGTTTGCTGTGCGCGGCTTGTCCACCTTCGTGGCCAAATATGGCACCAGCGCCTTGGCCTACGGCATCGTAGAAAAGCTGGCTGGGGCGCAATTTGCCGTCCTGCACAAAGCGCATCCCAGCCTTTACACGCAGCAAACTGCCAGCAGCTTGGTCAACACCATCGTCTATGAAGTGCAGACAGGCGCAACCTTAGTCATCAATTCGCTGCTGACTTTGGCGAAAAATATTCTCGCCGTGGTGGCGCTGTTAGCTTACCTGCTCTATTTGAACTGGCAACTGACCTTGATCGTCTTCTCCGTCGGCCCAGCCATGGCTTGGACAATTCAAATCCTCTCCAAACGCCTGCACAAAATCACCAAGCAAAGCCAAAGCGCTACCGATGCCTTGGCCTATGTGGTGGAAGAAAACGTCTTGGCTTGGCGCACCGTGCGCCTGCATCAGGCGCAAGAGGCGCAGCAGCATCGCTTTGGCAGCTTAGCCCATGGCCTGCGCCGCTTGGCAGTGAAGTCCACAATAGCCTCTGCTGCCGTGATGCCGATCACGCAAATTCTCGCGGCGGTCGCCCTGTCCGCCGTGATCACCGTCGCGCTCTGGCAAACTGCCAGCAGCGGCACCAGCGTAGGCGGCTTTGTGGCTTTCGTCACAGCCATGCTTTTGCTCATCACCCCACTGCGTGCGCTTTCCGAGACGGCTGGCACGCTCACCCGTGGGCTCACTGCACTGGAACGCGGCCTCGATTTACTTGAACACACACCCCTAGAAATCAGTGGCGCTTATCAGCCCACCGCTGACTTGAATGCCCCACTCCCACTGGTTTTTGAGAATGTGCACCTGACTTACGCCAGCTCCGAGAGGACAGCCCTGGCAGGTATCGATCTTCAGATTGCACCCGGCCGCACCGTTGCTCTGGTCGGCAGCTCCGGCTCGGGTAAAACGACTCTGGTTAATCTGCTTCCACGCTTCGTCGATGCCAGCCAGGGCCGCATTTTGCTGGGGGGTGTGGATTTGCGCGAATGGCAGATCGACGCGCTGCGCCAGCAGTTTTCCTTCGTGAGCCAAGATGTGGTGATGTTCAGTGAAACCGTCTCGGCCAATGTGAGCTTGGGTGAACAGACCGATGAAGCGCGTGTGATGCAGGCTTTGGAAGCTGCGAATCTGACCGATTTTGTAAAGGGTCTGCCGCAAGGCATTCACACCTTTGTGGGCCACAACGCCAACACCTTCAGCGGCGGCCAGCGCCAGCGCTTGGCCATCGCCCGCGCACTCTATAAAAACGCACCCATCGTCATTTTGGATGAAGCCACATCGGCTCTCGATACCGAATCCGAGCAAGCCGTGAAAGCCGCTCTGGCCAAGCTCACCTCAGGCCGCACCACCCTCATCATCGCGCACCGTTTGTCCACGATTGAGCATGCCGATGAAATCGTCGTCATGCACGAAGGCCGTATCGTGGAGCGCGGCTCGCATGCGCAATTGATCGCTTTGAACGCTCACTATGCACGTTTGCATCAGTTGGGGCAAGCGAGCGGCAGTGTTTGATTCACTATCTATTTGATAGCACGTTGCGCACGTTCTATAACGGGTAGAGCCCGATTTGGCTTAAAAATCAACCCTCTGCCAAGATATTCAAAGCCACAGCCTCCGCCACCTTCAATCCATCAATCGCCGCGCTCATGATCCCGCCCGCGTAGCCCGCACCCTCGCCTGCCGGATACAGGCCGCGCGTGTTGATCGATTGGTAACGCTGCGGATGCACCTCATGGCGCTGGCCATCCGGGCGGCGGCCGCCTTCCAAGCGTGGCTCATGCCGCTTGATGCGAATCGGCGCTGAGGTGCGCGTCTCCACGCCCGTGAGCATCGCGTCAAACAGATCAAAGCCCGCAATTTGTTTGCCAAACGCCGGAATCGCCTCGCGAAGCGCTTCAATCGCATACATTGGCAGCGCAGGCTGAGCCGCGTTGCCAAGATTCGTTAACTGCACACCTGGTTTGTAGCTCGGGATCACCTCGCCCAGCTGCGGGCTGGCGATGTCTAGGAGAAAATCACCCACCCGCTGCCCCGGCGCGTTGTAATTCTCACCGCCTAGGCTGTATGCCCCGCTCTCCAGCGCCCGTTGAAAGCGCATGCCCGCGAGCACATGGCCGCGATCTTTCTCTGCGACCAGCGGTTTGCCAAGCGCATCAAAATCAAAATCCGCAGGCTCAATGCCCACCACCAAACCCGCATTCGCATTGCGCTCGTTGCGCGAATACTGGCTCATGCCATTCGTCACCACGCGGCCCAGCTCACTCGTTGCCGCCACCACCGTACCGCCCGGACACATGCAAAAGCTATACACGCTTCGCCTATTTTTTGCATGGTGCACCAGCTTGTAATCCGCAGCGCCCAGCAGCTCGTTGCCCGCAAATTCGCCATGCCGCGCGCGATCGATCAAGCTCTGCGGATGCTCAATCCGAAAGCCCACGCTAAACGGCTTCGCCTCGATATACACGCCGCGCGCATGCAGCATTTCAAACGTATCCCGCGCGCTGTGGCCAATCGCCAAAATCACATGGTCAGCCGCAATCTGCTCGCCATCAGACAGCGTGATGCCTTTGATCACACCCTTTTGAATCTCAAGATCCGTCACCTGGGCAGAAAAGCGAAACTCCCCGCCGAGGCGCACAATCTCCTCCCGCAAAAACTCCACCACCTTCACCAAGCGAAACGTGCCCACATGCGGTTTGCTCACAAACATGATCTCATCCGGCGCACCGCCGCGCACCATCTCCTGCATCACCTTGCGGCCATGAAACAGCGGATCTTTCACCTGACTCCACAGCTTGCCATCCGAAAACGTGCCCGCGCCGCCCTCGCCAAATTGCACGTTGCTCTCTGCCTGCAACTCGCGTTTTCGCCAAAAGCCCCACGTGTCTTTCGTGCGCTCACGCACGATCCTCCCGCGCTCCAAAATCAGCGGCTTGAAGCCCATCTGCGCCAAATTGAGCGCAGCAAACAAGCCGCAAGGCCCCGTGCCCACGACAACAGGGCGTTTGAAATCGCGCTGCGGCGCGTGAGCCACCATTTTGTATTCGGTATCAGGCGTGGTGTTAACGTGTGCCGCCGTTTTAGCGTCTTTTCTCACCCTAGCAAGCACTGCCGCATGGTCGGCCACACGAACATCTAGGGTGTAGATAAAGTGAATATCGCTTTTCTTACGGGCATCATAGCCCCTGCGAAACACAGTCAGACTTGAAAGCTGAGCATCGCGCACATTCAAGTGTCGGCATACCGCCTCACGCAAAGCCTCTGGCGTGTGGTCGAGAGGCAACTTGATTTCAGTGACGCGGATCGAATCTATTAATGTGTTCATGGCATGCCTTCACGACAGCAAAATGAAAAATAAAAAATAAAAAAGCTTCGTGCGATTGTCACACGAAGCTTAGAAAGCCAAACAAAATGGTGGGCTTAATTGATTGAGAAATTCATCTACGGTTTTTTGTCTCTGTCCAAAGCATCTTTGCCCGGGGTTTGCGCTCCGTCTTTGTGGTCACTGCGATCAAAGTTCAGATACTTCCCCATCACAACTCTAACCCACTCCGGATAGTTGTACGCCTTGCCAGTCGATTGATCTACTACCGCGCCAATAATGCCCCCTGCAAGGATATTTCCATAAGTAGCCGCACCAGCTCTTGCTACAAGATTTGCGCGGCCGTCTGGCAAGCCTTCTTTTTTGCATTCCAAATAAACGTCCGCAGATGCTTTGCGAAGAGGTATGACAGCGGGGGTTTTAAATTCAGTGCGCGTAACACCGGAGACTATTGCACAGCTCGCCTCTTTGACATCCACCCCGTCTGCGGTAACGGTTTCAACCTTGACAGGGGTGTTATTGTCCGTCATCAAACTAGCACAGCCAATGGTGTAGCATGAAACTGCTAAACACAAAATTATTCTGAAAATGGCACTCATATTTGTTCCCTAATAGTTGACAAATTCTATCATAAAGATACAAATATTCGCGTTCGTACGAGGTTCGCCTGTTCGGCGCTTGGCATTACTCACGTGCGCTCATCTCTGTGCAGTCAACAAGAAAGTTCGCCACAAAAAAAGCCATCTATGCATACTGCATCGATGGCTTTTTGATAAGTTTGGTCGGTGTGAAAGGATTCGAACCTTCGACCCCTTGCACCCCATGCAAGTGCGCTACCAGGCTGCGCCACACACCGAAGCATCAAATTATAGCTGAGCGAGTTGCATCGCTCTGAAACCGATGCCCCATCTTGCGCACCAAGCTTCGAGCAGACCCCGCAACCGCTTCGCGCAAAGAAAAAACCCAATGTGACGGATCACATTGGGTTTTCATGTTGGTGCGGCTGGCAGGAATTGAACCCACGACCCTCTGGTTCGTAGCCAGATACTCTATCCAACTGAGCTACAGCCGCATTAGCCCTAAATTATAGCATTGGATTTATAGCAATCTCGGTGCAGAGTGGTTTCCGCTCTGGCTGAGCGCATTGCCGACCAATTTGGAAGTGATGTCCACGATCTGAATCATGCGCTCATAAGGCATGCGTGTGGGGCCGATCACCGCGAGCCTACCCACCACGAGCCCATCGACCAAATAAGGTGCGCTCACCACCGACAATTCTTCCACCGGCACCACTTGGCTTTCACCACCAATATAGATGCGCACGCCCTCGGCTTGGCTGGACACATCCAAAAGTCGTAAGAGCTGCGCTTTTTGCTCAAACAAATTGAAGGCGCGGCGCAGATGTCCCAGATCATGCGAAAAATCACTGATCTCCAGCAAATTGCGCTCACCAGAGACGACCACTTCGCCATCGCCCGAATCCAGCGCCTCGCTGCTGACCTGAACAGCCGCTTGCATGAGCAGTGCAATTTCGCTTTGCAATTGCTCCACCTCGGTTTTGAGCCGTGCTCGCACCTGCTCCATCGCCAAACCCGCGTAATTCGCGTTGAGGAAATTGGCCGCTTCAATCAGTTGACTTTGCGCGTAATCGCTCTCAGTAAAGATCACGCGGTTTTGCACATCGCCATCAGGCGCGACGATGATCACAAGAATGCGCTTCTCTGAGAGCCGCAAAAATTCAATATGGCGAAAAACAGATGTTTTGCGTGGCGCAATCACCACGCCGACAAACTGCGACAAACTCGACAGCAGATGCGCCGCGTTGCTGATCACGCGCTGCGGTTGGTCAGCAGCCAGCGTCGAACTCATGGCTGCGGTTTGGATGCCGCTCTGATCAACAGTGAGCATGGTGTCGACAAACAAACGGTAGCCGCGCGAGGTGGGAATGCGCCCTGCGCTGGTGTGGGGCGATGCAATCAGCCCCAATTCTTCCAGATCGCTCATCACATTTCGGATGGTGGCGGCGGACAAATCCAGACCACTGGCTTTAGAGAGCGTGCGTGAGCCCACAGGTTGGCCGTCCGCAATGTAGCGTTCGATCAAGGCTTTGAGCAGCTGCTTGGCGCGGTCGTCCATCAGAAAAATAATGAGATTAAGTACAGCAAAAATTCATTTTAATGTTGTAATTTGGAAATGGCACCGAACACCTCCAAATTCCGCCATGTGGCACTGATCGGCAAATACCATGCTGCCAGCATCAGTATGCGCGAAACTTTGCTCGATCTGTCCCATTTCTTAAATGGCCTCGGGCTGGATGTCTCCTTCGATTCAGAGAGCGCAAGCAACTTGGGTGCGAAGGATCTGACTGGCCATGCCTTGCTCAGCTTAGAACAAATCGGCCAGCAATGCGATCTGGCACTGGTGGTGGGCGGCGATGGCACGATGCTGGGCATTGGCCGCCAGCTCGCAAGATATGGCATTCCGCTGATCGGCATCAACCATGGCCGCTTGGGTTTCATTACCGACATTGCGCTGGATGATTACAAAAACACCTTACAGCCCATGCTGCGCGGCGAGTTTGAGCAAGAGCTGCGGCCATTGATGCATGCACAGGTGATGCGAGACAAGCATTGCGTGTTTGATGCGCTGGCGCTGAATGATGTGGTGATCAACCGAGGCGCAGGCTCTGGCATGGTGGAGCTGCGCGTGGAGATTGATGAGCGCTTTGTATCGAATCAAAGGGCTGACGGCCTGATCATCGCTTCGCCTACGGGTTCGACTGCCTATGCGTTGTCTGCGGGAGGGCCAATCATGCATCCGGCCTTGGGCGGCTGGGTGATGGTGCCGATTGCACCACATACTTTGTCAAATCGGCCACTCGCCCTTTCAGATACTGCGAAGATTGCTATTGAATTGGTAGCAGGCAAAGAAGCGAGTGCGAATTTTGACATGCAAAATTTGGCATCGCTGCTGATCGGTGACCGCATCTTAGTCAGCCGCTCGCAGCATGCCGTGCGCTTTTTGCATCCCAAGGGTTGGAGCTATTACGACACGCTGCGCCGCAAACTGCATTGGAATGAGGGGACGGTTTAACAATGCTCAAGAGCATTCAGCTTCGAGATTTTGTGATCGTGCGCGAGCTCCTGCTCGACCTGCACGCGGGGTTTTCTGTGCTCACAGGGGAGACGGGCGCTGGCAAATCCATCCTCGTCGATGCGCTACAACTGGCCTTGGGCTCCCGCGCAGAGACCGGTGTGGTGCGCGAAGGCGCTGCGCGGGCGGAGATTTCTGCGGACTTTGACATCCCCCATGGCCTACACACTTGGCTGCAAGAGGCAGGCTTTGAGTATGAGGGCAGCTTGCTGCTGCGCCGTAGCATCGACGCGCAAGGCAAAAGCCGCGCCTGGATCAATGGCAGCGCCGCCACCCTCGCGCAACTGCGCGAAGCGGCCGACCATTTGGTGGATATTCATGGCCAGCACGCCTGGGCCACGCTCACGCGCCCAGCACAAGTGCGCCGCCTGCTTGATGCTTACGGACAGATCAACACCACCCCCCTCGCGCTGGCTCATACCGCTTGGCGCGATGCCGCAAAAGCCTTGCAAGATGCGCAAGCTGCACAAGCCACGCTAGAGACCGAGCGCGAACGCTTGGCTTGGCAACTCGGCGAGTTGACAAAGTTAGCGCCCCAAGACGGCGAATGGGAAACGCTCAACGCCGAGCACAGCCTGCAATCGAATGCGCAAGACTTACTGGCCGCTGCGCATGAGGCCATCGAGTATTTGCAAGGCGAATCTGGCGCGGAAACTTCGATCAGCAAGGCACTTGATTTGCTACAAAAGAATGAGCATCTTGCGCAGGAATTTAAAGGGCTTGGCGAGGTTTTGGCCAATAATTTAGCGCAAATGGAAGATGTCAGCCATAGCCTGAATGCCTTCACACGCCGCACCGCACCCGATCCAGCGCGCTTGGCCCAGCTAGACGAGCGCGTGAGCCTGTGGCTGCAACAGGCCCGCCGCCATCACCGCCCACCCGAAGAGCTGCCTGCGCTGCTGGCGCAATGGCAGGCGCAGCTCAAAAGTCTAGATGCTGCGAGCGATTTGGCTGCGCTGCAAGCGCTCTTAGATCGCGCCTGGCAAGCCTTGCTCACAGAATGCAAACAGGTGAGCAAGCAGCGCAAAAAAGCCGCCCCTCTGCTCGGCCAAGCCATCACTTCCGCCATGCAAGGCTTAGGAATGCAAGGCGGTCGCTTTGAAGTGCAGCTCACAGCGTGCGAGCCTTCAAGTTTTGGCGCAGAGGCGGTGGATTTCCTCGTCGCAGGCCATGCTGGCAGCACGCCGCGCCCCGTGGGCAAAGTGGCTTCTGGCGGCGAGTTATCGCGCATCGCACTGGCCATTGCTGTTACGACGAGCGAGCTGGGCAGCGCAGGCACTTTGATTTTTGACGAAGTGGATTCCGGTATTGGCGGCGCGGTGGCTGAAACCGTAGGCCGCTTGATGAAGCAATTGGGCAAAGACCGTCAGGTGCTCGCTGTGACGCATTTGCCGCAAGTGGCCGCCTGCGCGGATCATCATTTGCTCGTGGCCAAGCAACTCGTGGGCAAAGCCACCGAAAGCTCAGTTCAAGCCATTGAGGGCGAGCAGCGCGTGACGGAGGTGGCGCGCATGCTAGGCGGCGAAAAGCTCTCTGGCACCACGCTGGCGCATGCCAAAGAAATGCTGCAAGGCGCTGCGCCATGAACGCTGCAGCGCCACTCGAACCACTGGAAGTGATGCTGATCACCGGCATGTCGGGTTCGGGCAAATCGGTGGCCTTGCGGGCTTTGGAAGACGCGGGCTACTATTGCGTAGACAACTTGCCGCCCGAGCTGCTGGGCTCGTTTATTGAGTTAGAGAAGCAACACAAAGTGGGCCGTGTGGCGATTGCGATGGATGTACGCAGTGCCACTTCCTTGCCGCTGGTGCCGCGCCAGCTCGCGCAATTGCGCCAAGAAGGTGTGCAAGTTAAAACGATTTTTCTGGATGCGAATACCGACACATTGGTGCACCGCTTTTCCGAGACGCGGCGCAAGCATCCGCTCTCGTCCAGCCAAACCGGCGATCAACGCCGCGCCTTGACCGATGCGATTGAGATGGAACGCGAGCTACTGGCGCAACTGCGCGAGGATTCGCATGTGATCGACTCCAGCTTGATCCGCAGCACGCAGTTGCAAGGCTACATCAAAGCGCTGATCGAGTCGCCCGCCTCTCAGCTCACACTGGTGTTTGAATCCTTTGGCTTCAAACGCGGCATTCCGCTGGATGCCGATTATGTGTTTGACGTACGCATGCTGCCCAATCCGCATTACGACGCGCTCTTGCGCCCGCTCACCGGGCGTGATGCACCTGTAGCAGAGTATTTGAAGGCACAGCCAGATGTACAAGCGATGCGCAGCCAGATTGAAGCCTTCATAGCGCATTGGCTGCCCGCTTTAGCCAAAGACCACCGCAGCTACGTGACCGTGGCCATCGGCTGTACAGGCGGTCAGCATCGCTCTGTCTATCTCGTAGAAGAATTGGCTGCCGCTTTTTCCATGCATCACCCCACGCTCAAACGCCATCGGGAGATGGATGGGAGTTTGTTTGCCTCACAAGCTTTTTAAGCTTTTTTAGAGATTTTTTTCAGCATTTTTGGCCTATCACCCTTATATATCCTGAGTAGTGTGCTACTTTTTTGATAGTGATTGTTGTGTGATGGCACTCAATGTGCTGCGCGTTGTGATCACTTCGGGGCTGATCATGAGTTCAATCAAAGTACCTTGGTTTGCTTTCAATCGCTGCAAAGCTTGGATGAGCTGCGGCTCAAACTCATCGCTGTGTGTGATGCGCACGCCGTGGTAGCCGTAGCCCTCCGCCAGCTTTGCAAAATCTGCACCACGAATCGATGAGCCACTGATGCGCTGCGGATATTCGCGTTCTTGGTGCATGCGGATCGTGCCATAGGTGCCGTTATTTAAAACGAGCACGATGCTAGCCGCATCATGCGCAGTGGCAGTGGAGAGCTCTTGCCCATTCATCAAAAAATCGCCATCGCCAGCGATGGTGAAGGCCACGCGCCCCGTGAGCACGTTCGCCGCCACGCCTGCCGGCACACCCACGCCCATGCTGCCGCTCGTAGGCGCGACCTGCGTTTTGAAGCCTTTGGCCAAGCCATGGAATGAAAAATAGCGATGCATCCAGCTCGCAAAATTGCCTGCACCATTGGTGAGCACGGCATCGGGTGGCAAATGCTTTTGCAGCAGCTTCACGATGCGCGGCATGTTGATATTGCCTACGAGCTTAGCTTTTTCACCTTGGCCGCCTTCGTCATCAAACGTCAAACCGGGCAAGCTCTGCGGGGCAATCCATTGGCGATATTGCTCATTCGCCGTTATAGATTGTGCGCTCCATGCTATTGAAATAGGAGCAGTGAGCACTTCCAGGCTGCGTGCGGCGGCGTTCATCGTGGCGCAAATGGCGAGATCAGCTTGATAAACGCGGTTCAATTCTTCTGCGCTGGAATGAATATGCACCACCTTTTGCTTCGGGCGCGGCGCTTGCAGCAGCGTGTAGCCGCCCGTCGTCATCTCACCCAAGCGCGGGCCGATGGCAATGATGAGGTCGCTTTCTTGTAGGCGCTGGGCCAGCAGCGGATTGATACCAATGCCCACATCGCCAGCGTAGAGTGGATGGTGATTGTCAAACGTATCCTGATAACGAAACGCATTGCCCACGGGGAGTTGCCAGTTTTCAGCAAAGCGCTGCAAGGCTTGGGCGGATTGAGGTGTCCAGCCACCACCGCCCGCGATCACAAATGGTCGCTCACTTTTCAGGAGCATCTCGCGCAGGCTGCGCAACGCGCCTGGATCGCTCCAGCTTTGCACAGGCTCGATGCGTGGCAAGGGCTTCTCGGCCACTTTTTCCACCAACATGTCTTCCGGCAAGATCAATACCACCGGGCCGGGCCGCCCGTTCATCGCTGTAGCAAACGCTCGCGCAATGTATTCAGGAATCCGCCGCGCCTCATCAATCCGCTCCACACGCTTGGCCACAGGCTTGAAGAAGCTGAAAAAATCCATCTCCTGAAACGCCTCGCGATCGCGCATATCGCTGCCCACATCGCCCACCAGCAAGACCATCGGCGTGGAATCTTGAAATGCGGTATGCAACCCAATCGAAGCATTCGTCGCCCCCGGCCCACGCGTCACGAGGCAAACGCCTGGCCTACCGGTGAGCTTGCCCGCTGCTTCCGCCATGAAGGCCGCACCGCCTTCGTGGCGACAAGTGACGAATTTAATTTTTTCTTTGTGCTCTGCAAAACCATCGAGCACCGCGAGGTAGCTCTCACCGGGCACCCCAAAAGCATGCGTCACGCCTTGTTCGATCAGGCATTGGACGAGCAGATGGCCGGCGAGTTGGGGGGTGGGTGGGGCTGAATGTGGGGTGGTCATTCAGCTATTTTGCTATGAGTTGGTGGGCTTGCTTGGATTTTGAAGACAAACATCCGGACGCGAAGGGCGCGAAAGTTGCGCCCTTCGCGTCCGGTATTGAATGGAAGCTCTTAAAGAATCAAGCCACTTTCAGCATAGGCGCAGGCTGCGACAAAGCTGTAGCAGTACCGAAAGCCACATCCCCCGAAAGCTGAGCGCCCTCTTCCATCACGAGTTTGCCGTAACGAATTTGCCCTTTCACCTTCGCCGTGGCATACAGCATCAGCTTGTGTCGCGCTGTGAGCTGGCCGTCAAAGTCGCCGCGAATTTCGGCCTCATCAATTTGCGCTGAACCAGAAAACGAGCCGCCCTCTGCGATTTGCATCACGCGTGAATCCATGCTCGCTTGCACTGAGCCTTCCACCACCAACGTGTCGCAATCGGTGATTTCTACGCCTTTGAGTTTGATATGAGGGCCCACCGTCAGGCGGCTGGCGCTGACGGGTTTGCCGGGAAGCGTGTCGGATATCGGTTCGAAGGCAGCAGTCGCTGGCGTAATAACAGCGTGGGCGGACACCGCGACTGGCTTGGCCGTGCTGTTCAGGCGCGTGGAGTTGCTGGCCGTGGTTGGCGTGAGGGCTTGATCCAGATCGCGGGCGGGGCTATTGAAGAAGCGGCTTTGCAGTGTCATCGTGTGGACTCCTTATAAACAATGAAGTCTTGATGGTAGTTTTGAAACCACTTACAAAGCACCTGAGAGAAGCAAGATCAGTAACGAAACACGCTGTTTCGCCTTATGCAATATGCGCGGCATGCTACGCATTTTGTAGCATCTTAAAATTGCCCTTAGATTCTCTGCGTCTATGCACCGTGAATCAAAATAGTCATCAAATTTACCCTAGGAAGCTTTTCTTCCACACACATTCACGAGTTTGAAAACATGCAAGACGACGAACGCTGCTGCGGCACAGGCACCTGCATCATTGACCCGCTTGGGCTTTGCTGGTGTGGGCAAAAATGGGATGGCAAGAAGATGTCTCGCCCGCCGATGAACGAGGCTACGAAGACGCAGCCTTTGTGCGCCGCCCCACAGCCAGCGCTGCAAGCACCGCCAGAATCAACGCAAACGCGCTCGTGATCATCGTCAGCGAATACAAAGCGCGATCCATCAGCAAGCCGAAGATCAGCGGCGCAATCGCAAAGCCCACATCCAGGCCGGAATACACCGTGCCATACACGCGGCCCGTTGCGCCCTTGGGTGTGGCGCGTTTGATCAACATATCGCGGCTTGGGCCACCAATGCCGACCGCCAAGCCTGTGGCAGCCAGCAAAGCCATCGAGCCGAATGCGCCCAGCCAGCCCGTGCCCGCGAGCATCATGCATGCAGCGCCAGTGCTCATGCACACCGCCACCACGCGGTCGCTACGCTGCGCACCCATCTTTGCCGACACAAAACCGCCCAGCAAAATGCCCAAAGCGCTAGCCAGCATGTAAGCCGTCAGCGTCGCAGTAGCCGCTGCCAAACTCACGCCATGCATCGCCTGCAGAATCGAAGCGCTGTAGCTCTGCACCACAGCCAAGGTGATCGTTGAAAGCAAGAAAAACGCAAAGCACCACCACACCACAGGCAGCTTCAAAAAGTCAAGCGAGGAATCCACTGCGCCAGCTTCCACTTTTTTCACGACCGTGGTTTCCAAATTCTCACGATTGATCAGCAGTGTCAAAAACACAAGCAGATAAACGCCCGCCGTCACCAAATACGCATTGCGCCAACCGATGATGCCCATCAAACCCACCAGCAAAATCGGCGTGAGCGCCCAACCCAAGCTCCCCGAGAGCCCATGAACGCTGAACGCATAGCCTAGCCGCGCGCTCGAAATCCGCTGGTTCAAAATCGAAAAATCAATCGGATGAAACGGGCAATTGGCCAGCCCAGCCAGCGCCGCCGCTGCAACCAACCAACCATAGCCTTGCGCATTGGATGCCACCAAACAAGCCGAAAAAAACGTCGCCAAAGCCGCAAACAAAACAGGTCGTGCGCCCAGCTTATCCACCACAAACCCCGCCAGCGCTTGCCCGATGCCAGACACCACAAAAAAAACACTCATCAGCAGGCCCACCTGCGCAAAGCTCAGGCCGAACTCTTTCATAAACACCGGAAACAGCGGCGGCAAAAGCATGTGCCCAAAATGCGAGCTGGCATGCGCCAAGCCCACCAAGCTCATAACTTTGGCATCTTGCGCGAGAGGTATGACTGGCGGGCCAGCCGGATCAATTCTGACAGTAGCTGAAGCGTTCATCCTGCCTATCGTATCGGATTCGCTGTGCAATTTTCTACCGTATTGCCTCTTGCGGCGCTATTATTCGAACATGCCCCGCACCACCCACCCCGAATTGCACCGCGTTGACCGCATTGGCTGGCTGCGTGCCGCCGTGCTCGGTGCCAACGATGGCATCGTGTCCACCGCCAGTTTGATGGTCGGGGTGGCGGCTGCGAATGCCAACACGCAAACCTTGCTGCTCACCGGCGTGGCCGCGCTGGTGGCGGGCGCGATGTCGATGGCGGCGGGTGAATATGTCTCGGTCAGTTCGCAAGCAGACACCGAAGCCGCTGACATCGCCCGCGAACGCGAAGAAATTGCCGCGCAGCCCGAGCATGAGTTGCGCGAACTCGCGGGCATCTACCAATCTCGCGGCTTGAGCCCAGATCTTGCAGCCCAAGTTGCCCAGCAACTCATGAAGCACGATGCCCTAGGCGCTCACGCACGCGACGAGCTCGGCATTTCCCACATCGCCACCGCCCGCCCAGTGCAAGCCGCACTCGCCTCAGCGGCCAGCTTTGCCGCTGGCGCAGCCCTGCCCTTAGCCACAGCCCTCATCGCTCCGGCAGCTTGGCTGCTCCCAGCCATCGGCAGCGCATCGCTCATCTTTCTGATTTTGCTCGGCGTGCTCTCGGCACGTCTAGGCGGGGCGCCGGTTGTCAAAGCCGCCTTACGAGTCGCTTTTTGGGGTGCACTGGCCATGGGCATCACCGCTCTGGTTGGCTCATGGTTTGGCGTTTCTGCATGAGAGAATAGACTCAAAATATATGTCAAATCAGCCTATACCCCTTATAGAAATTGCGTAATATGCTATCAATATAATAGCAATTAAATGACCCAACCTGTATCAGAATTCATCCAGCGCTGGCAGCGCGTCGGCGAGACGCGAGCCACCGAACTGTCTAGCTCGCAGACCTTTATTCTTGAGCTGTGCGCTTTGCTTGATTTGCCCACGCCACTGCCGACCGCTGCGCAGGATTACATGTTTGAGCGCCCGATAACGTTTGCCCATGGCGATGGGAGCAGCAGCGCAGGGCGGATTGATTGCTACAAGCGCGGCCATTTCGTTTGGGAATCTAAAAAACTGCGCATCAAAACCGATGGCGAGCAACAAACCAAACGCTTCGATACCGCTCTGCTCACCGCCCGCTCTCAAGCCGAAAATTACGCTCGCGCCCTACCGCCCGCAGAGATCGCCCAAGGCCGCCCGCCCTTCCTCATCGTGGCCGATATTGGCAATATGCTGGAGATATACGCCGATTTCACCCGCAGCGGCGCAACGTATACGCCCTTCCCCGATCCGCGCCACCACCGCATCAAGCTCGCTGATCTGCATGATGAGGCGATACGCGATACTTTAAGAAAAATCTGGCTCGACCCGATCGCGCTCGATCCCAGCCGCGCCAGCGCCCGCGTGACCCGCGAAGTCTCTGAGCAACTTGCGCAATTGGCCAAATCTCTCGAACAATCCGGCCACCGCGCCGATCATGTGGCAGCCTTCCTCACGCGCTGCCTTTTTTCCATGTTTGCCGAAGACGTGGAGCTGCTGCCCAAGGGCAGCTTCATCAAGCTCATTGAGCAGCATGGCCCAGAGCCCGCCACACTCAAAATGATGCTGCAAGCCCTTTGGGCCAGCATGGACAGCGGTGGTTTCTCAGCCGCGCTGGCTACTCAGGTGCTCAAATTCAACGGCAAACTCTTCAAGCAGCCCACAGCGGATGGCTATTCTTTGCTATTGAATGCAGAGCAAATCAAGCGTCTGGCGCAGGCCGCAAAAAGCAATTGGCGCGAAGTCGAGCCCGCCATTTTTGGCACATTGCTCGAGCGCGCCCTGCATGTGGACGAGCGCCATGCCTTGGGCGCGCATTACACGCCTCGCGCTTATGTAGAGCGCCTCGTGTTGCCCACCGTGGTGGAGCCGCTGCGCCAGCAATGGCAGCTCGCGCAAGCCAGCGCCCTCGTGCTTGCCAGCGAAGCGGCCGAGCTATTGCTCCGGCCCGATGAAGTATCAAGCCGCATACTGAACTCGCTTGTCTTGAAAGTAGCGCATCACACGCTCAGGGTTTTGCTCCAACATCGTCATATGCTCGACTGTTGCAGCGCGTAACTTGGCTTTTGTGCGC
>JANMHJ010000064.1:0-42319 GCA_031375105.1 Variovorax sp.
GTGCGCACAAAAGCCAAGTTACGCGCTGCAACAGTCGAGCATATGACGATGTTGGAGCAAAACCCTGAGCGTGTGATGCGCTACTTTCAAGACAAGCGAGTTCAGTATGCGGCTTGATACTTCATCGGGCCGGAGCAATAAGCGTTCAGAATACGCCATGGCATCCGTACTTTTGTTCGGGATGCTAGCTTGGTTGTTTTACTTGTCGGGTCTTTGGCATCAACTCTATTTTTCGTATTCTGCGCTGATGTTGGCTCTGGTTGTATCGGTGCTGGCTAGTATTTGGTGCACGCGTAACTTAAAGCTCCCGCCTGATCAAACTCTTTGGCAATACCTGATTGCATCGACACTTTTCTGGCTAGTGTCAGCAGTGTTGCTCTTTGGAGCAACTCTTGGCTTAGCGTCTTTTCCTGTCTTTCTCAACAAAACTACTGAAGCACACGTGTTCAAGTTCGTTAAGTGGAATCTAGGCGCTTATCGGTCAACAGGCAACCTCAAATTTTTCTGTAACGCGCTCGTTGTGGCTGAGTCACAGTCGTACATGCCAAACAGACAATTCACGTTGTGTGTTGACGAGTTTCCTCCACCAAGAGACCGAGAACGTGTCCGTTTGATTGAAGTTCATCTCACAGACCTTGGCTACGTCGCCTGGCTACGGTCAAGTCGTCCACCTCAGGTTTTGGATGTCGGTAAGGCAACGAATTAGCTCACAAAAAGCACAGTACTTCAACACATATCCCAGATTGCCTTATCAACTGACATTAGTAATTTGAGATTAAAAAAGCCGCTCTTCCCTTAGGAACAGCGGCTTTGCTTTTTCAGTGAGCTTTCGCCCACTAAAGATTTAAGTCAGATCAAGGCTTGCGCGGTGCTTTGCTGGCGAAGCTTTTGCCGGCTGGCTTGAAGCCTGCTTTGGCAAAGGGCTTGGGGGCGGATTTGAAACCATCTTTAAAGCCGCCTTTGAAATCACCGGCTGGCTTTGCGAAGCTTCTGCCTTCTTTGGGGGCGAATTTGTTGTCGCCACCGAAGCCATTGCCGCCTGCGCCTGCACCGAAGCTTGGCGCGCGGGGCTTGAAGCCGCCGCCTGCGAAGCCATTGCCGCGCTCGCCGCCACGGTCATTGCCTTCGAAGCGATTGCCGCCACCGAAGCCGCCACCACCTTCGCGGCCGCGATTGTCATCACCTCGCGGTGCGAAGCTGCGTTGCTCACCACGGTCGTTGCCTTGGAAACCACCGCTGCGTTCGCCGCCAAAACCACCAGAGCGGTCACCGAAGCCACCGCCGGCAGGTTTGCCAGCAAAGCCGCCGCCTTCACGGCGATCACCGCCGAAGCCAGCACCGGAACGATCACCAAAACCACCACCTGAGCGGTCATTGAAACCACCGCTTGGACGGCCGCCGAAGCCACCGCCGCTTTCACGGCGATCACCGCCAAAGCCGCCACCGGAGCGACCCGCAAAACCGCCGCGATCTCCACCACGGTCACCGCCAAAGCTCTTGCCTGCGAAGCCGCCACCACCGCCGCCGAATTTGCCAAACGGCTTCTTCGATTCGCGTGGGCGATCGGTGGGCTCGAGGCCAGGAATCACATCGGCCTTGAGTTGCTGGCGTGTGTGGTCTTCAATATCGCGAATGCGGAAGCGGTCACGTGGCTCAGCGAAAGTCACGGCCATACCGTCGCGGCCTGCGCGGCCTGTGCGGCCAATGCGGTGTGTGTAGTCTTCTGCCTTCAATGGCAAGCCGTAGTTGAACACGTGGGAAATGCTGGGCACGTCAATGCCACGTGCTGCCACGTCGGTTGCAACCAAAAACTGAATGTGGCCATCGCGCAGGCTTTTCAGGCGCTTGTTGCGCAGGTGTTGGCTTAAAGCGCCGTGCAATGCTGCGGCATCAAACCCAGCATCGATCAAATCTTGCGCGAGTGAATCGCATTCGATTTGCGTGTTCGCGAACACGATGGCTTGAACGATGGAGGTCTCACGCATCCAATGGTCGAGCAGCTTGCGCTTATGCACGAGGTTGTCGGCCCAGAAAAGTTTTTGGGTGATGTTGACGTGTTTGTCTGTCGGGCTGTCGATCGCGATACGCTGCGCGGATTTGCCATTGTCGCGCATGACGCGCGCTGCGAGCTGCTGAATGCGAGCGGCAAACGTGGCGCTGAACATCATGGTCTGCTCACGCTTTTCGGTGAGCTGGTGAATCGCAGCGAGATCGTCAGAGAAGCCCAGATCAAGCATGCGATCGGCTTCGTCGAGCACGAGACATTTCACGCCTTCACATTTGATTTGGCCATTGCGCTGCAAATCGAGCAAGCGACCGGGCGTGGCGACCACGAGATCGGCATTTTGCAATTTGGCAATTTGAATTTGGTAAGGCAGGCCGCCAATCACATTGGCAATGCGCACACCCGTCATGTGGCGAGCGAGTTCAATCGCGTCATTCGCCACTTGCTGCGCGAGTTCGCGTGTTGGGCAAAGGATCAGCGCCAGCGGTGCTGCAGCGCGGAAATTGCGTGGGTCAATCGGGTTTTTACGCTTGGGCTTTTTCGGAGCCAGCTCGCCTTTGGAGGCGGCTTCTTCGAGCACTTTGGCCCAAGCTTGGTTTTCTTCATTCTCCATGTTGATCTTCTCAACATGCAGGCGATGCAAGATGGGGAGCAAGAAGGCAGCGGTTTTGCCGCTGCCGGTTTGGCTGGAAACCATCAGATCGTTCACAACCACTTTGCCTTCGCTTGAAGGCACGGTCATGGCCAAAGGGATCACGCGTGATTGCACAGCAGTGGGATCTTTGTAACCCAGATCAGAGACGGCTTTGATCAGCGATGGCGCCAAGCCAAGTTCTTCAAAGGGGTTGGGGCCGGTTTCGACAGGGGCTTGCTCAGCAAGCATCTCGGCTTCCAAGACTGGGGCTGTCACAGGTGCAAGCTCAGTTGGCTCAGAAACATCGTGCGCTACAAAATCAGTAGCATCTGAGGCAGATTCCATAACGGCCATCGGTTTAAATTCTTCAGTAAAGTCGTTCATACGCAAGCTACTGGCAGCGCAAAGCAAAGCGCAGCCAGCTGTCCTATATTTGTCTCGCGGTATGAAATACCACTTGCAAGACGGATTGATATCACATCAACCATCCAACAAGTGTCTAAGCGGTAGAGGCCTTCAAAGAGAGGCTCTGGCTCGGTGGCGGCTCTGTTGTCTCAGCGGAGTAAACCGCCGGGTTGAGCGCCCAAGATGTATGGTGATGCACAAAATTCGGATCAGGGAAAACCCGAAAGACGGATTATGGCATAGATTGAGCGAGTTGTGCAAGTAACAATTCCGGCAACTTAGAGGGATCGACCAAATGCAAGGTCTGCCAGCCATGTTTCTCAGATGCAGCGATGTTGGCGGGGTGATCGTCTATGAAGAGAACTTGCTGGCCTTTGAGGCAGTACATCACTTCTAATTTCTCAAAAATCTCGGGCTGCGGCTTGATGAGGCCATGATCGCCGGAGAAGATACCGCCGTCAAAGCAGCGCATGAAAGCGTGGCGTTCTAGGCCGCGTGCGTAGGGGGCTGGCATGTTGGAGAGAAAAAAGAGCTTGTGGCCTTTTTCTTGTCGCTGCGCATGCAGATTTTCGAGTACTTTCACGGAAGATGCAATCGGTGTGATGTGGTCTTCAATATCGTCCACCATCTGGCGCAGTTGGATGGCATCGAGTTGCAGACGAGCGCTGCTCAGCTGGCTGATTTCTTCTGGGCTCACACGGCCTGCGTCAAAAGACTGCCAATCGGCATGTGCGAACAAACTGTTGGCTAGCTGCGCAGCAGCCTCTGGCGTATTCGCCTGCTCAGGGA
This sequence comes from Variovorax sp., assembly GCA_031375105.1. Lineage (GTDB taxonomy): Bacteria > Pseudomonadota > Gammaproteobacteria > Burkholderiales > Burkholderiaceae_C > JANMDU01. The sequence continues at coordinate 3,834 of JANMHJ010000064.1, forward strand.
AATGCTTGCGCACCACATCGTGTGGCCGCCAATTGACCAACACTGCGCCGAAATCGAAAACGATGTTCATTTCAAACGTTGGATCAGAGCGGAGGTAGATGCATCCACACCGCTCACATCGCCAGATATCAAACGCGCTTCCACATCTTTGGCCAAGACCTTGCCCAACTCCACGCCGAATTGATCAAAACTGTTGATGCCCCAGATTGCACCGCTCACAAAGACGCGGTGCTCATACAACGCGATCAATGCGCCGAGTGATGCGGGCGTGAGCGCATCCAACACGAAGAAGCTGCTGGGGCGATTGCCAGGAAAATGGCGATGCCCGTCTTCGCTGGCTTTGCCTTGCAAGAAGGCTTGCGATTGTGCAATCGCATTGGCGAGCAGCTTGGTGTGATGGTCTTGCAAATCATGCGCAGGCTGTTTGACGGCGATGAATTCGAGCGGGATCACTTCCGTGCCTTGGTGAAGCATCTGGAAGAAGGCATGCTGGCCATTCGTGCCCGGCTCACCCCAGACGACAGGGCTGGTGTGGAACGGCAGGGCTTGGCCGCTCTTGTCCACGCGCTTGCCGTTGCTTTCCATTTCTAGCTGCTGCAAATAAGCGGGGAAACGGCGCAATGAAGAGTGATACGGCGCTACGCAGCGGCTCGTGAACCCGTGGAAGTTGCGATACCAAACGTCGAGCAAACCGAGGCGCACGGGCAGGTTGCTCTCCAGTGGCGTATTGGCGAAGTGCTCATCCATCTCGGCTGCGCCACAGAGGAATTGGCGGAAATTCTCTGCGCCAATGCTGATCGCCAGCGGCAGGCCAATCGCCGACCACAGGCTGTAGCGCCCGCCCACCCAATCCCAAAAGCCAAAGGTAGTGGTGATGCCAAAGGCGTTGGCTGCGGGTACGTTGGTGGTGAGAGCTGCGAAATGCCAAGCGGTGTCAGTGCCGCCCTGCGCTGTGAACCACGCTTTGGCCGACTGCGCATTGGTCATCGTCTCAATCGTGGTGAAAGTTTTAGAAGCGATGATGAAGAGTGTGTTTTTCGCGCTCAGGTGCTTGAGTGTGGCGGCCAGCTCGTGGCCGTCGATATTTGAGACGAAATGGAAGCGTTTTTTCCGGGTGCCGAAGGCTTCTAAAGCTATTGTTGCCATCGCTGGGCCGAGATCGGAGCCGCCGATGCCGATGTTGACGACATCTGTGATTTCATCGTCTCTGCGTAACTGTTCTGCATAGGCCAGCATGCTTGTGAGCACGGACTCAACTTGCTTCTTGCGTTCTTGATTTGCTATTGATTTAGTAGCATTCTGGGCAGTATCTATATCGGATAAAGGCCATTTTTGCCTTAAAAGTGTGTGTAAAACGGCTCTATTTTCCGTGCTGTTGATCGCATCGCCTCTGAGCATCGCATCGCGCTGTTCTTGCAGGCCACACTCTTGCGCCATTTGCAAAAGCAGTGCTTCTGTGGCTGCATCGATGTGATTTTTTGAGAGATCGGCAAAGATGTGTGGCGCAGCTTGTGAGAAATGTTTAACGCGACTTGCATCTTGCACAAGCGCGGTGCGAGCGTCGAAGTTTTTTCCTGTCTTGGTGAAGTGCTCGCCCAGCAGTTTCCATGCATTGGTTTGGTCGCAGCGCTTCGTCATTTAGGCCGCCTTGATCAAGGCTTCAAGCTTGAGCGCATCCGCAGCAAATGCGCGGATACCTTCGGCGAGTTTTTCTGTGCCCATCGCGTCTTCGTTGAGTGCAAAGCGGAAAGCGGCTTCGTTGTAGCTCACTAAGGGCGCTTCTATTTTCATAGCACTCTGAGCAGATAATATAACGGCCAGTGGCTCATTTGACTGTGAAAGTTGCGTCAAAAGCTCGGGGCTGATGGTCAGCAGATCGCAACCCGCCAGAGCCGTGATCTGGCCGACATTTCGGAAACTGGCGCCCATGACTTCGGTTTGAATGCCGTTGCGTTTGTAGTAGTGGTAGATACTGGTGACGGATTTCACGCCGGGGTCGTTGCCCAAAGCATTGTCGGCTTCGACCCACGCCGCTCCGGCTGATTTTTTGTACCAATCGTAAATCCTGCCAACGAAGGGACTGATCAATTGCACCCTCGCTTGCCCGCAAGCCACTGCTTGGCAAAACGCAAACAACAGCGTCAGATTGCAATGAATGCCTTCTTTTTCCAGTTCGGCAGCCGCTTGAATGCCCTCCCAAGTGGAGGCCAGCTTGATCAAGATGCGCTCTTGCGGAATGCCCGCCGCTTTGGCCATGGCGATGATGCGCTTCGCACGTTTCACATTCGCCGCTTCGTCAAACGAGAGTCGCGCATCGACCTCCATCGACACGCGCCCCGGAATGATGCTAACAATCTCTTGACCAAAGCGCACCACGAGCCGGTCAATCAACTCGTCCATCGGCGCATTCGGATGGGCAGCTTTCACTTGCGCGATCAGGGGTGTGTATTCCGGCTTTTGCACCGCTTTCAAAATGAGCGATGGATTGGTGGTGGCATCTTGCGGTTTGAATTGCGCGAGCTGCTTGAAATCACCGGTATCGGCAACCACGGTTGTGAATTGTTTGAGGGCATCGAGTTGGTTCATGCCAAGATTATCCCCTCTGCATAGGACAAAAAGTTACGAGACGGCAACAACCGACACGCCATGGTTGCTCAAATTCAAAGCCACATCCGCACCCACTGAGAGCACGTTCACCAAATCGGGAGAGACGACGAAGATCGAGCCCAGCTCGCTGCCAAACGTGTATTCATAAAAACTACCCAAATACGCACTCTTGGCCAATTTTGCAGCCATGCCCGAGCCCACCCCCGCGTTGGCTGGACTGATCTGCCAAGCCTCAGGCCGCACCGCGACTTTCACCTTGCCTGCTGCGACGGGCTTCTTCGGCGTCAGCTGCAAAGGCCCGAGCTTGACCTGGCCGGTGGCCAAAGACTCAGCGGGGAAGAGCATGGCCTCGCCCATGAAGCCAGCTACGAATTCGGAAGCTGGGAACTCATACAAATCTTGCGGGGTGCCGCGCTGGGCGATGATGCCGTGATCCATCACGATGATCTGATCGCTCACGGCCAGCGCTTCGCTTTGATCGTGCGTCACATAAGCCACCGTGAGCCCCAAGCGCCGCTGCAAGCCGCGAATCTCTTCGCGCATCTCGCGGCGCAGGCGGGCATCTAAGTTACTCAGAGGCTCATCAAACAGCAAAACTGCGGGCTCAAGCACCAACGCCCGCGCAAGCGCTACACGCTGTTGCTGCCCGCCAGAGAGTTCGCTGGGCAAGCGCTCATTGAAGCCTACGAGCCCGACGTTTTTCAACGCATCCTCAGCCCTTTGCAGCGCTTGCGCTTTCGGCACATTGCTCATCTTCAAGCCATACATCACGTTGTCGATCACGTCCATGTGTGGGAAAAGAGCATAGCTTTGAAACATCATGCTCACGTTGCGCTGCGCTGGGCCGAGCGTGGTCACGTCTTGTCCGTCCATGATGATTTGGCCGCTGGTGGGCGATTCCAAGCCCGCAATCATGCGCAGCGTGGTGGTTTTGCCGCAACCGGAAGGACCGAGGATCGTGGTGAGCGAGCCTTTTTTGATTTCGAAAGTGATGCCTTTGACAGCCAAGGGAGCGGAGGCATCTGAGCCATATCGCTTGGTGACATTTTTAAATTCAACGCCGTGCTTCATAGATTTTCCTATTCTTGTATCTGGACTATTTTTGGATTTGAATGCGTGTGCGAATCAATGCGCTGCTATAGGAGCGCTCGCGCCTTTGCGCCGCCCTAGTTTGCGTTCGCCCACCAAGAATTGAATCAAGGCCGTGGCACAGCTCATCAAAATGATCAGTACAGTGCAATACGCCAGCGCCACGCCGTAATCACCATTGCCGACGCGGCCAATGATGTAGGTCGTGGCGAGTTCGTTTTCAGCAGTGACTAAAAAGATCACCGCGCTCACCGTGGTGATCGCTCTCACGAAGCTGTACACCAAAGCCGCTACCAAGGCGGGTTTCAGCAGTGGCAAGACCACATGGCGCAGCGTTTGCACCGAGCTTGCGCGCAGCATCATCGAGGCTTCATCGAGTGATTTATCGAGCTGCTTGAAAGCCGCCGTACCTGCGCGCACACCCACCGGAAGATTGCGGAACATGAAGCAGAGCACGATCACCAGCGCCGTGCCAGTGAGCTCAATCGGCGGTACATTAAACGCCAAGATGTAGCTCACGCCAAGGACCGTGCCTGGGATGGCAAAGGCCAGCAGTGCAGAGAATTCAAATGCACCTTGGCCTTTGAATTCAGTGCGTGCGAGCAGATACGCAATCATGAGGCCAACAGTGGCAGTGAGTGGCGCAGAAATCGCAGCGAGTTTCAGTGTCGTCCACAAGGAATTCCAAGCCGTGCCCGCCCAGACCAAGCCAAACTCACCCATCTCCAAGCCGAAGGCGTTTTTGAAGTGCGCTAAGGTGAGCGTGTAATCGCGCCCCCAGGTTTGCACAAAGCCGCCAGCAAAAGCAAACAGATAGACAATCACAGTGAAAGCCATCCAAGGCAAAGCCGTGGCATAAACCACGCGCTTTACGCTCGGCGGCAATGGCATGGCAATTCCTGAATCGCCTTTGCCGCTCACGGTGGTGAAGTTTTGCTTGCCCAAGAGGCCGCGCTGAATCGCAAATACGGCCAGCGCAAAGCCCGTCAAAATCCACGCAAGTGACGCGGCGCGGCCTTGATCGTATTGCGCACCGACGATGGCAAAGAAAATCTCAGTAGAAAGCACGCTGAATTGCCCGCCCACCACAATCGGGTTACCAAAATCAGCCATGCTCTCAATGAAGCCCACGAGGAAAGCATTGGCCAAGCCGGGCTTGAGCAAGGGCAAGGTCACGGTCATAAAAGTACGATGCGGATCGGCGCGCAGCGTTTGCGCAGCCTCTTCCAGACTAGGCGCAATGCCTTGCACCACGCCGCGCATGATCATGAAAGCGATCGGGGTGAACGCAAAAGTTTGTGCGATCCACACACCAAACCAGCCATAAAACCAGCGTGTCGGCTCGATGCCAAACGCCCACTCTAAGCCTTGATTGACCACGCCTGCGCGACCAAACAGCAAAATCAAACCAAGTCCAACCACAAATGGCGGTGTGATGATAGGTAGCATCGCCAAAATATTCAAAGGCTTGGTGTAGCGCTTGCTCGCCCGCTCGGCCATTAATGCCATCAATGTGCCCAAAATCGTGGTGGATGTTGCGGTCATCAGCCCGAGAAACAGCGTGTTCCAAGCCACACCGCAGCGCTGCCCACCCACCACACAACTCAAACCAAAATTGCGCTCACTCGCTATACGAGTGAATATGGAGCTCGGCGCAAAGCTGCTGGTGCCATCATCGGCTTGCGCAAAAAATGCCGCACTCAATGCCTTGAGCACCGGAAACATGATGAACATCGCCAGCAATGCCGCGCAGCCAAACACCGCCGCCGCAATGAACAAATCGCCTTTGAAAAATCCACGCCTCGCTGCGCCAAACGCCATCAGCACCACAAGTGTCACCAGCGCAATCACAGCGCCCCAACCGATGCCAAACTGATTCGTGGCCAGCTCACCAAAGCTCGTGTTCATCCAAGCAAACGACCAGCCTTTCGATCCAATCGTGAAAGCAGATCCCAGTAACCCAAGCAAGCCAAGCGCGCCACCAGCAATCAATACCGCGCCCTGTCTGCGCGTAGGCACCATAAATGCAGACAGCCCCGCCAGCAGCAGCCCCGCCAAACCTAGCCAGAGCCAAGGCTTGCCATGGGTGCTCGCCTGCATCAACCCATTGCCAGCTTCAGAGCTGCTAAATACGTTAGGAATTTGCAGCAAACCATTGCTGTCTTGAATGGCATACCAAGGCAAAGCCAGGTAGGCCAGCAAACCAATCACGAGCCAAGCCACGATGGCTCGGTTGGGATGGGCGCTAGAGTCGGTGATATTGGCATTCATGATTCGATGTGGCGCAATGAGCGGCGAGCGTCAACCTACTGATAAAAACAAGGCGCTGCACCACAGGTGCGCAGCGCCTTGCGTACGAACTAGGGAATCAGCGCGGCAGCGAATTGACTTCTTTTTCCCACTTTGCAATCAAGCGGCGGCGCTCGGCGGATGCGCCGTATTTCGCGTAGTCATAGTTGATGAACTTGATCTTTTTGAAATCAGGAATGCGCGGATCGTTTTTCGCTGTCTTGTTGGAAGGCACTTGAAATTGCTTCGCTGCCACTGCCATTTCTTGAGCAGCAGGTGTCAAAGCCCACTCATAGAATTTCGTGGCGGCTTCTAAGTTTCGCGAGCCTTTGATGATACTCATCGAGCCGATCTCAGCGCCCGTGCCATCTAGTGGCGTAGCAGTTTCGAGTGGAAAACCTGCCATTTTCTCGCCCACACCGTCGTGCACAAAGCTGATGGATACAGCCGTCTCGCCACGCGCAGCGGATTTGATCGGGCCTGTGCCTGAGCGGGTGTATTGGCTGACATTTTTGTGCAACTGCTTCATGTATTCGAAGGCTTTGTCTTCGCCCATGAGTTGCACAAGTGTGGCCACCATCGTGTAGGCTGTTCCGCTTGACGCAGGGTTGGCCACTTGAATTTCGCCTTTGTACTCAGGTTTGACCAAATCGCTCCAGGCCTTTGGCGCAGGAATTTTTTTCTTGGCGAGTAACTCGGTGTTGTAGCCAAAGCCCAGCGGGCCTGAATAAATTCCGACGGTCTTAAATTTTGATTGCTCGGCTTGCTGTTGCGCCCATGTATGAAGCTTGCTCATAGAGGGCGATTTGTATTCGAGCGTCAAATTCTGCTCAGCCGCAACCAAATGCGGATCGCCTGTGCCACCAAACCAAATATCCGTTTTTGGATTGTCTTTCTCGGCAATGATCTGCGCGAGCGCCTCGCCCGAGCCTTTCATCGTCATGTTGACTTTGGTGCCCGTGGTTTTGGCATACACGGTGCTGATCATGTTGCACCACTCGGCTTGCACCGAGCAGATGATGTTGACAGTTTGAGAATGGGCGGCTGTGGCAGCTAAGGCGAGAACAGACAGGGCAAACAACTTTTTCATGGTTTCTCCGGGTGCAGTTGCGAAAGGAATTAAATTACATTAATTGTGACTGTAACGAATTCTTCATAATTCGAGGAGCAGGGAAAACGCTAATGATTCCTACATCGGAGCTTGCCTGCAAAGCCTTTTTATTGCCAGAAGAGCGTTATTGATGGAGTTACGAAATTCGGTTATATTTTGGTAACTAAATCACATGAACAGTGCCAAAGCGCTTTTTTCAAGAATCATGGCTTTCAATCTCGTTTTATTCGGCGGCACAGGCGACCTAGCTTGGCGCAAACTCATGCCGGCCTTGTTTCAGGCCTTTCGCCACGGCACTTTGCCTGAAGATGGCCGCATCATCGGTGTCGCTCGCGATGAAATGAGCGATGCTCAGTATCGTGAGCTGATTCGTACACGCTTTGATCAAGTGGAGCTGGCCAAGCGGCCCAGCAGAGATGAGTTTGACCGTTTCGCCAGCCAGTTGCATTACCAGCGCATGGATTTGAGCAAGCCTGATGCGTATGCCACGCTCAAAGCCCGCTTGGAAGAACATCCCGCCCACACCACGGTGATGTATTTGGCAGTGTCGCCCCATTTATTCACCGCTGTAGCGCAACAATTAGGCGCAGCAGGTTTGAATACACCCAGCACGCGCTTGGTGCTAGAAAAGCCGCTCGGCCATGATTTGGCGAGCAACAAAGAGATCAACCAAACCGTCTTACAAAATTTCAGCGAGAAGCAGGTTTTTCGTATTGACCACTATTTGGGCAAGCCAAGCGTGCAAAACCTGATGGCGCTGCGCTTTGCAAATGCCATGTTTGAACCCGTCTGGCGGCGCGAGCATATAGCCAATATTCAGATCACGATTGCAGAAGATTTGGGCGTGGAAAAACGCGGTGGCTATTACGACGGCATTGGAGCGCTACGCGATATGGTGCAAAACCATGCGCTGCAACTGCTCTGCGCGATTGCGATGGAGCCGCCGATCAACGCGCATGCAGATGCGATTCGAGATGAAAAGCTCAAAGTGTTGCGTTCCCTCAAGCGCTGGACGCCTGTGACACTGGCGCAGCATGTGGTGCGCGGGCAGTATGCCGAGGGCAATATGGCTGGCAACAAAGTTCCTGGCTATTTGCAAGAAACAGGCGTGAGCGCGACCAGTCAAACTGAAACTTTCGTAGCGCTACGCGCCGAGATTGCCAATTGGCGCTGGGCGGGTGTGCCGTTTTACATTCGTACTGGCAAGCGCATGGCCGGGCGCGAAGCGCATATCGTGGTGAATTTCCATCAAACGCCCCACGCCATTTTCTCCACACCCGGCGGCGGTGCGAACAAACTGGTGATACATCTACAGCCCAAAGACGGCCTGGAGCTGCACCTGATGGCGCAAGGCCAGGCCAATCGCCGCGACACCAACACGCTCAGCCTCACTCAACTTGATTTAGATTTCGACAAGCGCTTTGGCGCGGAGCGCGTGGGTGCGTATGAACGCTTGCTGCTCGATGTGATCGACGGGCGTTTGAATTTATTTGTACGCAGTGATGAACAGGAAGAAGCTTGGCGCTGGGTTGAGCCCGTGCTGGAGCACTGGCAAAGCGATCCAAATTTACCGCGCCAATACGCCGCTGGCAGCTGGGGGCCGAGCGCTGCCAGCGCCATGATTGCCAAAGATGGATTTTGTTGGGAAGAAGAATCATGAGCATGCTCGAGCGCATCAAGGCTTCGCTGCCTTCTCTCGCACCTGCGGAGCAGCGCGTTGGCAAGTTGGTGTTGCTCGATCCTCGTGCGTTTGCGAATCTCCCAGTGAGTGAGCTGTCGGATCGTGCGCATGTGAGCAAACCGACTGTGGTGCGCTTTTGCCGCAGCATGGGTTATGACGGTTTGTCGGATTTCAAGCTCAAGCTAGCCGGCAGTGTGAGCGAGGGCGTGCCGTTCATTCACCGCAGTGTAGATACCGATGACAAAGTATCCGATGTGATGGTCAAGGTAATTGACAACACCGTTGCCGCCTTCCTCAAATACCGCAACGATGCGAGCAGCTTTGCGTATGAGAAAGCAGCGACTGCGCTCGCTGAAACTTACAACAAGCGCATGCGCATTGAATTTTATGGTGCGGGAAATTCTGGCATCGTGGCGCAAGATGCGCAGCACAAATTCTTTCGCCTTGGCGTGACTTCCATTGCTTATAGCGACGGCCATATGCAGGTGATGAGTGCATCGACCGTGGGGCCTGGCGATTGCGTGGTGGTGATCAGCAATTCAGGCCGAACACGCGATCTCATGGACGCTTGCGACATTGCTCGCAAGAATGGTGCAACGACGATTGTGATCACCGCCAGCGGTTCACCGTTGGCGAGCGCTGGTCACATCCATCTTGCAGCAGATCACCCAGAAGGTTACGACCGCTACAGCCCCATGGTTTCGCGCCTGCTGCATTTGCTGATGATCGATATTTTGGCCACCAGCGTGGCTTTGCGCATTGGCAGCGATAAGTTACAGCCCGTACTCAAAGAAATGAAAAACAACCTGCGCAACAAACGCTACGCTTGATGGATGCGTCATGGCTGGATGCGACAATCTCTCCATGAAGCAGACCACCATTTCTCAGCATCAGCGCGATTGGGCGCATCGCGCGATTGAAAAAATCGAATCGGATTTCCAGCGCAGTGCGGATACGCATTTGATCGCTCTGCCCTTGCCCCGCTTCAATGCAGCAGGCATTGATTTTTACTTCAAAGACGAATCGACCCACCCCACAGGCAGCTTGAAGCATCGCTTGGCGCGCTCGCTGTTTCTGTATGCGCTGTGCAATGGCTGGCTGCATGAAGGCTCGACCGTGGTGGAGGCTTCAAGTGGCTCGACAGCCGTAAGCGAAGCGTATTTCGCGAGGCTGCTTGGATTGGCTTTCGTGGCGGTGATGCCGCGCAGCACCTCACCCGAGAAGATCGCCATGATTGAGTTTTACGGCGGGCGCTGCCATTTTGTGGATTCTGCGTTGCATGTGTATGAAGCAGCGCAAACGATTGCGCACGAGACGAATGGTCACTATATGGATCAGTTCACGTATGCCGAGCGGGCCACCGATTGGCGTGGCAACAACAATATCGCGCAGAGCATGTTTGAACAAATGGCGCGTGAGCGTTATTGCATACCCGCTTGGATCGTGGTGGGCGCTGGCACAGGAGGCACCAGCGCCACGATTGGCCGCTTTGTGCGCTATCGCCAGCATCCCACCCAGCTTTGCGTGGCCGATCCTGAAGGCTCTGTATTTGCCGCCTATCACGCCAGCGGCGATGCGCAGCTCACGGGCGCAGGCTCACGCATCGAGGGCATCGGACGCCCACGTGTGGAAGCCAGCTTTATTCGCGGCTTGGTGGATCGCATGCATGTGGTCAGCAATGCTGAATCCATCGCTGCGATGCGCTTGCTCTCAGGCTTGCTGGGGCGGCGCGTGGGGCCTTCGACTGGCACGAATTTCGTAGCGATGCTGGATTTGGCAGCGCAGATGAAAGCGCGCGGCGAAGCGGGATCGATCCTGTCGCTGATCTGCGATGCGGGCGAGCGCTATTTGCCCACGTATCACAACGAAGCTTGGGTCAACGACTGCATGGGCGATTGCCAAGCAGCCAAGGATCGGCTCAGCAAGCTTTTGGCATGAGAAAATCTCGCCATGAGCCGCAATTTCTACATTTCCCCCTCCATCCTCTCCGCTGATTTCGCCCGTTTGGGCGACGAAGTGAAAAATGTCCTCGCTGCGGGTGCAGATTGGATTCATTTTGACGTGATGGACAACCATTACGTACCCAACCTGACCTTCGGCCCGATGATTTGCCAGGCCATCAAACCCCACGCCGTGAAACCCGATGGCAGCAAGGCCGTGATGGATGTGCATTTGATGATCGAGCCGGTCGATACGTTGGCTGCCGCCTTTGCCGATGCGGGCGCAGACATGATCAGCTTTCACCCCGATGCCTCGCGCCACGTGCATCGCAGCATTCAGGTGATCAAAGGCAAAGGCTGCAAAGCGGGGCTGGTGTTCAATCCAGCTGAAGAGCTGGATGTGCTCGATTGGGTGATTGACGATATTGACCTGATCTTGATCATGAGTGTGAACCCCGGTTTTGGCGGGCAGTCCTTTATTGATAGCGCTCTGCGCAAGATTGAAGCCGTGCGCAAGCGCATCGATGCATCGGGCAAAGACATTCGCTTGGAAGTAGATGGCGGCATCAAGCCAGTCAATATTCGCCGCGTTGCTGATGCGGGTGCAGATGCATTCGTGGCAGGTAGCGCGATTTTTGGTAAGCCAGATTACAAAGCGGTGATTGACAGCATGCGCGTTGCTTTGAAATGATTCAGGGCATTCAAGCCGTGATCGTCGATCTAGACGGCACGATGGTCGATACGCTGGGTGATTTTGAAGTGGCTCTGAACCGCATGTTGGCGGATTTCGACATGCCACCAGTGGATCGGCTCTTCATTGAGGCCACCGTAGGCAAGGGCAGCGAGCATTTGATCCTAAGTACACTCGATTTTGTAAGAAATCAGGTTTCCCCCCTTATAAAATCTGCGCAAAACGCTACTAATTCAATAGCATACAAAAATGCTTGGCAGAGTTATCAGTGTCACTACCTGGCCTGCAACGGTCAAGCCAGCAAGGTGTATCCGGGCGTGATGGAAGGATTGGCAGCGCTGCACGCACGCGGCTTGAAGATGGCCTGCTTGACCAACAAACCACTCGCCTTTGCCAAACCACTGTTAAATTCAAAAGGCTTGGATGGCTTTTTCAGCCAAGTGTTTGGCGGAGATTCGTTTGAACGCAAAAAACCCGATCCTCTCCCACTCATCAAAACTTGTGAAGCCTTGGGCGTATCGCCTGCGCACACGCTCATGATCGGCGACAGCAGCAATGACGCTCTCGCCGCCCGAGCAGCAGGCTGCCCAGTGGTGCTCATGACGTATGGCTACAACCACGGGCTTGATATTCGTGCCACTGCCGCTCTTGCGTATCTTGATCACCTGAGCAAACTGCCAGCCCTCTTAGCGTGAGACACAAAAAAGCCAGCAAAAGCTGGCTTGATACGAAGCACAAGCGCTATCAGCTAAGATTGGTGTTGGCAGTGGTCTGCTCGCCCAGCAGCGCGCGGCGAAGCTGCTCATCCGCTGGTTTTCTACCAAACCAGATTTTGAAAAAGTTTTCTGCAAACTCAGGCTCTTTGATTGGCTCACCTTGCTGCTTGTTGCGGAAAAAGGTGATCAAACCGGTACCTGGAATAAGGTCAACAATGATCGATTCGCCTTTGTTGAACTGTTTGCCTTCAGCAAAGATAGTTCCCATACGGATCACGCCGTTGATGATTTTAGAAAACTCTTCTTTCGTCATGTTCTCCTCTATGCCACGCGAGAAGAGTTTACCCAACTCATCGCCCTTCAAATCGCGCTGTGCCACCAGATGCATGCGCTTGGTTAACGTAGGCTTAACCACGTCTTCATTTTTGGTGACTGTGCTCGGCGTGTACAAAGCAGCTGTGTAACCTCTGAAGCCAAAACGAAAGCGCATGCCAGCACCATTGAGCTGCAACCTTTGCCCGCCCACCGTCACTTCATTTGGATAGACCACATCAGCAATTTTTGTCTGAGCCCAAGAAGCCATTGGCATCAGAGCCGCCCCTGCTGCCGCCAACGTAGCGCCCAAAAAACCTTTACGTGATAACTTCATGATGTCTCCAAAAATAGAAAATAGAACGATTGCTCTATTTAAGTAGAAAGTGTCGTCGTAAATTACTTGCAATTCAACAGGGTTTTTACTGCACGTCGTATGTCACACAGATGACGCTCAACCCCAGTCCAAGCGGTCTGCTACACTTTGCTCATGTTCAACACACTCTTCTTTGCCGTCAATGCACCTGCCGTTCTATCGGCCGATGCTGCCGTATGGCGGGGAGCCTGGCTGTGGCGTAAGCCAGTCAGCATTTCTTGATTTTTGCGGCGCAAAGCCGCATTCGTGGCACTTACGCAAGTTGCCGACTCTGTTGAACTGATCTGCGTTTTTATTTTCCCAGCGCAGACCCGTGGAGAACTCACCCTCATGATGACCGAACTTGAATTCAAATCCCTGCGCGATGCAGGCTACAACCGCATCCCTTTGGTGGCCGAGGCCTTTGCTGATTTAGAAACACCGCTCTCGCTCTATCTTAAACTCGCTCACCCCAAGCAAAACGGCAAATTCAGTTTCTTGCTCGAATCCGTGGTGGGTGGCGAGCGCTTTGGGCGCTACAGTTTCATTGGCTTGCCAGCTCGCACCGTGCTTCAATCCACGGGCTTTGGCGCTGCTGCGAAAACAGAAGTCTTCACCGATGGCGTATTGGTCGAGACCGTTTCAGGCAATCCGCTGGATGCAATTGCGCAATACCAATCCCGCTTCAAAGTAGCCATCACGCCCGGCCTGCCGCGCTTTTGTGGCGGGCTCGCAGGTTATTTCGGTTACGACACCGTGCGCCATATTGAGAAAAAACTAGCAAACTCCTGCCCGCATGACTCCCTCGGCTGCCCCGACATCATGCTCTTGCTCACCGAAGAGCTGGCCGTGATTGACAATCTCTCAGGCAAACTCTATTTGATCGTCTATGCTGATCCTTCTGCCCAAGAGGCCTATGCCAAAGCCAAGCGGCGCGTGCGCGAACTCAAAGACCAGTTACGTTACAGCGTGACAGCGCCTGTTGTGAAAGCTTCGCAAGATTTCCCGGTGGAGCGCGAATTTTCCAAGGCTGATTATTTGAAAGCCGCCGAGCGCGCCAAAGAACTGATCGAAGGCGGCGATTTCATGCAGGTGCAAGTAGGGCAGCGTTTGAAGAAGCGATTCACTGAATCACCATTGTCGCTATACCGCGCCTTGCGCTCGTTAAATCCTTCGCCCTACATGTATTTTTACAACATGGGCGATTTCCATATCGTCGGGGCATCGCCAGAGATTTTGGTGCGCCAAGAAAATACGCCTGAAGGTCAAAAGATCACCATCCGCCCCCTCGCTGGCACGCGCCCTCGCGCGGCGACGCCCGAAGCAGACAAAGCGATTGAGCAAGAGCTGATCAACGATCCGAAAGAGCGCGCCGAACACGTGATGCTGATTGACCTCGCGCGCAACGACATTGGCCGCATCGCCAAAACGGGCACAGTGAAAGTCACCGAAGCCTTCGCGGTGGAGCGCTACAGCCATGTGATGCATATCGTGAGCAATGTGGAAGGGATTTTGAAAGATGGCATGAGCAATATGGATGTGCTCAAAGCCACCTTCCCTGCGGGCACGCTGACGGGTGCCCCCAAGGTGCATGCGATGGAAATCATCGATCAGTTAGAGCCCAGCAAACGCGGTATCTACGGCGGGGCATGTGGCTATCTCAGCTTCGCGGGCGATATGGACGTGGCCATTGCCATCCGCACCGGCATCATCAAAGACGGCACGCTCTACGTGCAAGCCGCTGCCGGCATCGTGGCTGATTCGGTGCCTGAGCTGGAATGGAAAGAAACCGAAGCCAAAGCGCGAGCACTACTGCGAGCGTCTGAACTTGTTGAGGAGGGATTGGAATGAATACAAATACCGAACATCCAGACGCGAAAGACGCAGAAGTTACGCGAAAGGCGCAAAAGCACAGCCAAAATTTCGATGACGATTTTTCGCACGAAATCATTGGCGCAGCTGTCGAAGTCCAGCGTGTGCTGGGTGTGGGTTTGCTGGAGAGCGCTTACGCCGCGGCCATGGCGATTGAACTCAAAGAACGTGAGCTATTTTTTGAGCGAGAAGTGTCCATCGCTGCGACCTACAAAGGCTATTCTCTTGGAGAGGCATACCGCGCAGATTTGATCGTTGAAGAAAGCGTGATCGTGGAATTGAAGGCTGTTGATGCAATCACGGAAGCCCATCGTGCCCAGCTGTTGTCATATTTACGTCTATCTGGGTTAAAGCTGGGTTTACTCATCAACTTCAACGCTTTCCCCGTCGTCAAAAGCATCCACAGATTGGTCAACAAACTATGAATCCCTTTTTGTCTGCTTTTCGCGTCTTTCGCACAACTTTCGCGCCCTTCGCGTCCGCAAGTTTGTATTTGTATTTGAATCGCCTTTCCCCAAGGAGCAACATATGAAACTTTTAATGATCGACAACTATGACAGCTTCACTTACAACATCGTTCAATACTTCGGCGAGTTAGGCGCAGAAGTCATCGTGCATCGCAATGACGAAATCACCGTCACAGAGCTCGATGCATTGTTCAACCAAGGGGGTTTTGACAGGCTTTGTATCTCCCCCGGCCCTTGCTCGCCCAAAGAGGCAGGCATCTCAGTGGCAGCGATTGAGCATTTCAAAGGCAAGCTGCCGATTCTTGGCGTGTGCCTCGGGCATCAAGCGATTGGTCAAGCCTTTGGAGGCAAGATCATTCGTGCACAAGAGCTGATGCATGGCAAGACGAGTGTGATCAGCACCACACAAGAAGGTGTGTTCAAAGATTTGCCCAAGCAATTCACCGTCAACCGTTACCATTCATTGGCGATTGAACGCAGCACATGCCCGACAGAGCTGGTGATCACCGCGCAAACGGACGACGGCGAGATCATGGGTGTACGGCATAGCGGCTACGCGCATGAGGTGCGCATCGAGGGTGTGCAGTTTCATCCCGAGAGTATTTTGACGGAGCACGGTCACGCCATGCTAAGAAACTTTATACTATGATTATGATAGCAAACTATGTAGAATTTATAACGGCTAAGCACTGAAATATCCTTAATATCATGAGAACCATTGACCTGCGCAGCGATACCGTTACCCAGCCCACGCCCGCGATGCGCGAGGCGATGATGGCTGCGCCACTCGGCGATGATGTGTTTGGCGACGATCCGACGGTGAATACGCTGCAAGAGAAGATTGCTGCCATGCTCGGCTTTGAAGCTGCGCTATTTGTGCCTACCGGGACACAAAGCAATTTTTGCGCAATTCTTTCGCACTGCCAGCGCGGTGATGAATACATCGTCGGCCAGATGGCGCATTGTTATCGCTGGGAAGGCGGCGGCGCAGCCGTCTTGGGCAGTGTGCAGCCGCAGCCGATCGCGCATGCGGCGGATGGCACGCTGCCGCTCGCTGACATTGAAGCCCAGATCAAACCCGATGATGCGCACTTTGCCAAGTCGCGCTTGCTCTGCTTGGAAAACACGCTAGGTGGCAAGCTGCTGCCTTTGGATTATGTCAAAGCAGCCACGGCTTTAGCACGCAGCAAAGGCTTGGCGACGCATTTGGATGGTGCACGCTTGTTCAATGCCGCCACAGCACAGTTTTTAAAGAAAAACAGTGCCCTGCCCGTTATAGAACGTGCGCAGTATGCTATCAATAGTGAAGCAAAGACGATTGCTGAGAATTTTGACTCCGCCAGCATCTGCTTCAGCAAAGGCCTCGGCGCACCGATCGGATCGGCGCTGTGCGGCAGCAAAGCCTTCATCGCGCGCGCGCACCGCATTCGCAAGATGGCCGGCGGCGGCATGCGCCAATCGGGCATGCTGGCCGCTGCTGCGATCTACGTTTTAGATCACCACATCGAACGCTTAGCACTTGATCACGCCTTGGCTCGGCGCTTGGGCGATGGGTTGGCAGCGATAGAAGGATTGATCGTGGAACCCGTTCAAAGCAACATCGTCTTTGTCGATGTGAGCGAGCCTTTGAAGGCGAAGGCGGCTGGGTTAATTGAGCATCTTCAATCGCATGGCATCTTGGCCACAGGCCTCTACCGCCTGCGCTTCGTGACGCATCTGGATGTAGATGAGGCGGGCGTGGATCGGGCGGTTGCTGTGATTCGGTCTTATTTTGAGAATTGAAGAAGATTTTTGAACGCAGAGGACGCGAAGGATTCGCAGAAGACGCAGAAAAGACAAAATGAATGCAAAATTAGAATCAGTGTTGTTTTAGCTCTGTTCAATTTTCTGAATCTCTTTTTTTGTATTCCTTCTGCGTCTTCTGCGAATCCTTCGCGCCCTCTGCGTTCAAATGCATTTTTCTTACTCCATCCACCCGCTTTAAATTGAAGAAACATCATGCCCATCACACCCCAAGAAGCCCTGCAACGCACCATTGAACACCGCGAAATTTTCCACGACGAAATGCTCAAAGTCGTGCGCCTGATCATGAGCGGCGAGATGAGCCCGGTGATGATGGCTGCCCTCATCACTGGCCTGCGCGTGAAGAAAGAAACCATTGGCGAGATCACCGCTGCGGCGCAGGTGATGCGCGAGTTTTCTACCAAAGTGAATGTAGCGGATAAGAAGCATCTGGTCGATATCGTCGGCACTGGCGGCGATGGTTCGCACACTTTCAATATTTCTACCTGCTCCATGTTTGTCGCGGCGGCTGCGGGAGCGAAGGTCAGCAAACATGGCGGGCGCAGTGTGAGCAGCAAATCGGGCAGCGCGGATGTCCTCGAATCGCTCGGCGTGAATATCAATTTAAAGCCTGAGCAAATCGCTGCGTGCATCGAACAAGTCGGTATCGGCTTCATGTTTGCACCCAACCATCACACCGCGATGAAGCACGTCGCCCCGATCCGCAAAGAGCTAGGCGTGCGCACCATCTTCAACATCCTCGGGCCGCTCACCAACCCTGCCAGCGCTCCGAATATTTTGATGGGCGTGTTCCACCCCGATCTCGTGGGCATTCAGGTGCGCGCGTTGCAGCGCTTGGGCGCTGAGCATGCGCTCGTCGTTTATGGGCGCGATGGCATGGACGAAGTGAGCCTGGGCGCAGCCACACTCGTGGGTGAACTCAAAAACGGCGAGATCACCGAATACGAAGTGCACCCCGAAGATTTTGACCTCACGATGAACAGCTCCCGCGCCCTGCGCGTCGAAACGCCCGAGCAAAGCAAAGCCATGATGCTTGCCGTGCTAGACAACCACACCAGCCCCGCGCGAGACATCGTCGCCCTCAACGCTGGCGCAGCGCTTTATGCAGCGAATGTGGCGGATTCGATCAAAGCAGGCTTGAAGCTCGCGCAAGAGGCGCTAGCTTCGGGCGCAGCGAAGAAGAAACTACACGCGTTTGTGGAAAAAACTATCGCAGCGGGATAGCGTGCAACTCATCAAACTGGCACTGAATAAGCTGGTCAATTGAAGCTGCAAAAAACTTCATTTAGATTTTAGTTACTTGCCATCACTAGTCCTCTCTGTGCCTCTCAAAACACCCCCTCCCGTTCGCAGCTCACCCGTGCCCAGCAGTCGCCTTGGGCGTCTGATGCGCTTGGGCGGAGCGGCAACTGGTGTGGCTGGAAACATGCTGATGGCGGGCGCAAAGCAGTTGGTCCAAGGGAAGCGGCCCAAGGTCAGTGATCTGCTGCTCACACCAGCGAATGCGCTCAAGATCACGCAGCAGCTTTCTCAGATGCGTGGCGCCGCGATGAAAGTGGGACAGCTGATCTCCATGGATGCCAGCGATTTATTACCGCTAGAGATGGCTGCCATACTGGCTCGCCTGCGCTCCGACGCGCATGCCATGCCAGAGCGCCAGCTGCGGGCAGTGCTGGCCGCCAATTGGGGCGCTAAATGGCAGCAACGCTTTGAGTCGTTCTCTTTTACGCCCATTGCGGCGGCATCCATTGGCCAAGTTCACCGTGCAACCACCCTTGATGGACGTGAGCTAGCCATCAAGATTCAATACCCAGGTGTTCGCAAAAGCATCAGCAGTGATGTGGACAACGTGGCTTCGCTTCTGCGACTATCCGGTTTGCTGCCCAAAAAATTGGATATCGCGCCCTTATTGCTGCAAGCTAAGCGCCAACTGCGCGAAGAAGCCGATTACGAAGCTGAAGGCGCGCACCTACAACGCTTCGGCCAGCTGCTGGCGAACGCGCCTGAGTTTGTGGTGCCTCAATTGCATGCCGAGTTCACGACCAAAGGCGTATTAGCCATGTCTTTTGTAGCGGGAGTCCCCGCCGAATCGATGGCAGACGCACCGCAGGTCGAGCGCGACCGAATACTCAGCTTGCTCTTTCTTCTCGTATTTCGAGAGTTGTTTGAGTTTGGACTCATGCAAACCGATCCCAACTTTGCGAACTATCGCTACGACCCTCAAAGCCAACAGTTAATTTTGTTGGACTTTGGTGCCACGCGCAGTTTTACAAAGGTCTTTGGCCAAGCTTACAAAAACTTAATGTTGGCCGTGATAGAGGAAGACCACGATGCCATGTCGCAAGCTGCTTTGGCCATTGGTTACTTTGGCGTAAGCACGCAAGGAGATCACAAAAAAGCTGTGCTTGACTTGTTTGAGATAGCCCTTGAGCCACTGCGGTTTGAAGGCGCTTTTGACTTTGGCACGACTGACATGGCCTCCCGCTTGCGCGAAGCGGGCATGGCGCTAGGTCTGGACAAAGATTTTTGGCACATTCCGCCTATTGATACTTTGTTTTTGCACCGCAAACTCGGGGGCTTGTTTTTGCTGGCTGCGCGGCTCAAAGCACGCGTGAATGTGCGGCAACTTGCGATGCCGTACATCACAGTGCCATTCGCGGCGAAGGTGGATACGCAGTTGCCGGTGCATTCAAACTGACCCACGGAAAATATCATTCAAACCTCTTCAGACATTCGCCATCGCATCTGAGCGGTGCTCGGCATCACTGGGTTATCTTGAGCGCCGAAATGCATGCAATCGACTGGCTTGAACTCTCCCGCAACGGCCATCGCCGCGCCAAATTGAGCACTGATACTTGGGATTGGCTCACGCCTTAGCGTGCAGCGTCAGCGCTTGCTGAATTATATATTTTATATGATTAAATATACAGTATATTATGGGTATGTTTGCCCAGCCCGCTCCCGATCTGTCCACCCTCTTGCAGGGCCATCAGCTTTGGCACGCGCAAGAATTGCTGGGCTCGCAGTTATCCCAACCTGATGCCTTGTCAACAGGCTTTGCCTCCTTAGATCTTGCGCTGCCGAGCAAAGGCTGGCCAGTGGGTCAACTGAACGAACTCATTTGCACCCAAGGCGGCAGTGGCGAGTGGTCTTTAATGCAGCCAGCGATTCTTTCTGCGCTAGCTGCTGTCTCCAGCCACCGCCAACCACGGTTAGTTCTCGTCAATCCACCCCACGAGCCTTTTTTGCCGGCGTGGTATGCCGCAGGAATCTCCCCAAGCAGTATCGTTCGCGTTGATACACGCGCTCATGCCCAAGCCCAGCCTCGTGCCTGCTGGGTCACCGAACAAGCCTTGCATTGCTCGGATGTGGCTACGGTATTGGCTTGGCTGCCGCGCGCGCCTGCTGATGCTCTACGCCGCTTGCAGCTCGCTGCCAGCCAATCCACTATTCTGTTATTTGTGATGCGTCCTCTCTCAGCACGAGATCAAAGTTCCCCAGCCGCTTTACGCTTGGTGCTTTCGCGCCAAGATGCCTTGCACAGCGAGGTCCGTATCCTCAAATGTCGCGGCGGCGCCGCCCAAACCACAGTTCAAGTTGATTTAATTTCTCCCTCATTACGCGCTTTGCTGCAAGCACGTAAGCGGCGCTCATTTGTAGCGCCGTTTATTACGACAACATCGCAGACATCCCCCATGTTTCGGATGACCCCGCGCTCGCAGGTGATTGGGCTCTTGCCCGCCCACTTGCTCTTTGGCAATGAGCGCGCCGCAGAAGGGCCAGCAATGAGCGTGAAGGCGCATCATGGCTTGGATCGCACTCCTCCCCTCGTTCCCTCTTTCTCCACCACCATCACTACACAGCCCATCAGCACCCCCCCCGAGCGAATCCTCAAACGCGCTGCCCGCCACGCCAGAAGTCAGTAGCTGTGCCAGCGAGTTAGCGCACTGGGCGATGCAATTCACACCCCATGTGACCTGCATCCGTGAATCGCTGCGTGAACGCCGCTGGGAAGCTGTGCTCATGGAAACTGCTGCCAGCCTGCGCCTGTGGGGTGGGTTACCGCACCTGCTCGAACTGCTACGTAGCCAAGGCAAAGAGCTGGGCTTGGCGAGCCTGGCTACGGGCTCAACTGGTCTGGTGGCTTTGGCCAGATTGCACGCGCAGGGCAGCAGCAGCACCATTCGGCAAATCGATGAGTTGCCGCTGCACACCTTGGCCGCTGCTTGGCCGCATCTGGCCACCCTGGCTCAAATGGGTTGTACGACTTGGGGGCAATTGGCCGCTATGCCGCGCGGTGGGATTACACGGCGGTTTGGGGTGGGTTTGTTGGATGCGCTCGATAAGGCATATGGACGCAAACCAGAAACCTACACTTGGCTAAGCGTGCCCGAGGTGTTTGTTGTGCGGCATGAGATGCAGGCGAATGTGGAGAACACCAGTGGCTTGCTATTCACAGCGTCGCGTCAACTGAAGTTACTGCAAGCTTGGTTGCGCGCTCGCCATCAAGGCATCGTCGCCTGCCAATTCACATGGCTGCTGGATATTCGCCGCAATGTGCTGCCAAGGGGCGAGTTCATCTTGCAAACCGCGCAGCCCACCCAAGACATCAAGCACTTAGAGCGCTTGCTGGCAGAGCATCTGGCTCGCATCGAGCTGCCCGCGCCGGCGCACACCCTTGAGCTGCGCTCCTTGCGCAGCGAAGCCTTACCGCAGCAAACTGATAGCTTGTTGCGTGAAGAGGAGCGCACGGGCGAGCCCTTGCATTACTTCATCGAGCGCGTTGCCAGCAAGCTGGGCGCTGATGCGATTCGCCGCCCCGTGTTGCAAGCTGATCACCGGCCAGAAGCGGTTCAAGCTTGGGTGAGTGCGACGCAAGCGGCATCAGCTGCTGAAGTCTCGCAAGCGCATGATTCGCCACTAATATCGCATTCTTGGAATACATCCAACACTTTTAGGCCAGCCTGGCTGATGGCCACACCACTGCGCCTTTTGGTGCGCGATGACAAGCCCTATTACCAAGGACCGCTCAAATTGATCCAAGGGCCCGAGAGGTTGGAATCCAGCGTGCTGGTGGGCGTTGCACCGTCACCATTTGAAACTGCGCTTGAAACAGCCCCCGAACCCATGGCACGTGATTACTTCATCGCTTGGAATGCGCATGCAGGATTGCTCTGGGTATTTCGGGAGCGTCTGGCTGCGCAGCCGGGCTGGTATCTGCATGGGCTGTTTGCCTGAAGCGCACTTGCCTTCGGATCATTCCCATGGATCGCCTACCTGCCTACGCTGAGCTGCATGCGTTGAGCAATTTTTCATTTCAACGGGGTGCTTCGCATCCCGAGGAACTGGTAGAGCGTGCGCATACCTTGGGTTACAACGCGATTGCCATCACGGATGAATGCTCGGTGGCTGGCGTGGTGCGTGCGCATGGTGAAGCCAAGAAACTGGGGATTCATTTGGTGCTTGGTGCGGAATTCAAGCTACAGGATGCACCTATTCCATTGACCTTGGTGCTATTAGCGCACGACCTAGAAGGCTGGGGGCAACTGTGTGAGTTCATCACGCGCTGCCGGCGCAGTGCTGAGAAGGGAGCGTACCGCTGCGTTTGGGCTGAGCAAGACTGGCAAGGGCTGGATCATTGCGAAGTCTTGTGTGTGCTGGCGCAAGGCTTTGATGCGAAGTCTGCGCAATCAGCGCTTGAAATTTTACGCAAGAGCTGCGCCGGGCGACTCTGGCTCGCGCTGGAATTGCATTTGCAGGTGCATGATGATTTGAAAGTGGAGCAACTGCTGATCTTGTCTCAGGCCTGCGGCGTACCCATCGTGGCTGCGGGTGGGGTGTTGATGCATGTGCGATCGCGCAAACCTTTGCACGATGTCATCACAGCCGTCTCGCAGGGTAAGCCCGTCGCAGACTGCGGCTTTGCGCTCTGCGCCAATGCGGAGGCGCATCTGCGCGCACGCCAGCGCTTGGCTCAGCTGCATGCCCCCGGGTGGCTGGTGGCGACACAAACGATTGCCGCACGCTGCCGCTTCAGCTTGGATGACATCCGCTACCAATATCCCATGGAAGTGGTGGGCGAGGGAGAAACGCCAGCCGAATGCTTGGAGCGCTTGACGTATGAAGGCGCGCATGGGCGCTACCCCGAAGGCTTGCCCGAGGCGGTGCAGGCGCAGATCCTGCATGAGCTTGCTGTGATTGCTCAGTTGAAGTACGAGATGTATTTCCTCACGGTGCATGATCTGGTGCGCTTTGCGCGCAGCCAAGGTATTTTGTGCCAAGGCCGGGGATCGGCGGCCAACTCGGCGGTTTGTTATTGCCTAGGCGTCACCGAAGTCGATCCAGCGCGTATGAGTGTGTTGTTTGAGCGCTTTGTGAGCGCTTCTCGCGGAGAGCCGCCAGATATTGATGTGGATTTTGAGCATCAGAGACGTGAGGAGGTGATTCAGTACATCTATGCCAAATACGGGCGGGATCGTGCGGCGATTGCTGCCACGGTGGTGACGTATCGCCCCAAGAGTGCACTGCGTGACGTGGGCAAGGCTTTGGCTGTCTCGCCCGGTCTGATCGATGCGTTTGCGGGCGAGCACTTTTGGTTTGATGGCAAGGTGGTGCAATCGGAGCGCGTGAAGTTCTTGCTAGATACCCACAGCGCACGCTTGGACTGGCGCATCACTCTTTGGCTGGAGTTGGCAGCCAGTTTGATTGGTTTTCCCCGTCATCTGAGTCAGCATGTGGGTGGCTTTGTGTTGACGCAAGGGCCGCTCACCCGCATCGTGCCGGTGGAGAACGCGGCCATGCCAGACCGCAGCATCATCCAATGGGACAAGGATGATTTGGATGCCATGGGTTTGATGAAGGTCGATATGCTGGCCTTAGGCATGCTCAGCGCCATCCGGCGTTGCTTGGATTTGGTGAGCCGCCAGAAGGGGCAGCACTTTGAGATGCAAGATATCCCATCTGAATGCCCGGCAACTTACGAGATGATTTGCGATGCCGACACGGTGGGCGTGTTTCAGATTGAGAGCCGTGCTCAGCAAAGCATGCTGCCCCGACTGCAACCGCGATGCTTTTACGACTTGGTGGTGGAGGTGGCGATTGTGCGGCCCGGGCCGATCCAAGGTGGCATGGTGCATCCTTACCTCAAGCGTAGGCAAGGCATTGAGCCAGTCACTTTTCCGAGCAAAGCACTTGAGGAGGCGCTGGGCCGCACGCTGGGTGTGCCGATATTTCAGGAACAAGTGATGCAGATTGCCATGCTGGCTGCTGGGTTCACAGCAGATGAGGCCGATCAATTGCGGCGCAGCATGGCAGCTTGGAAGCGCAAAGGGGGCGTGGGAAAATTCTATGATCGCATCGTCACAGGCATGTCGGATCGGGGCTACACGCTTGAATTTGCGCAGGGCATCTTCAAGCAAATCGAAGGCTTTGGAGAGTATGGGTTTCCAGAGAGCCATGCGGCCAGCTTTGCCCTGCTGGTGTACGTGAGTTGCTGGCTCAAATGCCATTACCCAGCCGCGTTTTTAGTGGCTTTGCTCAATGCGCAGCCGCTGGGGTTTTACTCTCCGGCGCAGTTGGTGCAGGACGCGCAGCGGCACGATGTGAAGGTTCTGCCGGTGGATGTGTTGCACAGTGATTGGGATGCGCAGCTGCTCTCAGATTCCAGCGTGCGCTTAGGGTTGCGCTTAGTAGACAGTTTGAGCCATGCCGGGGCACAGCGGTTAGTACACGCGAGGCACGATCGTTTGTTTGAGAGCACCGAAGATCTGGCCTTGAGATCAGCGCTGGATGCGGGGGATATGAAAGCACTCGCCACTGCCGATGCCTTGCGGTCATTAAGTGGCCACCGAAGGCAGCAGGTTTGGGAGGCCAGCGCGCTGAAGCTACAAGCTGCTGTAGTGCGCGGTACACGATCTCTGCTGCGCGAAGCGCCGATTCATGAGGAGTTTCTTGAGCTGGATGCTGCTGGCGAGGGCGAAGAGGTGAGCTGGGACTACAACACCGTGGGCTTAACACTGCGCAGCCATCCTTTGGCTTTGCTGCGCCCGCAATTGGATGCGATGCGGCTGCTCACGCATGCACAACTGCAAGAGCGCGAGCATGGGCGGTTGGTGCGAATCTGCGGATTAGTGACCATGCGCCAGCAGCCTCAGACGGCCAGGGGCACGGTGTTCGTGACTCTGGAAGACGAGACGGGCAGCACGAACGTGATCGTGTGGAAACGATTGCGAGAGAGTAGCGAGGAGCAGCGCCAAGCACTGCTACATGCCAGGCTCTTGGTGGTTCATGGCCGTTGGGAGCACGACACCACGACGGGCGGCAAGGTGCGGCACTTGATTGCCGGGTATCTCAGGGATGTCACGCCGATGCTGGGGAGCTTGTTGACGCAGAGTCGGGATTTTAGATAGTCACAATACGCAATATGCCAAATTACATCTCGCAAAAAATCCTTCAAAGTGGCGATATCCCTCTAAAGATTTATTAGCTGGAAATAGCAAGTTATTCCATAGTATTAAAGTCGTAAACAGCCCATGAGATTTGGCGCGGGTTTGCGGCGTTACGAATTAGCAACAATAATTGCTAAAGTCGTGAACACGAGGCAGTATTTCATCCTGATATTAATCGCCTCAGCTCTGCAAGGCTGGTCATTCAAGTGCTGCCACCGGCATCAAATTGACCATGTGTGCCAGAAATCAAAGTGCACGAGAGAAGTGACGAACGTCTAGATCCGTTGCAGGCGGTGGCGCGATTGAATTTGGTCAGCCAAAGTCGGCAGGGATGGTCAAATCGGAGTAGGCGGCAACAGTGGACAACACCAAAAGCCACTCTACTGCATGGATTACCGGGTTGCATTTCGACGTACACTAATGAATGCGCCAACCCGGGCGGCATCGGGGGTTCGCGTAGTGCGCCTAGTCAAACTGAAGCCCACAGTGCTTCTTCCTCAATGCCATTTTCTGCAATGTTGCTGTTGGAACCGACCGTGACAAAAAGCTTGCTTCCGTCGGGGCTTGCAATCAAGTTTTTGGTTCAATGGTGGTTGATGGGGCCGGCGGGTAGCGCCACGAAAGTTGTGGCCGCAGCGCGAATTTGCGTTTCACCGGCGGCATACGGAAATCGCACTACAGCGTCGGTGTTGGCTATGTACAAATTGTCGCCGACCAACACGTCGCCACTCGGCAATACATACAACCAGCGGGGATGGTCGAGATCACGCGCAAATGCGTTGACCTGGATGCCGTGAGCCGCCCGGGGCAATGTCCCGGCAGGCCGGCCTTTGGCCAGTGCAATATTTACGGTCGGTATCAGCGTCGCGTTGGGCGACGGCAGAGTGGGTGTAGGTCCGATGCCAGCCGACACTGGCAATTTGGCCAATTCGCTACAGGCAGTGGCTGTGCACAACAACGCAATCGCGATCAATGTCCTAAAGGGCATCATGGATTTTCCGTGTCGATTGCGCTCAGGAGCGGTGCAGCGGGCGTACCAAAGTTTTTTACGCGCTGCGACATGCAGTCTTCGCGTGCTTGCTTACCACGCTCGGCCCTGCAATGCCAATTCGCCTCACCCTGTTGCGTATATGCAATATTGTTGGAAGCGCCTTGTTGTACGGCTGCCGTCAGCACCTGGTGGAACACCAGCAGCATGAGAAAAATAATCAGTACACCCACCAGATGAGGTATAGCTATGCTGGGCTTGTCGTCTTTGCGCATGGAGTGTCCTTTGGGGCATTTTGAAATCTGCCTGAGCATTTGTCTGTGCTTCACCGCACATTCAACTGCGCGCATGCTTGGGATGCAATTCATTCTCTTTGCGCTTCACCACCAGAGCCTTCCAAGGCGGGCGGGTTTGTGTAGATGTGCCAGACTGTCATGAACATCGCTGCAATCGTTGGCCCCAAAACAAAGCCATTGACTCCCATCACTGCCATGCCGCCCAGCGTGGTGACGAGCACGACGTAGTCAGGCATGCGTGTTTCTTTGCCCACCATGATGGGACGCAATAGGTTGTCTATCAAACCAATCACCAAAACGCCCCATGCAGTGAGCGCCAGGCTTTGCCACACGGCGCCCTGCAATAACAAATATATGGCTACTGGCACCCACACCAATCCTGCTCCTACGGCAGGCAAGAGCGAAAAAAATGCCATCAACACAGCCCACAAAACCGGGGCACCGACACCAAGCGCCCAGAACGCGACGCCGCCCAGTGCGCCCTGTATGGCGGCCACCAGAAAGTTGCCCTTCACCGTGGCGCGGATGACTGTGGTGAACTTCAGCCACAACTCGCGTTTGTGTGCCTCGGACAAAGGGATACCGTGGCGCACTAGGCGCAATACGCTGTCACCGTCACGAACCAGGAAGAAGGCCAGGTACAAGGTGACAAACAGACTGGCCGCAAAGTCAAAGGTGAACTGCCCCATGTTCAGTGCTTGTGTTGCTATAAATTGCGTCCCCTGGGTCAAGAGCGTACTGAGACGCGCTTGCAATTT
Organism: Variovorax sp.; assembly: GCA_031375105.1. Classification (GTDB taxonomy): domain Bacteria; phylum Pseudomonadota; class Gammaproteobacteria; order Burkholderiales; family Burkholderiaceae_C; genus JANMDU01. The sequence goes on from JANMHJ010000064.1 coordinate 31,256, forward strand.
GTCAAAATTCGTGATCCCAAAACGATCCAGCACAGAGCCCGCCCACTGCGGCAGGGCGTTAAATACACCTCGCAAATACCGCGCCGGGTTGAGTTCGCCCGTTTGCATGCGCTGGTACATGTCTGTGGCCTCGGTGGCTATGGACACCGTAATCAGCACAAAGGGCAGCACAACCACCAACATCACCACCAGCATGGTGAGCAAGGCCGCCCTGCTTCGATGCATGCGCATGCGTGGCAACAACCAGCGCTGCAGGGGTGTGGCAAGCAGTGCAATGATGAAAGCCCACAAGATGGCACCATAAAAGGGAAGCAGTATCCAACCCAAAGCCAAAGAAATGCCCACCAACAAAATGCGCATCGCGCGCGTGTCGGCATGGCTGGAAGTACTGGGTGTGTGGTTGGTCATCTTGCGGGCTTATTCAGCGGCCACCGGCTTGCGGGAGCCGTATGTGTTGGCATACACCCATGTGAACTCTGCGCCCATGAGAAAAATTTGCGCCGAGTAATAGAACCACAGCAAAATAATGACCAAAGACCCGGCAGCACCGTAGCCGGAAACGACCCCGCTCTGTCCCAAGTACAGGCCAATCACGTACTTGCCCGCGCCGAAGAGTACGGAGGTAAACAAGGCCCCGGTCCAAACGTCCCGCCACTGAACACGTGCACGCGGCATTGTTTTGTAAATCAGGGCAAACATGGCAGCAACCAGCAGAAAACTGCCGAGGGCCTCTGTGGTGGACACCACAACGTACCAGCCTCCAAACACCGGCTCCAACCAACGGCCCATAAGTTTCAGAGTTGCGCTGGCCAGCAGCGACACGGTCAGGAGAAATCCGATAGCCAGAATCATTCCGAAGGACAAAAGCCGGGCACGCACCAAAGTAAACCATCCAGTGGTATGCGCGCGCGCCGGCACACGCCAGATGCGATCCAGAGAATCCTGCAATTCACCAAAAACGGTGGTTGCACCCACAAACATCACCAGAAGTCCTACTGCTGTGGCAAAGACGTCTTTGGCGGGCTCGTGCACGCTGTTAAGCAGGTCTTGCACGGCCATTGCACCGGCATCCCCCATCAGCGAGCGCAGTTGCAAGGCAATCTCACCACGCGCTGCCTCTTCGCCGAAGACCATGCCTGACACTGAGATGACGATAAGAAGCAAAGGTGCCATCGAAAAAACCGTGTAGTACGCAAGCGCCGCACCCATACTCGGCGCGTAGTCTGCCGTCCACGAGCGCATCGTCTGCCGGATGAGATACCAGAGGTTGCGAGCGTTGAATTGCATTGCGGGCGAGGACAGTTAGGACTCGCTCTTACTCTATCGAAACACTGTCGAAGCCTCTGTGCGATAGGCAACATATAGCAGTTCTTCAACGTACAAAAAATGCCAGCATCAGGGTGCTTGTTGATTTTCATGTGACTTTGACCCACAGGCTTGAAACCCGCATAAATGCTGGATGTTTGTTCACGACCATATACGACGGTTCTGTTGCGATAAGTGCACACGACAATCTGAGCCATGCTCGATTTCCGCCAAAGCCTGGTCAACAGCACCCTGAACACGGTCCTCAAACGGCTGCACTATCCGCTGGAGGTGATGCTCACCTGCGTGCGCTGGTATGTCGCTTACCCGCTGAGCTTGCGCCACATCGAGGACATGATGCAGGAGCGCGGTGTATTGGTGGACCATGTCACGGTTCATCGCTAGGCGATCAAGGTGTTGCCGGTTTTGGTCACCGTCTTTCGAACGCGCAAGCGCCCGGTCGGCCGCAGCTGGAGGCTTGATGAGGCCTACATCAAAGTGTGCAGATACAAGCCTGTGTCGACATCCTTATGCGCCAGTCCAAATACCTGAACAACATGGTTGAGCAGGATCACCGGGCAGTGAATCGAATAACCCGACCGATGATGGGCTTCAAGTCATTTTTGAGCGCTAGGATCATCATCGGTGGGATTGAAACCATGCACATGATCAAGAAGGGGCAGATGGACTGCCCCGGTGGTCAAACTATGTCGGCAGCCAACCAGTTCTACAGTCTTGCAGCTTGATCAACAGGTCGACTGCGCAATCCTTTTCGACTCGATTCCACTACCGCAACACAACCAATCCGTACCATACCTGGTCTCATGCGATTGAATTTCCTAGCCGTTGTATTAACCTGACTGCGCCTGCGTACGCCATCAAGGGTTAGCCTCCAGCATCCTGATCAGCAGGTCAATCACATCGTTCCCGCCAGGTGAATTCAGCCGGTGCTGGCGCAGCGAGCGGGTCAGCGCAGTGCGAGGCAGACCTTGCATGTCAGCGCGGATCAAGATGCCAGCAATGGCGCGCTGCACGTCAATTGAGCGCGTTTGCGGGAACAAACCGGCGACGACTTGCAGGGTTGGCACGTCGCTCAGACGCTGGCGCGCTAGGGACTCCAGGGCGCGCACCTGGGCTGGTGCAGCAGGCATGCGCGCAATGCCCGCGACGACATCGCGCAGTTCGAAGCTGTTGGCCAGCGGGCGCAGGCGCAGGTAGGTCTGGGCAATAAGTGCTTCGTCATATCGCGCACTGGTCAGCGCGCGCAATGTCCGCACATGCGCTTCGGTATCACCCAGGCAGGCCAGCACGGCCGAATGCGCCACGTTGCCCGCGCGTGTGGCATTGGTCGCGAGCAATTGCCGCGCCAAATCGCTCTCGCGCGGTGCCGGGCTGGCACACACGAGATCCACCTCGTTCTTGCCCAGACTGTCGCGCTTCATGCGTTCAGCCAGTGCCCGCACCAACTCCGTTTGTTCCTGTACGGCGCTGAGCCAACCCAGGCTGCGCGCTAAGGCGATCATGCGGGTCTGGACGTGCATGTCGTCGGCATCGCGCGCAAAGGCAAGAAAGCGATCACGTGCCGCGCCGTCGCCTTCAATGGCAGCCAGTGCTGTACGCACCGGCGTCGGATTGCGTTGTGCCGCGCCTAGCGTGGCAGTGTAGCTTTCGATGTGATCAAGGAACATGCGCACCCCGCTCATGTCGCGGCGCAACACCTCATGCAAAAAGCCAAGCTTTTGCGCGTCGGACTGCCGATCATCGGCAAAGCTGCACAGGTCGTTGCGAAATGGCAAGTGTGGGTCGCTGTCGGTCAGGCCGCCCACGGCGATCATCGAGCTAGGCTCGAACAGCTTAAGCATGGTCGGGCTGACCCGGCCGCTGGCGACTTCCCCGCTAGGGGCGGTTTGGAAATAACGCTCCAGCAGCGGCCCCGCGGTGCGCCCCAGAGGAGCCTTGGACGAAAACCCGTAAAGCACCGGCACGTCTTTGAACACATGGCGCAAGCGGTCGCGGTTGCTCTGGCCGTAGCGCTCACTGAGCAAGGCCGACAAGCGCACAGCCTCAGCGGGCTGGTGTCCGCTGCGCAGCAGGCTGCGCGTGATTTCCGACGATGCCGTATGGCGCACCTCCGACTTCAGCGTATTGCAGCCAAACAGATAGACCTCCTTGAGCTGCTCGAACAAGCCACCCGTGGGTGCGCTGCAAGAAGCCCGCTGCAACTCGTGGACGGTGAGGAACTCGCGGTCGTCGTGGCGGTCGGTGTAGAACTCGCTGCCCTCGTCGAAGTGGCCGGAAATGATGAGGGCATCGCAGCGCACCCCGCGCCGACGCGCCGACTCCAGCCAATCGGGCTGGCCGCGCTGCACCAGCTCTACAAAGCGGTAATCACCCGCTGGCAGGTTGCGCTGGAAGGTGTCTTTTTCGTCAGAGGAATTGATGGTGACGGTACACACCGTCTTGGGCGCAGCCAGCGCAGCGGATGTCGCTGTCAGGGTCAACCCAGCGAAACAGCCGGCTAACAGGTTAAGCAAGCTTTGGCGAAGAAAAAGTGAATGTAGCATCGGGCATTATTCCACTCCTGTGTAAAGTAGGGTGAAGCTGCCAGATAGGGTGCAGATGCCAGCGTTACCCTCAGGGTTCTTGCAATGGCATCGTCAAGTTAACGATAGACACCGCAGAAGGGCAAAGGCAGACCCCAGTGATTGAGTAACCCCTGCCTGTGATACGTGAGACTAAGTTCCTAGACTTTTGTTGAGCAACAAACGATGATTTTTCGCCAGCAAGGTGTGCCGCGGCAACGCAAACAAATTTCTAACCTCACTGAAAAGCGCCGTCGTTCCAAGCAACCGTTCGATTATCTGAACACGCTTGTGTAGGGTAAGGCTATTGCAGTTAAATTGCGTCTTTCGCTCCCAGTTCCTCCGATTGGCGCTCTTTGCGGTCATCGGTTCTGAGAAAGCACGTAGCTGGAGGCTATTTGTAGCAAAATTATTCGTTCAAACTGACGCAACGCCAGTCCAACCCAATGAATCCACTTCATCCTAAAAAACTTTTGTTGACCAAATGGACTGCCGTGCGTCCTATAGCAAAAAACAAGCACTTTCTTGTTTCAAAAGTCATCACGCCAGAGCCACCTGATGTCAAGATTGAGTGGGTTGAACTGGAAGCGGTATTTTCCAAGGCAGTGATGCGTATTAAATGGCGGGAGCTACAGGACGACAAACTTTGGCGCATTGGCTGGCAAGACATGTGAGACGGGTGCGTTGTGGCTTTTTAACTATCGGCGTCTTCGATACATGTTGATTTCCATCCAATATTGACCCCATGGGGGTGCGGCATAAAACTTGGAATAACGGCATAACCAGTCCAAGTTTTATGGGTTCTGTTGCGATAAGCGCGCACGACAATCTGAGCCATGCACATGATCAAGAAGGGGCAGATGGACTGCTCCGGCGACCAAACTATGTCGGCGGCCAACCAGTTCTACAGTCTTGCAGCTTGATCAACAGGCCGACTACGCAATCGTTTTCGACTCGATTCCACTACCGCAACTCAACCTTTAGAACCTTGTTCAAGGTGCAGCGATCAAACTTTTGCAGATATCAAGCATGGCATGGATTGTCGGTTATGCATAACGCGCCATGTCCGATAATGGCCAATGACAGAAGATGCCCAACCCCACCAGCGCCGCGTGCGCTACGCAGGCACGCACCCCAAGCGTTTTGAAGAAAAATACAAAGAGCTGGACCCGGTGCGCCATGCCGACGCCATCCAAAAGGTGATGGACCGGGGCCAAACCCCGGCGGGCATGCACCGCTCGATTTGCGTCGCTGAAATTCTGCAAATTCTTAATCCACAGCCCGGCGAAAAAGGGCTAGACGCCACGCTCGGATTTGGCGGCCATGCCAAAGAAATTCTGGCCCGGCTGATGCCCGGCGGGCACCTGTTTGGCGTCGACGTGGACCCGCTGGAGTTGCCCCGCACCGAAGCACGTTTGCGCGCCTTGGGCTATGACGAACAGGCACTGACCGTGCGCCGCATCAACTTTTCGGAGCTGGCCACGCTGCTGCCCGAGGCCGGTGGCGGCTTTGATGTGGTGCTGGCGGACCTGGGCGTGTCGTCTATGCAAATCGACAACCCCGCGCGGGGCTTCAGCTTCAAGGCTGATGGCCCGCTGAACTTGCGGCTGGACCCCAGCGGCGGGCAGTCGGCGTCTGAACTGCTGCAATCGGTCACCCGCCAACGGCTGCGCGATTTGATGATTGACAACGCGGATGAGCCCTATGCCATCCAACTGGCCGCAGCCCTGCAAGGCCAATACATCGAGACCACCACCGCCTTGGCCGAACTGATTCGCCAAACAATGGCGACGGCCCTTAAACGCAACATGCCCGAAGCAGAGCGCTTGGTGGAGACCAAAAAGGCCCAGCAGCGCACGTTTCAGGCCCTGCGCATTGAGGTGAATGATGAGTTTGGCGTGCTGGACCGGTTTTTGGAGCTGCTGCCCAGCTGTTTAAACCCCGGTGGCCGGGTGGCCATTTTGAGTTTTCACTCGGGCGAAGACCGCCGGGTGAAAAAAGCTTTTCAAAGCGGGGAGCGCGCGGGCATTTATTCCAGCGCTGCAGCCGATTTGATTCGCCCATCGTTTGAAGAACAACGCGCCAACCCCCGTTCCAGCTCGGCCAAGCTGCGTTGGGCGATCAAGGCGGCATAGCGTCCCGCAGACGGTAGCGGTCAGTTGCTGCTGCGATCCTCGCCATAGGCATCGTCAAGTTAACTCATGCGCTTTGCTACAGTCACTCATCATGACAACTGAGCAACCTGTTTCCTATAAGCGCCACCGCGGGCCGATGGGTGACGTTTGGCATTTTGATGAGGTCTATTTGAAGATTGACGGTCAATGGAAATACTTGTGGCGGGCAGTAGACCAAGAAGGACAAGTGCTTGATATCTTGGTGCAGCCCAAGCGAAACAAGGACGCCGCAGCACGGTTTTTCAAGAAAGTATTGCGTGGAACTTGTCAGGCGCCACGGCAAGTTGTGACAGACAAGCTGGCCTGTTACATCCAGCCGTGTGAGGACATACTCCCAAATACAGAGCACACCAGAGACAAAGGCGCAAACAACCGAGCAGAGAATTCTCACCAACCGAGCCGTCAGCGCGAGCGCCGAATGAAACACTTCAAATCCGCTGCACAGACGCAGCGATTTCTGTCGATCTTTAGTGAAATTGGGAATCTGTTTGCGCGGGCACGGCACACCTTGACCGCCGCCAACCACCGTCTATTGCTGACCCAGAGCTTGAATGCTTGGGCCAACATAGCCCGAGTTCCGGCCATGCAATGGTAGATCGGCAGCAGTCATCGAATTCTTTGACTGTCGGCGTTAACTTGACGATGCGCCGGCTTCCTATGCCGCTTCGCTTAGCGTAGGAAGCGCTGCGTTTTTGATAGCGGGCTTGCGCCCGCCATTTTTTTACATACATCAGAACCGTGTGCAAGTCTAGGCAAGGAGTGAGACTTTATGTAGTGTTTTTTTACGAGTTCGTGGTTTCTCACTCGCGCACTTGCTGCTACAAAATCTATAATGAATATAGCAATCGTTAGTTTTCTTTTGCTGCATTCTGCCTTCGGAAGTGCAAAAGAAAACGGGCTTGGAGTATCAGTCCAAGCCCGTCCCGCTAGCGATTTCGAATGATTTCCACCATTCGACAGAGCGCCTGACAGCACCTACATTGTTGCACGAAAAATGCTTCGATTTCTGGCTTGACTGTGGAACTGTTTGTTTCAGTGAGGCTTAGAAATGGCATCGTTTGATCCCAGTGATTTGGCTGCGTCCGAGTTTTTGAAAGCGGCTTTTGAGCGGCGCAAGTCGCCGCGATATCCCAAACCTGTTTATCGCCCTGGGCGGTATCCGCTGCGTCGATGATTGACTTGTTTTGTGGCGGTGGTAGTTTTCTTTTGCCGTTGCCCGCACCGTGTGGCGCGCTCCGCTGTGGCCTGCTGCGCACTGAACCGTTGCGCCGCTTCGCTTTGCTAGTCTCAGCCCATTCGGGTGCCGGCCGCTAACGCGGACGCTCTCGGGGGGCTTTGTCGCGATAGAGGGGCTGGTCGAAAGAAGTTGCGTTGGCGGAGATTTGATTAACCAGCGAGGCTATAGAACTGGTTGGCCGCCGGGGCAGTTCATCTGCTTCTTCTTGATCATATGCATGGTTTCAATTCCGGCGATCATGACTGTGGCACTCCAGAATGACTTGAAGCCTAGCATCGGACGGGGGATCCGTTTGACGGCTCGGTGGTCTTGCTCAACAGTGTTGTTTAGGTATTTGTTTTGGCGCATCAGCTGCTTCTATTATTTAAGTCTGTAAAGATTTAGCCCTAGCTCAAGAATTTTTTCAAGCTGTAAAAAAGATGCGCGCTCGGAAGTTGCTAAAAATTATTTTATTAAAGTCTGTATAAATTTGCGAAGTTCGGCGACTTTAGAAAGCACGATCGGCCGGTTAGGGCCACTTGCGGTCACTTGCAAATGACTGCTTTGGAGCCCTTTGAATCTGAATTAATGCACGGCTGGTCGATAGTGTTGGGCGTCACATTCCGTCCCCTTCAACGTCTAAGTTGTCGTAGTAATCTCGTTCGTACGGAGTCATTTCAGATCGAATCTTGTCATAGCGCTTCTTCGCCGCCCTGTCGTGCTCAGCCCTCTTATTGCCTTCGAACTGATGGGTCATTTTTAAGGCAATGAATAGTGATTCAAAGACTGTAGCCTCAGCGCCGTAAATGCAAATGAAGTAAAGGTCTATTCCCTCGCTTAGCAGTCGTGCAACGTGTTTGCTGCCTTTCGAACGTGCGTGGCAACTCAGTCGCCCTCTGACTCCCGGTGCATCGGCCTCTGATATTCCAACATACTCTGGCTGAAAATTGGTAGGCCAGTTCTCTAGCAGGTATGAATCGCTCTGCTGCGAAGGGCTTGGTGGCGACTTCGAATCGAGAGCGCGACCGATGACATACAAGCCAGGCAATCGCAGTTCCTTCTTGTATTGACTCAAAAGTTTCGGATCTGTCCACTTGGTCATACTTCTAGCCGAACCGGAACCCAAACAGTCCGCCGGACTCGCCTTCGTCGGACAGCCGGGTTTCAATCACTACAGTGGATGCGTCCAAACCCTCAGGCAGCGGCAGCCTAGCGAAGATATCGGAGTTCATGGTGACGATGTACTGGAGACCCTTGCCCGCGGTTGCTTCGAGACCAAGTTGCAGCGCGCCAGCTATTTGACGCTCGTCCACACCGTCAAAGAGGTGACTGTCATGCAGCAGGAAGCCTGGACCTCCAAGGCGCGACGTGACCACCTCAAAGAGTGCCAGGTCGAAGCAGAAGATCTCGATCTTGGATATGCCCCCGCCACGGTCACCCTCAATTGAGATGTGAAACTCAGGACCATTGTCCGTAGCTTCGACTACGAACCGACCTGTGCGGTCGTCGTACAGGCGCGAGATGGCTTTAGCGATGATGACGATGGCTTGGGTCAATACGCCAGAGCGCAGGCTGTGGTCGTATTGCAACCGTCGCTGAATATTCGCTCTGTCAATCTCTAGCTTGGTAGTTTCACCTTCGAGCACCTCGGCCGTCTTGAAACGCTCGCTGAGCGCTGCGGCGTTTGCTTCCGCGACAGCAAAGTCGCGCTGCAGATCAAGGAAATCGTCCAAGGCGCCTCTGCCCTCAAGGCTCATTAGGATGCCGCTTCGCTCCGCGTCGAGGCGCGCGGCACTTCTTTGCTGCTCAACGAGTTGCGCCTTTACGGCGGCAATTTCGTTATCGAGATGGATACGGCGGTTCGAGACCACCGACTCATAGAAGGCCCCGACCTCGTCAAACCGACGTAGGGCCATGCCAGGCAGTTCGATGCCCGCCGCCTCATACAGCTGTTGGATGTCCGAGCGTTGCGGTGGCCTCTCAGACCGAAGCGCCGCTTCAAGATGTTCTAGGTTCTCCTCCAGCGAGATGTTATTCCGGGCGATCGACTGCATCTCGGTTTTGGCTTGCGCAGCTCGTCGTGACAGCTCCTTGTAGCTATCGTGAACTTGAAACGTCGCGAGTTGTTCCTTCAGCTTGTCGGCTTTGAGTTGTGCAATGGCTACCTGCGGTCGCAGCTCCGCCACTGTGCCAACGACTTGTCCAAGCGCGCCATCCTTGACTGCCTTACGGAGTTCTTCGAGCGTCTTCTCACGCACACGAATCTTGTTCAGGTCGAAGGGGATTTGCCAGTCCAAACCGAAGAGATAGGAGAGGTTTACCTGCCAGTCCCATCGACGTTGCTTCTCCGCCTGGCGCTCTGCTCCGGCGAAGCCGCCTGAGCCCCATCGTCGGGCGAAGTACGAGAACATCGACCGGAATGTTGGCGTGTAAGACTCCTCGAAAACCGTGCCCTGGTCATTGGCCGGCAGCCCGAACATGCGATGGCCCAAGAACATACGCCAGTTGACGTTCGACACAAAGAAGCGACCACTTGGCTTATCGAGCTTCTTTGGTAGGTCCTGTCGGTCTTCCCCCCCAGACAACAGAAAAACCTTGCCGGGATCGGCGCCGCCGCGCTCAACCGTAAACAGTTCACCCCCGATTCGAAATCGGCCCTTGAACGTGTGCTGGATAAGATCCTTGTCGCGCGGCAGCGAATCTTTGTCGCAATCGGCACCAAGCAAGAAGTGGATGATTTCCACTAGACTGGTCTTGCCGGCGCTGTTACGCGTCTTCTTGTCCGTGGACATCGGGTTCTTGTCCGACAGCAGAACGTTGAGGCCCTCGTGAAACTTGACCTCCTTAAAGGTTGGTAGTGAGCTCTCGATGCTGAGGATCATTACGATGCCTCCCGTCGAAGGATGCCGTTGCTGTGGTCAACGGCTGATATCGCGTACAGGAGATTCAAAGAAAGCACAAACCAGTCGAACGAAAGCGGTGTTGCACTGGGGATACTGCCGCGAGCTTCTCGAACCGCTTCCCACAGTTCCGAGACCGAGCGTGGCTCCATTAACTGGCCAAGTATTTCGGCGCCGATCCCTAGCAAGGCGCGATCTGGGGGTAGATGCTTCGTCGGCAGGATCATGGCTGGCTCGCTACCGGTTCGCGTTCAAAGATGTCGCAGCTCTCAAAGAAGTGGGTTAGCAAAGCTTGAGCAGCTACCTGATTCTGCGGAGACACAGGCCCCTGACCTGTGACCAACTCCAGAAGCGCAGTCATGATGGTACTGGGCGTAAGGCTCTGGGCCTTCAGCGACTGATATTGCTGAGTAAACAGGGTCCCTACTTTGTCTCCTTTTAAAGGATCTGGGTGCCTGGCGAAGTACGACCCAACTATAGGCGCATTGACCCAACCGCTCCGGACGAACATCTGCCAGTGAGTAGGTAGGCCGTTGTGGGTGAGCTTGCCGACTGGAACGAGATTCAGGTCCACTGCGTCTGACGGGATAGCCGACAAGGCTAGGTCGTCAACCAGCTTTCGAAGGACTGCGACGTCAATAGTCTTTGCCTCGACAGGACTGGCGGCGGGGCCGAGCAAAGACGCTATGCGCTCACCACTTAGTCCGAAAACCCGTTCCTCAAAACCTTCCTTACCAATAAGGCCGATTGAGCTTGTCCCCAAAAAGTGGACACTAAAGAAAGAGTTTTTCAACTTATTTTTTGGAGGTTCCAATGGCCAGAGGCAGCAAAAGGAAATACACGTCGCAGACTAGGCAAGATGCGGTCGGGCAAGTCATCAAGGCCGG
>JANMHJ010000010.1:0-6136 GCA_031375105.1 Variovorax sp.
GGCGGTGAGGTGCGCGAAAACGCACAAAACCGTGAGTCTGACATTCGACGTTCAAATCGAGACCAGACAAAGATGCTGAAAACTGCAAGTAAATCATTAACTTACGATGACCTGATGTGAAAACGTTGGGACACTACTGACACAGGGTATTTCCAAGTATGCGGCTCTTCGTCTGGATGGCATCGACATTGGTTTGAGGCTCGCGGAAGTTGACCATTCAAATCTAGTGGCCATACGCCAACTACTTGATGAGTCGAACGCGCATTGCAGGCGCGTTCTACAGGATGAAGATGAGTTGTTTACACCTGCATCCAACTTTTTTCAAATCGCCGGCATTTATCAGAGGAATGGTGGATTGCTGCAGCCATCGGAGCAGGAATTTTCGGCTCAATTGCTTCAAAAGTTCGACGCAGCATCTGCCGAATTTCTTCGAACCATTTCCATGTCATTCCCAGAAGTGGAAGATGTACTTGCCCTCAGTAAGCGGACTGAGGCAGCACGTTATTCAGAGGATGCACCCAGCGACAATGTACCTGTCATCGTGGCAGCGAAACGTTTGCTCCTGCCACGGATAGAAGAGGTGCAGCCTGCACATGCGCTCATCGCCATAGAGTTGCTAGCGGAAAGAGCCATAGAACTACCCAGTGGCACCAAACCCTTGGACATGCATTGGCCAGTAGAGTACGTGCGTCAACTCTCTTTGTCTGGGGTGAGCGTTGTGATGTTGGCAATGGACGAAGCTGATGGGCTTGTAGCCGTAATCGCGGAAGCAGGCGACATCCGCACGTATCGCACCAACAAGGGTACCCCCTCCTTTCGGCAGCGTCTGACAGCATGGAGCGAAAGATATCCATACCGATATGGCCTCATTGACCGCAAGGAGGGTAACAATGAGTTTTACAACACCATGGCGGAATTCAACATTCCGATGCCTCAGTCCGATAAGGTGCTTGTCATTGCACAACCGGTGTTGGCGCAGATTCCCTACAACCTAGTAATGGTTGAAAACAATCTTGCGGGAAGCTCGAAAGCCATTGCCGTCACCCCTTCTCTGACTTGGTTCGTGGCCGCTCAACAAGGTCCCAGGAGGCCGGATACACGTCGAATGGCATGGATTTCGGTGCCCTCTGAACCGGAGCAGTTTAAGACTCTGGACATGGTGCATCAGAGACTTCTGCCGATCTTCCAGAAGTACGAATTTCAAGTCGACAACTCCAGAAGAATTCCTGCGGATATGCAGGGTTCGAGGCTCGCAGTAGTTACTGCCCACGGCCAGTTGACAAATGACCGTCAATATATTCACCGCATTGCGGATGATGAAGACCTCGTTGAGTCGCCGACGGCCCTGGCTAACGCACTTAGGGATGTAGAGCTCGTCATTCTGTTTGTATGCAGCGGGGGACGCGTTGACGAGCATCCACACGCAAATACAACAGTTAGCCTTCCGAAGTTGTTACTGGACCGCGGTTGCAGAACCGTTATTGCCTCTCCGTGGCCGATGGCTTCCGAAATCCCAGGCAACTGGCTGGAACGGTTCATGGAATGTTGGATGGCTGGCTCCACCGCACTGGACGCTAGCTTCGAGGCCAATAAACACGTAATGAAGCGGCTCGGTCCAGAACCACAGTACTGCTTGGCAATGACCGTTTATGGGAATGCGCTTTTGCGAGTATGAGATGTCAGTGATGTCGTCTCGCCCTGACTGCAGAACCAGCGGCGACTGTGGCAACTAAATGTTGAGGTAGACCCTCCGCCGACGACTGTTCCGGCGGCAGACTTGGAGTCTACGACTGACTCGCTAGCGGTATATCGATGAACTTACCGTAAGCAGTCAATCGTGAAAGAATGGTTTCGCCCGTACTGGAGATGTTCGAGAGCATCCTAAAGGCACACCATCCAAAGTCTGCTTTATGCAGCTTAATTCAACGCCTCTGAATTCCGCTTTGTCGTCGGGAGCAGCCATTTATAGCGGCGCCCCGAAAGTCAGGTTTCAGCCTCTTGAAGTCATTCGCATTTGGAAAATGGTGTGCATAGGCCTTCGTCTTTCAGATCAGCAACCCAACTGCTTGCTGGAATCGAGATCATGCGGATGATCAACCAAGGGCGGATGAGCACTACAGACGGGGCAATCCTGTCCGCGTCAGATCAGCTCTACTCGTTGGCCGCCAGATCAGCGCCGTGGGCGTTCCGCCGCTCAACGCCATAGGTTTGTTGTTGCGACGGAATCCGGCAGTCTTCATCTGATTCCTTGACAGTGAAAAGCGATAAAGCAACCTTTTAAATCTGCCATAAATTTGCCATAGTTGAAGAGTAAAAACACTTCAAATCCAGTCAACACAAGTATGAAAAAATGCATTAATATCAAGTAGTTGCAGGTTAATTCCATACAACATCCTTTGATTCTTTTTGGCTGTTAATCCGTAGGTCCCTGGTTCGAGCCCAGGTCGAGGAGCCAATCGAATTGATGTCTCTGATATGAATGAGGCATTTAAAAAGCCCGCTTTCCAAAAGAGAGCGGGCTTTTTTTTTCAGGTGTTGCTCAAATCCTTTGAGCAAGCAGCTCAAGCGGCCAGCAATTCCCGAATTTCAAACAGCTCGCGGCGAAGTTGGCGCAGTGGCACGTTCATGCTGGAATCGCGGCCAAAATCAATGCCGGGCGCATTGGCATCGTGTGCGTCGGCAGCATCAAAATCGCTGGCTGAGAAATCGCTGTCGGCTTCGTCGTCAAACACCTCGACGCCATCCAACATCACTTCGCCCGCTTTGCGTTTGTCGCGCTCGGCTTGGATGAGTTCGTGGAGTTTGTTGCGAGCGCCGCTGATGGTGAAGCCTTGGTCGTAGAGCAGATCGCGGATGCGGCGAATCATGAGCACTTCGTGATGCTGGTAATAACGGCGGTTACCGCGCCGCTTCATCGGCTTGAGCTGGGCAAACTCCTGCTCCCAATAGCGCAGCACATGCGGCTTAACGTCGCACAGCTCGCTGACTTCACCAATCGTGAAATAGCGCTTAACGGGGATGGGCGGAAGGGTTTTTTCCATTCAAATCAATGTAGTTGCATCAGTTATCTACTGCGCAGTCTCGCAATTTACTCCAATCTGAGCGAAGATGCAAAGTCTCTTGAAGTCAAAAGCCTAAGCTCTTGTCACTGCTATGATTTTTTAGCTCTGAAAGTTGAAGCAGGCAATTCAAGCAGCAAGCCTCTTACCCGGCTTTGTAAGAGGCAAACCAAGGTAAATTCAGCACATGCAACTTGTCACATTTGTGCAACAAATTCAGCGCCCAACCGGGATGCCTCAGGTCAAAAGCCCCTGATCTAAGCGCAGCACGCGGCTGCATTTTGCCGCTAGGCTTTCGTCATGGGTGACCAAAATGAAGGCGGTATCTTGCGTTTGCGACAGCTCCAGCATCAGGCCAAACACGCCGCTGGCGCTGGAGCGATCTAGATTCCCGGTGGGCTCATCGGCCAGCACGCAGGCTGGCTTTGTGACAAGTGCACGAGCAATCGCCACGCGCTGGCGCTCGCCGCCGGAGAGCTCTGCGGGACGGTGATGTAGGCGATGCTCTAGCCCCACAGATGCTAGCATTTTGGTAGCACTCTGCGCAATATCTGTAACGGCAAGACCTCGTTTTTTCTTAAAAATACGCAGTGGCATGGCCACATTGTCTAATGCGCTGAATTCGGGCAACAGATGATGAAACTGATAGACAAAGCCCAAATGCTGGTTGCGCCAAGCGCCCTGCTCTGTGGCGCTCATGTTGGCGAAATCGCGCCCCATGAGCCGCACGCTACCCGCTGTGGGCGCATCTAGCCCGCCCAGCAGGTGTAAGAGCGTGCTCTTGCCAGAGCCAGAAGCGCCCACAATCGCCAGTGTTTCACCTTTTTTAACAGTCAAATCAACACCTTGCAGCACCGTCACATCCAGCGGGCCTTCGTGAAAGCGTTTGGTGATGCCTTGGGCTTGGATCACCAAATCATTTACCAACTCATTCATAGCGCAGCGCCTCCGCCGGATTCACGCGGCTGGCGCGCCAGCTCGGATACAAAGTGGCTGCAAAAGCCAACACCAAGGCGATGATGCCCACGGGCATGATGTCGGCCCACTGCGGATCGCTGGGCATTTGACCGATGAGGTACACATCTCGCGGCAAAAAACTGGCGCGGAAGACTTGCTCTAAAAACGGCACGATGACGTCAATATTGAAAGCCACCAGCAGCCCCAGCGCCAAGCCAGAAAAGGTGCCGATCACGCCGACCAAAGCGCCCTGCACCACGAAAATCTTCATGATGCTCGAAGGCGAAGCGCCCAGCGTGCGCAAAATCGCAATATCAGCGCGTTTGTCCTGTACCGTCATCACCAGCGTAGAAATCAAATTAAACGCCGCCACGGCAACGATCAACGTCAAGATGATGAACATCATGCGTTTTTCTAGCTGTACGGCAGCAAACCAAGTGCGGTTTTGCCGCGTCCAATCGCGCACCACTTCGCCGCCAGAGAGCTTCACGGCCAGTTCAGAGCCCACGGTGCGCGCCTCGTGCAAATCTTTCAGCTTCACGCGCACGCCCGTGGGGCCTTCTAAGCGGAAGACTTTCGCCGCGTCATCCACATGCACCATCGCTAGGGTCGCGTCGTATTCATAGTGCCCTGAATCAAAAGCGCCCACCACGGTGAATTGCTTGAGCCGCGGTACCACGCCCGCAGGCGTGATCTGCCCGCCGGGCGCGATCAGCGTGATTTTGTCGCCAATCCGCACGCCGAGGTTACGCGCCAACTCCAAGCCCAGCACGATGCCAAACTCGCCGCTTTTGAGCTGCTGCAAGCTTTGCAAAGCCTGCGCACCCGTGCCAGTCACGTCCTTTTTGCCCGCAGCAAGGTCTGTCACCTGCGGCTCCAGCGCCGGGTCAATCCCGCGAATAATCGCGCCTTTCATGTCTTCGCCCCGCGCCAGCAATGCTTGGGCTGCTATGAAAGGTGCAGCACCGATCACCTGCGGATGGGCTTTGACTTCCGCCAAAGTCCGTGCCGCATCCGGCAAGGCCGCGCCACCCGGCGCAAACACCTCAATATGCGAGACGACCGACAGCATGCGATCGCGCACCTCTTTCTGAAACCCATTCATCACAGAAAGCACAATGATTAGCGCCGCCACGCCCAGCGCAATGCCGAGCATGGACACGCCAGAAATAAAGCTGATAAACCGGTTAGACCGGGAAGAGCGCCCTGCCCGCGTGTAGCGCAGGCCGACTTCGAGTTCGTAAGGTAAATTCATGTGGGGTGATTCATTCCTGCGCCAAGCGCAGCAGCTCCAAGCCGCGCTCCAATTGATTGCTGCCGCGCTGTGCACGGATCTTGAAACGCGTCTCCGCATCAAACTGCACCAAGGCCTGCGTCGTCATTTCATCGAGCAAGCGCGCAAGCGAAGTGCCTTGGCTGGCCGCCATGGCTTTGAGGCGTTCGTGTTTGTGGTCAGGCAAGCGCAGGGTGAGTGAACTCATGACAACTCCTTTAAAAACTGGGGCGGTGAAACAAACTTCAAAGCGGGGAAGCGCAGCTCCATCGCCGCAAAATCTCGCGTGTTCCAAGTGACCACATCAGAGACTGCCGCCGCCACGGCCAGTTCCACGATGTGATTGTCGCCTTCATCGCGCAGATGAGGCCGCCACGAAAAATAGGTATGCCGCCATTGGCAAACTGAGAGAAAGATATCGAGCAATTCCTCTCGCTCGGCCAAATTCAGACGGCACTCAGCAAAAAGCGCCTCCCGCCTCAGCACGTCTTCATATTCAGCCAGCAAGCTTGCGCCCATCACGGGCTGCAAATCCCCGCGCAGGCAAAGCTCCACCACCTTGGCAGAAGCGCCCACGCCCATGCAGGCACCGACGAAGACATTGGTATCGACGAGGATCACGGCTCGATGATACCTCAATATCCATCATTTTGATACCGTATAAGATACCAATTTTATTACTTCTTGCGCTCCAAGCAGAGTGATTCCAATTCCCATTAAAATAGTGAATAATATGATCTCCTCAATCCTAGGAGATCATCATGGCCAGACCCGCAAGCGGTACAGATCAAATCGAGGCTGCCCGAGCCAGCCTCAAAAGCGCCAAGACGGCAGATCAGCTACGCGC
>JANMHJ010000011.1:0-3910 GCA_031375105.1 Variovorax sp.
ATGGCAGGCCACGCAAGACGCTGGGCTGGTGTACGCCGCTTGAAGTCTATGGGCAGTGGCTAGCCAAACTGGAGACTCAACCCGATACCATCCATTAGACTGGCAGTGTTGCACTTGGACTTGAGACCGCCCGGCATAGAATATGCGCAGAGTGCTATTGAATTCATAGTGAATCGGTCAAGTAGCTTTCTTGAATTCCAGCGGCAGCAGGCCTTGCTTCATCGCGTCAAGCAACACGATTTCCACAAGCGTGCCGTCTTCGGCGTAGCTGATATTGGTATGCCAGCCTTGCGAGACTTCGCGCACGATGGGTTTGTCGGCCACGCGGATTTGCAGGATGTCGTCGTCTTCGAAGTAGGTGGACTTCATGGCGCTGCTCGAAAGCCGTGCATCTGCGCTCAAGCTGCTTCCAACTGACCCAATGGCAGCTTGGAAAGCGAGATGTTATGAATATCAACGTTTTTGCTGGCGTGTTGCACGTCGATGCCGACTAGGGCGCCATTGGCGTCGTAGTCGAGCACGATGCCTTCGCGCACTTCGTCTGAATCCACGGAGGCGCGGTCAGCCAAATGGATGTAGAGCGAATCCGTGGCTTTGTCGTATGCAATTTTCATGGCGAAAACCTCCTGTCTGGAAAGGCATTATGAACGGTTTGGCCATCACCCAAGGTGACGACGCGCAGGTAGCGGCCTAGCTCGTCGATCCAGACCCATTGGCGGATGCGGCCATCTTCGGCTTGAGTTTCGCGTTTGATGGGCTGCGCAAGCGCCTGTTCAATCCATTCTTCGCGCAAATAGGGGCGCTTGGCGAGCACTTCGTTGCGAAAGTAGTCCGTGCTCGGGAATTTCATCATTTCGCCCAAGTGTCTTTGAGGCCGGTGATCTTGTTGAACACCACTTTCCCATCTTTGTGATCCACTCGATCCGCAACAAAGTAGCCATGCCGCTCAAACTGAAATTTGTCGTCGGCCTTGGCTTGCGCGAGGCTGGGTTCGACGTGGGCGGTGATGGTTTGCAGGCTGTTGGGGTTCAGGGCTTCTAGGAAGTCTTTTCCGCCGGCGTCGGGGTGTTCGGTGCTGAAGAGGCGGTCGTAGAGGCGGATTTCGGCTTGCACTGCGTCTGCTGCGCCAACCCAGGTGATGACGCCTTTGACTTTGACGGCGTCTGAGCCGGGGGTGCCGGATTTGGTGTCTTTTAGCACGGTAGCCGGCATAGAATATGCGCTGAGTGCTATTAAATTGATACTGACTTTAGGTTCTGGGAGGTATTTCATGATTTACATCCCTCTTTTAAAAATCTTCACCAACACTGAATGCTCGTCAAACTCAAACACCGCTGGCGGGTTGCCATTGTCGGCCAGCAGGGCTTGGGCGCGTTGTACGCCGTAGCCGAAGCGGTTGACGAAGCCTAGGGATTTGAGGGCTTCGGCTACGACGGGGTTGCGGTAGCTGTTGCGGGTGGGGAAGTTTTGCTGGGTGGCTTCGCCGTAGAGACCGCCAGGGCTTTGGATTTCTATGCGGTCTGCGAAGCTGTAGAAGCGGATGGGGGAGTTGCTGTTGTAGTTGCGGTGCATGACGGCGTTCATCAGCAGCTCGCGGATGGCTGCTTCGGGGTAGTTGGGCACTTGCTTTTCTTGCAGGGCGCTGATCTTGACGAGCGAGGTTTTGATCAGCAAGCGCAGGCGGCCTTCTAGCTCTTTGACGATAGTGTGCAAATCGCCTGCCACCTCGGCTTGATCGGTGGGGATTTCGGTGAGCGAGGTGCCTGGCAGCTCCAGATATTGCACATAAGCGCCGGGCAAAAAGAAGCGGGGATTTTTGCCAATCAGTAAGATGCCCGCATGCGTGGCGCAGCGTCGCTCAGGGTCATACAGGCGCAGGGATGCTAGCTGCTGCTCCATGCTGCGGTGGTTGGCGGCAATCGTCTCAGCATCTACTGCTTCGCGGCGGTAGGCATCGAATTGGCCGAGGGCAAGGTCTTCAATTTTTGATTCGGTGCAGGGCTGGGCATCGAAAGATTTGGCCAAAGCGATGCGCTGCTCACTGAGCAAGCGCTCTTCTTGCTCGTTGGCAATGGCTTTGCGCGGCCCCACGCGGATATGCACCGTGCCTTTGTAGCGCACGGGCGGCAAATCAGAAGGATGCACTTGCACCACAGCCACATCGCCGCCTTGTAATGAAAACTTGGCCACATGTAGCATGGGTTGGGGCAAGATGTTGCCGTCTGAGCGAATGCTGGCGAGGTTTTTTAGCAGTTGGTCGGTGACTTGCAGGCCAGAGAGCGAGCCATCGTCTTTTACGCCAATGAGCAAATAACCGGGCTGGCGATGATTGGGCAAATCATTGGCAAATGCGCAAATAGCTTGGCCAAATTTATCCGTGTTGTTGACGGATTCGGTGCGCTCTATCAAGTCAGATTCAAGCTCTGAGAGGAGGGTGATGAGCTGGGCTTCGGTCAACATGGTGCGATGGATGCGGGGAGGAGTGTATTGTGCGAAAGTCAGATTTTATGTCTTTTAGGGTTGTTGCCGGCGTAAAACCTTCGCAGAATGCTATTGAATTGATAGTGAATTTAACGCAATGAGATTAGCAATCTCGCGCACGAAGGTGCTGGCTTGTGCCACTGCCCATTGGCTGTCCTCCGAGCTGATGCTGTCGCCTTTGTAATCTGATACGAGGCGCAGTCCTTCTACTTTGTTCAGGGCTTTTCCCAGCTCGGTGGGTAGTTTGCCGGTTTTGATTAGATGCAACGAGAAAGCGGAAATGAGGCCACTGTGAGTCTTGGCAATTTCTGGCGGCACTGGCGCAGCCGTGGCGAGCAGGACGGCTCTGGCTGCGTCAAACATGGCGTAGTAGGCACGGTTGCATGCGTCATCGGTGTCTTGGTCATTCAGCAGGGTTTGGGCACTGGTAAGCGCGCGTTGCGCCTTGGCCATCAACTCTTGATGAGTCACAGGGTGATGCCTTCGCGTGCGATGTTGCTGAGCAAGCTGGGGTTGCTGTATTGCTGTGGCTGCTGCCATTCGCTCTCCCACACGGGCAGGGGTTGCACGCGGATGCCAGTGTCTAGCAAGATGTCGTAGGCGATATCGTCTAAAGCCATTTTTATGTGAACGAAGTGGCCAGCTTGGCCTTTGAGGATGATGGCGACATCGGCATCGCTTTCTTCATGAGCATCGCCTCGTGCGCGGCTGCCAAACAGTATGGCTTGCTGCATCGGATACGCTAGCCCCACGCGCTGCGCGAAGCGGCGGGCGGCTTGCAGGCCGGGGGCAGCTTGCGTTGTGCTCATTTCATGCAGCCTGCCGCTGGCGGGCGGGTTTGTCTGCGGGAATAGTTTTGCCAAACGCTTTTGCCAAGCGGCGGGCTTGCTCAGCCGATTCTTCCAGCGCTTTTTGCAGCTTGCGTCCGGTTGGGATGACAAGTGGTGTAGCTTTTGCGGTTTGAGCCATCGCGATTCAGGCCGCCGAGGTTTGCGCTTTGAGTACTTGCTTGAGCACTTTGGGCTGCTGCTCTGCAATCGTGATCAAAGTCTGAGCTGCACCGCTGGGTTGTCTGCGGCCTTGCTCCCAGTCTTGCAGGGTGCGCACGGAGACGCCGAGCAGGCTGGCGAATTGGCTTTGGGAGAGGCCGGATTTCATGCGCGCCATGACAACGGGGGGCACTTCGATTTTGGCGACGACTTTGCCTTTGCCGGCTTTCAAATCACGAATGGCTTGCAGAATCTCTACGCCGATATCGCGCTTGGCATCGCGCTCTTTAAGTTGTTTTTCAGTCAATGGCATTTTCTAACTCCTGCTTAAATTGCTTCAACATATCGGCTGAGATGGTGTCGCGAGCCGATTTGCCGTAAATCGTGATCAACCAAACCTGCCCATTGGCAAGGCGATTGAAATACACCACACGCGCACC
>JANMHJ010000031.1:0-117367 GCA_031375105.1 Variovorax sp.
TCAGGGGCCGGCGGCCAGCACATCAACAAAACGGATTCCGCTGTGCGCCTCACGCACATCCCCACCAACATCGTCGTTACCTGCCAAGATGGCCGCAGCCAACACAGCAACAAAGATGTGGCCTGGAAGCGTCTGCGCTCGCGTTTATATGATTTTGAAATGCGCAAGCGCTTAGAAGAGCAACAAAAGCTTGAAGACACGAAAACCGATGTCGGCTGGGGCCACCAAATTCGTAGCTACGTGCTAGACAACAGCCGAATCAAAGACCTACGCACCGGCGTAGAAATCTCCGCCACGCAAAAAGTGCTGGATGGGGATTTGGATGAATTCATTGAGGCCAGCCTCAAGCAAGGCGTTTAAGCTTTTTCAGCAAGACGATCCATTGAAAACACGCATCAAAACATCAGTTTGATGCTTTGATGCTAAAATCGAACCATGCGTACCACTCTAGCCCTTGACGACGATGCTTTCATACTTGCCCAGCAAACTGCTTTGCGGGCCAAAATTTCTATGGGCAAAGCGGTGTCCATGTTGATACGGCAGTCCACGCAGGCTCATCCGAGCCCCATGCTTAACGCAACTCGCAGTCGCTATTCGCTTATTCCAGCAGATGGTCATACCGTGATTACCAGTCAAGATGTCTATCGGCTCATGGAGCAAGAAGGCATTTAATGACCCCGCCACGTTTGCTGCTTGACGTCAATGTGTGGCTGGCGTTATTTGATGAACGCCACATGCATCATCGCAGCGCCACTGAGCTGATGGCTCAACCCACACTGAAAATCGCCAGTTGCCCACTGGTCGAAAATGGTGTCTTTCGTATTTTGAGCATGCCCAGCTACTTTTTAGGTCGTCTCACCTACCCTCAAATTCGCGAGATGATGCAAAAAGTCTGCGTCCATGTCGATCATCTATTTTGGCCAGACGATCTATCTTTGCGAGCCGATGATGTGCTGGATTGGTCGCGCATCACAGGGCACAATCAAATTACGGATGCTTATTTGCTGGCCTTAGCGGTCAAGCATGGTGGCAGCTTTGCTTCGTTTGATCAAAAAATTGCGTTGAGTTCTGTCAAGAACGCCAAAGCGCACCATCTCGTCCTACTTTAATTCACGGGAGATTCGTCAGTGAAAATATGCAATTTCGATGTCGGCCTAGATAGACGCTTTTTCCTGATTGCAGGCACTTGCTCGATTGAGGGCTTGGAGATGAGCCTAGAAGTGGCTGGCAAGTTGAAAGAGATCACCTCTAAGCTGGGCATTCCGCTGATCTACAAGGGCTCGTTTGACAAAGCCAATCGCTCATCGGGCAACACCAAGCGCGGCGTGGGCATGGATGCGGGGCTGAAGATATTGGATGAGGTGCGCAAGCAGCTCGGCTTACCGATCCTCACCGATGTGCATGAAGTGGATCAGATCAATGAAGTGGCAAGCGTGGTGGATGTGCTGCAAACACCTGCCTTCCTCTGCCGCCAAACGGATTTCATTCGTGCGGTCGCCCAATCAGGCAAGCCGGTCAACATCAAGAAGGGTCAGTTTCTCGCCCCTTGGGACATGAAAAACGTGATCGACAAGGCGCGTGCGGCTGCGGAAGAAAAAGGCTTGAATCCAGACAGCTTCCTCGCCTGCGAGCGCGGCGTGAGCTTTGGCTATAACAACCTCGTAGCAGATATGACCTCGCTGGCTGAGATGCGCAAAAGCGGCGCGCCTGTCGTTTTCGACGTGACGCATTCGGTGCAAAAGCCCGGCGGCCAAGGCACGAGCTCAGGCGGCGCACGCGAGATGGTGCCCGTGCTCGCACGGGCGGGCGTGGCTGCTGGCGTGGCGGGGCTCTTTATGGAAACGCATCCTAATCCTGCTGATGCTTGGTCTGACGGCCCGAATGCAGTGCCACTGCATCACATGAAAGCTTTGCTGGAAACGCTGGTGGAGCTAGATTACGTAACCAAAAAGAACCCTCTGCTAGAGGCCGATTTCAACTAAACCCAAGGACACTATCCTCATGAGCGCTTACGTTATTGCCGATGTCACCGTCACGGATGCCGATCAAATGGCCAAATACCGCGAATGGAGCACCAAAGCGGCGGCTGAATTCGGCGCGAGCTTCATCGTGCGTGGTGGTGCGATTACGGTATTTGAAGGCGACTGGCAGCCTTCGCGGGTAGTGATCTTGCAGTTTCCTGATAGCGCGACTGCGAACAAATGGTATTCGAGTGAGACTTACACCCATGCGATTGCGCTGCGCAAGAATGCGGGCGTGATGCGGATGGTGATGGTTGAGGGTGTTTGAAATACTAAGACCCTAATACGAATATCCGGTCGCGAAAGGCGCGAAAGTTACGCGAAAGACGCGAAAAAGACAAAATAAAACCTAAGGAAAACAGCGGATTAGTGTTTGAGTGAACAAGAATCACTTATATGAATTTTTCTAATTGGATTCTTTCGCGTCTTTCGCGCCCGGAAATTTGTATTTGAATTTGATTTAAATTTTTGATTTAAGAGGAAACCTGAAAATGAGTGCAATTGTTGATATCGTCGGCCGTGAAATCCTGGACAGCCGTGGCAATCCCACCGTGGAATGTGATGTGTTGCTGGAAAGCGGCGTGATGGGCCGCGCTGCTGTGCCCTCGGGCGCGTCCACTGGCTCACGCGAGGCGATTGAGCTGCGCGATGGTGATAAGAGCCGTTACCTTGGCAAAGGCGTGCTCAAAGCCGTCGGCCACATCAATGTGGAAATCTCCAACGCCGTGCTAGGCTTGGATGCTTCCGAGCAAGCCTTCCTCGACAAAACCCTCATCGAGCTCGATGGCACCGACAACAAATCCAAGCTCGGTGCAAATGCGATGCTGGCCGTGAGCATGGCCGTGGCTCGCGCAGCCGCTGAAGAAGCGGGCTTGCCGCTGTATCGCTACTTTGGCGGCATGAATGGCGTGCAGATGCCGGTGCCGATGATGAACGTGATCAACGGTGGCGAGCATGCCAATAACAATCTAGATTTGCAAGAATTCATGATCGTGCCCATCGGCGCCAAAACCTTCCGCGAAGCCATGCGCTATGGTGCAGAAGTGTTTCATGCCTTGAAGAAAATCATTCACGACAAAGGCATGAGCACTGCCGTGGGCGACGAAGGCGGCTTTGCCCCTTCAACGGAAGCCACAGATGGCAAAGGCGTACACGAAGCCGCCATCGAGCTGATCTTGCAAGCGATTGACAAAGCGGGCTACAAAGCCGGTGAAGATATCGTGCTCGCGCTCGATTGCGCAGCCTCTGAGTTTTACAAAGACGGTAAATACCATTTGGAGGGTGAAAACCTCACGCTCACCTCTCAAGAGTGGACGGACATGATGGCCACTTGGTGCGACAAATACCCCATCATCTCCATCGAAGACGGCATGGCCGAAGGCGATTGGGATGGCTGGAAGTTGCTCACTGATCGTTTGGGTAAAAAAGTGCAAATCGTGGGCGATGACTTGTTTGTCACCAACACCAAGATTTTGAAAGAAGGGATCGACAAAGGCATCGCCAATTCGATCCTCATCAAAATCAACCAAATCGGCACACTCACCGAGACCTTCCAAGCCATCGAAATGGCCAAGCGCGCCGGCTACACCGCCGTCATCTCGCATCGCTCCGGTGAGACGGAAGACAGTACCATCGCCGATATCGCCGTGGGCACCAACGCCGGCCAGATCAAAACCGGCTCGCTCTCCCGCTCAGACCGCATGGCCAAATACAACCAGCTCCTGCGCATCGAAGAAGATTTGGGCGACGTGGCGGTGTATCCGGGCCGCGCGGCTTTCTACAATTTGCGTTAACCCAGTTCGGATAGCTGCGCTGACTTGCCGTCGGGATCATCGGTTGCTGCCAGAGTGCTACCAATCCAGTAGCACTCTGCGCAGGTTCTATAACGGCTAGAGGCCAAAAACAGCTTCAAAAATGGGTAAAAAACAGGCACAATAAGCGCCGTGATGTCCCAACGCGTCGTTCCTGCCCTGCTGATTGCCCTGCTGCTCATCCTCCATGCGCAGCTCTGGCTCGGGCGCGGCAGCGTCTCGCATGTCAATCAGCTCAGCGCCAAGCTGCAAGAGCTGAGCACCAAAAACAAAACGGCCCAACAAACCAATGAGCAACTCGCCTCCGAAGTGCGCGATCTCAAAGAAGGCTTGGAGATGATCGAAGATAAGGCTCGCAGCGAGCTGGGGATGGTCAAGCCGAATGAGATATTGGTGCAGTATTTCAAGTAGATTTTTAAGATTAAATCGGAAGATCGCCGTTATATTATCTACATAGTTTACTATTTATTTAATAGCATTTAAGTGCTGTGAATTTCGCTTCACCTGATGTACCAGCGGCCTAGCGCGACGCAGTTGCCTCATAAATTCTTTTTGAAAACACACGCGATTGCGGCATCGGAAATCGAATCACGCTCTCCGCTTCATGTGTTGCTGGCGTACGGGACATCTCTTTCATCCAGCCTAAATCTGCGCCATAATTTACTTCAAGCAAGGGATGAAGATTTCTCATTCCCCTTACCCGCAACCACCCAACGTGGTTCAGTCCAACAAGGTTTATCTGTCGCAGGAGGCACTCTTGGTTTCTATCAACTTGATCTCGCGACTGATAAACGCTGTTCGTTAGTCCTCAAAAATAGAATGCCTAGCGCGTAAGACAACACACGAAACGTCACCACGGTAAAACATGAACCCCACACTCATTACCCTCACAGGCTTCGTCGCTTGGTCATTGTTCCTTTTGATACTCATGGAGGTCATTCGCTCAAAGCTCGTCCTCACCAAGGCCGTTGCGGCAAACGGGTTCAATCCTGAGAATTCAAACCTTTCTCCGTTCATGCAGCGCCTCGCACGGGCTCACGCAAACTGCATCGAAGGCTTGCCAATTTTCGGCGGCCTCATGCTCATTGCCGTCGTGGCGGGTAGAACCTCCATCACAGATCCTCTGGCGTTCCTCTTTCTGTTTTCGCGCATTCTTCAGTCAGTGATTCACCTCAGTTCACTGTCTGCTTTGGCGGTGACGTTACGGTTTTCAACGTTTGCCGTGCAATTGGGTATTGGTGTGTACTGGGCTGTTCGTCTGCTGAGCGTCTGAGCCAGTCATGTGAGGCCTAAAATGTTGCGTGCCGGGCAGCGCAAACCGTTGGGCGGTCGAATCAGTAATTTTTTTCAACTGCACGACGCTACGACGCAGGCGAGTAGGTTGCGTTGAACGATAGCGCACGCCGCGACAACTGATCGCTACACAATCAACAACGCCCGAAAGTCGTTCACATTCGTATGCGTGGGCCCGGTAATGACGAGATCGCCTAGGGGCTCGAAGAAACCGACTGCATCGTTGCGGTCTAGAGATTGATCGAGCTTCATGCCTTGCGCGGAGGCGCGGGCGAGTGTGTCGGGCGCAACGAAGGCACCTGCGTTGGATTCGATGCCGTCGATGCCGTCTGTGTCTGCGGCCAGGCCGTGGATGCCCTCCATGCCTTGCAGGCCAAGCGCCAAGCCCATGCAGAATTCGCCAGCTCGGCCTCCGCGTCCGCGCGGGCTACCTTCGACTTGTTTGCGCACGCTGACAGTCGTCTCACCGCCAGAGAGGATCACACAGGGCTTTTTGAATGCGCCCTGCCCTCTGGCCACGCCTCGCGCGATGGCTGCATGCACCTTGCCCACTTCGCGCGATTCGCCTTCGATTTCGTCGCTCAAAATATAGGCTTCGATGCCTGCTGCGCGCGCGGCAGTGGCGGCGGCCTCTAAAGATTGCTGGGGCGTGGCAATCAAATGCACTTCATGGCCTACGAAACGTGCATCACCCGGCTTGGGGGTTTCTAGTGCGCCGCTTTGCAAACGCGCTTCGATCGCTGCAGGCACGGTAATACCGTAGCGCTTCAAAATCGCTAGAGCATCCGCGCAGGTGGTGGCATCGGGCACGGTGGGGCCGCTGGCGATCACGCTCACGTCGTCGCCGGGCACATCACTAATGGTCAGCGTGACGACTCTTGCTGGCGCACACGCAGCAGCGAGAGCGCCGCCCTTGATTTGCGAGAGATGCTTGCGCACGCAATTCATCTCGATGATGTTGGCGCCTGAGTTGAGCAACTCTTGGTTGATGCGCTGCTTCTCGGGGAATGCCAAGCCTTCAACTGGCAGCGTGAGCAAAGCCGAGCCACCGCCGGAGATGAGGCAGAGCACGAGATCGTGTTCAGTCAACCCTTGCGTCAAGCCCATGATGCGCTGCGCGGCTTTGAGGCCTGCTTCATCTGGCACAGGATGCGAAGCTTCGATCACTTCGATGCGCTGTGGCACGCCTTCGGGGCGTGGCGGCGTGTGGCCATAGCGCGTGACGACCAAGCCTGAGAGTGGCGCATCCATTGGCCACAGCGCTTCCAAAGCCTGCGCCATCGCGCCGCCGGCTTTGCCTGCACCTAAGACCAGCGTGCGACCTTTGCTTGTGTCTGGTGGCTTGGGCAAATAGGCGGCCGTGTTGTGCAGAGGCAATGCGCGGCGCACGGCTGCTCCATAGAGATACTGCAAAAACTCGCGGGGCTGAAGCTGCGGATTGGGCTGATTAGGCGAGATGGTGTTCATGGATGAATGGTGAGCCATAGCTTGATTGTGCTGTGGCGCAGGGCTTGAGAGTTAAGTAGTCGCCACAAACGCCATGAAATATCGTGATGGAGGCGATTCAACGTAGCCATGACTGTTGCCAACTGGCCGTTGCTGCCCAATCAAAGCGCAGCGATGGCGGGGCTTGGCCGTAAAGAGCGCTTTGCGCGAGTTGATCTTGTAACAATAACCAAATGCTCTGTGCATCGCCGCCCGCAAAATCGAGCACGATGAAGCATGATGTGGTTTGATCTCGCTGCTCACCCAACCGCGCCCTTGCTTGCACGCTAGCATGCACATACGCCTGCGCAGCGATCAGGGGTGTGCAGGCGCGTAAGGCTTGCAGTTGATCGGCCAGCCAGCGCTCTGTGGCCAGCGTCCAGCTTGATGCGCTTTGCAAGCAGGCGACTAAGCCCCAATTGGGACTGCCCGGGGATGAAGGCGCAGGCCATTGGCGATGAAGTTTACGGGCATATTGCGCGCGCTGCACGATTTCAATGCTGCTGCGGCCTGCGGCGGTGTTGGTGAGTTCGGTGGCTTGCTGTTTGGGCTGGCCGTGCTCAAAGGCTTCAAACGCTTCGACGCTGGCAAATGCATACATGCAAATGTAATCTGGCGGCTGGCCAGTCAGCGGCTGCGTGCAGCGAAAAAGCTGGGCTTGCTGCAATTCGGGCGCGGCCAGCAGTAGATGCACATGGTCGGCATACCAACGCTGCAAAGCGATGTGGTTGCCATCCGTGCAGCGGGTGCAGACGAGATTGATGGTGGGCGAATGCAAATGCATGGAGCGTTTGAAGGCAAGGAGGAAAGAGATGATTGTGCTGTAAGCAGCGGGAACTACAATGTATACAAAATAACAAATACCATGAGCAAGCTGCAAACCTCCTTACGCGTGTCTTCGAGCGCCTTCTCGCCGATCATGATTGTGTTGATGGTTATTTTGCTGCAAGTCTTGCTCTTTGCCGTCTACTTTTACTTGGCCAGTGACAATGTTCTGAGCATCGAGCCTGCTGAACTTGTGCTTTTGTTGACTTACTCATTGATTGCGATTGTCCTTGCAGCGGTCGTGGGCATCATGCGCCAGCGCTGGATGCAGCGCGAAGACAGCGTGCGCCAGCGCTTGCTCGGCGTGATTCAGGCGATTCCTGATCCGTCGGCGGTGCGCGATATGAAGGGGCGTTATGTGATGTGGAATCAGGCAGCTGAGCAATACCACGGCATCAAATCGGAACATGTGGTGGGGAAAACACCTTTTGAGTTGTTTCCGCCGGCGGTGGCGCGGAGCATTTTGGAGCTGGATGCGCAATGCAGCCTCAGCGAGAAAACCGTGGTGCAGCGAATGGTATTGCCACCACTGTATGGCAAAGGCCAGCGGGTGGCGATGATCCGCGTGGCACCCGTGCGCTCCATGTCGGATGCCAGTATTCGCGGTGTGGTGACGATCTTGCATGACGTGACCGAGGAAGAGCGAGAAGCTGCTGCGTTACGCCATATGAGCACACAGCTCAAAATGGCGCTCGACACATCTGGCTTTGGCAGTTGGATTTGGGATTTAGAAGGCAATGTGGTGAGCTTCTCCGCGCAATACCAAGCACTATTGCGCTATGAAGGTAGCCATTTCCGGCAAGATTTTGAATTCCTCTCGCGCATTCATCCGGGCGATTTGGAGATGGTCAAGGCTGCAGCAGTGCGCACCATCAAGTTATACGAGCCGTTTGATCAGGTCTATCGCCTGCGCTGTTTTGATGAGGTGTATCGCTACTTTCATGCCAGCGGCGAGTCTGCGTTGGATGGCAGCGGCAAGCGCTTCTTCGCCGGCCTGCTTTGCCCGCTGGATCGCAGCGCGGATTAGCTAGGTATTCTCGCAGCCAACAGCGCATCGGCATAGGCTTGCCAATTGCCGTCTTTCACAGCCTCTTTCGGCACATCTTTGAACATACCCGCCTTGGCCTGATCGGCCACCCATTGCTGCTTATCGGCAATGGAGCGCGTCATCAAAGGCTCAAAGCCTGCCTCGCTCACCGTGCGCGCTGCTTCGCGCATTTCTTCAGCGCGCCGCTTGCCATGCTGCACCACGCGACTGAAAAAGTATGCGCCTTGGCTTGTCCAGTCAATGCTCGGAAAAGTCTCTTGCAGCGTAGAAATCATGAAATCTTCCACGCCATAAGCGCGCGCCGTGCTGTAGCTCTCTATCACCAGCGCCTCAAGGCCTTTGATCATCACGCTGCGACACATTTTGATGGCGCTGGCCACGCCAATTTCGTCACTCACCGCTTTCGCATCCAACTCCCAATTTGATAGCAAACTAGCGAAATTCTTTGACGGCAAACCCCCTAAAAGCATCGGAACTTTTATGCCATAGGGCGGCACACTGGTCATCACGCCCGCCTCTACATACTGGCCGCCCGCAGCATCGATCAACGCCGCACATTGCTGCTTCGCACCCGGCGAAGCAGAATTCAAATCAAGGAACACCGTGCCAGCGCGGATGAACTGCGCGGCCTGTTGCGCCACAGCCAGCGTGTTTGATGCCGTCACAGCCGAGATGATGAAACTGCTCGCCTCACACAGCGCCTGCATACTCGTGCACGCTTGCACGCCCGCCTGCGAGGCATGCAAGAGCTCCACCCCGCCGCTGGCCTCGTGGGTGAATTTCACATCCCAAGCCGCCATGCTCATCACGCCGCTTTTGGCCTTCAATCCAGCGGCAAATATCTTGCCCACTTCGCCATAGCCAATGATGCCGATGTTGCTCAAGTCCATTGCTGATCTCCTACTCAGGCTTTGGCTTATTGCTTCTCAATCTTCGCACGCGTGATCACATCGCTCCAGCGCCGCGTCTCGCTGGCCAGCAGCTGCGCCAAAGCTTCCGGCGAGCTGCTCTGCGCCTCCACATTCAGCTCCGCTAGCTTCGATTTCAGATCAGGAGAATTCAAAGCATCTTGCACCGCTTTATTGAGCTTCAAAACCACATCACGCGGCGTTTTAGCAGGCGCGGCCAGCGCATTCCAGCTCGAAGCCGTCGCGCCGCTGATGCCCGCCTGAGCCAGCGTAGGCACATCAGGCAACTTAGCCGCCCTCTTCTCGCCCATCACCGCCAGCGCCCGCACCGCCTTGGCATTGATCTGCCCCATCATCGGCCCGAGAATTTCCACCGCCACATCCACCGTGCCGCCGCGCAGCGCCGAGATCACATCTGGCGTGCCGCGAAACGGGATCACCTGCCAGTCCAGCGAGCCCGCAGATTCAATGAGGCGCGCGGCCAGATTCTGCGTCGAGCCAATGTTGATCGTGCCCACATTCAGCTTGCCGGGATTGGCCCGCGCAAACGCAATCAGCTCCTGCATCGTCTTGAATTTGCCATCTTCCGCTGCCACCACGGCAATGTCAAACGTCGCCAAAGTCGAGATCGGTGCAAAGTCTTTTTGCGCATCAAACGGCAAGCTTTTGAAGAGCCCCGTGCTCACCGCCGTGCCATTGCTCATCAGCAGCAGCGTGTAGCCATCGGCATCAGCCTTGGCCACCAAATCGCCAGCAACAATGCCACCGGCGCTGGGTTTGTTGTCCACAATCACGCTCTGCCCCAAGCTCTCAGACAGCTTCTGCGCCACAGCCCGCGCAGTGAGATCAGCCACACCGCCTGCGCCAAACGGCACGATGATTTTGATGGGTTTGCTTGGGAAAGTTTGCGCCCAAGCGCTACCTGCGGCTAAGGCTGTGAGTGCGAAGATGAATTGTTGGCGGTTCATAGATGTCTCCTGTGTCACCAATTTTCGCGTATCTGGCTTGCTGCGGGGTGACAAGCTGGTATTGCAAGTTGGACTGGTGATTCGCTATGGTTTAGATAGCACTCTGCGCAGATTTTATGACGGCAGAAGGCACTTTTCTACCTTCAAAAAGGCTCGTTAGCTTTGCAACTCAAACACCGCCATGCTCTCCACATGCGCCGTATGCGGGAACATGTTGACCACGCCTGCTGATGTACAACGGTAACCGGCTTGGTGCACCAAGAGCCCGGCGTCTCGCGCTAAGGTGGAAGGATTGCAGCTCACGTAAACGATGCGTTGAGGGGGTTGCCAATCGTCGATGCTGACGGGTGCAGTAGGTGCTTCACCTTCCACGACTTCAGGTACGTTGCCCAGCCGCTGCTGATGAATCTGCGCCAAGGCTTTGACCAAAGCGAACGCGCCTTCGCGTGGGGGGTCGATCAGCCAGCGGTTGGCGTAGCCGTCGTCGACCAGCATTTGGCCAGTCATTTCAAACAGGTTTCTTGCTACGAAATCCGTAGCGGCTTGCGCAGCATTTATGCCGGCTACAAGCTGTTTTTCTTTAAAATTCTGCGCTGCATTCGCCTTCGCACGTGCCACCAGCGTGTCGCTGCCTTCAATGCCCAGCACCTCGCGTGCAAGCGTGGCCAGCGGCAGCGTGAAATTGCCCAGGCCGCAAAACCAATCGATCACACGATCTGTCTTTTGCACATCGAGCAGACGCAATGCGCGAGCAACCAACACGCGGTTGATATGCGGATTCACCTGCGTGAAATCGGTGGGCTTGAAAGGCATGGTGATGCCAAATTCGGGCAGGCCGTAGGCCAGCAGCTCGCCGCCTTCATCCAAAAGTTTCACGGTATCAGGCCCCTTGGCCTGCAGCCACCATTGCACACCATGCTTGGCCGCAATCTCGCGCAGCTTGGCTAAATCGTCTTCGGACAATGGCTCCAAATGCCGCAGCACCAGCGCAGTGACTTCATCGCCGCAGGCCAATTCAATCTGCGGCAGGGTCTCGCGTGCGTCCATGCCTTTGATGAGTGCGCGCAGCGGCATGAGCATGCTGCTCACATGCGGCGGCAACACGACGCAGGTTTGCATATCGGCCAAATAGCGGCTCGCGCGTTCATGAAAGCCGATCAGCACTTCATCTTTCTTCTGCACATAGCGCATGGAGAGCCGCGCCCGATAACGATAGCCCCAATCGGGCCCTTGAATCGGCCGCAGAATGAGCTCAGGCTTGACCTTGCCCAAATGCCAGAGCTGATCTTCCAACGCGCGCTGCTTGATCGCCACCTGCGCACTCGGCTCCAAATGCTGCATCTTGCAGCCGCCACATGCGCCCACATGCAACCCAAAATGCGGACAAGCGGGCTTGACGCGCAGGCTGCTCGTCTTGTGAATCGCCACCAGATCCGCAGCTTCCCAATTGTTTTTGCTGCGCCGCGTGACCGCGCTCACGATCTCGCCGGGCAAAGCGCCCTCGATAAACACCACCTTGCCATCTTCAGCGCGCGCCACTCCCTGCGCTTCAATATCAAGCGAGTCGATCAGATACGTTTTTGGATCAGGCTGTGGGCCTTTCACTTTTTCTTTTTTGTTTTTACCGCGTGCCATTATTTTCTTCCGTATTCGTGGATCTCACTTCTTACCCGTCGAACCATACCCGCCCTCGCCCCGCTCTGTAGGCGGAAACTCTTCCACCACATTGAACTGGGCCTGCGCCACCGGCACGATAATGAGCTGCGCAATCCGCTCCAACGGCTCAATCGTGAACGCAGTCGGCGAACGATTCCAAGCACTCACCATGAGCTGCCCCTGGTAATCACTGTCAATCAGCCCCACCAGATTGCCCAACACAATCCCATGCTTATGCCCCATGCCAGAGCGCGGCAAAATCAGCGCCGCGTAATTCGGGTCTTTCAGCCACATAGCAATGCCCACCGGGATGAGCTGCCAAGCATTGGGCTGCAAGGTGAGCGGCTCATTGAGGCAAGCCCTGAGGTCTAGCCCTGCACTGCCGGGGGTGGCGTAGGCGGGCAGGTTGTTTTTTAGACGCTCGTCTAGGATTTTGATATCGACTTTCATGGGTTCACTTAAGAATTTTTAATACCGTGTGCGAAGGGTGCGAAAGTTACGCGAAAGACGCGAAAAAGAAAACCAAATTTATGAAATTGCAAAGTACAAAGGCTTGGTAAATCAATATTCAGATTTTCTTCTTTTTTGGTTTTCTTTCATTGAATTTTTCGCGTCTTTCGCGTAACTTTCGCGCCCTTCGCGTCCGGATGTTGATTTGGTATTTGAAGTATTCAACCCAACCGAGCAGCAATCTCGGCCACCAGCAGCCGAGCCAATTGCAGCTTGGGCGCACGTTCAATCGCTTTCACGCCAGTAGCATCCACCAGCAGCAAAGCATTGTCGTCCTGCCCAAACGTGCTGGGCCCAATATTGCCCACCAGCAGCGGCACGCCTTTACGAATGCGCTTTGAGCGAGCATTCGCTTCCAGATCTTCGCTCTCAGCCGCAAAGCCCACGCAATACAGTTCGCCCTTTTTCGCACGATCTGATTTAGCGACCGTGGCCAAAATATCCGGGTTCTCCACAAAAGCCAATTGCGGCGTTTGTCCAGAACCATCTTTTTTGATCTTCTGATCCGCCGCATTCGCAGGCCGCCAATCCGCTACCGCTGCACATGCTATAAAAACATGAGCACTCTGCGCAGGTTCTATAACGGCTTGAAGCATGTTTTGTGCAGATTTCACATCAATACGGGTTATACCGCGCGGCGTTTGCACATGCACCGGGCCTGCCACGAGCGTGACCTCTGCACCCGCCTCACGCGCCGCACGAGCAATCGCAAAACCCATCTTCCCGCTCGATAAATTCGTGATTCCGCGCACTGGGTCAATCGCCTCATACGTCGGCCCGGCGGTGACCACCACATGTTTGCCAGCTAAGAGTTTCGGTTGAAAAAACGCAATCACTTCTTCCAACAGCTCTGAAGCCTCCAGCATCCGCCCATCGCCCGTCTCGCCACAGGCCTGAAAGCCCGAGCCCACGCCCAGCAGATATGCGCCATCGGTAGCCAGCTGCTGCATATTGCGCTGAGTCGCTGGATGGCTCCACATCTCGCGGTTCATTGCAGGCGCGATCAGCAGTGGCACAGCCTTCGCCCCGCCTTGCACAGAATCCTCGCGCGGCCTAGCTAAGCACATGAGTGAGAGCAAATCATCCGCCCGCCCATGCAAGAGCTTGGCCATAAAATCCGCACTCGCTGGCGCGATCAAAATGCAATCGGCTTCGCGCGACAAATTAATGTGCGGCATATTATTCTCTTCCCGTGCATCCCACTGACTCGTGTACACCGTGCGCGTAGACAAAGCCTGCATCGTCACAGGCGTGATGAACTGCTCAGCTGCTGAAGTCATCACCACCTGCACCGTCGCCCCTTCTTTGATCAGGGCGCGGCAAAGCTCCGCCGCTTTGTAGCAAGCAATACCGCCGGAGAGGCCAAGGACGATGTGTTTACCGAGGAGAGATTGCATAGAAATATCTTACGTGAGTAGTGTCATACCAGCGTGCTTAGCTGCACCTTTGTCAAAGGTATAGGTCAATGCACACCCACCAATTGAAGCGATACGCGCTATCAAACAATCTGTGAAATCAGCGGAACTCGCTTGAAACTGCTTGAGTGCCGCCCATGCGGTATCCGAGGATTCGACTTTGAATTCTTCGGCGCGCAAAATGGATTCAGTCATGGACACCAAGGATTCGCGGTCAAACTTATAGATATTATTAAGCACCCAGTGCAACTCGACCAATACGATGAGTGACACATAGCCCGGATTCTTGATTTGCAGAGATGCCATCAGGCGATTAACCTTCTGAACCTGCTGTGCATCATCCTGCATGAAATACCGCACCAAGATGTTGGTATCCAAGCCAATCATTTGGCTACAGACCTACGGAAATCATCAGCTACAGCCTGACCAATCGCCTCGTTCATCTCTTCAATCGACACGGGCCTCTTTCTGGCCTTGTGCGCAAAGATCCCTTTAAGGCTCATCACGCTCACCTTGGCTGGCACGATCTCGTAACGCATCGGTGCTATTTCCACAAAATCCAAGCGATCACCCGCTCCTAAGTGCAAGGCTGCACGCACGGCTGCAGGAATGGTGATCTGCCCTTTGCTGGTGATGGTGGCTGCGGTCATAGGTAGCTCCTAGAATTTCCTTACACTCAGGTAAGGAAAAGAGATTTTAGCAAGGAATGATTGCCCCTGCAGCAAAATTACAGGTGCTTTTTCATGGTCGCCAGATAAAAATCTTTGGCGTAATCATTGATGCGAGCTGCTTCAACGTAGCCATGCTTGGCATAAAACTTCGGGGCTTGGAATTCAAAGGTTTCGAGTAAGGCATTTTTTGCACCCAATTCGCGCGCCTGCAGCTCAGCCTGTAACAGCAGACGAGAGCCAATGCCTTGGCCGCGCACAGTTTCATCCACAAACAGAACTTCAACGCGCAACCATTGCAAGAAGACGATCGACCGAAGACCACCGACAACTCGCCCGTCTTCTGCATGCGCATTGAGATGCACATAGCGCGTTGGCGGATACTCGCCGACATGCTGGTAGTTATAAGTGCGCAGCCGACTACCTATGCCGCCCGAGACAACCTCCTCATAGCTTGCAGGGGAAATACTTATCGTCATGTGCTTTACTCAATCAGGCCTCCAAGGGCGCGCGCCACACCGTCTTGCCGCCGCTACTCTTGTCGATCTGTTTGAGCACGTCTTCGTGGGCGGCGAGCTCTGCTTCGCTAGGCTGCACGACGATCAGCTCGAGCGAGGAGAAATCGGCTTGGATCACTGCGCCGCTGGCATTGGTGGCGGCGTGAGAGTCGATCAGTAGCGCGTCTTGGCCGCGGGTGAGGTTGATGTAGACCTCAGAGAGGAGCTGCGCGTCAAGCAGAGCGCCGTGAAGGGTACGGTTGGAATTGTCCACGCCCATGCGCTCACACAGGGCGTCAAGCCCGTTGCGTTTGCCGGGATACAACTCCTTGGCCATGGCCAGAGAATCAGTGATTTTGCTCACATGCGTGCTGAACTTAGGCAGGCCAGCGCGCTGCAATTCCGCATCCAAAAAACCCACGTCAAACGGCGCGTTATGAATGATGATTTCTGCGCCTTGCACGAAGGCCAAGAACTCTTGTGCAATCTCCGGAAACTTGGGCTTATCGGCGAGAAAATCGGTCGTCAGCCCGTGAACTCGTAGCGCATCTTCATGGCTGTCGCGCTCGGGATTGATGTAGCAATGAAAATCGTTTTGGGTTAGCTTGCGGCTGATCATTTCGACACAAGCTAAGTTCAAAATGCGGTCACCCGTGGCAGGAGACAAGCCCGTGGTTTCGGTGTCTAGAAAAATTTGTCGCATGCGCCAATCATACTAGCCCAGCCCATGGGCAACACACGATTGTCGCGCTCCAAATCAAGCGCATCAGCGAGCGCTTTTTAGCGCAACTTTATTGTCTCTAAGGCCACCGCTTTGCTTGACCCGGCGGTCAGAATAGCGACTCGGGAACGAAACTGTCTCGCGGTGACCGCCAGTTCAAACGCCTCATGCAACACATCCTGCGTTGCGGACAAACTATCGTGTCGGCCCATTTCAGTATCGCTGGCATGGTGTGCGGCCTGATCGCCCCATTTTTTCGACAAGCGAGCAATGCCAATGCCAATCTCTGCACCAAAAAGGTCATCTTGGCCGTCCGGGTCGATCACGTAAGGACGGCGCAGGTTCAGGGCCATTCGCAGACCGAGGGAGCGAAGCAACCGCAGATTACGAACGCTGTCGAGAACGATCACAAAACCGTGGTTGCCATATCGACCCACCAGATCGTTGCCGCAGAGTTGATTGATCCGCATCGCCATGACGTACATCACTTGATCAAGACCTTGCGCGCCATGCACTTGCTTGACGGCGGCTGCGTTGGAAAAATCGATACCCAAGACAGTGAGCTCTTTTCGTTGCCGCTTTGCGCGCACGATAGCTTCATCAATTTTGCGAATCAGGGCGGTGCCGGTCCAGGTCTGCGTCAGCAAATCTTTGTCGGTGCTCCGATCGAGCCGACGCAACATGCGCACCTTCATTCCATGTCTTCGACGCACGACGAGAAAGCTGATCACCACATAGGCCGCGCACAAAAACGCTGCCAAAGCTTGCATGCCGGTGTTCATGATCGGCATGTTGAGCGCCGTCGCGTAAAGGCCACTGATCGCAAACACCAAGGCAATGCAGGCCGTCAGCATCGACAACGCATAGCGGTCGCCCGATAGCCCTGCCCGCAAAGTCATCCACGCAGAGAACACGGCGACGGCGATCACGATCAACGCTTGAATTTCTAGGGCCGCAACGGGATCATGCCAAAGCGCTGCCAGCGTGGTCAAAGCGGCTGCAGTGGCGGCACCTGACATGCCCCAATTGATCCAAGGATCTCGATATTCAGCCCTCAAGAAACTTCGCAAACCGAAAGCGGAAAGGCTTGCACTGACCGCTAAAGCGACCAGCGCCGCCCGGGTGTAGGTGTCATATGAAAGTTCAGGCCAGACCCACCGACCGAGCCCACTTGCAAGGAAGACCGCTACGAACGAGACGGCAATGAATGCCGCAACGCTCAGCACCTGAGGTCTGCGATACACCGCTGCAAAGAACAACGACAAAAGCGTGTACGAGAAATACACGCCTAAGCACGCGCTCCAGATAGCGATCTCAATCACACTCAAATTGTTGTCTCCGGCTTGCCCGTCTCGGCATCCGTTGCGTTCATACCGCAAGAACGGATATCCGTGCTTCAAGCAATCGTTAGTAACTCTTTTTTACAATCATAGCGCAATAACGATTTCGACACATGATCGCCGAGAATTTCTCGCTAATGATTCTCTTTGGCATGGTTGATCGTGTAGCGAGGAATCTCCACGACCAGATCTTTTTGGGTAACGAAGGCTTGGCAAGACAAACGGGAATTGGGCTCTAGGCCCCATGCGCGGTCGAGCAAGTCTTCTTCGTTTTCATCGAGCTCATTGAGCGAGGCGAACCCCTCGCGCACGATGATGTGATGTGGCAAGTCCAGATGCCTCAATTCGGGTTTTGAGACAATCTGCGATCCACAGTGTGCGCCAGGCATTCAATCCAATGCAACTGGGTTTGCGGGAGAAAGCATGGATGGCGCGACTCCAACTCGCGCCTGCACTGAATGAAATCCGCCTCAATGAGGTGTGGAATTTTGTCCAAATACTGATCAAGCAGCGGAGAAAGCGGCATGCTTTCATTGTCACTCCGCTCCAAAAAGAATAAACAAAAGTAATGACGGCGTTGGGCAAGGTTGAGCTGTGCGACGGCTACTTTGTAGTTACCAAAATCACTCGGCATTAGGCCTCCGCTCGCTTTGCTAATTTACGCCATACCTCCACCAACGCCAACGTGTCCAGCTTACAGTAGCTCAACATTTGCTTTCGCAAAGCTTTTACACGGGCCGCGGATGTGTTGGGGTCAATTGCTTCCAAATATGCCGTCTGGGCGTCAAGGCCATTTTGTACGCCGTCTAACAATTCATAGCTCAAATGTGGCAGCATTGCAGGCACGACAGCTTTTAAGCTCCAACTGCCTTTCTGCTTTGGATGATAGTAGTGTTGACGCACGATGGGCTCCAAGTCAACCAAACGATCATGAATGGTCAGCAGTGCTTTGGCGAGTCTTCTATGGCTTGAAAAATGTTCAGCCAAAGCAGCAATGCAGCGCTTTTCAAAGCTAGCGTTGTAGGCAAAGATCGAGCCGTCATTGGGGCAGGCATTCACCAGAGCCTTTGCCAGCGACAAGCGAGGATCATCGCCTGAAACATCCAAGAACTCCGCATGTTTGACTCCACCACGCCGCCCCACATGATGCAGCGAGAACTGAAACGGTATTTGCTCAAACGCCCGTGTGCCTAGCCAACGTGGCACCACGTCGCCGATGGTTTCAAAATCCAAAAAGGAGCAAGGTGCAGCATGCTGTGCCAAGGCCTGCGCAGCACCTCTTTTATCAACCAAAGCGCGGCCACTCAAAGTAGCCTTTTTCACCCGCAGTTGCACAGGATTGAGCAACGCATCTGGCACATCGGTGATTTCTTTGACTTTTGGCTTTGCAAGATGCTCGCGCAAAGCCTTGGTCTGCACACGTGGTAGCCACTGCACAGGATGACTCACGGCAGGCTCACTAGACTGACAGTGCTCCAGAAATCCACAAGGATACGGATTGCTGCACTGCGCCCCAGTAGCAATGGCGGGCGCCGTGCGACGCTTCAGTACCGCTTGCGCTTTTTCAATCCATTGCGGCAGGCACTGCACCAACTCTTGAATCTCTTGCGTCACATCCACGACGGTGAGCAAGCCCTCGTAATCTTCATCGCCTTGGTAAACCCAATCCGTATTCACATGCGCAATCGCAATGCAATCCAACTCCAAGCCAGCCTCAATCGCCACAAAGTATTGAATAGCAGCATCCTCAAGGTAAACATCCTTCACACTGCTCGCAGACTTCACCTCCACAATCCCCCAGCGCGGCGGCAGCTCATTTGGTCCGCGGGCAGGCAACAACACATCGACGAAAGCCCGCGCGCCAGCTGCTTCAAAGCCCGCTTCAAACAGAGGAGCACGACCTTTGAGCTTTTTACCGGTGTTTGCAATCGCCTCTTGCGTTTGCGTCATAACCAATTGCACACCACCAGCCATTACATCAAAGGTCTTGCCTTTGCCTTGCGGGTCGAATATCTGCTGCGCAACAACACCCAGCCGATTGCCAGCAGCATAGCTGGCCTGCGTGCCTGCTGAGTCATCCAACAGCTCCGGCTGGTTAACTTGAAGCCAGAGTCGCTTGGGGCATTGGCGATGGGCTAGGAGGCGTGATTTTGAAACGGATGTCATTTCTTTATTTGAAGAATTCATGTCGAAACGGCAAGAGAAAATTGTCGTTATCTGTCAATCAGTTAGAGCAAGCTAATCTCCTTTGTCTTTGACTCAAGGTATTTGACAGAGCAGAAGCCATTGCAATTAGGCCACGCTATGAAAGTCTATTCTCCATAGTGCAATACCATGAGCAGAAAGTTGAACGTCAGTTGGGTAATGCAGTTTTTCTTTTGAAATCCAGCTATCGACCAAACGAAAGCCCTTACCTTTCAGAGCGACGGTAACCTTGTTAAATCTATCCTGTATCGTCTGTTTTCCTTGACGATCCTTATCAATATCAACATTGCGGTAAGCAGAGTTGTACACTAAAAGATAACCATGGCGCATGCCTTTGGTACGAGTTGCCTCTTTACGAAAGGCTACCAACTTTTCAGCATCTTTCAACACCGAACCCATCGACGCATAAGTCAATTTCATCTCAATGAGTGCGCGGGGTTGAGATTCATTTTTCCACCACACTACTAGATCAAATCTCTGCTGCTTATTCACTTTAGGTGGAGCCCCCACTTTGACGATTCGATTTGCATCACGCGCAAACTGATTCGGAGTGCATTCAGGGTAAACAATTAAACCTAGTTTTTTGTTTATTTCTCTTGCCGAAACCATTTGAACGAATGATTCTGGAGCATGCCATAAGGCGTAGCCTCCTGTCATCTCTCCATATTGTTTTTGCGCAGTTTTGACTGATTTGATGAGTAAATTTTCGAGAGAAGAAATCATTTTTAAATCTTGAGTCCTTAGCAAGAATGAGAAAAATCACAAGCATCATCTTACTGAATTTTCAAAATTATTATTTCTCCATACGTTGGGTACCTCTTGCGCAACGCTGCAAGCACTGCGGATTCGGTTTTACCCTCTGCTTGAATACTCTCGCTTGGACGAGTGCTGTTTGGCTTTTGACCTTTAGCACCGTATTTGTATGCTACTCGAACTGTGATCATTTTTTTCCTTTCGTTAGACAGCTATCGCGTAGATAGCTTTGAGTAGATCGAAATCTGTTAAATGGCGCTTTTCAAGGCAAACCGTACGTACTGCTGACTGTATCGCTCCACGCAATTCATATAGCTCCACATGTGCATCTAGCCATTTATAGTCATTAGTACCTGCGACCCAATCACACCACCACCTCAAAAAGGCAAGCAGATGCGTTTGGCTGAGTGGCCTGTCGGTTCGATACCGCTTATACCCGTCTTCGATGATGGGTGGCAAAGGAAATTCTGGCATGGAATTCATCATTCTGAATACCCACAAATCTTGGTCTTCTATGTCAAAGCGTGGTTTCATCAATTCGTTAAGCAAGTGCGCATGACTGGCGTAGCGCCTCTCCAAAATTTCTACCACTTCAAAGCAGCAGATCAAATCGTCACCTAAAAAATTTACACTATCAAGGCTGTGACGACGAGGAGCAATCAGCGCAAGCCCGCGTAACCGCTGGGATGCGCTGATCCACTCAGCATTCGCCTTTGGCTTCACTTGCTGATTAAGCAAGCCACCAAGCGCCTGCCATCTCATTCCCTCATCCTTGAGTGGCACATCCGGCAAAGCGCAACCTGACTTCGTCCAGATATAGGCAGTTTCCAGCCAAGCACATTCGATTTCATTGAGCTGTAGCAACTGGTTGATCATGCGTAGGTTGATGCGCACAGCGCAAGGTTGCTCAGCTTTTTTCATGATTTCGTAGACAGGATCAAAGCCTAGCTGGCTATTTAACCCTTGTAAGCGCTCTATCAAAAGCAATGCCTTCCGCTGCACAAATGCTGCCTGAATTTCAGATACCGTGAAGTTTGCAGTCGTATGCATAACTTTTATATCGTGACCGCCAAACTCACACGCTTACTAAAGCGATCAAGGGAATCATCTTGCAGCAACTGCATATCGAAATGTGCATCGTCTGGAATATGCCGACGAATCCATGAGCAAGCCTCCTTAAACTCTGATATCGGCACGCCTTCCGAGGATGCGCTGAAAACGAGGATCGCAGATTTGATTAGCTTCACACCTTTCGCATCAGCATTTTCAATAGCGCGCTGGAATGCAATTTGGGTTGCTGTGATGGAGTTATGACTCTGTGCGCAGCCTACATAGGCTGTAGCAATGGAGTGAATATCAGATGACTCAAACATAACCGTCAAGTCTTGATAGTCAATATGCTGAAACACCGCTCTTTCATCCCATATGGCTTGCGCATCTTGGACAACCTGAGATACGTCTGCAGCGTGACCTTCAAACCAGCATTGCAGCGCACCAATATCCCACGATGCCAGTTTTCGGCTGGTTGTCAGATTGAAACTTTGCATATCTGCTGCGGCAGCAGTTTGACTGGTGATTAAAGTGCATATGCCGGTTGCAAGGGCTTGCCGGCGAGTGAATACTGAATCCATGTGAAGCCTTCTTCTCTTTAGTGCCAGAAGTTTACGCATACATGCGTCAATCTGTGACGCACAAAGATATGCTCTCAGCGACCTTAGATAGGCTGCTTCTTCACATGACTAACTTGATCGCCAAAACTCAGCAACCACCGATTGAGTTGCACCGTATCCACCACAGTCGCGCTGATTCGGAGTTTGTCCTGCGCCTGCTTGATGACTTGATCGCCTGACAGTGGGCATTCCATCAGATATACGCCCAAGCCTTTATCCATGAGGAAACTCAATCGAATGCGTTTTCCTTCACCAAATCCAAAGCGACCATCGTCGTCATATTGCGCTAAATCAAAGTCTTTCGGGCGAACGAAAGTGCGATCTAGCCTTCGGGCTTGGTTGATTCGGTGGATTGCGAGGCTACGCTCGTTGTCATAGCCTGCAAATCGGCAAACGAGGTAGAGCCTAGGGCCTTGTTGCGCCAAGCCAAGTGGCATGACCTCGGCCAGTGTGCGTTTTCCCCCAGCATTTGCGTAGTCCAACTCCAGCCAGTGATTGCCATAGAGCGCATTGCTGACTTCTTCAAAAATGCCGGGTGTGATTTTGGCAGGCAGCAGAGGCTGAGTCTCGCTAACGACACGTACTTTTGACAGCCAGTCGCGCTCTTTTTGAGCGCGCCCATGCAATGCCATGCTGCTGCGCGCTTGGGTGAAAAATTCCGCCATGGATTTCATCAAACTGGCTGGCAACAGATTGCGCAGGTGCTGCTCGGCCAGCGCGAGCAACAACGACTCCTGCTCTGTCATGCCCGGAAGCGAAATACCCTGAGCACGCACCTTCCAGCGATAGCCATAGGGTTTGCTCCGGCTATCGCATTCAATATCGAAATGC
The DNA here is from genome assembly GCA_031375105.1 of Variovorax sp. Lineage (GTDB taxonomy): Bacteria > Pseudomonadota > Gammaproteobacteria > Burkholderiales > Burkholderiaceae_C > JANMDU01. Next base: position 22,626 of record JANMHJ010000031.1, read on the forward strand.
TCGGTCAAAGTTTCAAGATGGCGCTGAATGGTGCGCAGCTCGCGCACAAAGCCAGCGGCGCTCAATTGAGTTTGAAGCTCTAGTGCAGTGATTTTTCTGTTGCGCGGTATGCGTTGCAGCAAAGCGAGTACCGTGTGAACTGTCTCAAGCGAATCTGGGCGTTTGGGCATGCGGATACTCCATCGGCTGAAGGATGACTTGAATTCAGTGCTTCAATGATTCTCTTTGGCATGGTTGATCGTGTAGCGAGGAATCTCCACGACCAGATCTTTTTGGGCAACGAAGGCTTGGCAAGATAAACGGGAATTGGGCTCTAGGCCCCATGCGCGGTCGAGCAAGTCTTCTTCGTTTTCATCGAGCTCATTGAGCGAGGCGAACCCCTCGCGCACGATGATGTGGCAAGTCGTGCAAGCGCAGCTCATGTCGCAGGCGTGTTCGATATTGATGCCGTGCTCTAGCAGGGCTTCGCAGATGCTGTCGCCCACATTGGCTTTCACCTCTGCGCCTTGCGGACAGATTTCAACATGGGGGAGAATTTTGATGATGGGCATGGTGGTCTTTTATACCGAATCAACGGTTTTTCCTGTGAGAGCGCGCTGAATGCCCGCATTCATGCGAGCGGCAGCGAAAGCTTCTGTGCCTTGGGCCAAGGCTTCGGTGGCGGCCTCTACTTTTGCCGCTTCCTCGAAAGCTTTGCCAGCGATGGTGACTTGGATGAGGGCGTCGATCTGGGCGCGTTCTGGCTCGGAGAGCAAACTGCCGTCTGCGGCCAGCGCCGAGCGCGTGGCAAGCACCATGCGGTCGGCTTCTAAACGGGCTTCGGCCAAGGCGCGAGCTGCCATGTCTTCCTGGGCGGTGCCGAAACTGTCTTGCAGCATGCGGGCGATTTCGTCATCCGAGAGGCCGTAGCTCGGCTTGACGTCAATGCTAGTTTCAACGCCACTGATTTGCTCTTTCGCATCAACTTTGAGCAAGCCGTCAGCATCGACCGTGAAGGTCACGCGGATGCGCGCGCTGCCTGCCACCATGGGCGGGATGCCCCGCAGCGTGAAGCGGGCGAGGCTGCGGCAGTCTTTCACCAGATCGCGCTCGCCTTGAATCACATGCAAACTCAGCGCGGTTTGGCCGTCTTGGTAGGTGGTGAAGTCCTGCGCCATGGCGGTAGGGATGGTGGTGTTGCGCGGAATGATGCGCTCGGAAAGGCCGCCCATCGTCTCGATGCCAAGGCTGAGTGGAATCACATCCAGCAGCAGCAGTTCGCCTTGCGGATTGTTGCCGGCGAGCTGGTTTGCAGAAATCGCTGCACCGAGCGCCACCACTTCATCTGGATTCAGATTGTTCAGCGGCGGCTTACCGAAGAATTCTTCCACAGCGCGCTGCACCTGGGGCATCCGCGTGGAGCCACCCACCATCACCACGCCTTGCACATCTTCTTTGGCGAGCTTCGCATCGCGCAGCGCTTTACGCACGGCTTGTATCGTCTTGGCGGTCAAATGCGCTGTGACTTGCTCAAAATCGGTTATTTTTATAGAAAAAGGCGAATTAGCCCTTATAGAATCTTCACTAAGCGCTATTAAATCAATAGTAGATAGCTGCTCTTTCACACTGCGCGCCAGCGCTTTGATCTGCGCTTTCTCAGCTGGGGTGTCTGCCGTCTTGCCTGCTTGCGCAAGGATCAACTCAGCCAGAGCCGCGTCGTAGTCGTCGCCGCCCAGCGCGGAATCACCGCCTGTGGCGAGCACTTCAAACACGCCCTTGGTAAGTTTCAAAATCGAAATATCGAAGGTGCCACCACCCAAGTCATACACGGCGTAAATGCCCTCTGAGGCATTGTCTAGGCCATAGGCAATGGCCGCCGCCGTGGGCTCGTTGATCAAGCGCAGTAAGGTCAAGCCAGCTAAGCTAGCAGCATCTTTGGTGGCTTGGCGCTGCGCATCGTCAAAATACGCAGGCACCGTGATCACCGCACCATATATGTCTTCGTCGAACGTATCTTCCGCGCGGAAACGCAGCGTGGCAAGAATTTCAGCGCTCACTTCCACCGGCGATTTCGGGCCGTGCACCGTCTCGATCTTTACCATGCCGGGCTCGGAAATCAGTTTGTAGGGCAGCTTGTCAGCATCCACAATATCGTTGAGCCCACGCCCCATCAGGCGCTTGACAGATGCTATGGTATTGGGAGCATCTTGCGCAGGATTCATAAGGGCTTCATGCCCAATTTGCCGCTTATCCTCCGGCAAATAGCGCACCACAGAAGGCAAAATCGCCCTGCCCTCATCATCGAGCAGACACTCCGCCACGCCATTGCGCACCGAGGCCACCAGAGAATGCGTGGTGCCCAGATCAATGCCCACCGCAATGCGCCGCTCATGCGGATTCGGGCTCGCGCCGGGTTCAGAGATTTGTAAGAGAGCCATGAGTGAATTTGTTATTTGTTTTGAGCGGATACGGAGGGAGAGAAAATGTTCTCCAATCTGCCCCTATTGTCCCAAAAGAGAGAAGCGGCGTTCGATATCGGCTTGGAATTTCTGGATAAACAAAAGGGCTCTCACGGCTTGAGCGGCTGCCAGATAGTCTTTTTCTTGATCAAGCAATTGCTCTGCTTTTGATAGCATTTCACGCAGTATTTTCGAGGCCTGGTGACTGATCTCGTCTAAATTATCTTCTGACGCGGCATCATCCAGCGCTTCACGCAGCTCCATTTGCTGCATCAGAAATTCAGCGGGCATGGCGGTGTTGCTTTCCGCCTGAATCGGCGCGCCATGCAGTTCACACAGATAAGCCGCACGTTGCACGGGGTCCTTCAAGCGCGCATGAGCCTCATTGATGCGCACGCTCCACTGCATTGCAATACGGTGAGCGGCTGCGCCCTGCGCGGCAAACTTATCGGGATGCGCCTCGCGCTGCAGGTCTTTCCAGCGCGCATCCAAGATGGCGCGGTCTTGCCCGAACTGCTCGGGGATACCAAAAAGCGCGAAATCAGTCGATTGCAGATTCATCACACACGAAACGACTCACCGCATCCGCATTTATCGCGCTCATTCGGATTGTTAAAGCGGAAGCCTTCGTTCAAGCCTTCGCGCACGAAGTCGAGCGTCGTGCCATCGAGGTAGGCGAGGCTTTTGGGATCAACCATGAGCTTGATGCCTTCTGTCTCAAACAGTGCGTCTTCGGGAGCAACTTCATCGACGTATTCGAGCTTGTAGGCCAAGCCGGAGCAACCGGTGGTCTTCACGCCTAGGCGCACACCCACGCCCTTACCGCGTTTGGAGAGGTATTTCGTGACGTGTTTGGCAGCGGCGGGAGTGAGGGAGACGGTCATAAGATCAAATCAAGACGTTGCGCAAGGGATTGAGCTGATACAAGCTCAGCGCAGAAAAAAAGCAATATCAGGCAGCGACTGCCGCAGCATGCTTTTGCTTGTAATCCAAAATCGCGGCTTTGATCGCGTCTTCGGCAAGAATGGAGCAATGGATTTTCACCGGAGGCAATTCCAGCTCTTCGGCGATTTGGCTGTTTTTCAAGCTGCCGGCCTCATCGATCGTTTTGCCTTTGACCCATTCGGTCACGAGCGAGCTCGATGCAATGGCCGAGCCGCAACCATAGGTTTTGAACCGCGCATCTTCGATGATGCCCGTCTCAGGATTGACCTTAATTTGCAGCTTCATCACATCGCCACAAGCCGGCGCGCCGACCATCCCGGTGCCAACCGAGTCATCGCCTTTGTCGAACGAGCCGACATTGCGAGGGTTTTCGTAGTGATCTACAACTTTGTCTGAATATGCCATGGTAGTTCTCCAAATTCTAAAAATACAAATGTCGATCCCAGCAAGCGCCGTGGATCTGGCTCTGCCAGGCCACTGGCGTTGCCCCCGGCTTCGTAAGGAGCCCTACTGTAGCTCGGGAAGCAGCGCCAGCTGCACGGGGGTGTTCGTCAATCTAATGCACTGACCACTGAATGGTGGACAGGTCGATGCCTTCTTTGTACATATCCCACAGCGGGCTCAAATCGCGCAGCTTGGCGACGTTGTGCTTGATGGTGGAGATGGCAAAGTCAATTTCTTCTTCGGTCGTCCAGCGGCCAATCGTCATGCGCAGGCTGCTGTGGGCGAGTTCGTCGCTGCGGCCCAAGGCACGCAATACGTAGCTCGGCTCAAGGGAAGCCGATGTGCAAGCCGAGCCAGAAGACACGGCCAAGCCTTTGATACCCATGATCAGGCTTTCACCCTCAACATAGTTGAAGCTCATGTTGATGTTGTGCGGCACGCGCTGCGTTTCGTGGCCGTTGATGAACACTTGCTCAATGCCTTTCAGGCCATTCATCAAGCGCTGTTGCAAAGCGGTGATGCGCTTGTTTTCTTCGTGCATTTCTTCTTTGGCGATACGGTAAGCCTCGCCCATGCCGACGATCTGGTGCGTGGGCAAGGTGCCCGAGCGCATGCCGCGCTCGTGGCCACCGCCATGCATCTGCGCTTCAATGCGGATGCGCGGCTTGCGGCGCACGTACAAAGCACCAATGCCCTTGGGGCCATAGGTTTTGTGTGAGGTCAGGCTCATCAAATCCACTGGCAGCGTGGCCAAATCAATATCCACACGGCCTGTGGCCTGCGCCGCATCTACATGGAAAATCACGCCTCTCGCACGACAAATTGCTCCAATCGCAGCAATGTCTTGCACCACGCCAATTTCGTTGTTCACGAACATGACACTGGCCAGAATCGTGTCCGGCCGAATCGCGGCTTTGAAAGCTTCGAGATCAAGCAAACCATCGGATTGCACGTCCATATACGTCACTTCAAAGCCTTGGCGTTCCAGCTCACGCATGGTATCGAGCACAGCTTTGTGCTCGGTTTTCACGGTGATCAGATGCTTACCTTTGGTTTTGTAGAAAGCGGCTGCGCCTTTGATGGCGAGGTTGTTGGATTCGGTTGCGCCCGATGTCCAGACGATCTCGCGTGGGTCTGCGCCGATCAAAGCGGCTACTTGCTCGCGTGCTTTTTCTACCGCAGCCTCGGCTTCCCAGCCCCAAGCGTGTGAACGCGAGGCGGGGTTGCCAAAATGCTCGCGCAGCCAAGGAATGATCGCGTCGACCACCCGTGGGTCACACGGATTGGTGGCGGAGTAATCCAAGTAAATGGGGAAATGAGGAGTGGCGTCCATGGTGTGGGTATCTGGCAGAGAAGAATCAGTTGGCGAAATAGCCGAGAGTTTATTTAGCGAAAGCGCCGCATCACTTAGCAAAGGCGCCGCCGAGGGCAAACACCGAATTAGGGCCACTGATGCGAATCGGCTTGACGACCTGCATCGGCGAAATGGCTTTCTTGAGCATGGGCTTGGCCTCTATGTAGACGCCTTTGGCCATTTGCTCATCCACCATGTCTTGCAAACTCACGCTTCCTAAGAATTCGCTCATGCGGGCATTGAGCTTGCTCCAGAGATCATGCGTCATGCAGCGGCCGGTATCGCCACCGTTGCAGTTTTCTTTGCCGCCGCAGCTGGTCGCGTCCATCGCCTCATCGACCGACGTGATGATTTCTGCAATCGTGATGCCGCTGGACTCGCGCCCGAGCGTGTAGCCTCCGCCTGGGCCCCGGGTGGATTCCACCAGGCCATTGCGGCGCAGTTTGCCAAAAAGCTGCTCTAGATAAGACAGCGAAATTTGCTGACGTTGGCTGATGGCAGCCAGCGTGACAGGGCCTGCATTTTGACGCAGAGCCAGATCGATCATTGCCGTGACCGCAAAGCGGCCTTTTGTAGTGAGACGCATGTTGAGCTCCTAAAGTGCTGACACATTGATAAAGGTCTTGAACTTCACTTGCATTCAAGACCACGTCTCCGCCCGTTATGGCTATTTGGACTAACTGCTTCCAAATAGCTTCCTCTCGACGATTCGTGGATTGTTAGATTTCGCTCTTTTGCTGTCACCTTGACACTTCGCATTGAGCTTTTAATCTTGAGCAATTCACTCAAGTATAACAGATACCCCACGAATTCGCTCAGGTTTAATTCTACACGACTTATGAGTTTTGTTTGCGACTCATCAGTTTTAATGGCGTCAGACCAGCCAGATGTGCCAACAGCCCAGCGCTAGCCGCCTCGGCAAGGTCTAAAACCCGCTCAAAGCCCGCTTCCCCGCCATGATACGGATCGGGCACCACCTGGCCGAGAGCCAAATCTGGGGCAGCGTAATTCATGAAAAGCTTGAGCTTGTGCGCCTGTGCGGGCGGGCAATCGTCTTGCAGCAAGGCCAGATTGTCCCAATCCATGGCCAAGATCAGGTCAAACTTATCGTAATCAGCCTGCACCACCTGCCGCGCCCGCTGCTTAGAAAGATCAATGCCTCTGGTCAGCGCATGCGCTTGGCTGCGCTCATCGGGTGGGCTGCCGGGATGGTAGTTGTGCGTTCCAGCAGAATCGATGATCACTTTGCTCGTCAAACCCGCTTGTGCCACCTTCGCCCGAAGCACGCCCTCAGCCGTCGGGCTACGGCAGATATTGCCCATGCAGACGAGGAGGATGTGGAGGGTGTGTGCGCTCATTTGCAGAAGATTTTATAAGCTTTTTGAGCAGGTAGCCGGCGTATTTATTGCGCGGGGTGCTATTGAATTTGTAGTATCTCCACCCATTCGGCCAAAGTCGCCCCATCCGTTCACCCTGAGCTTGTCGAAGGGTTCTGGCGATCTACACGTTACGCTCCACCCGCTCACCTGCGGCCTAGCGCAGGGCAGTCGTCTCGTAAACTTTTTTGAAAACACACGCGATAGAGATCATCACAACCGAACCCTCTCCCCGCGCGCCTTCCAAAAAAATTTCCAATCCAACCACCCTACGCTCTCCGCCTCAAAGATGGTTAGCGCGCTCTGGGCAGATGACTTGCACCGCTTATTTCGTAGCACGATGCAAAACAAGGCCGCCTTTGGCCAGCAATTGATCAACCTTCGTAAAACCCGCTTCGATCAGCGCCGCTTTTTGCTCTTGGACCGTCATGTAAAGCTGATCGTTGCTCATTCCATCATCACCCGCATAGTGATCACAGACCCAATAGCTGACTTGAGGCCGCAACAAAGCGCGAACAGCAATGTGCAGATTAATGGCATGGCGTTTGTGACGTAACTCATGAACCGCCTGATTCGTAATGATGAAATCAAACTCGCCCAAGCCAGCAGACCAATCAGAATCAAGAAAACTCCATGACACGCAACCCAACATACCGAGGAAAGGCAAACCCATTCTCGCGGTCTTTCCAATACTCGTTGTGAAGCATGGGCGGAAAAACTGTCTTTCCTTCAAACTCACTTCTGCTCGGCCAAGCAGCTTCGGTGATGCGCTCTCTTTTCGCCTCAAGCGCCTCAGTGTTGATCGTTCCACCAATCAGCCGGCCCGTAAACCAAAGCTTGCATTCAGGCGTATCCGCGTTGGAGAACTCTTCAATATAGGCTAGTTGTAGCGGCTCAATATGCAACCTACTTTCTTCGAAGACTTCACGCTTGGCGGTGGCAAACAAGTCTTCACTCCCTTCCGCGCCACCACCAGGCGCGACCCAGAAGTCGTACGCACCGGGCTTGACGTGACGGACAAGCAGGATTCGGTCGTTGTTCTCGACGATGACGCCAGCGGCAATTCGATGTTTCATATTGAGCGCTCCGCAGCTAACCGGGTCTAAAAGACGGTGTTTGAGTTTTCGCTTTGAGCCGGCACCACTTGCAGCACATCCCAGTGCTCGACGATCTTGCCCTGCTCGTCAAAGCGAAAAATGTCGATGCCCGCCCAGTCTTTGTTTGCATCAGTTGGCCACTGCTGGTGGCAATGAAGCACAACCAGATTTCCCTCAGCAACCGAGCGCTTGAAAAAGACGCGCTTACCCGGATAGTCTTTTGCCATGCGATCAAAGTACGCGATGAAGGCTTGCTTTCCGTCTGCTACGTGTGGGTTGTGTTGGGTGTAGCTGTCCCCCACGTAGCGCTCGATAGCTTGCGCAGGCTCGCATTCGTTGAACATCAGTTCGTAGAACGCCATCGCATTTTGTTTGTTCCGTTCCAGCGCTTCACTCATATGCAAACCTCCGGGGTATAAAGATCTATTTGCTTGCTGCGATTCGAATTTGACACTCAATGTAATGTACACCGCAGAAATCCAAGCAAAACAGCCCCATCACCGGCATAGAATCTGCGCAGAGCGCTACTCTTTTGATAGTATCAACCACGATAGCTCTTCCCAGCAGGAGAGTACAAAAGCTGCACGCACTCAGTCTGCATCACATCCCAAGGCGTGAACCACGGCTGGGGAACTTGCAAACCTCGCTTCTCCAGCGCGATGCCCAGCGCATCGCGCAAGGCATGCCAAATCAGCTTGCTGCAATAGAAATCTTCTGCGTTGCCCAAGCCCAGTGGCGAGATGCTGTAGGGCTTTCCTAGGTGCTGTTTCGCAGCATTCACGAGGCGTTGGCCAAAGCCATCGGGCTGATCGACGAATTCAGGTTTTAAGCGGCCATGCCATATGTTGGATTGGGTGTGCGCATGGTCATCCAAGAAGGCTTGGTAGGTTTGGGTGGCCACGCCTTTTTGCCCGGGAGTGGCCGGGCCGCTGCGATGCGGGGTGGCATCCACCACCCAAGGCACGCCTTCCATCAGCTCGATCAGCGCCACATGGCCGACCCAGCAATCGCGGATAAAACGATCAACAAGCTCAGTTTGCTCACTGCTTTGGCTCATTGGGCTGGCCGCCATCAGCGCTTGCTCAGCCAACCAGGGCGCAGCTTGCGGGTTATTGTCTTGAAAAAACACGATTTGCTTGTCGGCACGCGGCCAGACGAGATCGCCGGTTTGCAAATCTGCCATGGAAGGGGCGAGGCGTTGAAAGCTCACGATGGGGCTCCGGTTTTAAGAAAAATATCCAGATTTCGCTCGGCTTCATCGCCGAGCAATTGCATCCGAATGCCCTGCGCATTCAGGCTCAGCAGCCCAAAATTGCCGCGCTGCTGCCTAGCAAAGGGCTGCCAGCCGCTTCCCATGCCAGAAGAGGCCAGCTCGGTGAAAGGATGATCGGCGCTTTGCGGCCAATGGGCGTTGTAATGCAAATCGCCGCCCAGATGAATGATGCGATGATGCTGCTGGCTGCGATACAGCGTGCGCAAAATCGCAGCCTCGCGTTTGTAGGCATCGAGCGGGCTGCCGGGAATGCCTGCGCGGTCGCCAGCGCTGAAGGTGGAGCCGCTGGCGATGATGCTGATGCGCTGCGAGCCCACCAGCTCTTGCGCGAGCCAGCTGATTTGCGCTGCGCCTAAAGCGGGGGCGCTGCTGACGAGGCCGTTGGCCGAGGGGTTTTCGCGGTAGCTGCGGTTATCAAGCAGGATAATTTTGATGCTTGGCGCAGCTGCGCCCAGCTCTGTATTCTCCCAACTGCTGGCAATGCCCAAACCTTGCTGAAAGAGGGCATCGTCCATCGAGAAAACGTCTTCAAACGCTGAATAGACCAGCGGCAAAGGCTGCACATTGCAAGCCGCGATGAACTGGCGATGCAGCAGCCGTGCAAAGCGCGCTTTGCGCTGCAAGATGGGGCTGGCAAAGGTGTCGTTGCCTAGAAAATCATGATCATCCAGCGTGCCCATCACCCGCTTTGCAGAGCGCAAAGCCACTCTGAATTGCGGCACATTCCATTGCGCGGCATAGCGCGCATGCAGGCGGCGCGCGTAATCTAAATCGCTCAATGTCAGACAAGGTTTTTGCGAGCCAAGCAGCTCGCCCACGTGGTTTTCAATGTAAACGTTATCGCCCAAGAGCAGCAACACATCTGGCTCAGAGGCTGCTAGCGCCAGCCAGCCAGGTTGCTCGGGATGCACCAAAGGATGATTGCAGGAACAGAAGGCGACTTTCATGATTGATCAAACGAAAATAGCATATCGCCCTTATAAATTAAGCATAGTTTGCTATCTATTTTATAGCGTTTTAATATCGTAATCAGGCTGCACCGACGACCGGGAGGCAAGCAAAACGCAAGCTCACGCAGGTGCCTGGGCCAGCGTTCATGCCATCGTCCTGCCCAGCTTGCGCATTCGGCGTGATCTCCAGCAAAGCGTCGAGCGCGGCGGCCCGCGAGCGCAGATTTTGCATGCCGCGCCCGCCTTCGCGAAAGCCTTCGCCCATGCCCACGCCGTTGTCAGCCACACTGAGGAAGATATGGTGCCCATCTTGCCAAGTTTTGACCGTCACGCTGCTGGCTTGGGCATGCTTGACGATGTTGGCAAACATCTCTTGCAAAGCGCGAAAGAGTTGCATCACGCTGCGTGACTCCATGGCCTGCCCGTGCACCGCCACCGCTGGCACTTCTTGCACCTGCCAATCGAGCTCAATGCCCGCAGCAGCCAATGTCGGGGCAATGCGCTGGCGCAGCGTGCCCAAAATAGCGGGTAAATCGCCCTCTAGCGGCTCTAGAGAATCCAGCGTCATGCGCAGCTCTTCCAAAGCGTGGCTGAGCATGGCTGTGAGCTGCTCAGGCGCAATGCTGCCCTTGGCTCGAACGAAATTCAGTGTTTGCACGAGTTGGCTGCCTAGGCCATCGTGCATATCGCGCGTGAGGCGCTCGCGCTCGACCTCCAGCACCTGGCGTTTTTCGGCTTCGCGCAGCGCATCAAAGGCTTGGCGCAACTCGCTTTCTTTCTGCGCCACACGCGCTTCCAGCTCTTGGTTTTGATTGCCCATTTGCTGCGTGTATTTGGAGGTGCGCTGCACCATGATCCAGGCCAGCGTGAGCATGAACACCAACGAGCCCAGCGTCATCCAGCGAATGTCGCCATCGCCGGGCAAGCCCAGCTGTACCACGGCAAAATCCCGCACACCTGTGATCATGGTGGCCAGCCCCACCACCACCATCAGCCTTTGATTGCCATCCAGCCCCCAGCGGGCGCGGCGAAACATGATCAACAGCGTCAACACCGACACCGCCACGATCACACCCGTCCAGATGCGATAGAGGTTGTAATTCTCTGTCAGCGTCGTCACTGCGAGCCAAATCGGCCCCAGCCATAAGAGCGCCACCACCAAACGCCGCGCCACGCCTTGACGAAATTCAAAAATCTCCCAAAGAAAGAGATACAAAAATCCGCAATACACCGTGAACGAGAGCTTGTGCAGGTAAAACCATAGTTCAAAAGGCATAGGCGGCGCCACCAGTGGCGTGAGAAACAACCTCAGAGCCCAAGCGCTGGAAGCCGCTGCCAGCAAGCCAAACACTTTGTCGCGGTTTTGCAGCCACATCAGGCCACACAACAGCGCCACAAGAAGAGAAGCTGCGCCCACCATCCAAGTGGCCTGCACTTGCCACATCGTCACTTGCGAATGCCGCGCCTGCAAAGCATCCGCCTCACCCAAAATCACCTGCGAGAGCCCACTTTTGCGGAGCAACTGCCCTTTGACCTCAATCTCCATCTGATTGGCGCCCAGCGGTTCACGCAGCAAACCTGGTGGCAGCATCACCAGCTGAGGCACCACGCTGGTGTCTACATAGCCCGGTGTTTCCCAATGCTCTGAGGCAATCAACTGCCCACCCAGCCAGACGCGATAGCGAGCCCCAACGCGGGGCAAATAGAGCGCCAACTGCGCGTTGGGCGGCAAATTGCTGGTTGGCGGCAAGCTCAGGCGATATCGCGCCGTGCCTTGCCAAGCTGGTTTTTCATCGTCCCAAATGTGTGGGAGTGCTACATTTTTAGCAGCACTCTGCGCAGTATTATCAAGGGCTACTGCCGCATTTTGTATATAAACCCCGCCCGCCACAGCCTGTGGGCGCGACACAAAGGCCAAACCCAGCAAGACAGCCGCCAGCACAATGCCCACCAGCAACCAAGCAGGGAAGCGGCGCAGATCCAGCGTGATGCTCACATGCCGCCTTTCACACCAAGCCCCGCTCTTGTGCCGCCCGCACCACCTGCACCCGCGTATGCACCGAGAGCTTGCGATACAAATTCTTGATATGCGAGCCCACGGTGTGCCCTGAAATGTTGAGTTTGCGAGCGATTTCTTTGTTCACATACCCTTGCGCCAGCAGCTTAAGCACATCGGTTTCGCGTTCACTGAGAATATTCTGGGCAGGCAGAGCCTCTAGCGGGCTAGGGCTGGAATCTTGCACGCCGCGAAAGCGCTTGAGCAACAGCCGCGCAAGGAGCGCAGAAATCGGTGCGCCGCCTTCTTGAATTTGCTCAATCGCCTCGATCAGCTCGCCCGTGGTGCAGCCTTTGAGCACATAGCCGGTCGCTCCCGCCTCAATCGCCCCAATCAAGCGGCTTTCGTCGCCAAACACGGTAAACACCAGCAGCTCCGCACCCGGATTGGAGCGCGATAGCTCGCGCAGCAGCTCTTCGCCGCGCCCATCTGGCAGGCCCAGATCCACCAAATACACGCTGGCCGCTGCCTTGGCTGCGTTGGCCTGCGCATGCGCAAAGCTGGTGGAACTGCCCAGCAATGACCATTGAGGCCGCTCCAGCATCGCCATACGTAAAAATTCATGGATCGAAGGATCGTCTTCAATGAGATAGAGCGTGGTTTGCATGTGCTGTCATTGTGCCTGTTCGCAGTCGGCCTCCACATCCCTCAAACGCGGGATAAAGCAAGGCAAAGGCGCAGAATAAGCCATGCTTGAAGCGCGGCATAAAGTGCCAGACCGCAAGCTGCACCCTAAAATCCTGCATCACCCATGCAAGCCACCACCGCCACCATTGCCACTTTGCTGCAAACCGCCATCGCTCGGGGCTTAGAGCGCATTGACGCGCATTGCCTCATGCTGCACGCCTGTGGCCGCGAAACACGCGACCGTGCCTGGCTGCTCGCGCATGACCGCGATGTGCTGGGCGATGCGCAATCCGTGCTTTGGCACGCCGCTCTCAAGCGCCGCATGGCCGGCGAGCCTGTGGCTTACATCATTGGCTACAAAGCGTTTTACGGCCTGAAATTGAAAGTCACCGGCGACGTACTCGATCCGCGTGACGATACCGAAACGCTTGTCGATTGGGCGCTCGAACTCATCCCAAAAGACAAGCCCTTCAAAGTGCTCGATCTAGGCACCGGCAGCGGCGCAGTGGCTTTGGCGATTGCCTCGCAACGGCCTTTGGCGCAAGTCACCGCGACAGATGCCTCTTATCTAGCGCTCGCAGTTGCTCAATCTAATGCGCAGGCGTTGAATCTCCCAGTGCGCTGTGTGCTCACCGACGCTCACAACCCAAATTGGTTTTCTGCTCTCGGCAACGAGCGCTTTGACCTGATCGTCTCCAACCCGCCCTACATTGCAGAAGGCGATGTGCATCTGGCAGCGTTGCAACATGAGCCTGCCATGGCTTTGACCAGTGGCGCGGATGGCTTAGACGCGATTCGCAGCATCGTTATGTATGCCAATAGCCACTTGTCACCCAGCGCTTGGTTGCTGCTGGAGCATGGCTACGATCAAGCTGCGGCTGTAACGCAAGTATTTGCAGGCCATGAGTTTGGCCAAGCAGTCACTCATCAAGATTTGGCAAGTGTGGATCGCTGCACAGGCGCGCTCAGGCCAACCTGAGTGGCGAGGATAATTCCATTCTCGGCGTGCTGCGCGGCTTTGAAGTATTTACCGTGGGCGAACGAAGATTTTCACGTTAGCTGATAGGCCGCGAGTGAGGCGCTGCGCTTGGCGTATCCCACGTCACTCGTGTCCTCCTGCGTGCTGCGCCCGCATTCCCCCTTTACCTCGCCGCGTGGGATACGCCAAGCGCAGGGCCTCACTCGCGACCGCTTCATCCAAGAAGAAGCATAAAGATCGCTATGAATTCAATAGCACTGTGCGCACATAATATAACGGCTACAGGCCAATTTCTCTTAAAAATCTAGTCGCAAAGAAACTGCATCAATGCTGATGCCCATGCTCCCCATGCACATGGCCATGCGCGATTTCTTCGTCGGAGGCTGCCTGCACCTTCAACACCTTGATGTTGAATATCAAAGTCTTGCCAGCATGCGGATGGTTGCCATCCAGCATCACCACCGGGCCTTTGATTTTGACCACGTTAAACATATGCTCATGGCCACCGTCTGAACGCCCACGCAGTTGCCCGCCGACTTTGATGCCCGGCGGAAAATCGCTCTTCGGGATGCTTTTCACCAAACTCTCGTCGTGCTCGCCAAAAGCATCGGCTGGCGCGAGCGTGAGATTGACCTGAAAACCCGTTTCTTGGCCTTCCAGTGCTTCTTCGATTTTTTCAAAGGTGTTGCCATATCCGCCATGCAGGTAGCTCGAAGGCGTTTTGCTTTGCTCCAAGAGGCGGCCTGCGGTGTCAGAGACGGTGTAGCTGATCGTCACAGCGGTGTTTTTTTCGATTTTCATGATGGAAAGATAAGAAAGATTTGACTAATTATCCCAGCCCGCGCAGCCCGTGCACAGATTTGGGATAATCAACGTCTTGCACAGCAACGATCTACTGAAAGAATTCTCCCCATGAGTGACACCCAGCAACGCATTGACAGCTTGGTCAAAGGCAACGACATCGTGCTTTTCATGAAAGGCAGCGCCAGCTTCCCCATGTGCGGCTTCTCCGGCCGTGCCATCCAAATTTTGAAAGCTGTGGGCGTAGACACCAAAGGCATCACCACCGTCAACGTGCTCGACGACGCAGAAATCCGCGCCGGCATCAAAGACTACAGCAACTGGCCCACCATCCCCCAGCTCTACGTCAAAGGCGAATTCGTCGGCGGCTCAGACATCATGATGGAGATGTATGAGAATGGGGAATTGCAGCAGGTGATTAACGGCTGAGTTTTCATCGCTTCAAAGCAAAAAGCGCGGAGATTGCCGCGCTTTTTGCTTTGTATTAAAGGTTTCAGGCTCTTAGCCATTCGATTGCACCAACAGCTCATTCATCGTCTGCGGCACGATACCTTTGCCAAGCATACGTTTGAAGGTTTCATACACATCCGTCTTCGCGCCAGCTTTACGCAAGGTGTCTTCGTCGTTAAACCAAACGTAAACGATGAGCTTGACCGGGCTAGACGAGAATCGAAAAAACAGGCGGTAGCGATCAGGCATGCCTTTTTTCACACGTCGCCAGTGCGTGTTGGTAACAGTGACTGATTTCAAAGTCTTGCCAAGGCGAAACTCAGGGGCATCAGGATTGGCAGGCACTTGGATCTTGATCGCTTGATACACCGAAGCAAGCAGCTTAGTTTTGGGATGCGCTTTGTAGCCTTGCGGATCACGCCGAGCAAGCTCTGTGACCGTAGTCTCAAGTTCATCGAGTGCAGCTTTGAAACTCTTGAAATAAAAAAGCTGCCAACCGTTGGCCTGCATCGCCGTTAATCCGCTTTAACGCCAGCAACTAGTGCGCCGATTCGCTTGAGCTGCGCGGCGTCAGCAGGCACGATCTGCTCTGGATGCGCAGCCATCTGCGCTTCTAGAAAGCTCAAAAAACTATCCATCACAGGATCAGTTTCTGGCTTGGCGGCTTTACTTTTGGCAGCGGGTTGAGCCGAGATCAGCACCTGACCATCTGCCACAAACGTGGCACGCACCTTGCCGCTGAACTCAGGATGCGCATTGAAAAACCCCGCTGGCAAACGCATGCCACGACTGTTGCCCACTTGGACGACAGAACCTTCGTATTGAGTTGTCGGCATGGCGATTGACCTTTAATGTAGATACAGATGTGATTACATATTCTACGGCATAGAAAGGAAAAATGTTTGCTCTTTTCATCACGAGGCAGCGCCAGCTTCACTATGCGCGGCCGCTCAGGTCGCGCAATCCAAATTCCCAAAGCTGCGGGCGTTGGCACTAAAGGCATTACCGTTGTAGAGGTGTTCAACGACACAAAAATCTGCTACAACATCAATGTATACAGCAACTGACCAACCATCCACAAAGCTCTATGTCAAGCGCGAATTCGTTAGCGACTATGACATCATGATGTAGATGAGAATCGGGAATTGCAGCAGGTGATTGGTTCTTGAATTTTGCTACAACAAACCTGAACCCTTTGTCTAAAGCTGCAACTGCTCTACTCAAGGCTGCCCAGTCAATATTACTGAATCCCAAACTACGGTTCCATTCAGGCTCGCAGAGCCTGCTGCAGGAAAGCCATTTGCAGACAAACGGCATGCATCATTCACGTTTTTATCAATGGCATGTTTAGCACTTATTGATCTTGTCCCTGTTGTTACGACCTCTGCAATTTGAGCTATTCCACCTGAAGCATAAACACTGACATTACCTCCATAACTAAGCCATAACGAACCTCCGGTGATTTTGATTTTGCCACCAGCAACTATCAAATCATTAGGATTAAACACAGATGGAGTCGTATATGTTTGAGAAGAGTTTGCCGCATAGATTTTTAAATTCGAGTAAGAATTCGGACTGGTATAAGTATTTGGCGCCACTCCTTGGAGTATTTCAATTGGGCAACTCAATTCGACTTTGGTACTCGTGCTAGAAATAACATTACATCTTCGATAGGTGCTGCTGGTTGCAACCTCCGATCTCCAAACTGTTGAGGGCTCAGAAACCTCAATTACCAATGGTTGTCGATTACTCTGCGCTCCATTTAAAACTTTAGCGAGCAATAAAACATTCCAATTCTTGAGATAGCCCTCAGAATCCGGCTGACACCATTTACTACGTTGAAATCCTTCATTCACCACAGTAAAGCCGAAATTGTTGATGAGTCCTTCTAAAGTAGCTCCTTGGGCTATAGATTGCGATACAAGCCGAAGAGCTGCTCCGTAAGCATTTTCCGACCCGTGGCTCAATATAGGTTGTTCAGAAGACAAGTCAAAATCATGTGGTAGATCAAATACTGATCTAACCGTACTAGAACTGATAAAGAAATTCTGCGTTGTCAAAGTACCCAGTAGTGCACTACGGTAAACGATTTGAGTCAAAGGGGTGACAATCACCTGAGAGGTAACACCCAATTTCACTGAACCCACAGAAGTAAGCGTAGTAGTCAAACTGGTATTGGCATTCGTAGTTTCGTCAATATATGAACCGCCCGATACTTCAATAACCACATCACCTGTATACGACACAGAGAAAGCATAGTTTCCACTGGAATTGGAGGTTGTACAAGCGATAAGTCTCCCCTTTCCTGAACCGGTTAACTCATAAGCGCAAACTTGAGCGTTTGAAACGGGACCTTTTACGACACTGCCGGAAATACCCGCAATTAATGGCAAATCTGTACCTCTCGTAACCTCTGATGAAGTAGAACCTCCGCCACAACCAAATATAAAAGTAACGCCAATACATGTTGCTATTTTCAAAAAAATAAATTTTGTGATGGATAAATTCATTTGCCTAGCATTCTAAAAAATAATCAATGGATCGACTTTGCCATCTAGAAGACTCAAAACACCCAGTTTTTCTGCGCCGCATACACCGCATTCGGATACTCCGCTTTGCCGCGACTGCCGTTGTAGCGGCCTAGCGCCATGTAGGTGTCGCCGCGTTCGCGCTCTAGGTAGTGGCGCAGGATGACGCAGCCGAAGCGGATGTTCGTTTGCATGTGGAAGAGTTTGCCGGCATCGCCATCGCCGATCACGCGCGCCCAGAAGGGCATGATTTGCATGTAGCCGCGTGCGCCCACCACGCTGATGGCGTGTTTGCGGAAATTGCTCTCGACTTGGATCAGGCCGAGGACGAGCGATATGTCGAGGCCTGCGCGCTTGGATTCGTACCAGACGGTTTGCAGGAATTCTTTGCGGGTCTCGAAATCGGTTTTCTTCTTCCTGAGCCGCGTGCTCATCTCGCCGAGCCAGCGCAGATATTGCAACCGGCCTTCGGTGTTGTTGAACTCGGGCACAGGGGGCGCACTGCTGGCAATCGCGGCGCTCAACGCGCCGCGTACGGAGTCTGCGAGAGGCTCTTCGAGTTGGCGGCCTGCGTAAGCAATGGAAGGTAGCTGCAAAAGTGCGATCATGCTTGTATATTGCAGCGCAGCACCGCTTAGAGCATTCTCAAGAAATATTCTTCGCTTCATAAAAGATTTTTACCATGACCAGCTGCCGCATGGCTTTTACCGAGCCAAATAGACAATGGATCGCGCCAACCTCGCTGGTGCGCCCAAACTGCCAGCTTCAACGCGCCAAGCCAAAGGCAAAGCAAGGAAATAAAGGCGGCAATGGTATGTTTGAATATATCGGTGAGCCAGCCACCAAAAACTGGATTGACGCAAATCACCAGAAATATCGACAAGCCAAGATACATCGTCAAAGAGTATTTTGCGGCTATTGCGAATTGAGCCAACAAAGGCGATACAACAGACGAACTTTCGCGCATATACCAAGCTAAGCAGCAGAACAACCACCAAATGCCAACAGGAATAGAAAGCAAAACAAAACTGCCCACGAGATTCACATCGGATGCCACCACTTGCAAACGAGTCGCAAAAATAGCGATAGAAAGCGTCAAGCAGGTACTCAGGAAAGTTTGCACTAAACCGGGTGCGTGAGACCAAAACTTGACGGCAAAAGCACGCTTACTCAATAACCTCAAACGATATGCCAACATACCCGAAATAGTTAGCCAGATATAAACTGGCAACATAAAACTGGTAGAGGCTAGAACGATATAGCCATAGTATTCAATATTCAATTGAAAAAAATCTCGCCAAAGAGAGAATTCTGCAAACAGCCGCTTAGTTTCAGATGCTGGCGTCTCCTGTAGCGATGCTAAGAAAACCAGAAGAATGACCAAAAATTGGGTGATGATCGTCGCCACCGCCCACTTTTTCCAAATTCGCAACAAGCCAGATATCTTGATGCGCTTTTGGCCTTGTGAAGTAGCCCAGCGCGTTGCAATCCAACCGCAGATCGCATAGATCGTCAGAACATCACCAAAGTAAACGAACACGCCATGCAGAACACCAAGTATCAAGAGCTTGCCGTATCTTCGCCGAAGTGCGCTTGTGACGGGCAATTGGTTCTTCATTGATTGCTTTGCGATACTTTGAAGGCTATAGCCAAATAAAAAACAAAGAAGAGGCCAAGCTTTGCCTTGAAAGAAGAAAAACAACAAGGCGTACAAAACCACGGATGCTGAGGAGTCGCCAGGATGAGGCATGCCCATGGGCACGACATGCTCTGGCGCAAATGAGTAGCCCATTCCATTGACAACGAATACACCAAAGACAGCGAGAACACGCAAGATATCTGCGCGCTGATCGCGAGTGCTCTGAACCATCATTCCTCAAGCCGTGAGTTTTGCAACGACATGTGCCACAGCGTCAGCCATGGCGATTCTGCTGGCGGCTTCATCGCGGCGGTGTTGGTATTCGATTTGGCCGTCTTTGAGGCTTTTGTCGCCCACGGTGATGCGATGCGGCACGCCGATGAGCTCCCAGTCGGCAAACATCGCGCCGGGGCGCTCGCCTCGGTCGTCTAGGATCACGTCCACGCCTTTGGCGAGTAGCTCGGCGTAGATCGCGTCACTGGCTTCTTTCACGTTCGGGAAACGATCCGCGCCCACGGGGCAGATCACGACCGTGAAGGGCGCAAGCGCGTCGGGCCAGATGATGCCTTTGTCGTCGTGGTTTTGCTCGATGGCGGCGGCGGGCAGGCGCGTGATGCCGATGCCGTAGCAGCCCATCTCGAAGGGTTTGGGTTTGCCGTCGGTGTCTAAGAACGTGGCCTTCATGGCCTTGCTGTATTTCGTGCCGAGGTAGAACACATGGCCGATTTCGATGCCGCGCTCAATGGCCAAAGCGCCTTTGCCATCGGGAGAAGCGTCGCCTTCGAGCACGTTGCGGATATCGGCCACCACATCTGGCTCGGGCAGGTCGCGTCCCCAGTTCACGCCGGTGACGTGGAAATCGACTTCGTTCGCACCGCAAATCCAGTCATGCATCGCAGCCACTTCGCGGTCAGCCAAGATTTTGACGGGCTGCTTCATGTTCAAAGGCCCGAGGTAGCCAGGCTTGCAGCCAAAATGCGCTTCGATCTCAGGCACAGTGGCAAAGCGAAATCCGCTCAAACCCGCAACTTTGCCTGCCTTTGTTTCATTCAGCGAATGATCGCCACGCACGAGCAGCAGCCAAACTTGGCTTTTGACAACCGCGCCCTTTTCATTCAATTCGTCGGTAGCCAGCACCAAAGATTTCACGGTGGTTTGCAGCGGCACATTCAGCAAGGCTGCCACGTCTTCGCACGTGCTTTTGCCGGGTGTGGAAGTTTTACTCATGGTCTGAGAGGCTAAGACGCGTGCTACAGGCGCTGCGGCTTCGGCTTTCTCCATGTTCGCCGCATATGAACTGTTGGGACAAAACACAATCGCGTCTTCGCCAGTAGAAGCAATCACCTGAAACTCTTCGCTCAAATCGCCGCCAATCGCGCCGCTGTCAGCAGCCACGGCGCGGTATTTCAAACCAAAGCGATCAAAGATTTTTCTGTAAGCGTCAGCCATGACTTGGTAACTGGATTTAGCGCTGGCTTCATCGCGGTCAAACGAGTAAGCATCCTTCATCGTGAACTCGCGCCCACGCATCAAGCCAAAGCGAGGGCGGCGCTCGTCGCGAAATTTGGTTTGGATTTGGTAGAGATTTTTAGGTAGCTGTTTGTAACTCTTCAATTCTTGTCGGGCAATATCCGTGACAACCTCTTCGCTGGTGGGCTGCACGATGAAGTCGCGGTCATGGCGGTCTTTGATGCGAAGCAGCTCTGGGCCCATCTTTTCAAAGCGTCCTGTCTCTTGCCACAGCTCCGCAGGCTGAACCACCGGCATGCTGCATTCAATCGCGCCAGCGCGGTTCATCTCTTCGCGCACGATCGCTTCCACCTTGCGGATCACGCGTAGGCCCATAGGCATGTAGGTGTAGATGCCAGCGCCGAGTTTTTTGATCATGCCGGCGCGGGTCATGAGCTGGTGGCTGGCGATTTCAGCGTCGGCGGGCGCTTCTTTCAGCGTGGAGATGAGGAACTGGCTGGCTTTCATGGGCGTTGCTGTCTGTATGCGTGAACGTGGACGTGAAGAATGAACAAAACTGAGGAGCAAATTGAAACAACTGCAAGTGGGAGTCTTGCAATACGGCGCGAGCCGTGTATCATCGTTTCAGTTTAAAGAATTTGGAGTTGATTATGCTCGACCGGGACGGCTTTCGCCCCAATGTCGGCATCATCTTGCTCAACCAGAAAAACCAGGTGTTTTGGGGCAAAAGAATACGTACCCATTCCTGGCAGTTTCCGCAAGGCGGCATCGACCGGGGTGAAAACCCCGAGCAGGCGATGTTTCGCGAGCTGCATGAGGAGGTCGGGCTCAAACCCGAGCATGTGCAGATCATCGCGCGGACGCGAGACTGGTTGCGCTATGAGGTGCCCGACCGCTTCATCAAGCGTGAAGCGCGTGGCCATTACCGTGGCCAAAAGCAAATATGGTTTTTGCTACAACTGATCGGCCACGACTGGGATTTGAACCTGCGCGCCACAGATCATCCAGAATTCGATGCTTGGCGTTGGAATGATTATTGGGTGCCGCTGGAATTGGTGGTGGAGTTCAAGCGCGGCGTTTATAAAATGGCGCTCAATGAGCTCTCGCGCTACCTGCCAGTGGGCGAACGTTGGAACCATGATGTCTCTCGCGACGAGCGCGCACCGGGCGAGGCGGCTGATTTGCAGTTTGAGCAAATCGGCCAACGCCGCCGCCCTTATGGCAATTTCGCGGCAGCGCCGGGCCGCAGCTTTGGGGCACAGCGCGAGCGGATTTCCCGCCTTTCAGAGCTAGAGCTGCCGCCAGGGGCCAGTTTTGACCCGCATCCTACCGAGCATTACGAGCAAGACCCCGCGCAAGCCTTCGTTCAGCAGCATCCCCATGATGAACCACACGACACGCACGACGATTTAGGCCAACATCATCATGAATAAGCATTTTTTTGCGTTAGTGCCTTCTTTGCTGGTCGGGTTGCTGATCGGTTTGGGCAGCTGCATGGCCGCAGCGCAGTTCATTGCAGACGATCCTGATTGGAAAGAATCCGAAGTGCCGCCACCGCCAGCCTTCGATTTGAAACGCCTCGTGCCGGTAGATATATCGGTGCGCTCGCAGCTGAAATGGGGCGTTGACCCCGATTCCATCAAGATCATGCCTGAGGGTATCGTCCGCTATGTGGTGGTGGCGCAGTCTGAGAGTGGCGTGGTCAATGCCATGTATGAAGGCATTCGCTGCAACAAGGGCGAGTTTCGCAGCTATGCGCGGCACAATCCGGGCAGTGGCTGGGTCAAGACGAGCAACTCAGATTGGATACCGCTGCGCCAATCCACCTCCTCACGGCATCCGGAAGCGCTGGCCAAGCAAGGTATATGCGATGGCGCTGCACCGCCGAGCAATGTGCCAGCGGCGATTCGCAGCCTACGCGCTGGCTCGCCGATTCCGCAATAACAAAGCTCGGAGGCTCGGCAGCCAACAGAGTTCGGCCCCAAGCGCTCCGATGGCTAGAGCGATGGACTCCTGAGCACCAAATTGTCTTTGTGCACCATCTCAGATTCGCCGGTATAGCCCAGCAAAGCCTCAAATTCGCTTGACGCTTTACGGCAAATCAACCGGGCTTCTGCCGCAGCGTAGTTGGCCAGGCCGCGGGCAATCTCAGCGCCTTGCGTATCCACAATCGCAATCACATCCCCGCGCGAGAAATCGCCCTGCACGGCCGTCATGCCCACAGGAAGCAGGCTCACTTTGCCGCCTTGCAAACGCGTTGCGGCACCATCGTCCACCGTCACGCTGCCCGCCAATTGCAAGTGATCGGCCATCCATTGCTTGCGCGCTTGCTGCTTGGCCGTTTGCGCCACCAACAGCGTGCCAATCGCCTCGCCTTGTATCAAACGAAGCAAAGCATTGGGCTCACGCCCCCAAGCGATCACGGTGCTTGCGCCCGAGCCCGCGGCGCGTTTGGCCGCGAGGATTTTGGTGATCATGCCGCCCTTGCCAATGGATGAGCCCGCGCCGCCAGCCATCTTCTCCAAGGCCGGATCTCCCGCCTTGGCGGTGTGAACGAACTCTGCTGCAGGGTCTTTGCGCGGATCGGCGGTGTAGAGACCTTTTTGATCGGTGAGGATCACATAGGCATCGGCTTCCACCAAATTGGCCACCAGCGCACCCAGTGTGTCGTTATCACCAAACTTGATTTGATCATTGACCACGGTGTCGTTTTCATTGATCACCGGGATCACCTGATGCGCCAGCAGGGTCAGCAGCGTGGAGCGAGCATTGAGATAGCGCTCGCGATCCGCCAAATCCGCATGGGTGAGCAGCACCTGCGCACTGCGCAGCCCCTGCTCGCGCAGCTTGCTTTCATACATTTGCACCAAGCCCATCTGCCCTACGGCAGCAGCAGCCTGCAGCTCATGAATAGCTTTCGGGCGCGTTGCCCAACCCAGCCGCTTCATGCCCTCAGCAATCGCGCCGCTCGACACCATCACCACTTCGCGCCCATCTTTGACCAAAGCTGCCAATTGCTCACACCACAACCCAATGGCTGCTTCATCCAGCCCACGGCCCTCGTTGGTGACCAAGCTCGATCCTACCTTCACGACCACGCGACGCGCTTTGGTCAGAGAAGCGAAGGAAGCCGTACGAGAAGCTGATTTATCAAGCATTTTAGGCTGATTGCCCTTATAGAATATGCGCAGAGTGCTATTAACTTTATAGTGACCTAACGGGTCAAGCGGGTGCTTCACCACCGGACAAGCGTGGATCGAATTGCGGATCAAAGCGTGGGTCGACATCCACGGGCGCTTTCGTCGCGTCATGCACTTTGCGCACATGCGAGTAAATGTCTTTGCACAACACATCCAAGCCTTGGCGTGCGAGTGCAGATATTTCATACACTGGCAGCGCATCTTTTGCTTTGATTTTGAGCGCAGTGCGGTAGCGCTTCACAAAATCTTTCACCAAAGCGCTTCTTTCGTCTTCAGGCACCATGTCCAGCTTGTTTAAAACCAGCCAACGCGGTTTGGCATACAGCTCATCGTCGTATTTTTTCAGCTCGCCCACAATCGCCTTGGCTTGCGCCACGGGGTCCACCGCATCGTCAAACGGTGCCATATCAATCACATGCAGCAGCAAGCGCGTGCGCTGCAAATGCCGTAAAAACTGATGCCCAAGACCTGCGCCTTCGCTCGCGCCCTCAATCAAGCCCGGCAAGTCAGCCACCACAAAGCTCTGCTCCGGCCCAACGCGCACCACACCTAAATTCGGATGCAGCGTGGTGAATGGGTAATCGGCAATCTTGGGGCGTGCATTAGAAATGGAGGCAATCAGCGTCGATTTGCCGGCATTGGGCATGCCCAGCAAGCCCACATCGGCCAACACCTTGAGTTCGAGCTTCAATTCTTTGCGCTCACCCACGCCGCCGGGCGTTTTCTGGCGCGGTGCGCGATTGATTGAGCTTTTGAAGCGCATATTGCCATAGCCACCATCGCCGCCTTTGGCCAGCAGACGCTGCTCGCCCAGCTCGAGTAGCTCCATGATCACATCGCCGGTCTCGGCATCAGAGATGATCGTGCCAGGCGGCATCTTCAGCACAATGTCGCCACCGGCCGCGCCAAACATATCTGAGCCCATGCCGTTTTCGCCGCGCTTGGCATCGTAGCGACGCGAGAAACGGTAATCGACCAAGGTGTTTAAGTTGTCATCGGCCACGGCATACACATTCCCGCCGCGCCCACCGTCGCCACCATTGGGTCCGCCGAATTCTTTGTATTTTTCGTGGCGAAACGAGACGCAGCCATTGCCTCCATCGCCAGCGGCTATGTCGATAAAGGCTTCGTCAACGAATTTCATGATGGCTTAGAGTTTAGAGAGAAAAATACCGGACGCAAAAGGCGCAAAAGTTACGCGTGGGGAATTACAGTCTTCGTATTAAAAAAGCCCCGGCGAGCGGGGCTTTTGGGGAACAAGCTACCGAAGCTGCTTTAAGCCGCAACAGTAGTAATGTTGATCATGTGCTTGTTCAAAGCGCCTTTGTGAGAAAAACTCACATGGCCATTTGTCAAAGCATACAAGGTGTGGTCTTTGCCAATACCGACGTTCACACCGGGGTGGAACTTGGTACCGCGTTGACGAACAATGATCGCGCCGGCCGAGACCAGTTCGCCACCAAAGGCTTTCACGCCAAGCATTTTGGGCTGTGAATCACGCCCGTTTCGCGTCGAGCCGCCGCCTTTTTTCTGTGCCATTTCAAGAGCTCCTTATTTCTTGATGCCGCCGACCAACTCGTCGCACAGCTTCTGGAATTCTTCCATCTTGCCATCGCGCAGCAAAGCTGCTTGCTCGGCCCAAGAGGAAGGATTGGCCAAACTGAAGCGTCCGCCGGATGCTTTGAGCATCGCGGTCATGTCTTCAGCTTTAGCTTCTGCTAATTTGGCGAAGGTGGTGATGCCGTTGGCAGCGAGAACCATGGCGATTTTCGGGCCAATGCCTTCGATGATTTCGATGTCATCCCTACCGGCTTTTTGTGCCACAGCGATCACCGGGGCAGATGCTGCCTTCATGATGCCGCCCTTGCCGTCAGCGATTTCCGCAATGAACAGCTCGGTGTAATTTTGACGATGGCCTTGGCGCTTTTGATAGTGCTTACGACGACGCATCTTGAAGATGCGCACTTTGTCGTGCCTGCCTTGTGCCACAACTGTGGCTTTGATTGCTGCGCCAGGAACCAAGGGTGCGCCTATTAAGAAATCAGTGCCATTGCTGACAGCCAAAATCTCATCCAGCACAATCTCTTGGCCTATG
The DNA here is from genome assembly GCA_031375105.1 of Variovorax sp. Taxonomy (GTDB): domain Bacteria; phylum Pseudomonadota; class Gammaproteobacteria; order Burkholderiales; family Burkholderiaceae_C; genus JANMDU01. The sequence continues at coordinate 48,348 of JANMHJ010000031.1, forward strand.
TTCGCAGCGATCTGTTCTACTTTAAATTTTTCGCCAGCAGCAACTTTGTATTGTTTGCCACCGGTTTTTACGACCGCGTACATAAGAACCTCATTGATTGAGTTGGCTTTTCGGTTCGCGCCGAAAAGCTCGTTAGATCTCCCCGGAGGATTCCGAAGAGCCTTCGATTATAGCATGGTTAGCCGTTACTAACAAGCCACTTATCCTGAGCGCTGCCGTGCACCTGTGGCGCAGGGGATAATCAAGGTAATGTCAACGTCTAACAAAATCCTCTACGGCTTCCATGCCGTGGGTGTGCGCCTCAAAACCGCCGCCCCTTCTATCCTTGAGCTGCATATCGATGTGACGCGGCGCGATGCTCGCATGAAGCAGTTTCAAGACCGTGCAAGGGAGGCCGCAGCCGCGACGCCGGGCCTCAAAATCATCGAATCGGACGGCGCACGCCTGACCCGCATGTGCGGCGGCATGATGCACCAAGGCGTGCTCGCGGTGGTCAACCCGCTGGTGCAAGCGCACTCGGTGGACGATGTGCTTGACCAACTCGAAGCCACAGAAAATGCCCAGCCTGCCTTGATTTTGGTGCTCGACGGCGTGACCGATCCACACAACCTAGGCGCTTGTCTGCGCGTGGCCGATGGCGCTGGCGCACATGCCGTGATCGCACCCAAAGACCACGCTGTGGGCATCAACGCCACGGTGTCCAAAGTGGCCAGCGGCGCGGCAGAAACCGTGCCGTATTTGATGGTGACCAATCTGGCCCGCACCTTGGGCGAACTGAAAGAACGCAACATTTGGATCATCGGCACCAGCGAAGATGCGACCAAAACCATCCACGAAATTGACCTCAAAGGCCCAGTCGCGCTGGTGCTCGGCGCAGAAGGCCCCGGCATGCGCCAACTCACGAAAAAAACCTGCGACGAGCTGGTGCGCATACCCATGCTGGGCGCAGTGGAAAGCCTGAACGTGTCAGTAGCCAGTGCGGTGTGTCTGTATGAAGCGGTGCGCCAGCGTGCGGCTTGAACGATTGACGAACTGATTCTAATTTTCCAACCCAAAACAACATGACTATTACTATGAAAAAAATAGCAAACTATGCAGTATTTATAAGGGCAATCACGCTCTTTTCCTCAATTTTTCTGCTTCAAGCCTGCACCCAAGAACAGCAAAACAAAATCCAGCGTGACATTCAAAACTGGACAGGTACGAATGGGGTGCTGGAAATATATGCGGGTGACAAATTGGTGCGGCGGTTTGTAAAAATTGACAAGCTCTCCACCGCGATGGGCACTGACGACAACAGGCCTCGGCCTTATCGTTTTGGCTATGGCGTGCTCGATGAGAATCTCAACATGATTGCCGATCCGGGCGAGAAGCGCGTGTATTTTGAGATCAGCGATTACGCTTCGAATTACGTGTTTTTTGAAAATCCGCGCTGATCACTGCCCGCACCCAAGCGCTGAAAATCACAGTTTGAGCGCCCAGGTTTCGCTCACCAAATCTTGCCCAAAGCCTTGGTAGGGGGCGCTTTCAATCAGTTGGAAGCCGCGTTTTTGATAGATGGCGCGAGCGGCCAGCAAGCAGGCATTGGTCCAGAGCACCATCTCTTGGTATCCTCGCTCGCGGGCGAAGCGGATCGCCTCGTCGGTCAAATGTGCGCCCAAGCCCAGGCCGCGGGCTTGGGGTGTGAGGATCAGCATGCGCAGTTGCGCGGTGGTTTGATTTTTTCGTGCGACGAAGACACTGCCGACGCGCTCGCCTTTGATTTCAGCAATCCAGCAGCGCTCCCCATCTGGCTGGAAATTCTTCACAAAATCCGCGCAGATGCTGGCCACCAAGCCTTCAAACTCCCAGTTCCAGCCATACTCCTGCGCATAGAGCAAGCCATGCTGTGCGATGACCCAGCCGATGTCTCCGGGCTGAAGCTCGCGCAAAACAAGTTGAGCGTCCATACTAGATCCAGCCCAACATGCCCAATACCGCTCCTGCTCCCAAAATCAGCAGCAGATGCGTTTTGGTTTTCCAAGCCAGTAGCAGGGCGATAGCGGTAAACAGCCACAGCGGCCCGTCTTTGACAGGCTGGTCGTGCGAGGCCGTGAGCAGCCAGGCCGTGGCAAGCAAGAGCGCTATAGAAATGGGTGCTAGGGAAGCTTTGCTAGCGCGGGCAACGACATGATTGGCATTGTTTTGCAGCCAGCGGGTGGCGGCGAAGGTGAGTGTGCTGCTGGGCACCAAGATGCCAATGAAAGTGGCCAAGAGGCCGGCTGTAGCCGCCCAGTACGTGCCACCGGTTTGCAGACCGATTTGCCAGCCGATCAGAGGGATAAACAGCAAATTGGGCCCGGGCGCGGCTTGGGCAATGGCGATACAACTGGTGAACTGAATATCCGTGAGCCAGCCTTGCTTTTCCACCACGAGGCGCTGCATATCCGCAGCGGTGGTGATCGCACCACCGACTGCCAGTAGCGAGAGCAAAATGAAATGCGCAAAGAGCGTGATCCAAATCTCCCAGGTCATGCAGCGCCCTCCTCGGCTGCGCGGTCACGCTGGCGAATGATCCACGCGGCATAGGCAAATGCGGGTACGCCCAGCCCGATCACGACATACACCAGCGGCCAGCGCAGCAGACCAACTGCTATGAATGTCATAGCAATTAAGGCAGAAGATATAAAGGCTCCCATCTCATTTTGCTTCAAACCAGCAATCATTTTGATAGACACAGCGCCAATCAAACCCGCCGCCGCCGCGCCCATGCCGCGCACCGCGCCTGCAACCTCGGGTAGATGAACATACTGGTTGTACAGCGTGGCCAGCAGCAAGACGATCAGCAAGGGGGGTAGCAAAATGCCTGCCAAAGCCGCAAGCGCACCGCGCCAGCCGAAATAGCGGTTGCCCAAGATGATGCACAAGTTCACCACGTTGCCGCCGGGCAAGATTTGCGACACAGCCCAGTCTTCGGTGAATTCTTTCGGGCTGAGCCAGCGCCGCTTTTCTACCATCTCGCGCTGAATGATAGTGAGCACGCCACCAAAGCCTTGTAGGGCAATGCTGGCAAAGGTGAGGAAGAGTTCGGTTTTGGACTGGGGCCGCGCGGGTGGCTGAAGGGGCAACTGCGGCAAGGTCTCTGGGTGGTCGGGCATGCAGTTATTATGCAGCTAGGTATGCCCCAAAAGCCCGGTATTCAGTCTAGCTCTTATCGAAGCCGGTTCATCTCAAACAGCGGCGCTGGCGCAGTCTCGCCAGACTCATCGCCAATATGATCTTGCATGCTGCGGGCGACATTGCTCATTGCGACAATACTTTTCTCATGATCAAGTGTCACCAAGGCCAACTCAAGAGCCGTGATTTCTAAAAAGCGAAGCGCCCAAATGGGCTGCTGTTGCTTCATGCGATGAAAAGCCGTGCGAGAGAGGGAAGCCACAAACAGATCCGTCGTGGCTTGCGCCATAAAGCGACTGAAGAGCCCAGAAAACGTGTGCACCAAGCCCAGTGTGGCCCCTTCGGTTGCATTAAACCACTTGGCCTTGACTTGGCCCAGAGGGGAATAGTCGCTATCGTGAGAGGTGGTGCCAGAGTCTCGCATGCGGATGCTGGCATCGCCTGCGAGCACCAGCATCAAGCGGCCTGTGTCAGCGTTTTGGGCATCAAAGGAAATCAGGCTTTCTGCCTTGAAATGCTCTAAATTCACAAAGCTTACAATACCCACTGCTTCAATCCGAGAGATCGGTGGGCTCAGTATTCTCCCTTTGCGCATCAACAGCTCAATGGCCTGCTCGGCAGGTAACCCAGAGAGTGCTAAATATTGCGGGTGATCAAAAGCCGACAGCTGAGAAACACCGAAATGAGAGCTTGAACGCATTACCTTGAGGTCATTGAATTGAGGAGCTTGTTTAAGAGCCAAACCCAAGCAATGTATAGTACTTTTGTACTAATTTCAAGGGATTTACACCCAATCAATAAGTAGCCTGTGACTTAAATTTTCAGGCCTTCGCTCAAACCTTCACCCCAATGCGGCGCTGCATCAAGAATCACGGACATGCCGTGAGCTTGTTTCCCAACACAGCGTTCTCTGCAGAGCGCTAAAACTTACAATAGACCCTATGACCGCCCGCCCTGCCATTTTTAGCGACGTATCGCTCTTCCCCCGCGATGCCAAGCCTTTGGCGAGCTATCGCAAGTATTGGGCGCATCGTTTTGGCATCGCCAAATTTCTGCCCACCACCCGTGCTGAAATGGATGCACTCGGCTGGGACAGTTGCGACATCATCATTGTGGTGGGCGATGCCTATGTCGATCACCCCAGCTTTGGCATGGCTGTGATTGGCCGGATGCTCGAAAACCAAGGCTTTCGCGTCGGCATCATTGCACAGCCAGATTGGCAAAGCGCAGAGCCTTTCAAAGCTTTAGGCAAACCTAATTTGTTCTACGGCGTATCGGCTGGCAACATGGACAGCATGATCAACCGCTACACGGCTGATCGAAAAATTCGCTCTGATGATGCCTACACAGCGGGCGGCATGGGCGGCAAGCGCCCGGATCGCGCGGCCTTGGTTTATAGCCAGCGCTGCAAAGAAGCTTACAGCGATGTGCCGATCATTCTGGGCGGCATTGAAGGCTCGCTGCGCCGCATCGCGCATTACGATTATTGGCAAGACAAAGTGCGCCGAAGCATTGTGGTGGATGCCAAATGCGATTTGCTGCTGTATGGCAACGCTGAGCGCGCCATTGTGGAAATCGCCCATCGCTTAGGCGCCAAAGAGCCAATTGAAAACCTCACCGATATTCGCGGCACCGCTTTTGTGCAGCGGCAAAATCCCGAGGGCTGGTTTGAGATTGATTCAACCGACATTGATACCCCAGGCCGCACCGAGCAGCATGTCAACCCCTACATGATGAGCGCAGATTTGGCGCGTGAGCAGGGCGGCTCTTGCGCCAAAGATGATGCGATTGTTTCTGTGCAGTCAGGCTTACCCGCTGCTCCCGGCGCATCTGTCTCCATGCGCGGTCAACTCGATTCACCTGCGCCCAGCAACCTCGCTGATTTGGGCACAAGCATCAAACCTTTGACGTTCGTGCCCAACCCAGCGCTGAGTAAAAACAATCTCAAAACGCCGCCCCGTGATAAATCCGTGATCCGCCTGCCCAGCTACGAGCAGGTGAAATCTGACCCCACGCTTTACGCCCACGCCAACCGCGTGCTGCACCTAGAAACCAACCCCGGCAATGCTAGAGCACTGGTGCAAAAGCATGGCGAAGGCACCACAGCGAGAGACGTCTGGATCACGCCTCCTCCGATCCCGCTCACCACCGCCGAGATGGATTTGGTCTTCGACCTGCCCTACGCACGAAGCCCGCATCCAAGCTACGCCGATGCACAAGGCAAACACGACGGAGAAACGAAAATCCCCGCTTGGGAAATGATCCGTTTCAGCGTCAACATCATGCGCGGCTGTTTTGGCGGCTGCACCTTTTGTTCGATTACCGAGCACGAAGGCCGCATCATCCAAAGCCGCAGCGAAGACAGCATCATCAGAGAAGTCGAAGCCATCCGCGACAGTGTCGTTGGCTTCACCGGCATCGTCAGCGATCTTGGCGGCCCCACGGCGAATATGTACCGCATCGGCTGCAAAACCCCCGACATCGAGAGCGCTTGCCGCAAACCGAGCTGCGTCTATCCCGGCATTTGCCCGAATCTCAACACCAGCCACGAAAGCCTCATCAAGCTGTATCGCCGTGCCCGCGAGCTCAAAGGCGTGAAGAAAATCCTCATCGGCTCCGGCTTGCGCTATGACTTGGCAGTAGAAAGCCCCGAATACGTCAAAGAACTCGTCACCCATCACGTCGGCGGCTATCTCAAAATTGCCCCCGAGCACACCGAAGGCGGGCCTCTGACCAAAATGATGAAGCCCGGTATCGGCAGTTACGACAAATTCAAGCAGCTGTTCGAAAAATTCAGCGCCGAAGCCGGTAAAAAGCAATATCTCATCCCCTACTTCATCGCCGCCCACCCTGGCACCCGCGACGAAGACATGATGAACCTTGCCGTCTGGCTCAAAAAGAACGGTTTCCGCGCCGACCAAGTGCAAACCTTCTATCCGTCACCCATGGCCACCGCCACCGCGATGTACCACAGCGGCAAAAACCCGCTGCGCAAAATCGGCCGCGACTCTGAAACCGTAGACATCGTCAAAGGCGACAAACGCCGCCGCCTCCACAAAGCATTCTTGCGCTACCACGATGCCAACAACTGGCCACTGCTCCGCGAAGCATTGAAATCCATGGGCCGCGCCGACCTGATCGGCAATGGCAAACACCATTTGATCCCCACGTTCCAGCCGGTAACTGATGGCGCCTATGTCGGCGCGAGAAAGAAAAACTCGTTTGCACCGGGCCAGAAAACCAAAGGACGCACGGGCGGTGCGGCTTCTAATGCACCGAGCATTAGGTCAGTGCAACCGCGCAAAGGCACGATACTCACGCAACATACGGGTCTACCGCCTAGGAAGAAGTAGATTTCCGATGGATTCGTGCATACCTGTTGTAGTCGTTCATCGCTGCTTCTGAAAGCCAAAACACGATTCGATCAGAAACCGAAATACCAATTGCTTCCGTCGGTTGCCTCGATTCGTCCATATAGATTTTCTTTAGCAAGTGACAATCGTCTATTCTTATAGTTTCGATCCGATCGTCGGGCTCAAAAATTAGGTGCATCCGTCCATCGTCTTTGACTCGAACTTTTGAAACAAAGCGCCATTTAACAAGAGCAGCAAAAGCAAAAAATATCAGGGTTGCAAACCACAACAACCCGGCTGCTGCAACTACTATATACAAATTAACATTGGTTTTGTTCTGCTCCGACTGCAAAAGGTAAACCATTCTGAAGGCGTATATGGTGACACCCAAACCAAGTAAAGAAAGACTAACGAGTGCCCAGAGTCGTTTACTTCTAGATTTTGATGCGGTCGATAATTCCTCACTCACGTCCAATTCTCCACTAGCAGTCCATTCACCCGCTCAAACTCCCGCACATTATTCGTCACCAATACGCACCCTAGCGCCAGCGCCTGGCAGGCAATCCACAAATCATTTGCACCAATCGGCGTACCAGCCTCTTTGAGCCTTGGAAACTGCTCGGCGTAGTACTGGCACATGCTGCGATCTGCCATGAAATCGACAGGGATGACGCGTGTGAGTTGATTGAGCTGGCGCAAAACAGCGGTTTTCTTGGTGCTTCGCTCTGCGCCTTTGAGCAGCTCAGCGTAGGTGATGAACGACATGCAAAGTTGCGCCTCGGGTGGCAAATTGTCCATGTGCTCGGCGATTTGGGTGGATTTATTGTTGAGGAGGTAAATGAGGATATTGGTATCCAGCATGTACCTCATAAGCCCTCGCGCTCCTGGATAGGCGCTTGCTCGCGCTGGCCCTCTTGCAGAGCTGCGATGAAATCTGCATCAAACGCACCCAAGGCTTTGAGCAAGGCCGTACCGCGTTTGGCAGGCGCTGCTGGCAAGGCATGCAAGACCAAATCGCCATCACGATTGCGGAAGACTTCTACCTGATCCGTATCAAAGCGAAATTCTTGCGGAATACGCACGGCTTGGCTGTTGCCATTCATGAAGACGCGGCTGAGGCTGGTTTGCATGCTTAGTTTATGTGTGTACATTAATGTGTGTATTTTAATCGATGATATTTGTTCCTGTCAAATTTGTCATTTCCTATGACCGTTAAGCAAGGCAAGATAATTGCGTTAGATCAAATGCCCAATCTAAAAAACCCATCAAACTCCCGCATCAGCGCCGGATGCTCTTGCGCGAAGCGCTCACGTTGCACGAAATAGGCTTCAGCAGCCACGGCGAAGAATTCGTCGATAGCGGTGCTGCCGTAGTGATCAAGCAGGGGCTGGGAAGTGCCTTGTAGGCGGCCAAAACGCTGCCAAGATGCGCTGGCCTCAACAAAGTGCTCGTATTCCGCCTGCAATACAGTCAGCCACTGGCGGCGCTGCTCGCTGGGCATGGGCGGGCAGCCGTCGGGCTGACCGTCGCGCAGATCCATGACGTGGATAAATTCGTGGATGACGACGTTGTAGGCCTCATTCGCCGAGATACCGGCGTCTTGCACGTCGCTCCAAGCGAGCATCAGCGGCCCGCCTTCGAGCATTTCGCCTGTGAGGTCTTCGCTGCCACTGTGGGCAATGCCATCTTCGTCGATCCACTCGCGCAGCGCCCTCACCTCGCCAGCGTGCAGCACGAGACCCAAGAAGCTGTCGTACCAAGCCAGTGCGAGATCAGGGCGATCAGGTGGGGCAATGTGCAAAATCGGCAAACAAGCTTGCACCGCCACCATCACGGCCTTTGCATCGTCCACTTCAAAGCCTTGTGCACCTGAGAATTCTTTATCATCTAAAAACAAGCTGGCCAGCACGCGCAGGCGCTTCAAATCAGCAAGCGGCAAGCAGGCCACGAAAGGCAATGAGGCCACCGTTGCATGCCACAAGGCTTCATCAATCGCGCGGCGTTGCAAAGCGGATTGCAGCTGCACTTGGCGGCGCGAAGTACGCCACTGTCGCCACCAAGACTGGATCATTGGCGCCCTCTAAGGCGTGTGAGCAGATTCGCGCCCGTGCTCATGTCCGCCACGCGCGCCTTCAGGCCACGGGGATGTGTTGTGCGCTCACTGAGCCATCCAACAGATTGAGGCGCAAGGCGTAGCCACACATGGGGCGTTGGTTGACATGCCAATCGGGCAATACATAGCGTGTGCCCTCTCCTTGAGCTGAGCGAATGACATGATCACGGCCTTCATGCGTGTGGCCGTGAATGACATGATGGCTGCGCGTGGCATCCATCCATTGCACGACGGCTTTGCTGTCCACATCAATCCAAGCCTGGCCGGCTTCCTTCAAATCTTTTTTGCGCGCTTCGCTGGCTGTGCGCATCACGCGCGCTTGCTGCAAGCGCTCTTGCAAGGGCGTGGCCAGAAAATTTTTCCGCCAAGCTTCGCTACGCACCAGCTGGCGAAACTTTTGATATTCCACATCAGCCAAGCACAGCGCATCGCCATGGCTGAGCAAAAAGCGCTGGTCACCGAAGCTGAGCACGCTCGGGTCGCTCAGGATTTGCATGCCGCAGGCTGTGGCGAAATCTTTGCCGACCAGAAAATCGCGGTTACCGTGCATGAAATACAGATGACGCTGCTGCGCGAAAAAATGCAAAACACGGCTACAACGCTGTTCAAAATGCAGGCCAGCATGGCGAGCGATGGCATGGGCTTGCCCAGCGGTGCTCAAAACATCGTCGCCAATCCACACTTCAAACAAATCACCCAGAATGAAGATGGCATCTGCTGGGGATTGTTCGAGATAATTGCGCCAGGCTAAAAAATTGGCGGGCTCAGACTCCTGCAAATGCAGATCCGAGATGAAATCCACGCAGCGCCAAGCGGCTGGTGCGTTGATTTCATCAAAGCTCATGGCAGGCTGCCCGGCAAATTCACAGGATAACGGCTTTGCCGATCATCACATCTTCCACAGGCACATCATCGTGATGGCCCTTGCGGCCGGTTTTGACCTTGCCCAGCTTGTCCACCACATCGGTGCCCGAGATCACTTTGCCAAACACGGCATAGCCCCAGCCTTGGTTGCTTGGCGCGGTGTGGTTTAGGAAGCCGTTGTCGGCCACGTTGATGAAGAACTGAGCGCTGGCCGAATGCGGGTCTGATGTGCGTGCCATGGCCAAGGTGTATTTGTTGTTTTTCAGGCCATTGTTGGCTTCATTCGTGATCGGCGCATCGCTGGGTTTTTGTGACATGCCCGGTGCGAAGCCGCCGCCTTGCACCATGAAACCATCGATGATGCGATGAAAGACGGTGCCATCGTAATGGCCCTTCTTCACGTAGGCGAGAAAGTTTTCCGCGCTTTTGGGGGCTTTGTCGGCATCGAGTTCAATGGTGATGTTGCCGTAGCCAGGGATTTGAAGTTCGACTTGTGGGTTGCTCATGGTTTATTTTTCCAAAGTGGCAGAGGTGATGAGAATGGGGGTTTGCGGAACGTTGCCATGCTGGCCACGGTTGGTGACAGCGGTTTGGCGGATTTTGTCTACCGTCTCCATGCCTTGGACGACTTTGCCAAACACGGCATAGCCATAGCCGTCGGGCAGAGGCGCGTTGAGGTTGTTGTTGTCAACCACGTTGATGAAAAACTGCGCCGTGGCCGAATTGGGAACATTGGTGCGCGCCATGGCAATCGTGCCACGGTCGTTTTTGAGGCCGTTGCTCGATTCGAGTGGAATCGGGCTGCGAACGGATTTTTGACTCATGTCGGGTGTGAAGCCGCCACCTTGGATCATGAAGCCATCCATCACGCGGTGAAAAATCGTGCCGTCATAGTGTTTGTCTTTCACGTATTTGAGAAAGTTTTCCACTGTTTTGGGCGCTTTTTCTGGGTTCAGTTCGAGCACGATATCGCCCAGGCTGGTGACAATTTTGACTTTGGGGGCCGCAACTGCATTCTGCGCTTGCGCAGTAGTTGCTACTAATATTATAGCACTCAGCGCAGATAATACAAGGGCTAAGCGGCGAAAACGATTAAAAATCATCCAATGACTCCTTCAAAAAATATTTTCCATTGATTTTGCGTGACCGCAGAACGCAGCCAGTACTGCCGTTTGATCGGGCCAGAGACTGCACCTGTCGGTATTTCAGAAAACGTGACCACCATGGTAGCACTTTGGGCGCTCTCAGCCCAATGCAAGACGGCCACATCTTTCAATTCATTGCCGCGTTTTTTGGCCACTTCTTGGCTCACGATGCCACGCCAATCGGCCAGGTTTTTGCCATAGCTGTTGAAATCGGCCGTGTACATCGCCATGGTGCGATCCAAATCACCCGCCATTTTTGCGCTGCGCCAACTGGCAAAAGCACGGTCAAACGCAGCCACATCGGCATGGCTCTGCGCTGGATTGACCCATTCAAGCTTGGGCAAGATCACCACCGGCGTAGTGCGGATTTCTACGCGCTTCAAGATATCTTGCAAATCGGGGTTGGAAACGGCTACGCAGCCATCTGTGGCTTTCGGGGCACGGGCAAACTGCGCTTGCGGCACGCCATGAAGCCATATGCCGCTGCCGGTTTTGCCACGGCGCATGTCATACGGATTGGGGTAATTGATGGGCAATGCGCCTGCGCCATACAAATCTTTGAGGGAGTTGGGGTCGAGCGTGTTGGTGACGTAATAAATGCCCAGCGGCGTTTTGAGATCACCTTCGATGCTTTTTTCGATGCCCATTTTGCCGACGGAAGCGTAGTAATCGGCCACAAGTTTGAGGCCTTGGGGGCTGTTTTCAAACAGATACACGCGGCCTCGGCTGGCATCGATGGCGATGGCGTGTTTGTTACGAGCAGACAGCCTCACAAAATTGCTAGGCACCATGCCTGGCGCAGGCCGCTCGCGCAAGGCGCGAATGCGCAAGAGCGACTCTTCCCGAAGATCAGTAAGCACGCCCGGTGCCGCACGCACGGTGGCTTCGGGCACATCGCCCACCGCGCGGATCGGTTGCGTTTGCGCCATCAACAAATCGCCGTACACCAGCTGGGCGAGTGCAAAGTTGGGGTGATCGGTGACCAACTTCTCGGCCAGCTTCAAGGCATCGCGGCTTTTACTCTGGCCAATCAACTGGTAAATCTGTATCAGGCGCGCTTCAGCTTGCAGGCCTTGGTCTGCTTTTGCTTTGGCGCCTTGTTTGCGTTGGCCGCTGCTGGCAAATGCAACGCCAGAGCCAGCCAACAAGGCCGTTGGTGTGGCAAGTTTCCTCTTACGAGACTTCTGCGCGGCCGCCTCAGCCGGAGACAGCCACACCGCCAGCAAGCACAGCGCCAAGCAGGCCAGCAGGTGTCGGGTCAAGGGGAGGAGCAAGGAAAAAAGCATCGATCAACTAGGCAGGCCGCATCAAGCATGGAAGCAAGGTTCGCCATCGAATGGGAAGACAACACACATCAAACACATGGCGGACGATCAGAACAACGCGAATGTTGTGCGCCCAGCCGCCTCAAAAAACGCTTAGCCGCCTGTGGCTTCGCGCACGATCACCCAGCGGTTGTCCATGCGGGCCAGCTCCAAAGTCTTGCGGCTGTTCACCGAGAGACTGTCGGCATCGTAATCTTGCTTGAAACGGGCGGTGGCTTTCGCACCATTGATCTTGATGTCAAGATTGCTGACCTGCACGCTGATCTTGCTCTTGCCCAGAATGCGCTTCTTGCGCTCTTCTTCCCAGGTTTTGCGGCCACCGGGGGCATCAAAATCTTTGCCATAAGCGCCTAGGTAGGCAGACATGTCGCGGCGGCTCCAAGCGCTGGCCCAGGCTTGCACGGCGGCACGCACTTCGTCTTCATTGCCTGCGGCGGCAGCGGGCGCGGCGGATGCGGCGGGTGTTGATGGCGCTGCGCTTGCAGCCGGCTTAACTGCCGTTGTGGCGGCAGGCGCGGCTGGCGCAGCAGGTGCAGCGGCAACGACGGCTGGCGTCGCTGGCTTAGCCGGAGTGGCTGCTGCCAATGGCGGGATAGCACCCGCAGCAGGACGCGTGCGAATGTTGGGCGTGAACAAATCGCGGATCAGGCCGAGCTTGGGTTGAATGCCGGTGTTGCTGCCATCGAGCTGCAAGGCTTTGCTGTAGGCTTGGCTAGCTAGCTTTGCATACACATCGCCCAAATTCTCATGCGCAGTGGCATAACTGGGGTTGGTGCGGATGGCCATTTCGAGTGCGGCGCGGGCTTTGTCAAATTGACCTTGCCCCGCTTGCAACACGGCGAGGTTGTTATAGGGCTCGGGCAGCTCGGGGTAGTCTTCAATCAGCTTGGTGAACATGATGATCGCATCTTGCGGCTTGCCCTGCTCGGTCAAAATCACGCCTTTCAAGAAGCGCATTTGTGGATCTTTGGGCTTTCCTGCCAAAAACTGATCAGCCTTGGCCGTGGCTTCTGGGTATTGGCCTGCACGCATCAGGCGGTTGACCTCGGCATAGTCGGCAAAAGCCAAGCTGCTGAACAGCAAACCCAGCGCCAACACGGTTCCTGTGATGATCTTGGGGGCGAAACTCGTAGGCAAACGCATAATACCTCTCATGGACAGGCGCAAACGGCCAGTTATATACTGCTGGAATTAACTCGTCAGATTGTACTGGCTGTGCAGTTCAATTTGTATAGCGAGCTGACTTAACTACGGCTGCACCCGCAACCCAACAAAAACACCATGGCTTTGAAGATTTACAACACGTTGTCACGCAGCGTGGAGACTTTTGTTCCCCTCCAACCCGGCAAGGTCAGCATGTATGTGTGCGGCATCACCGTGTATGACCTGTGCCACATCGGCCATGCCCGCTCGGCCATGGCCTTTGACGTGATCCAGCGCTGGCTGCGCGCCAGTGGTTTTGATGTCACCTACGTCAAAAACATCACCGATATTGAAGACAAAATCATTGCCCGTGCGGTGAAAAACGGCGAAACTATTCGTCAGCTTACTGATCGCATGATCACTGAGATGTATCGCGATTTCGATGCGATGGGCATCCAGCGCCCGGATCACGACCCACGCGCCACCGATTTCGTGCCGCAAATGCTCTCTATCGTGGACAAACTGGAGCAAAACGGCTTGGCCTATCGCGCCCCGAGTGGCGATGTGAACTTCGCCGTGCGCAAATTTCAGGGCTATGGCAAATTGAGCGGCAAATCGCTCGACGAGTTGCATGCCGGCGAGCGCGTGGCTGTACTCGATGGCAAAGACGATCCACTGGATTTCGTACTCTGGAAATCAGCCAAAGCGGATGAGCCGCCCGAGGCGAAATGGGATGGCGCTTATGGCACAGGAAGCGGCACCTATGGCGCTGGCCGCCCCGGCTGGCATATCGAATGCTCGGCCATGGCTTGTGCTTTGCTGGGGGAAAGCTTTGATATTCACGGCGGCGGGGCTGATTTGCAGTTCCCTCACCATGAAAACGAAATCGCGCAAAGCGAAGGCGCTTTTGGTAAACCCATGGCCAAGTATTGGGTGCACAACGGCTTTGTCAACATTGACAACGAAAAAATGTCCAAGTCCTTGGGCAATTTCTTCACGATCCGTGATGTATTGCAAAAATTCGATGCCGAAACCATCCGTTTCTTCCTGCTGCGCACGCATTACCGAAGCGGCCTGAACTATTCGGATGTGCATCTGGAAGATGCCCGCGCCTCCTTGAAGCGCCTCTACACTGCTCTCGATTTAGTAGCACCCAGCGCAGATTCCATAAGGGCGAGTATTGATTTTGGCCATGAGTATGCAGCCAGATTCCAAGCCGCGATGGACAATGACTTTGCCACGCCCGAAGCGGTGGCGGTGTTGTTTGATTTAGCGGCGGAGGTCAACCGCAGCAAGTCTGCCGAGCTGTCTGGCTTGCTGCAAAAATTGGGCGGCTTGCTGGGCATTTTGCAAGGTTCGCCACAAGCGTTTTTGCAATCGGGCGCAGTTTTGAATGATGCAGCGATTCAAGTCAAAATTGCTGAGCGTGCAGCGGCCAAAGCGGCTAAGAATTTCGCCTTGGCGGATCAAATCCGCAAAGATTTGGCTGCGCAAGGCATTGTGCTCAAAGACAGCCCGCAGGGCACGAGCTGGGAAGCTGCGGCATGAGTTTTTTAAGCATTTTCGGCATATCGCTGTTGAATTATCTGCGTAGGCTGCTATGAAAAATGTAGCGCCCAATATCGAGATACCCGGCTATTGGCAGGATGCCTGTGCGCATTTGGTGAAAAAAGATCGGGTGATGCGCAAGCTGATCCCGCAGTTTGGTGATGCCTGTTTGCAAAGCCGAGGCGACCCATTTGTCACGCTGGCTCGGTCAGTGGTCGGCCAGCAGATCAGCGTGGCGGCGGCGCAGACGATTTGGGATCGGTTTGCAAAACTTGCCAAACCGAAACTCACACCTGCGAAAGTGCTCAAACTAAAGGTGGACGACATGCGAGCCTGCGGCTTGTCGGCTCGCAAAATTGAGTATTTGGTGGATTTAGCGCTGCATTTCGACAGCGGCGCGCTGCACGTGAACCAATGGGATGGCATGGAAGACGAGGCGATCATTGCCGAGCTGGTGGCCATTCGCGGCATTGGCCGCTGGACGGCGGAGATGTTTCTCATCTTCCATCTGCTGCGTGCAGACGTGCTCCCGCTCGACGATATTGGCCTGCAGCGCGGCATCAGTGAAAACTATTTCTCAGGCGAGGCCGTGAGCCGCTCTGAAATCAAAGAAGTCGCCGCGGCTTGGAAACCCTATTGCAGCGTGGCGACTTGGTATCTCTGGCGCTCGCTAGATCCACTGCCTGTGGCTTATTGATGCCTAAGCCTTGGCAGATTTCGCCGTTGCCAGTGGCAAGAACAAACTCAGAGGTGAATCCGGCAGTGCCACAAAGCCGTGATGCGCATAAAAGGCAGCAGCATACGCATCTTTTGCATCTACCAGCAAGGCGTAAGCTGCAATCTCAGAGCGCAGCGAGCGATCCAGCGCATCTGCAAGCAACGCTCCACCTAAGCCCTGCCCTTTGTAGGCTTGATCCACGGCCAAGCGCCCCATGCGTACGGCAGGCACGGTGGGGTACCGCGGCAGTTTTTCCGTCGCAGAAGCGGGCAATTCATTGAGCAAAACGCTGGCCGATGCCAAGGTGTAGAACCCTGCAATCTTCTCTTCATCCATCGCCACAAAGCAAGCCGCCACGCGCCGGCGCATGTCTTGCGTGGCTTGCTCGCGCAAGTAGCGGTCTAGCGGCGGCGTGCCGCTGTTGAATGCGCTGCGATCCAACTCACCTTCCAACAAGGCCACACGAAAGCGGCTCATGCTGATTGCAGGAGTTTCTTGCGGCTGGCAAAGGCGCGTTTGAGAGCGGGTTTGGGCTTAGGCGGTGAAAGCAAAGCCTGCGCAAAGGCCTCTTGGTCAGCCAAGGTGAGCGAGACGAGATCCGCCTTTTCAATCGTGCTACGAGCTGCTGTTTGCACCGCATCAATCACAAAATCCGTCATCGTTCGCCCCTGCAACTGAGCGGCGCGTTTGAGCATGCTGTGCAGGCTCGTGGAAATGCGAGCTTCTAAGCGAGCGGTTTCGGCTGTAGCAAGAGCGGCGGTCATGGGGTAATCTCCTATTCGCGCTATTGTACGGCAAAATGCCGGTTTAACACTTTCAAATCAAAACTCAGGTTGACCGCAATGCCTGCGCTGCTTGTGCAATGCCTGCGCTGCTTGTATTTGCATGTGAACCAGTGGGAAGGCATGGAAGACGAGGCGATCATCGCCGAGCTGGTGGCCATTCGCGGCATTGGCCGCTGGACGGCGGAAATGTTTCTAATTTTTCATCTGCTGCGCGCCCGACATGCTCCCGCTTGACGATATTGGCTTGCAGCGCGGCATCGGTGAAAACTATTTCTCAGGCGAGGCCGTGAGCCGCTCTGAAATCAAAGAAGTGACCGCGGCTTGGAAACCCTATTGCAGCGTGGCGACTTGGTATCTCTGGCGTTCGCTGGGTCCGATGCCTGTGGCTTAGTGAATTTAAGCATTTTGGGCTGATTGCCATTATATTTTATACATAGTTTGCTATTGAATTAATAGCTGTCTCTAGGCTTGCTTTTGCTGTTTTGGTTTGCCCTCGGTAACTATCCCCAACACTGTTTGCGTGCCTTGATTGGAACTTCCTTCGCTATTTGCGGCTTGTGATCGGAGCAGTTGTCAGCCCCGATTTTGGCCGCGCAGCGCACGTCATTCACGCGGCAAGTGCCGCGTAACTCGCTGCTCGGGCGCATGAGGGGCTGACGACTGCGCCGAGCACAGGCCATGGCGCACCAACAAACCACAAACAATCCAAAAAGCAAACAAACCTAACCAACATACCGGCCAAAACAAAACACCCGCCCGCTGCTGCACCGCAACAACTAAAATGCACCCGTGACCCTAAAAACCTATCTCAACGCCGATCTCCACTGCCACAGCGTGGTCTCCGACGGCACACTGCAACCCGAAGACCTTGCCGAACGCGCCGCCAAAAATGGGGTTGAGCTTTGGTCCCTCACCGATCATGACGAAATTGGCGGCCAAGCGCGGGCTGCCGCTGCCGCTCACAGCCACGGCATGGCCTACCTCACCGGCACCGAAATTTCCGTCACTTTTGCCCATGAAACCGTGCACATCGTTGGCCTGGGTTTTGATGCTGAAGACCCCGCCATGATTCAAGGCCT
This sequence comes from Variovorax sp., assembly GCA_031375105.1. Taxonomy (GTDB): domain Bacteria; phylum Pseudomonadota; class Gammaproteobacteria; order Burkholderiales; family Burkholderiaceae_C; genus JANMDU01. Next base: position 65,577 of record JANMHJ010000031.1, read on the forward strand.
GCGAGCCACGCGCGGCGGCCGTGAGGAGCGGGCCAAGGAAATCAGTGCGGGTTTGGCCAAAGTGGGCATCAAAAACGCTTACGAAGGCGCACTCAAATATGTCGGCAACCCAGAGCTGATCTCGCGCACCCATTTCGCCCGCTTTCTCGTCGAAAGCGGCGTTTGCAGCAGCACGCATGATGTCTTTCGCTCCTATTTGGTCGAAGGCAAGCCGGGCTTTGTGCCGCACCGCTGGGCATCGCTTGGCGATGCCGTGCGCTGGATCACCGCTTCCAAAGGCATTGCTGTGATTGCCCATCCGGGGCGCTACAAGTTCACGGCCAACGAAGAATTCGCGCTGTTTTCAGAGTTCAAAACGCATGGTGGCCGCGCCGTGGAAGTCGTGACTGGCAGCCACACCGTGCCCGAGTATGCAAAATATGCCGATATGGCTTTGGAATTCGATCTGGCGGCCTCGCGCGGCTCCGATTTCCATAGCCCTACCGAGAGCCATACCGATCTAGGCGCTCTGCCCTATCTGCCCGGCAAGCTCACGCCCGTGTGGGAGCTGCTCGCGGAGCGTATTTCGCCAGCCTAGCCTAATTTTTAAGTAAAAACAGCACTTAGCCGGCATAGAATCTGCGCAGAGTGCTACCAAATAAATAGCAACTGCCTTGCCCGCTCTCACCTCACCTGGCGCTACCCAAGGCACATCCCCCGCCCTGTGGGGCATCGTTTGCGCCATATTGGCGAGCTTTTTCTTCGCCACGCTAGATACTGCCAGTCAGCTGATTGGCATGGCCGCGCCACTGGTCATGGTGCAGTGGCTGCGCTACTTGATCCAAACCCTTTCCAGCTTTGCTGTGATCACGCATTCCGGTGAACTGAAAGCTTTGCGCATCACCAAGCCCTCTTTGCACATCACGCGCGGCCTGATGATGCTGATGACCACCATGCTCGGTTTTACCAGCTTGCGCTACGTGCCTGTGGCTGATTTCACGGCCATTTTGATGCTCACACCGCTGGTGACCACGCTCGCCTCCACACGCCTTTTGAAAGAGCACGTGCCGCCACTGCGCTGGCTGCTGGCCATTGGCGGCTTCGTAGGCGTGCTCATCATCATTCGGCCCTTCTCCAATGCTTTTCAGCCTGCCGTACTCTTGGTGCTGCTACTGGTCTTCACTGCAGCCGCTTTTCAGCTCCTCACCGCATACATGATGCGCACCGAAAGCGCTAGCCACACGCATCTGTCCAGCGGCATCACTGGCCTGCTCGTGATGAGCTGCGCCCTGCCCTACTTCTGGCAAGCGCTGCCGATGCGCGTGTGGGGCTTGATTGTGATCGTAGGTTTTGCCGCTTCCACCGGGCATTTGCTGCTCAACATGGCTTTCAAGCGGGTCAACGCCTCGGTAGCCACGCCGTATTTGTATTCGCAAATGGGCTTTGCCGCTTTCGGCGGCTGGCTGGTGTTTGGTCGCGTGCCCGATGCATTCAGCTGGCTGGGCATGGCACTGATTGCCGCCTGCGGCGTGGCCAACGCTTGGGTGCTGATGCGCGAAAATCGAACCATCAACACCACTTCATCATCATGAACTATGGCGCAGTATTTTGAAATCCACCCCGACAACCCGCAAGAGCGCCTCTTGCGGCAAGCCGCCAGCCTGCTCAAAGCCGGAGGTATCGCCGCTGTGCCAACCGATTCGAGCTACGCTCTGGTTTGCCACATAAACGACAAAGCTGCCGCTGATGCCCTGCGCCGCATACGAGGTGTAAACGACAAACATCACCTCACGCTCCTGTGCCGCGATCTCAAAGAGCTGGCCACCTACGCGCGGGTGGACAACGCTCAATTTCGCCTCATCAAAGCCGGCACACCCGGTCCCTTCACCTTCATTTTGGAGGCCACCAAAGAAGTGCCGCGCCGCCTCTCGCATCCCAAGCGCCTCACCATCGGCCTGCGTGTGCCCGATCACCCTGCTCTGCAAGCCTTGCTAGAAGTTCACGGCGAGCCACTTCTGGCCACCACACTGATCCCCCCAGGCGAAACCGAGCCCTTGAACGATCCGCACGAGATTCGCGACCGTTTTGAAAAGCTCATCGCCTGCGTGCTCGATGCCGGCGCCTGCGCCAGCAAACCCACCACCGTGGTCGATTTAACTGGCGATGCCCCAGCCATCGTACGCCTGGGGCGCGGAGACCCCGCGAACTTGGGGTTGTGAATCTATTGTTGGATGAGATAAGTCTGAGACAATCAGCGCGTGGACTTCAACAACATCATTCAAACCGTATTAATTTACGCCCTGCCCGTGATCTTCGCGATCACGATTCATGAAGCAGCGCATGCCTACGCTGCGCTCTATTTCGGCGACAAAACCGCCTACAGCCTCGGTCGCGTCACGCTCAATCCACTCAAGCACATTGATCCGATTGGCACGATAGCGATGCCGCTCTTGCTGTATTTCGCCACCAACGGCAGCTTCCTCTTTGGCTATGCCAAGCCTGTGCCGGTGCATTTCAGCGCGTTGCGCAATCCAAGGCGTGACACCGTTTGGGTTGTCTTCGCTGGGCCTGGATCGAATCTGATTCAAGCGCTCCTTTGGGGCATCTTGTTTTATGTCTTGCAAATCATCGGTTTGGATGAAAAATTCTTCCTCGCCATGTGCAAAGCAGGTATGTTGGTGAATGTGGTGATGTTTGTCTTCAACCTCTTCCCCGTGCCGCCGCTGGATGGCGGGCGTATTGCCGTTGCGCTCCTGCCCTATCGCTTTTCGCAGCCCCTCTCGCGCATCGAGCCCTATGGTTTTTTCATTGTGATGGGTTTGGTCATCACAGGGATTGCCAGCACGATCTGGATGCGACCTTTGATGAATTTGACCTACGGCCTGCTGGATATTCTCTTAACGCCCATTCGGTTGATCGCCGGATAAAGCAGCTTCTCCCGCCACACCATGACCGACAAAAAACGTGTTCTCTCCGGCATGCGCCCCACCGGTGCCCTGCATTTGGGCCATTACCATGGCGCTCTGAAAAATTGGATTCGCCTGCAAAGCGAGATGGAATGCTTCTATTTCGTGGCCGATTGGCATGCCCTCACCACGCATTACGAAAACCCCGAAGTCATTGAAGCTTCGGTGTACGAAATGGTGATTGACTGGCTGGCCACGGGCATTGACCCTGAGCAATGCACTCTCTTCCTGCAAAGCCGCCTGCCCGAGCATGCCGAGCTGTTTACCCTGCTCGCGATGGGCACGCCGCTCAGTTGGCTCGAGCGCATCCCCACCTACAAAGACCAGCAGCAGCAGCTCAAAGAGAAAGATCTTTCCACCTACGGCTTCTTGGGCTACCCGCTGCTGCAAGCGGCAGACATTCTGATCTACAAAGCCCATTACGTACCTGTGGGCGAAGACCAAGCCAGCCATGTGGAACTCACCCGCGAGGCCGCGCGACGCTTTAACGATTTGTATGGCCGCAGAAAAAGTGACGATGCAAAGATTGCGGCGATTTTGGCAGCCTTGCCCAAAGACGATGCGCGTTATATCAAAAGCATGGCCAAGAAACGCACTGAGCAAGGCGATGCCACTGTTTTAGAGAAATTGCCCGGCTTCTTAGCCAAGTTTGAAGCTCTTAGCGTCGATGAGAAGGCCCTGCTCACGTCTTTGGTCTCAGGCAAAGGCAAAGTGGTCTTGATCGAGCCCGATGTGCTGCTGACCTCGGCCAGCAAGCTGCCCGGGCTGGATGGCCGAAAAATGAGCAAAAGCTATGGCAATGCCATCGGCATCCGGGAAGACGCGGCCAGTATTGAGAAAAAAATCAGAGAAATGCCCACCGACCCAGCTCGGGTGAAGCTTTCCGATAAAGGTGATCCCGCCAAATGCCCGGTTTGGCAGTTTCACTTGGTCTATTCTGATGAGAATCGCAAAAAATGGGTGACAGAGGGCTGCACCACAGCGGGCATTGGTTGTATAGAATGTAAAAAAACCGTCAGTGATGCGATTCTTGCTGAGCAGCAACCCATGCTTGATCGCGCCAAGACTTACGTCTCGAACCCTGCCCGCGTTCGAGAGATCGTGGATACGGGTTGCAAGCGCGCTCAAGGGGTGGCGCAGCAAACCATGTTTGACGTGCGCAAAGCCATGGGTTTGAATTATTAAGCTGATCGCAGCAGAAAGTAGCCATGAAAATTTTTGTTGTGGACGATCACCCTCTGATGCGAGAAGCTGTGGTGATGCTGCTCAGGCGTATTGCGCCCGAGGCCACCATCGTTGAGTTTGATCGCCTCGCTCCCGTGGCGGCCAAGGCAGAAGAAGTGGGCATGCCAGATTTACTTTGCTTAGATTTGAAGCTGCCAGACACCCATGGTGTCTCGGGCGTGCGCGAGATGCGTACGCAGTTTCCTAATGTGCCCATCATCGTGCTGTCGGCCTCTCCCGCATCTGATTTTGAAGAACTGAGTATTGATGCGGGCGCAGATCTGTATCTGGAGAAATCTTCTGGCGCTGCACACCTGACTCAAGCGCTGCGTGCGCTGGTCAGCCCAGAGAGCGAGAGCCAAGATGGCAAATCTGTCAGCACCGACAAACTCTCACGTCGTCAACGTGAACTGCTGCAACTGCTTGACCGTGGCCTGAGCAACCGCGAGCTGGCCGAGATCATGGAGATCAGCGAGCACACGGTCAAAGTGCACCTGTGGCGGCTGTTTCGCCGCCTCGCTGTAAAAAACCGCTCACAGGCCGTTCATTGGGCACGCACGCGCGGCATCATCTGAGCATACATTTGCTCGTGGTCTTGCAAGGGCATGGGCACACTGTTTGAAGTCAAGCCGTCTTGAGCAGAAAGTTGCATCTCTAAGCGACAGCGTGTGCCTTTGCCTAACACCGAGCGTATGCTCACCGTGTGTCCAAGCACGCGGCTCAAGCGCTGCACGATGGCCAGCCCTAAACCAAAACTGTCGGCCGTGCCCTCATGAATCGGGGCTCGGTAAAACTCCTTGAAAACATGTGGCAAATGCTCAGGCGCAATGCCCACACCGCTGTCAGACACCTCCAGCCAGAGCTTATTGCCCACGGCACGCGCAGCGATCAACACGCCGCCTTTCTCGGTATAGCGAATGGCATTGGCCAGCAGATTGGCAACGATGCGCCGCAGCAGCACGGGATCGCTGCGCACCCTGACTTTCAAGGGGGTGCAGCGCAAAGACAAGCCTTTGTCGTCTGCCGCAGGCGCAAACTGCACGGCCATCTCGTCCATCAGTTGATCGATAGCCACCTCAGCGAAATTAACCGTAATCGCGCCGGCTTCAATGCGTGCGAAATCAAATAGGCTGTTAAACAAGGTGTTGACCGAATCGGTGGCGGCCAAGATTTTGGGAATCAAGCTGTCGGCCAGTTGTGGCTCGTTGCGCAGCCAATCGGCATAGAAAGCCAAGGCATGCACGGGTTGACGCAAATCATGCGCTGCACTGGCCAAGAGGTTGTTTTTTGTTTGTACAGCTTCGGTCGCTGCCTGCGTTTGCTGGCGCAGCGACCGAATCAGCTGCTCGTTGCCAAATTGCGCACTGTAGCTGCTGCGCTGCAAGGCATGCAAATGCTTACCCAAGTACAAAATCAACACCCAAAACAATGCAATCAGCATCAAAAAAACCATGGATGCAAGCGATGGCATGCTCGGCCACTTCAATAGCCATTGGGTGATGATGGCCAGCATGGTTGTGCCGCAAAGTGCATGGGAGAACTGCTGCTGGGATGGAAGGCGCGCTGCCATCAGAGGAGCGCCCACCGCCCCGATGCCAATCAAAATCATCAGACAGAGATACTCGTTGACCGCTGGCGCGCGCTCATGATACAAGAACACTGGAAAAGCAAATGCCACTGCACTGGCTGGCCAGCTCCAACCATGGCGCTTGAAAAATCCGGCCACATCAAGCATGGGCAGACCAGGCGATGCAAGACGAGTCAAGCGCTCAAATGACTTCACTGTGAAATAACGGTAAGCCATCAGGCATGAGCAAACCACAGCCCAAATCGCCAAGCCCATCGTGTTCACATGGCCATACAGTAAAACTAGCGTCAAAAGCACCACCAGTGTTCCCGAGCGCAGCGTGGCATGAGCATTGAGCATGAAATCTGCCGCCAGCCGCTGGTTCACCCAAGCATCATGCGTATCTGCTGGCTGCTCGTCTTGGACGGCCGCCACATAATTGTCAACAAACTGGGAATCGGGTTGCATGCGGGCAAATGTAGCAGGAAAGATTCAAAGCCAGCCCTCCGTGTTGGCCAAAAAAAAGCACCCGGTTGGGTGCTTTTTTAAGTTGGCGGAGAGGGCGGGATTCGAACCCGCGGAAAGTTTGACCCTTCGCACGCTTTCCAGGCGTGTGACTTAAACCGCTCATCCACCTCTCCTAGTGTTTCGTTTGCGCGGCGACAAGCTGACTATTGTAATCGAAGCCAACGGGCTGAAAGTTCATCGATTCGCTCTCTCACACCTGCATAGCTGCAACTTCAGCGCCGTCCCTTGCGATAATGCAGTTTTGCTTACCCAGAAAGACTCTTGCAATGCCCCGCGTATTTAATTTCAGTGCCGGCCCGGCGATGTTGCCCGAGGAAGTGTTGCGTCAGGCGGCTGATGAGATGCTCGATTGGCAAGGCAGTGGCATGAGCGTCATGGAGATGAGCCACCGGGGGCCAGAATTCATTGGAATTTATGAGCGCGCTGTGGCGGATTTGAGTGAGCTGCTGGCGATTCCTTCAAATTACAAAATTATCTTCTTGCAAGGCGGCGGTTTGGGCGAGAACGCGATTGTGCCGATGAACATGCTGCGCGGTAAGACCGAGATTGATGTGGTGGTGACAGGCACTTGGAGCGAGAAATCGGCGCAGGAGGCAACTAAGTTTGCCAAGGTGAATATTGCGGCCTCCTCCAAGGCGGATGGGTTTACGCATATCCCCAAAATTGATAGCTGGAAGCGCAGCGCTGGCGCGGCTTACCTGCATATTTGCCAAAATGAGACGATTGATGGTGTGGAATTTCAAGCAGCGCCTGAAATTGGCGACCAAGTGTTGGTGAGCGATGTGTCATCGATGATTCTGTCTCGCCCGATGGATGTGTCGAAATACGGCCTGATTTTTGGCGGCGCGCAGAAGAACATTGGCCCGGCGGGATTGACGATTGTGATCGTGAGGGAGGATTTGCTGGGCGAGGCGCTCTCCTATACGCCCGATGTGTTCAATTACGCGGTGCAGGGCAAAGCCGATTCGATGTACAACACGCCGCCGACGTATGCGATTTACATTGCGGGATTGGTGTTTCAGTGGCTCAAAAAACGGGGCGGGCTGAAGGCGATGGAGATTCACAATAAAGCCAAAGCCGCCCTGCTCTACAGCGCACTCGATGCTTCCAGCTTTTACACCACCAAGGTGCAACCAGCCTTCCGCTCGCGCATGAATGTGCCCTTCTTCCTGCCGGATGAAAAGCTATATGCCCCCTTCCTCCAAGGCGCAGACGAACGCGGGCTCTTGCAGCTGAAGGGCCATCGCAGTGTGGGCGGACTGCGAGCAAGCATTTATAACGCGATGCCTTTGGCGGGCGTGCAGGCGCTGGTGAACTATTTGAATGAGTTTGAGAAGTCCCATGGCTGACATCATGACCAAACCGCCCCACCGCACCCGCATCAAAGTCTGCGGCCTCACGCGCGAGCAAGATGTTGACGTGGCCGTGCAAGCGGGCGCGGATGCGATTGGTTTTGTGCTGTATCCGAAAAGCCCGCGTGCTGTGAGCTTGGCTCGCGCCTATGAGCTGGCTCAGCGTTTGCCCGCTTTTGTCACACCCGTGCTGCTGTTTGTGAATCAGAATACTACTGAATTGATAACAAACTATGCAGATAATATAACGGGGAATCAGCATTTTCTTTATCAATTTCATGGTGATGAGAGCCCTGAGCAATGCACAGCCGCTGGCCAACCCTATCTTCGCGCAGCGCGAATCCCTCTGGAAAGCGCAGCCTCGTTTGACTTGGTAAAATTCTGCTTAGACTATGCCGCTGCGCAAGCCATTTTGGTGGATGCCCATGTGGAGGGCTTCGGCGGCGGCGGCAAGTCTTTTGATTGGAAAGCCATTCCGTGGTCACATCCCACAATAAACGCAAGCTCTCGGATCGTTTTGTCTGGTGGGCTCACCGCACAAAACGTGATTGACGGCATCACTCTGGTGCGGCCCTGGGCCGTGGACGTGAGCTCGGGTGTTGAGCTGGATGCTCCCGCAGGTGGGACGCAAAAAGGCCTCAAAGACCCGAAAAAGATCATTGAATTCGTTGCCGCCGTACGCCGCGCTGACGAACTCCTTTCCAAGAGTTAAAGCTGTGAAACCAAAATCTAATCCTGACGCAAAGCCGTATCACTTCCCTGATGAAAACGGCCATTTCGGCAAATATGGCGGCAATTTCGTCTCTGAGACGCTCTCGCATGCGATTGAAGAGCTGAAAGAGGCTTATGCGCATTACCAGAACGACCCTGATTTCGTTCGCGAATACAACTACGAATTGGCGCATTTTGTGGGTCGCCCTTCTCCGGTTTACCATGCCGCTCGCATGAGCCGGGAAATGGGAGGCGCGCAGATTTATTTGAAGCGCGAAGATTTGAATCACACTGGCGCTCACAAGATCAACAACACGATTGGCCAAGCCCTGCTCGCCAAGCGCATGGGCAAACCCCGCGTGATCGCCGAGACGGGCGCAGGCCAGCACGGCGTGGCCACGGCAACGATCTGCGCGCGCTACGGGCTGGAATGCGTGGTGTATATGGGCAGCGTCGATGTGAAGCGCCAATCGCCCAACGTTTATCGCATGAAGCTCTTGGGCGCAACGGTGATTCCGGTGGAATCGGGCAGCAAAACGCTGAAGGACGCACTGAACGAAGCCATGCGCGATTGGGTGGCGAATGTGGACAACACGTTTTACATCATCGGCACTGTCGCAGGCCCGCATCCGTATCCGATGATGGTGCGTGACTATCAGAGCATCATTGGCAAAGAATGTATTGTGCAAATGCCTAAGCATTTGGGTGGCAAAAAGCAGCCCGATGCGGTGATTGCCTGCGTGGGCGGTGGCAGCAATGCGATGGGGATTTTTTATCCTTATATTCCATTTGAAAAAACCCGCTTGATCGGCGTGGAGGCTGCTGGCGAAGGCTTGGATTCTGGCAAACACAGCGCCTCTATCCAGCGCGGCCAGCCCGGTGTGTTGCACGGCAACCGCACCTATGTGCTGCAAGACGATAACGGCCAAATCATCGAAACGCATTCGATCAGCGCGGGGCTAGATTACCCTGGCGTAGGCCCTGAGCATGCGTGGCTTTCTGACACAAAACGCGCCGAATACGTGGGCATCACGGATAAAGAAGCGCTCGATGCGTTTCACTACCTCTGCCGCACTGAAGGCATTATTCCGGCGCTGGAATCAAGTCATGCGGTAGCCTATGCTATGAAGTTGGCGAAAACCATGCGGCCTGATCAATCAATTTTGGTCAATCTATCAGGCCGCGGTGATAAAGACATTGGCACGGTGGCAGATTTATCGGGAGCTGATTTCTATTGCAGGCCGTCTTGCAAAGGCGAATCCGTCAAAGGTGGGCAAGTGGTGGAGTTCAAGCGATGAGCCGAATATCTCTCTGTTTTGAGAAACTCAAAACGCACAACCGCCAAGCGCTGATCCCCTACGTTACCGCTGGCTTCCCCTATCGCGACATCACTCCCGATTTGATGCACGCCATGGTGGGCGCAGGCGCAGACATCATTGAGCTGGGCGTGCCCTTCTCTGATCCGTCTGCCGACGGCCCGGTCATTCAGAAAGCGGGGGACCGTGCGTTGGCGCTTGGCATCGGCATGACACAGGTGCTGGAGATGGTGAAAACTTTCCGCACCAAAGATGCCAACACGCCCGTGGTGCTCATGGGTTATGCCAATCCCGTGGAGCGCTATGACCTGAAACACGGCGAAGACAGATTCATCCTCGATGCGGCAGCTGCAGGAGTCGATGGCGTGCTGATTGTGGACTATCCCCCGGAAGAATGTAGAGAGTTTGCTACGAAATTAAGAGCAAATGGACTCGATTTGATCTTCCTGCTCGCACCCACTTCCACCGAAAAACGCATGAAGCTGGTGGGCGAGCTGGCCAGCGGCTATGTGTATTACGTCTCGCTCAAGGGCGTGACGGGATCGGGCGCACTCGACACGCAAGCTGTGGCGCAAGCGGTGCCGCGCATCAAGCAGTTTGTGAATGTGCCAGTGGGCGTGGGCTTTGGCATCCGAGATGCGGCTTCGGCCAAAGCGGTGGCGGCGGTTAGCGATGCGGTGGTCATCGGCAGCCGCCTGATTCAGTTGATTGAAGATCAACCGCATGAAAGAGTCGCTGCGACGGCGGCCAAGTTTTTGCGCGAGATTCGCATTGCGTTAGATGCGTAAGAAAAATACATTTTTGAACGAAGAGGACGCTAAGATGACGCGAAAGACGCAGAAAAGAAAGTGTCATATGGTTTTTTCTGCGTTTTCTGCGAAATTTTCGCACCCTCTGCGTTCAAAATCTGAATTTGATTTTTAAGGAGCACCCCATGTCTTGGCTAGAAAAACTCCTGCCCTCCAAGATTGAGCATACCGACCCGACCGAGCGCCGCAGCGTGCCCGAAGGCTTGTGGACGAAATGCCCAAGTTGCGAAACCGTGCTCTTCAAAACCGATTTGGAGCACAGCCTGATGGTCTGCCCCAAGTGCAGCCACCATCACCGCATCAGCGCCCGTGCCCGCTTGAATGGCCTGCTCGACCCAGAAGGCCGCTACGAGATTGGCCAAGAAGTCATCCCCGTGGATGCACTCAAGTTCAAAGACAGCCGTAAATACCCCGAGCGCCTCAAGCAAGCGCTGGAAGAAACGGGCGAGACCGATGCGCTGATCGTGATGGGCGGTGCGATCCATAGTCTGGAAGTCGTTGTGGCATGCTTTGAATTTGACTTCATGGCCGGCTCGATGGGCTCCGTCGTGGGCGAGCGTTTCGTGCGCGGCGTGCACACCGCCATCGAGCAAAAAGTGCCCTTCATTTGCTTTACTGCCACGGGCGGTGCGCGTATGCAGGAAGGCTTGCTCTCACTGATGCAAATGGCCAAAACCAATGCCTCGCTCACGCGCTTGGCCAAAAAAGGCCTACCTTATATCAGTGTGCTGACCGATCCAACGATGGGTGGCGTGAGCGCAGGGTTCGCCTTCGTGGGCGATGTGGTGATTGCGGAGCCGAAAGCCTTGATCGGCTTTGCAGGCCCGCGTGTGATTGAAAACACCGTGCGTCAGACTTTGCCAGAGGGCTTCCAGCGTGCAGAGTTTCTCGTAGAAAAAGGCGCAGTGGATTTCATCTGTGATCGCCGAGAACTGCGCACAAAAATCGCCTCGGTGCTGGCCATGCTGCAACGCCAGCCTTCCGATGCCGTCTCCTGACTTTGCATCACTATCGGCTGTGGTTCTGAATAATCTGCCTCTTTTTCCCCTAGGCTCGGTGCTGTTTCCGGGCTCGGTGTTGCCGCTGCGCATTTTTGAGGTGCGCTACCTGGATTTAATTCGTCGTTGCATTGAGACAGGTGCACCATTTGGCGTGGTCAGTCTCACTCAAGGCCGTGAAGTCGCCAAGCCAGAGCAAACCGAGGCCTTTGCGCAAGTGGGAACGCTGGCTGTGATCACGCAACATGAAGAGCCGCAGCCGGGTTTGCGCGTCATTCGTTGCTTGGGCCAGCAACGCTTTCGCACCTCTCGCATTGAGCGACTCAAGCATGGCCTTTGGATTGCCGATGTGAGCTATCTGGCCGAAGACAGTGTGGTGAGCTTGCCGCAGGAATTGCACGCGTGTCGCAGCTTGCTCGAAAGCGTACTCCAGCGCATGCCCGCTTCTGCGCAGAGCGATTTTATTGCAGTCAAGCCCAGCGAAGCGCAGCTGTCTGATTGCAGCTGGCTGGCCAACCGTTGGTGTCAGCTTCTACCCATTCCCGTAGAAATGAAGCAGCGTTTGTTAGAGCTAGACAGCCCCTTGATCCGCTTGGAGCTGGTCAGCGATCTGCTCGACAAGCTCGGACTGAGCTCACCAAACGCATCATGATTGCTATTACTTCGATAGCATACTATGCACATTCTATAACGGCAATATGCCATGTTTGCTTGAAAAGACCACTGTGAAACGCTGTTTTGACTTGCTTTTGACTTTACTGGCCTTGATCGTACTGATCGGGCCGATGCTCATCGTCGCCATCGCCGTGCGGCTCACCTCCAGCGGCCCCGCGCTCTACTGGTCAGACCGGGTGGGGAAAAACAACACCCTCTTCAAAATGCCCAAATTCCGCAGCATGCGCATCGATACCCCAGCAGTGGCCACCCATTTGCTCGACCAACCCGAGAAGTGGCTCACCCCCATCGGCACCTTCATCCGCAAAACCAGCCTCGACGAATTACCCCAACTCTGGTGCATACTCAAAGGCGATATGAGTTTCGTCGGCCCCCGCCCCGCCCTGTTCAACCAACACGACCTGATCGCACTGCGCACAGCCCAAGGCGTACACACCCTCGTACCCGGACTGACCGGCTGGGCGCAGGTCAGTGGTAGAGATGAGCTCTCCATACCCGACAAAGTGCGCTGCGATGCAGAGTATTTGAAGCTTCGCAGCCTCTGGCTCGACATATTCATCATCACCCGCACCTTCATACAAGCGTTTGGCTCGAAAGGAGTGTCCCACTGATGCAAGCCGCCAGCTCGGAACGCCGTATCGATGCCCTACTTGCATTACCTCGCAGCGCCAAGCACGCCCTTGCGGTACTCGTCGATTCTGCATTGTGCGTGCTCACCGTCTGGCTCGCCATCTGCTTCCGTTTTGAAAGCTGGGTCAGCTTAACGGACTACCAGTGGCTTGCTGTCGCGCTTTCCGTCTTGCTCGCCATACCTCTTCTCACGGCATTTGGTTTTTATCACACGGTCATCCGCTATGCAGGACGACAAACAATCGTTGCAGCATTGCGTGCTGTGGGTATATATGCTGTGATCTACAGCGCCATATTCACGGCCTATGGATTCCCGTTAGTGCCTCGCACGATTGGTATCTTACAACCCCTATTGCTTCTAATTGGTTTAGCGCTTGTTAGACTACTGGCCAGCCAACTTCTCAATGAGCACACACAGGCAATCAAAGTACAAGACAATTTACCTGTGGTATTGATTTATGGTGCGGGTAATTCGGGACAACAACTTGCCACATTATTAAAAGCGAAGGGCGAGAGCCGCATCATTGGTTTTATTGATGACAATAAAAATCTTCACAAAGCGCGTATCGCCGGTATTCCGGTTTACGACTCGAGTGAAGTAGTTTCGTTGACGATAGAACACAAAGTGAGTGATGTATTACTTGCTATGCCTAGCCTCACGCGCAACCGTCGCAACGACATCATTAAACTACTAAGGCCAAGTCGAGTCGCTGTCCGTACCTTGCCCAGTTTGACCGATCTTGCACATGGCAAAGTCAATGAAGAAGATCTCCGTGAATTGAATATCGAAGATCTACTCGGTCGTGAGCCTGTTAAACCAGATCAAGAATTACTGACTGAAAATATCACTGGAAAATCAATCCTAGTGACTGGTGCAGGTGGATCTATTGGGAGCGAGTTATGCCGGCAGATTATCAAACTTGCACCCAAACAGTTGGTCATGATAGAACTCAATGAATTTACTTTGTACAAAATCAACGATGAGCTTTCTGCAACTGCAAATGAAAGAGGGATAAAAATTACTCCGATACTCGCAAATGTATTAGATGAAGATGCCATTGATAGCGTGATGTTGGCCTACAAACCGCAAACGATCTATCATGCGGCCGCATACAAACACGTACCGCTCGTGGAAAGCAATCCCGTTGTAGGACTAAAAAATAACGTACTTGGAACGCTCTATCTAGCAAGAAATGCTCTGAAACATGATGTGCAGGATTTCGTCCTGATCAGTACAGATAAAGCCGTCCGCCCCACAAACATCATGGGGGCGAGCAAGCGTTTAGCGGAAGTTGTATTGCAAGGAATCGCGAATGAATATAAGGATACTTCGCGATCTACACGATTTAGCATCGTACGTTTTGGAAACGTTCTAGCCTCATCGGGATCTGTAGTGCCAAAATTCCGAGAACAAATTCTTGCGGGTGGCCCAGTTACGGTCACGCACCCTAACATAACGCGTTACTTTATGACCATACCTGAGGCTGCTCAGCTGGTCTTGCAAGCCAGCCCATTGAACATCTCTCATACCCGAGGTGCCTCAATTTTTATACTAGACATGGGTGAACCCGTCCGCATCGTTGATTTAGCAGCTCTCATGATTCAACTAGCTGGCCATACCATCAAAAACCATAAGCATGAAAATACTGGCATTGATATTGAATTCATAGGCTTACGTCCAGGAGAAAAACTCTACGAAGAGCTTTTGATTGACAGTCATAGCGAGGCTACAGAACACAGTAAAATTTTTCGCGCAGTCGAACGCTTTCATCCTTGGCTAGAGACGGAGCGATTTTTACACACCCTCCGGCAAACACCCTGCGATGGCCAAGCCGTTTTACAAGGTATTTTGCAGTTAGATCTAGGCTATCAACCACCATCATCCAACTAACGCAACATAACATGAGCATCTTAATCACAGGAGTAGCTGGCTTTATTGGCTGCCATCTCGCAAAATCCTTAGTTAATAGCGGCAATACTGTCTTGGGGGTAGATAACCTTAGTCGCGGTAGTATCGAAAACCTCGCTTCTATTAATAAACATCCCAACTTCAGATTTAAGGAAGTGGATGTGAATGATGTCGATACCTTGCACCACTTTGTACTGAAGGAACATGGTTCTGAACCAATTTCAGAAGTCTGGCATTTGGCGGCTAACTCTGATATTCCAGCAGGAATCGAGAACGCTCAAATCGACTTGCGCGACACGTTCATGACCACCTTCAATACACTAAGAGTGATGAAGAACCTTGGGGTTAAGAAAATACTCTTCGCCTCCAGCTCAGCAATTTACGGCAACTTGGGTGCGCAGGCTCTGACCGAAACAACCGGTCCGTTAATGCCCATCTCCAATTATGGCGCGATGAAGCTAGCCAGCGAGGCCATCATCAGTGCTGCCACTGAAAGCGATTTAGATCATGCGTACATTTTTCGCTTTCCAAATGTTATTGGAATACCTGCTACTCATGGTGTTATTCGCGATTTTTGTCTCAAACTTAAAATAGATGCATCTATTTTGAATGTACTTGGTAATGGCACACAGCAGAAAGGTTACTTGCATGTCAGTGAATTAATCGATGCGATGCTATATGTACGCGAACATAGTAAAGAGAGGCTAAATCTATTCAATTTAGGAACAGATGACAGTGGCGTAACCGTTCGCTACATTGCGGAGAAAACCGTGGAAATAGTAAGCCCCGGCGCTACGATCAACTTTGGCTCCCAGGATCGTGGCTGGGTCGGAGATGTGCCACGATTCTCATACAACATTGATCGCCTACGAAAGCTCGGATGGAAGCCAAAACTATCCTCAAGACAAGCTATTGACCAAGCCATTGCCGAGATAGCATGTCAAGAACAGACTTCGTCATGAAGCAAGCCATCATTTTGGCTGGCGGGCAGGGAACAAGACTCAGAGAGCGTCTCGGGCAGCTCCCTAAACCGTTGATTGATATATGTGGTGTGCCCTTATTGGAGCGCCAGATTACCCTTCTCAAAACCTATGGCTTTACTAAAATCTTAGTCTTAGTAAATTACGAAGCTCAGAAAATCATTGAATTCTGTAACTCGCGAGATAATTGGGGTATTCAGATCGATTGCATTAATGACGGTCAAGCACTAGGAACTGCAGGTGCTGTACTAGGCGCATGGGATCAACTGGATCATGAATTTTTGGTGGTCTACGGTGACACAATGCTCGATGTAGACCTTAGCCGCTTTGTTGCTCACCATCGCAGCCACAACCAAGCTGCAGCAACCCTATTTCTACACCCAAATGATCACCCACATGATTCAGATCTAGTTGAAATGAGGGAAGATGGTCGCATTCTGGCACTTCACGCGTATCCCCATCCGACAAATACTTTTTTGCCGAATCTCGTCAACGCCGCACTGTATGTAATTCGTAAAGCATCTCTCAAGCGCTATTTAGGAAAAAATAAACCAGTGTATGACTTTGGAAAACATCTTTTTCCAGAAATGCTACAGAATAACGACTTATTAGTGGGTTACAACAGTTTAGAATACATCAAAGACAGTGGCACTCCTGCCAGACTTGATAAAGTTTGCTCAGATTTTCAATCTGGAAAAATTGCTCAATTCAGATTATCAACGCCCCAAAAGGTTGTTTTTCTGGACCGAGATGGCACCATCAATGTAGAGCGGAGTTACATCTCTACGCCTGAACAGTTAGATTTGATCAATGGCTCTGCGAGCGCCATCAAACAACTCAACACCGCAGGCTGGCGAGTTTGCGTTATCACCAACCAACCTGTTATCGCTCGCGGCGAATGTACGCCCGAAGAATTAAGACAGATCCATAACAAAATGGAAACCTTATTAGGACATGCAGGCGCTTTTGTAGATCGAATTGCATATTGCCCACATCATCCGGATAGCGGTTATGAGGGCGAGGTCATTTCTCTCAAAATTCAGTGTTTATGCCGCAAACCTCGCATAGGTATGATCGAAAAACTAACACATGAACTAAACATCGATATCCGGAAATCTTGGTTGATTGGGGACTCCACGTCCGATATTATGACTGCAAAGAATGCAGGGCTTCGCAGCATTTTGGTTCGCACTGGATTGGCTGGACTAGATGGTAAATATCAGGTCGAACCCGATTATTCTGCCACGAACTTACAAGAAGCTGTTTCCATGCTTTTAGAATCCGAAGTTCTTCACTAACACCTTCTACATTATCTAATTTATGATTATCAGCAGAACTCCACTACGTATGAGCTTTGCAGGCGGTGGCAGTGATCTATCTTCTTTCTATCGCAAACATCCAGGCGCTGTATTGAGTACTGCGATCGACAAGTATGTCTATGTTACTCTTAACAAGAAGTTCGATGATGGTATACGGATTGCGTATTCGAGAAATGAAGATGTGGAGCGCATTGATCAAATCGAGCACAAATTGGTGAAGGCTTCGATGGAGGAGCTTCGCATGTCCGGTGGTGTTGAAATTACAACGATTGCAGACATTCCATCTAAAGGAACAGGATTAGGATCCTCCAGCTCTTTTACTGTAGGTTTACTACATGCTCTGAATGCCTACCAAGGCAGATATTGCTCCGCCCAAGTTCTAGCGGAATCCAGTTGCCGCATTGAAATTGAGCGTTGTAACGAACCCATTGGAAAGCAAGATCAATATGCAGCAGCTTATGGCGGTCTAAATTTCATCGAATTTCTGCCAGACGATACTGTTTCCGTTTCACCCGTCATATGCAAAAGTTCGACAGTGCAATTATTGCAAGATTCGATCTTGCTTTTCTATACTGGTCTAACTCGAAGTGCTTCAGATCTGCTGCAAAAACAATCTCACGCAATGATTGCTGAATCCTCTAAAAACAATACTATGATCAGAATGGTTCAGTTGGCTCATACACTCAAGAGCGATTTACAAAACAATGATGCCAATACCTTTGGCGACATTCTTCATGAGAACTGGATGCTCAAGAAAAGTCTTACAGAAGGAATTAGCAGCCCGGACATTGATTCTTGGTACGACACAGCCTTGCGTGCCGGTGCAAGCGGTGGTAAAATTTTGGGCGCTGGCGCTGGCGGCTTTTTGATGCTAGCAGCGCCTCCAGAAAGGCATCCTGAAATAACGAAGGCCTTGTACTTTTTAAGGCCGATTCCCGTTAAATTCGATCCTTTCGGCAGTCGGATCATTTTCTACAATTAATTGTTTTCAAGGAAATACGATGATCAACGCTCACGGAATAGCACAAGCATATTTAGAGAAATTGACCCTTTTATTGGCACGAATTGATCGTCAGCAAATTGACGATGCTGTTCAGGTTGTTGCAAATGCTTGGCTGCAGGGCCGTCAAATCATCACACTCGGCAATGGCGGTAGCTCCTTGACGGCGCTCCATTTCATTAACGATTGGAATAAGAGCATTTTCACCAGCAGTAAAAAACCTTTTCGCGGACGCACCCTTGTGGACAACATGGGGTTAGTCATGAGCTATTCAAATGATGTTTCCTTTGAAGATGTTTTTATCGAACAGTTGAAAAATATTTTAGAGCCCAATGATCTGGTAATTGCTATTTCTGGGAGTGGAAACTCAGAGAATGTTGTTCGCGCCGTTCAATATGCAAACGAAAATCATGCTGTCACTCTTGGCCTGTGTGGCTATCGTGGCGGTCAGCTTAAAAATATTGCACAGCACGTTTTGTGGGCTGATGTTGATGATATGCAACTCTCAGAAGACATACATGCGATCTTCGGGCACATGGTCATGCAACGCCTGTGTGGCTATCTGTGAGTGAATCTCATCAGATTGCCTTAGTGATTGACGGAGTGCCTGATGCTGGTGGCGGTCAAAGAGTTGCACTCGACACTCTCAAAGCACTATCTGAGTTGAATTGGCGGGTCTATGCATTGGTTGGTCGCGACTCGTTCTTGTCCCATCAAATTCATACCGATCCACTTTTGCGCTCTGTAAAAGTTCATCTGATGACAAGCCCTGCTAGAAAGAAAGGTTTATTGTCTCGCATCGTACGCAACTTCAGATTCGGGATTCATCTCTGGCAGCATAGAAAGCTGATGTCAGAAGCCACAATTTGTATTGTGAATGATCCTGATTTTTTTTTCCCAGCATGCATATTAGCTAGGTGCACTGGAAAATATAATTTAATTATTTACGCACATCTTGTATACACTAACCTAAAGAAAAAATTCTTTAAAACAATAGTTCAATCGCAAAGTGTAAACAGCGTCTGGACAGCATCCAATTTTCTGAACTCGCATCTGCTAGATTGCACCAGAGGAAAGCCAGTTTACGTAATTGAACCAGCTTGCCGCTTTCAGATTGTTTCGACACAGATTGAATCACAACATAAAAATGTCGCAAGTATTGGCATGCTACATCCTAATAAAGGGCATGATTTGCTTTGCCAGGCCGCTAAAAAACACCCTGATCTCCAATTTCACATAATTGGTAGCCCATCTAACCAAGCACAGATCTATGCTTCAGAACTACAACGTTCCTCTCCAAAGAATGTCATTTTCCGATCCTATGTCAATGATTTGCCAAATTATTTCAACGAGCATTGCATTGGAATAGTAGTTTCTGCATCTAAACATAATCAAGAAGCATTTGGACTAACTGCCTTAGAGGCTGTTGCCCTAGGGCTGGAGGCTATCGTTCGTCGCACGGGCGGACTAAGTGAAATTGCCGATAAACTCGGTTTATCATCAGGTGTGTCAGACGAAGATCTAATGCATTTGCTAGATGTAGCAATCGCGCACCCGTCAGATCAAAACCAGAAAATCTCCCAACAAGCGGCCTTGAGACTTCAATATAGCTTTGAGGCCTTTAAATCTCGAATCAGCAGAGCATTAGAAGCATCGAAACTATGTCGAATCTGATCTCAAACCACTCCCAAGCCGAATATATTAGCGTAGGGAGTAACAGCACTGAGTTAAACCCGCACGTTTCTGCCTCTATCATTCTGCCTCTCAATAAAGACAATCCGTATCTTGAAGCGGCTATCCTGAGCATCCTCCACCAGGATCACCATGAACTTGAGCTCATAATTGTTGTTGATGGATCCACACCTGCCTTTGCGGAGGCTTTGTGCCAACGAATTCGTGACGCTCGCGTTCGAGTGATATACACACACCTACTTGGCTTACCATTTTCTTTGAATTTGGGGTTAGTACACTGCAAGGCAGAGATCGTATTTCGTATGGACGGAGATGATATAAGTGAGACCAATAGGATATCTAGAATGCTTCGGTATTTTGCCGACCACCCAGAAACCACCGTGCTAAGTACACGATTCAGAGTGATTGATGAAGAAGGGCAAGAACATGGTTTATCAAAACATAATGGACGATCACCTGCACAAGTCAAGCAATATCTAGCCTGCCGCTGCATTTTGGGTCATCCAACCATTGCTTTTCGTAAAGCGGCAGTTATTGCTGCCGGAGGCTATGCCTATGGTTCATTCTCAGAAGATTATGATCTATGGCTCAGACTGCGACGCAAACCAGAAGTCGTGTTTGCTACTCTCGATGAACCACTTTTGCGCTACCGCGTTCACAGCTTACAAGCATCATCCAATCTCAATGCCAGTAAGATCCTTGCCTACGATCTGGCATTAAAAATACGTGAGTTACTATTCACTCGAGATCCCTTGTTTTTAGTAGGCGTGTGCTTTGCTTTGCTTGAATACGTATATAAGAAAATCAAAAATGACACCTAAACTCCGTCAAATCTTGAAGTGGCTGCCCATAAAACGCCGTCGCTCACTGACGCCTGGCATCGCTATTTTTGGTATTAATCTATTTATCGAGACTAGAAGATCACAAAACCAATCGTTCTATGCCCTCGAACAGGCGCTCAAGTTGAATGCAATGACAGTTTTAGACGTTGGATCGGGCGATGGTGAGCATGCACGAATGTTTGCCACGCATGGTGCGGAAGTTGATTGCATCGATTACGGTACATCGATATACGCCAACCAAGCTAAAGAATTCACCCCATCGCAGAGGATCAAGACTCTCAACATCGATTTCAATGCATTTATACCTTCAAAACAATACGATCTAGTTTGGGCTTCGCACGTATTGGAGCATCAACGCAATCCTGGTATTTTTATTGAACAGTTGATCAGGTGCTGCCATCCAAATGGCCGGATCATCATAACTGTACCCGATCCTCATCGCATCATGTGCGGAGGCCACTTGTCGTCGTGGACACCCGGCCTTTTGGCATACAACATCGTCATGTGCGGTATTGATTTGCAGTCCAGCGCCATGATTCGTGGCAGCCACGAATTCTCAATTAGCTTCCAACCGAAGCGATTCAGCCTGCCTCAGCTGAGTTACGACTATGGCGATTTGCGCAAGTTACAACCTTACCTTCCCTCGACCATGTCCGAAGGGGGGGACTCTTGGATAAAGTGGGGATCCAAGTTTCTTTAAATCCTACTCCATCTACTAGGAACGATATCACCCGTGTAGTACCGATCAGTCGCAAACCATTTTTTTGGGGCAACAACGATTGATTCTTGAACGTCTGATAGCCAAGCTGCCCACCAGCTGAACGTACTATTCGCAATAATATGATGTCTACAGCTGGACATCAGGCGCAAATCTTCGACCGGCTCAAACGCATTGCCATCCACAAAATTTAATTCATGTCGACTTGTTAAATTCTTTTTCGCCCAAATCAGATCATTTGAAAACACAAAGTATTTAGGTTTTGATATGTGACTCTCGACCATTGCCATCGCATTTGTATAGTAGTCCAAGCCACAAACACCATGAATTTCAAGTGTCTTGGCGTTCGTTACATAATCACCGCGTCGTATATGAATCATCACGCTATCTGATTGCAATATTTTTTGTTGTAAGAGAAGGTTTTCTCTTGAAATGGAATTTTTCGGTAGAAACTCTTTCTTTAAAGTATTTGATATTTCACTAAAGTACTTCTCTGATTGGAAGTTCCCAGAAATAAGTCTATCTTTAGGTAAAGTTGACCAGTTGAGATCATATGCCATGGCAGGCTCTACATACCAGTGAGTTTTGATGCCCATCCGATTCAAGCCACGATTCGGCAATTCAAGATAATTCGGCCATCTACGTAAATGAGACGATTTCGCTTCATACGCGCTGATCCGCATTTTTCTCAACTCATAGGAATGGAGTTGATAATTCTTATACGATCTTAAATCTAAATA
Organism: Variovorax sp.; assembly: GCA_031375105.1. Lineage (GTDB taxonomy): Bacteria > Pseudomonadota > Gammaproteobacteria > Burkholderiales > Burkholderiaceae_C > JANMDU01. The sequence goes on from JANMHJ010000031.1 coordinate 87,532, forward strand.
AAAATCGTCATTCAACCTTGTTGACAAAGCCTTACCAGCGGCATACTGAAACATTTGATTGCCAAGGCCACCTGTAATTCTAGCAACTATCATTGACAACTTTCACTTACTCAAGCTGCCTATGTCAATACCCCTTAGTTTCCAACTTTCCCACACAAATGGATAATTCCACATTTGCTCATGCGTTACCATTAATTCAGAGCGAATTTTCTCTCTCATCGCAACCGCATTTGGAATGAAATCGTGAAACTGCACCTGAATGTACTCAATACTCTTAATCAAACCTGAGTCAAGGAGAGCAGGCAATAACGTGTATTCTCCGCCCTCAATATTGATTTTTAGCAGGTCAATTTTTTGCAAGTTTAACTTCAACATAACCTCTCGCACATCTACTAATTCAGCTTTGTGAACTTCACTGGACTTCAATGTTGCGTTCACAAAACTAGAGCCATCATCAGAGTCAATAATATCGAACCATCCATTCTGATTAGACAATCCGTAGTTCAAAACTGATACGGATTGATCATTAAGAAATCGCTTCGTACACTGGCTATAGAAAAATGGATGCGGCTCAAATACAAAAATACGCGATCCGTACAGCTGCCGCATTGTCTCTGCAAAATCACCACGATAGCCGCCAACATCAAAAATCACACTGCTCGGGTTTAGTGGGTAATCTAATCTAAGCGTGTTATCTCCATCATCTCGAAACCATTTTTTTATCGTTTGCAAAAAAGGATCTCGAAGAACTTCACGACGCCAGAACTTAATAGCCCTCTTAAACATGATCAACCTTAATATCTAAATATTGAAAAATCAACTGCCATTTGCACTTAGTTTGATGCTGTACAGCCGCTTGAGAGCAGGATTATTGCGATACTCAAACCAGGTCAATATGGCGGCAAGTAAAAGCATTAAAACTAGCCAGCCAAGAGCTGTCCAAGCGGCAAGGTTAAGTCGGACCGAATTTGTTGCACTCAAGCATAGTGCGACAAACATCAATCCTGCTAACCATCTGATCTCATCCAATCGACAACACAACATCCGCCTGACCAACGAAAGCATGCACAAAGCGGCTACTATGCTTGCAATTTGCAAAAATACAAATAAGGTAGCTATATCTAAATCCAAAAACCAAGATGACAGGAACGCTGACCCAAGAACGATTACTGCAATAGCGTATGGCCAAGAAATCGATGAGGCCCTACCAGTTACTTGAACTGCATGAGCAAACAAGCCTGAAATCACGCGGCACATTTCCACAATGATACCAATCTGAATGTATTCCACCGAGGCACGAAACTCTCGACCTAAAAGTAAAGTAGCTATTGCTTCACTAGAAAGCAGTAATAAGCCGGCGCAAAAGAGATAAAAGGGCCCCAGTAGATTAACAAAATCGTTATACGCCAAATTTGCCTCGCTCTTACCTAACGAAATCGCTTTGAACAAATAGGGATGCAAAATTTGTTGAGATAGGCTTTCAATCATAACCCACATGTAGCTGGCCAACATAAATCCTGCTAAAACTAGCCCAAGCGTACTCATCCCATATAAAGACTCAATTCCAATACGCCAACCCGTCCATAGTATCCAAATGAAAGCCGCAGAAGCACTGATTGGGAGTAAGAAATCCTTGATTAGCATTCTATTCAAAAATAAAGGATGATGTTGTTCACCAGACATCGATTGGGTAGTAGAAGCGAGTCGTCGTTGCACCAAAAATTTATAGCCAATAAACGCAGACAGAGTAAGCCCGCTGGCTTGACCGAATAACCAAGCTTGCGCATTCGGCCACACCAAAGATAGTAACCAAGAAATTAGTAAAGAGGAGATCGCCGTCAAAGCCATCAAAACCGCCGATTCTTTATGCCAACCCAATGTATTCAAAGAAAAAATTATTGTCGCATTTGCACTTGTAGCGCCCACCATCCATGTGAGTAACACCAACAAAACCACTTGAATATCCTTATTCTGAATCCAAGACACAGAAAGCAGTATTGCCGAGGCTATCAGAGAAATAGTGACTACATATCTGGCAAATGAAGCCAGCTTCTGGAAAAATCGTCCATCTAGCCACCATGTATTGATGTGACGATTGAAATACTGCCCAAGTGGTCCAATTAGTAACAATGCACACAGTCCGTGAAAAGCAAGAACCCAGCCAAGCATCCCGTATTCAGCAGAACCGAGAACGCGGGTAGCTAAGCTAACGTTCAATATTGTGGCAACTGCCGCGATTGATCGGCAGGCCGTCAAAGTTAGCAATTCACTTTTGTTCATTGAAGTCTTTTTTAGCTGTGGTAACAATAGTCTTCACAAATTCTTGTGCTGTAAATGCGTACGAAGCAGCACTAGATAAAAACTGTGCTATTGCTTCTTGGTAATGCAGGAATCTTGATTCGGGCATATTCGACATGTAGGAGAAAAGTTGATGGTAATCCTTAAAATCGCGCCTATCAATAAAACATTCAGCAGGTATGTGGGTGCAAATATTGTCTGCACCCCAATAAACCGGCACGCAACCGGCTAAAAAACAATCAAAGATTTTTTCCGTGATATAGCCTGAAAATCCTTTAGCATTTTCATAACAAATCGCAAAGCAATGCTTGCTCAAAACGTCAGACTTATTGGCCACTTTCCCTTGATAACTAGGAAAAGCATCGAAGGAAACTCCTCCAAAAGAAGATATCAACTTATATACTTTTGCTTCTATTCGCCCAAGAGTACCGGCTCTCTTTGCCGGCACATGCCAATCCGTTCCGTAAAGAGAAAAACTAGTCAATGCATTACTTTCAAACCACCGAATTGCAGTAACACGCTCACTGTACAGTTCACGATCATCGGCAACTGCACTTGCTTTGTTACCTGCAATCATGCAGCAAAGCTTGAGCCTATTTTCATACCCATCAGGTTTATAAGGCGCTAAGCAATTTGGCATGTTCAACTTGATCCATTGCTGACCATCGACGCGGTCATCGTCCCAAGTAAAAATTCGTTTGAATCGTTTAAACAACAAGGGATCCCCGTTGGCCAAATGTATCAAAGGGGTTTCAAACTGAATCAAATAGCACTGCTCTCTAGGTAAGTTAGTTCCTCTTGCATCCATATGCAACTCAAAAGCTACTGATTGCCCAAGGTTCAAATCCGAGGTATTAAGCTCAATGCCTTCGTTATAAAATTCGTCCTTCAACATTGCGTAGGGTAAAAAACAATTATCCCGATTCAAAGGATTATTTAATTCAAATATTTGGTTGTTTCTGATCCATGGAACAACTAAGCTGGCACGACGATTCAAGTTCAAATTCCTTACTGGAGTGATTGACTCACATGATGCAAAGCGTCAATACAGTGTTTGACTGAATAGTGATGATTTCCAACAAACAGTCCAGAGATATCGATGTGCTCGGCATTCGGTAGTCTTCCATGGATTTCAGCATCAAAATACTTGATCACTTCATTTTTCGCAAAATTCCCTGCGACGATGGGTCTGCACTCAAAGCCTTGACTTTCCAAGCAAGTCAGCAGCATCTCCCTAGTCAAATCTACACCGGGACGAATCACTAAACTGAAGCCAAACCAACTACTTGCGCCGATTTCACGCTGGATCATAATTTTTGACTGCTGCCCAAGTTTTTCTTGTAATAGTTTCCCATTCTCCCTCCTAGCGCTAATCAACTTAGGCAGCTTCTTAATTTGCTCAACACCAATTGCACCAGACAGCTCTAAAGGCCGCACGTTATAGCCGGGCAACACGAAGCGGAACGCCTCTTTGAACGGATCATCGCTCTTTTCACCGCAAACATGGTTGAACTTGGGCAGATTGCGCGTCCAGCCATGTGCGCGCATACACAACAAAATGTGATGCAACTCTTCGTCATCTGTGACGACTACGCCCCCTTCCATCGTAGAGATGTGATGGGAAAAGAATGAGCTGAAACTACCCATCACACCAAATGTACCTGCCATTTTTCCACCAAAGCTCGCACCCAAAGACTCGCAGTTGTCTTCAATCAACCGAATATTTTTACCAGCAGTTAAGGCGGTGATCCGATCAAAATCATTCGGATTTCCAAGCAGATTGACGGCCATGATCAACCGGGTCTTGTCTGTTATTGCAGTAGCCAATTGACCAAGATCAAAATTAAGCGTTTCAAGATCAATGTCAACGAACTTCAACTTCAGTCCGTATTGATGGAGCGGGAAATAGGTTGTACTCCACGACACAGCGGGAACGATCACCTCATCTCCGCGCTGCAGTGGATTGTTTTTTGTATAAAAAAGCGCAGCGACCATCAGTAAGTTAGCTGTTGATCCAGAACTAACCATGACAGCATGCTGGCTACCTATATAGCTTGCAAAATCTTTTTCAAAAGCTGCGACTTCCTTACCCATGGTAAACATGCCTGAAGCGATAACGCGTTGCATTGCTGCATATTCAGCTTCATCCCATGTTGTAGTTGCTAAGGGAAATTTAACTGGGCTCATTCTTGCCATTCCTTCAAGTAATAATCGTATGCGTTTCTAAGTCCATCTTCAAGACTTGTTGGCGCTTTCCAGCCCCATGAAGATAGTTTGGAAACATTGGTCAACTTGCGTTTCATGCCAACTGGTTTGCTAGTGTCAAAAACGAATCGTCCTTTCCAACCAATGACATTTGCTGCTGCCTCGTAATATTCACTTACCGTGTAGTCGTGCCCTAGACCTACGTTCATAACATTTGGCAATGCTTCGAAGTTTGTTAACGCACGCAAAACAGCTTCAGCCAGATCTCCGGCATACATGAATTCTCGCCTAGCAGTGCCATCGCCCCAAATATCCACAGTCTCGTTGGCAGCCAATTTTGCCAAATGCATTTTATGAATGATGGCGGGAATCAGATGTGAATTCTTAGGGGAAAATTTGTCGTGTCTTCCATACAAATTACAAGGCACCAAGCTTTTGTAATGAAGGTGGGGAGATTCGCGGTGAACATATTCACACAGCCTAGTTGCATACACCTTGGCGATAGCGTAGCCTTCATTGGTCGGCTCTAGCTCACCTTTCAGGATCATGTCTTCAGCCAAGCTGGTATCCGCGTCACGCGGATACATACACGAGCTAGCAAGATTGAGAAGTCGAGGAATGCCAGCCTGTCTGCTTGCCAAGATCACATTTCGCGCCAGATCCGTGTTGACAACCAAGAAATCGACAGGCCGAGCCATGTTTGCCTGTATCCCACCGACCAAGCCTGCGCTGTGTATGACTATTGTGGGTTGATATCGTTGCATCCAATCCAAGGTTGTCTGATAATTGGCCAGATCCAAGTCTTTACTGGATGGGGCGAGAATTTCAAAATCTCTTGCAAGCGGATGCTCAAGGATATTACTCCCGACCATTCCGCGTCCACCCGTCAGTAAAACACGCGTCTTTGCTTTCATTTCATCGCCTTGGCTTTCACCATTTCGGCTTGAGCATCTTCAAGATCAGATTGCGCCATGCTAGTCACCAATTCGGCGAAGCTCGTTCGAGGTGTCCAGCCCAGTTTGGCTTTGGCTTTGCTGGCATCACCTAGCAATGTCTCCACTTCAGCAGGTCGGAAATAGCGAGAATCGATAGCCACAATCACGTTGCCCGTGGTTTCATCGATACCTTTCTCTTCAATACCAGCGCCTTGCCAACGAATCTTCATGCCGAGATGATCACTTGCCGCTTCGACGAACTGGCGCACGCTGTACTGCACACCGGTTGCAATCACTAAATCTTCGGGTGTTTCTTGCTGCAACATGAGCCACATGGCCTCTACATAATCCTTGGCATGCCCCCAGTCCCGCTTCGCATCCATATTACCTAAATAAAGACAGTCTTGCGTGCCGAGTTTGATGCGCGCCAATGCACGAGTGATTTTTCGGGTCACGAAGGTTTCTCCACGAACCGGAGATTCGTGATTAAAAAGAATGCCATTACATGCATAGATGCCGTATGCCTCACGGTAGTTAACTGTGATCCAGTAGCCGTAGAGTTTTGCTACAGCATACGGGCTACGCGGATAGAAAGGTGTCGTTTCGCGCTGTGGAGTTTCTTGCACCAGCCCATACAACTCTGATGTACTCGCTTGATAAAAGCGTGTCTTTTTTTCCAAACCTAGGATGCGGATAGCCTCAAGAAGGCGAAGTGTCCCCATAGCATCGGAGTTAGCTGTGTATTCAGGTTCCTCAAAACTCACCGCCACATGTGATTGAGCAGCAAGGTTATATATCTCATCGGGCTGAGATTGCTGAATGATACGCAGCAATGAGGATGAATCAGTCATATCCCCATGGTGAAGGATCATTCGAACATCAGATTCATGAGGGTCTTTAAACAAATGATCGATTCGCTGTGTATTGAACAATGACGTGCGCCGCTTGATGCCGTGCACCTCATAACCCTTGTCCAATAGCATTTCTGCCAAATAAGATCCGTCCTGACCTGTCACGCCAGTAATCAGAGCTACTTTTCTTTTACTCATACTTCAACTTCTTCCATAAGTATCTTCAAGTCGGATGATGTCATCTTCGCCTAAATAGCTGCCAGACTGCACCTCGATAATTTCGAGCTCAGTTTCTGTACGATTTGCTAGCCGATGGACTGAACCCAGAGGGATATAAGTAGACTGGTTTTCTTTAAGGACAATGACTTTTTCATCACATGTGACCTCCGCAGTCCCTTTAACGATGATCCAATGCTCCGCACGCATTGCGTGCTTTTGCAAACTCAATGAAGCACCCGGCTTGACATTAATCCTCTTGACTTTGAAGCGCTCGCCTTCATCAATGCTGTCATACCAGCCCCAAGGGCGATGGACTTTTCGGTGCAGACTTGATTCGTTGCGCCCTGATTTTTGTAGCTGCGCAACAATGTTTTTTACGTTCTGGCTGCTAGATTTTTGGCAAACCAGTACGGCATCGGCGGTTTCTACGATTGCCAAGTCTTTAACACCCACAGCACCGACCAACCGACTGCTGGCATGAATGAAATTATCTTGGCTACCGTCGAGCAACACATCGCCATGACAAACATTGCCCAGCGAATCTGTTTGGCCGACCTGCCATACAGCATCCCAAGCACCGACATCACTCCAACGTGCCTGTAAATCAACCATGCGGATTGAAAAAGCTGAACCCGGACATTTCTCCATGACGGCATAGTCAACAGATTCTGATGGCACTTTTGCGAATGCAGCAGCATCCGGACGAACAAATTCTATCTCGCTGTGCAAAGAATCTCGTATTTGACTTTCCCACGCCTTCTCGCATGCTTGCAAAATATCGGGACGGAATTGCCCAAGTGCCTTGAGCCAAATACTCGCCTTGAGAACAAACATGCCACTGTTCCAACTGTAATCTCCGCTAGCGAGGTATTGCTGCGCAATATGAGCCTGCGGCTTTTCTACAAATTGAAGCACCTGATGCGCACCTAGATCATCAGCACTCTTGGCGAATTGAATATAGCCATAGCCCGTCTCTGCGCGATCTGGAGTGATGCCCAAGATAGCCACAGAATCTGTGGAAGCCACCTCAATGGCTTGTCGCAAACTCTTGGCGTACCCCGCCTCGTCACCGATATGTTGATCCGATGGGCTTGTCACCAAAATCGGGTCTTGGCCATCAGCAACAGCCTCTAACGCGGCCAAAGTTAACGCTGCGGCCGTGTTTCGCGCACTGGGCTCCAGGAGAAATGTAGATGCCCCTTGCTGAAGTTCACGCAATTGCTCCAATGCTAGGAAGCGGTGCTCCTCGTTTGTGACGATCAGGCTCGCGTTGATCTGAATTCGTTCGCTGGCCAACGCACGTAAACGCTTTGCTGCCAACTGAAACAGGCTGTGCACTCCAGTCAGTACCAAAAACTGCTTCGGGAAACCCGCACGGGAGAGTGGCCACAGGCGAGTACCTGAACCTCCGCAGAGGATGACGGGAACGACTTTGATCACGACTTGCTCCCAAATGAATGGGCATTACCGCTTTCAATCAGCGCCTGTTCCTTCAAAACGGCGATTTGTGCAGTCAAACGCTCATACTCAAGCAACTTCACCTGTAAAAACTCAGCCGTCAGCTCTGCCCGCGCTGCAATACCTGCTGGAGTCAGCACGTATGCGTAAGCCAGTTTGTTTTTGCTGTTTTTGAAGTTTTGCGCCTTAAGGAAACCTTTCGCGAGCAGGGCTTTAAGGCAGTAATTGACTTTGCCTAGGCTCACACCCAGCTCTCCAGCAAGCTCGCGTTGATTGAGTTTAGGCTGATGCGCTAGCAGTTGCAAGGTGCGCAGATCGGTTTCGAGGGCGGATGTGTTCATGTGTTGAACAGATGCTACCATAAGCTTCGTTTCAAAATCAAATTTATGCTCCGCGTTCTCTGTTTTGGTCGCTTTTTCGATGATGTCCCCGGCGGGATGCAAACGCATGTGGATCATTTGTTTCGAGCCATGAAAGGCGAAGTTGAGTATGTGCATCTGGTGCCAAGCCGAGACTCAACAGGCTTTGAGGGGCAATTACACGGTTTCCCGCTGATCCGCACGCCAAGCTGGAATGTGGATGGCTCATTGGCCATTTCACCTCAATTGATCGCCAAAGCCCGTCGATTGCATCGCGAGAAACCTTTTGATCTGGTGCATCTGCATTTTCCCGATCCGATGTCGCATGTGGCTTCTTGGGCGATTCCCGCGCATGTGCCGCGCGTGATCACTTGGCATGCAGACATTGTTCGCCAAAAACTTCTTTTGCTCGGCTATCGCCCCTTCCAGAATGCGGCTTTGCGCCATGCCAAAGGCATCATTGCGGCCACGCCAGCCCACATCAAAAGCTCTGCTGAATTACCCGCACCGCATCTGCAAGACAAACTGCATGTCGTGCCTTTCGGCTTTGATCTAGCGCATTACGCTGTGCCCCACGCCTTAGCGCAGTCATTGCGCGCGCAGTTTTCTGGTCAAGTCATCTTCGCCCTTGGCCGCCATGTGCATTACAAAGGTTTTGATATTCTGATCAACGCCATGGCGCAGTTGGCGCCTGATACGCAACTCATCATCGGCGGTGAAGGGCCTTTAACAGCAGAGTGGAAAGCCATGGCGGCGCAAAGCTCGGCCAAGGCGAGAATTCATTTTGTGGGCAAGATCAGTGATGCCGATTTACCGGCTTATTTCCAAGCTTGCGATGTGTTTTGCCTGCCTGCGGTGAACCAAGCCGAAGCATTTGGCATTGTGCAGGTGGAGGCTTTTGCCTGCGCTAAGCCGGTGGTGAGCACGCGCCTGAACAATGGCGTGGATTTTGTCAACCAAGATGGCATCACGGGTTTTACCGTCACGCCAAGCAGCGTCGATGAGCTTGCTGCCGCGCTAAGCAAACTACTGGCAGATGCAGATCTGCGCCAAAGACTAGGCCAACAGGCTTTGCTGCGTGCTCAGCAAGAATTCTCTTTGGAAGCCCTGCGCGGCAAGACCTTGGCCGTCTACGAGCAAGCAGTGCGACAAGCCCAGGGCTCTGAGCCATGAAACTGCTCATCACAGGCGCCAACGGCTTTGTCGGGCAAGCGCTGTGTGTGCATCTGGCAGCGCAGCAGAATCTAGTCACGGCGCTTGTTCGTGATTTGAAGACGCTATCAATTAATGAGCATTCTGCGCATAATATACAAGGGCTAGAGGCTGATTTCACTAAAATTTCTGGGTTTCAAAGCCATTTGGCAGGCTTGGATGCCGTGATTCATTGCGCTGCGAGAGTGCATCAGGTGCGCGAGACGGCGAGCGAGCCTTTGGCGGCCTATCGCCAGGTCAACTGCCAAGCCACGCTGGCGCTGGCTCAAGCAGCCGCAGATGCTGGCGTGAAGCGCTTTATTTTTTTAAGTTCCGTCAAAGTCAACGGCGAATTCACCTTGTCCGGCCAGCCTTTCACCGCTACCCAAGCCGCCCCACAAGACCCGTATGGCATCAGCAAATGGGAGGCCGAGCAGGGCTTGCGCGAAATCGCTGCCAAGACTGGCATGGAAGTGGTGATCATTCGCCCGCCCTTGGTCTATGGCCCCGGTGTGAAGGCAAATTTCTTGACGATGATGCGCTGGCTTCACAAAGGCATCCCTTTGCCGCTGGGTGTCATTCACAATCAACGCAGCTTGGTGGCGTTGCCTAATTTGGTGGATTTCATCGCGCTCTGCCTGACGCATCCGAAGGCGGCGAATCAGACCTTCATGATCAGCGATCAGCAAGACCTGAGCACCACTGAATTGCTACGCGGCTTAGGCAAAGCATTGAACCGCCCCGCCCGGCTGCTGCCCTTGCCGCAGGTTTTGCTGGAGATCGGCCTGAAAGCGGTTGGCAAAGGCAGCATGGCACAGCGCTTGTGTGCTAGCTTGACGGTCGATTCAAGCCCCGCAACCCAACTCCTAGGCTGGAAGCCGCCCATAATGCTGCAGCAGAGTTTGCAACTAACTGCTGACCACTTCTTGCAGCACGCCACCCACTAGGCTGCTTCCCCCTGCCCAAGGCTTAAAATTGACAGCTTTGCCGCAACCGTGCGGCATGCTACACCAGCCCCACCATGAGCGCACCAAACAACACATCCCCTGTAGCCGCAGCTGCAACACCCACAACCGCTCTCGACGAAAACCAACTCATCGCCGAGCGCCGCATCAAACTCGAAGTCATCCGCAGCCAAGGCATTGCCTTCCCCAATCAGTTCAAACCACAGCACAAAGCCTTTGATCTGCATTTGGAATACGACAAGCAAGACATGCCCGGTAGCGACGGCGCAAGCATTCCAGTGGTCGTGGCAGGCCGCATGATGCTCAAGCGCGTGATGGGCAAGGCCAGCTTTGCCACAGTGCAAGATGGCTCAAGCTCCGTGGTGAGCGAAGGCATCACGGTGGACAACCCCAGCCGCATTCAGCTTTATGTGAGCAAAGACAACATCGGCGAAGCGGATTACGAAGCCTTCAAGCATTGGGATTTGGGCGACATCATTGGCGCGGAAGGCAAGCTTTTCAAAACGAAGACGGGTGAGCTGTCAGTGTTGGTCACCCAAATCACCATGCTCACCAAAAGCCTGCGCCCCTTGCCGGATAAATTCCACGGCATCGCCGATCAAGAGGTGAAGTATCGCCAGCGTTATGTCGATCTGATCACCGACGAGGTGGCGCGCGAGCGCTTTCGTGCGCGCAGCAAGGGCGTGAGCAGTATCCGCAATTTCATGATGGAGCATGGTTTTCTCGAAGTCGAAACGCCGATGCTGCACCCGATTCCCGGCGGTGCGAATGCCAAGCCTTTCACCACGCATCACAACGCACTCGATCAAGAAATGTTTCTGCGTATCGCACCTGAGTTGTATTTGAAGCGCTTAGTCGTTGGCGGTTTTGAGCGCGTGTTTGAGATCAACCGCAACTTCCGCAACGAAGGCATCTCGGTGCGCCACAACCCAGAATTCACCATGATGGAGTTTTACGCGGCCTATTGGAATCACAATGATTTGATGGATTTCACTGAAAGCCTCATCCGCGATGTTGCCTTTAAAGTCACTGGCAGCACCACCTTGCCTTACAAGCTCGGCGCTGTAGATCACAGCATCGATCTGGCCAAGCCCTTCGCCAGGCTGTCAATTCGCGACGCGATTATCAAGCACACAGAAGCAGGTGAACAAGGCGCAGACAGCCGCGAATGGCTCACCAATGCCCTGCGCAAACTCGGCAAGAAAGAGCTGGAAGACAAGCTATCCACACGCAGCATCGCCAGCTTGCAAGTGATGTATTTTGAAGAAGTTGTCGAAGAAAAACTCATCGACCCGACCTTCATCTGCAATCACCCGACCGAAATCTCGCCGCTAGCCCGCGCAAGTGACACCGACCCATCGATCACCGAGCGCTTCGAGCTCTACATCACAGGCCGCGAGTTTGGTAACGGCTTTTCCGAGCTGAACGATGCCCAAGAACAAGCCGCCCGCTTTCAGCACCAAGTCAATGCCAAAGAAGCTGGCGATGATGAAGCCATGTTTTACGACCAAGATTTCGTCCGCGCTCTGGAATACGGCATGCCGCCCACGGGCGGCTGCGGCATCGGCATTGACCGCTTGATGATGCTGCTGACCAACAGCCCCAGCATCCGTGATGTGATTCTCTTTCCCGCGCTGCGTCGGGAAGCGTGATTTATAAGGAAAATAGGCTGATTGCCGTTGTCAAATTAGCATAGTTTGCTATTACTTTAGTAGCACATCCTTCACATACTCAGCAATCGCCAAGCTGCTCGTCAAGCCCGGAGATTCAATGCCAAAGAGGTTCACCAAGCCCGGCAGGCCGTGAACAGCCTCGCCTTGAATCATGAAATCTGCTGCTGCCAGACCGGGGCCCACAATCTTCGGGCGCACGCCGCTGTAGCTGGGCGCAAGCTGCCCATCTTGCAAACCCGGCCAATACTTGCGCACCTCGGCGTAAAACGCATCTGCGCGGCGCGGATCGACGCTGTAGTCAATTTGGTCAGGATCGCTGATGTCGTCAAGCCATTGCACATCGGGGCCGAATTTTGCTTGGCCTCCAAGATCAATCGTCAAATGCACGCCCAAGCCAGCCGCCTCGGGAACGGGGTAAATCAAATGCTTAAAAGGCGCTTTGCCACTCAGGCTGTAATAGTTGCCTTTGGCATAGTGGTCTTGCGGAATATGCTGCGCCTCTAAGCCTTGCATGCGGCGCGCAACGAGCGGTGCATACAAGCCCGCAGCGTTGATGATCTGCTGGCAAGCGATCTCGATTCGCTCTGCATCGAGGTTTGCATGTGCTCCTTTTTTAATAGCACTCTGCGCAGATAATATAACGGGGAAACGGCTATTTTGCTTAGAAAACGTGATTTGCGTCACCTCCGTCGCCAAAGCAATCATGCCACCTGCGTTTTCCAAATCGCCTTGCAGCGAAGTCATTACATCATGGCTGCTCACGATGCCTGTGGTGGGTGAAAGCAGCGCGGCAATGCATTCGAGCTGCGGCTCCAAGGCTCGGGCCTCTTCGCGCGAAAGGCGCTGCACAGGAACGCCATTGGCTACCGCCTGCGCCTCAATGCTGGCCAGTTTGGTCAATTGCGAAGGATCGGTCGCCACAATCAATTTGCCGCATCGTTGAATCGGCAAACCACGCTCTGCGCAATAGGCATACAGCATCTCTTTGCCACGCAAACAGAGCCGGGCTTTGAGCGAACCCGTTGGGTAATAGAGCCCAGCGTGCACCACTTCACTGTTACGCGAGCTCACACCCTGGCCAATCGCCACCTCGCGTTCCATCACCATCACCTCGCGGCCAGCCAGCGCCAAAGCGCGCGCCACGGCCAAGCCCACCACTCCTGCGCCGATAACGACGGTATCTATCTTGTCCATCATTCACCTCGGATCAAAGCTTTGCAGCGCAAGCACGAGCTGCTTTAAGTTCTCTCGCAAAGGCGCAAAACCGTCCTGAATCTCCAGCGTTTTTTCATTCATGTAAAGCGCCCGGTTGATCTCAATCTGCACGCTGTGCCGATGCTTGGCAGGCTCGCCATAGCGGCGCACCAGCTCCACACCTTTATAAGGATAATTGAGGGCTACGCTATAGCCTTGTCTGCCAAGCTGCTCTTGAATGAAGAGTAAAACCGCTTCGCTCGATGTGCTATGGTCGCGGTTACCGAGTACAAAATCCGCATGTTTTTCACCCGGAAAATCTGTTGCATGGCTGCCCGCCACTTCCGGCATGCTGTGGCAGTTGATATGGATGGAATAGCCATGCCGCGCATGCGCCGCATCAATCGCCGCATTGACAGCCGCGTGATATGGCTTCCAGCACAGATCAATGCGCTGCTGCACTTCCTGCACGCCAAGCTGCCGCGCATACAACGGCTCGCCATCATCCGTCGCCCGCCAAATCAAGCCTTTGCCCAGACGCCGCTTGGAAAGCACTGCACTGTCGCTCATCTCCACCGCATGTGGCCAGCTGCCTGAGAGCATGTCCGGGTCCACCTCGGTGAGATTGCGGTTGGCATCCAAATAACTGCGCGGAAAATGTGCCTCGATCCAAGCGCAGCCAAGCTCGCCTGCAAAGGCATACAGTTTTTCCACATGTGTATCTTCCGCCCGGCGCAGCGATGCCAGATCGCAGGCAAAGCCGAAATCGGGCGGGTAAAAAGTGCCGCTGTGCGGCGAATCAAGCACTAGGGGCGAGCTGCCCCCGTGCGAAGTCACAAAATGCATAGAGCCAATCTTAGTCCAAACTGATTTTCGCAAACTTAGCAATACGCTGCATTTTGTCGATTTCTTTCTTGATTTGCGTGGCAAATTCCAGCGGTTTCGTGCCAGATGCAAACAAACCTTGGCCTTTGAGCTTATCCACCAGCGCGGTATCTTTGAGCGAAGCCACCACCGCTTGATGGATCCGGCTCACAGTTGGCTCTGACGCGCCCGCAGGCGCGAGCAGGCCAAACCATGAAGCGTCGTTGTTAGAAAACAAGCTCTTCTCAGCATAGGTTGGCACATCTTTCAACACCTCCAGCCGCGAAGGCCAAGACACCGCCAGCGCCTTCACCCTGCCGCCCTGAATATGCGGCAGCGAAGAAGCCACCTGATCAAAATACACCTGCACCTGCCCGCCCATCAAATCGTTCAAAGCAGGCCCTGCACCGCGATACGGAATATGCACCATGAAGGTATTGGTCGTACTCTTGAACAGCTCAGCCCACATATGGCCAATCGTGCCATTGCCGGCTGACGCATAGCTCACCTTCCCCGGATTGGCCTTGAGGTATTTGACGAACTCATCAAAATTGTTCACCGGCAGCTTGCTATTGACCACCAACACACCAGGTGCTTTGACCAACTCTGTTACCGGTGCGAAATCTTTGATCGGGTCATAAGGCAGTTTTTTATACACCGCTGGGTTCACGCCATGCGTGGAGAGCGTGGCCATGCCCAGCGTGAGGCCATCGGGCGCTGCCTTGGCCAGCTCGCCCATGCCAATCGAGCCACCAGCGCCGGCTTTGTTGTCCACAATCACTGTGAGCCCCAAAGCCTTGCCTAAAGGTTCTTGCAAAGCACGCGCAGTGATGTCAGTTGCACCGCCAGGCGGAAAGGGAACGATCAAGCGCAATGACTTGGCCTGCGCCATCAAAGGGCCCAGCCCCAAGCTGACTGCTGAGCCTGCTGCGAAATTAAGTATATGCCTACGCTTCATCATATTCACCATCGGTTTGTTGCAATGGTTGGATTCTTCATTGGCATCAGATAAATGAAAAGCGAAAACTTTTCTCTACAACATTCTCGTTTGGACTGAAGATTTACTGGTTAACCCTAGTCGCCTTGGGGCGCGTCTGCGGCAATATCTCCGCATGACCCTGCGCAAGCTCCATCCCCCCACGCATTTGCTACGCGCTTTTGTGATGACGGTGCGCCAAAGCAGCATCTCCCGCGCCGCCGAAGCCCTGCATCTGACGCAAAGCGCAGTGAGCAAGCAAATTTTGGAACTTGAAGGCAGCTTGGGCGTGGCACTGTTTGAGCGCGTGCGCAAGCGCCTCGTGCTCACGCCTGCGGGGCAGCGCTACGCGCAAGCTGTGCAAGCGATCTTGAGCCAGCTTGAAGCCGCTACGCTGGATGTGATCACCAGCGGCGATGGCGGCGGCGCGCTTCACATCTCTTGCTTGCCCACGTTTGCCGCGAAATGGCTGATTCCGCGTTTGCCCGATTTTCAAAAAAAACATCCACAGATTGCGCTGCATTTTGTGCCCTTTGCGCAGGGCTACACCTTTGATCGCGCCGATCTGGATTGCTCGATTTTGTTTGGCCAAGGCCACTGGCCGGGCGCAACGGCGGCGTATTTAACCGGACGTGAAGTGATGCTGATTGCACCGCCCTCACCCAAATCCAAACCGATGCTGAAAAAACCGCAAGACATCAGCAAATTCACTTTGCTTCAACACATCAGCGTGCCGCAAGCTTGGGCGCACTGGTGTGAGGCGCATGGCGTGAAAAGCGCCAACCCGCTCGCGGGCCCGCAGCTTGATCAATTCCACAGCCTGATCCGCGCCGTGATGGCGGGCATGGGCTTGGCGCTGGTGCCGCGCTGCTTGGTGCAAGACGATGTGGCCGCAGGCCTCGTCTCTGCGCCATTGGATGATGGCTACCTTGACGACAGCGGCTATTACCTTTGTTACCCCGAATCCAGAGCGCAAATGGTACCGCTGGTGAGCTTCAAGCAGTGGTTGATGGAAGAGCTGACGGCTTGATCTCCTACAGCACGCAACTTGTACTTTGCGTCACCTAGGCGTATGCTAGCCCAAGAGCTTCCACGATGCGCCCGCCTACGACCACCACCACCAATTGCACCTCCTGTAGGTTGCGCAATATCTGTATGCCGATGGGGCTCAATTCGCAGAAAATGGCCTTGATTGATCACATGGTGAGTACACGCGTCAAGGTGTTGCGAGGTGACGTTTTATTTCGTGCATCGGCTACTTTCAAATCACTGTATGTGGTGCGCACAGGATTTTTCAAAACGATTGTCAACACAGCAAATGGCCGCGAGCAGGTATCGGGTTTTTATATGTCGGGCGAGCTGATGGGGCTAGACGGCATTGGCGCGTCGCACTACGTCTGCACTGCCGTTGCTCTGGAAGATTCTGACGTTTGCGTGCTACACATGGATGAACTAAATGCTTTGGGCCAAACCATCCCTGAGCTTCAGCGTCATGTGCAAAAAATCATGAGCCGCGAAATTGTGCGCGATCATGATTTGTTTTTCATGCTAGGCAGTATGCGAGCAGAGGGGCGCATAGCAAGCTTTTTACTCCATCTCCTGGAACGCCTTCATGCGCGTGGGCAATCTGGCGATGCGCTGCATCTACGCATGACCCGCGAGGAGATCGGCAGCTATCTTGGCCTCACTCTTGAGACCGTTAGCCGCAGCTTGAGCAAACTTGTGCGAAATGGCCTGATCAGCTTACAGCTCAAGGAGGTGCGCATCCTCAATTTGCCTGCCCTGCATCAATTGGTTCAGTATGCAGAAGACAGTGATGACAAAAACCATCCTCTCACGAGAGCACCTTTGGCAACGCCTCCCATGATCAGGCCTCGCAGCGCTCAAAGAATGCAAGCCGCTTGATCTAGATCAATACGAACTGGACAAGCGTTGCCTAAGCTTGGGGCTCTACTTTCAAGGAGTCTCACATGTACCAACGTATTTTGATTGCCACCGACGGCGGCAAACTCTCCGAAAAAGCCGTCGCCAGCGGCATCTCACTGGCTGTTGCGCTGGATGCCGAAGTCGTGGCATTTACGACTGTGCCGCGCTATCCCAGCATGTACTTTGAAGGCGCTGTTGTTTTAACGGCAAGCGAAGTCGGTCGCATCGAAAAAGAATGGCATCAACAAGCGCAACTGCTTGTAGATGCTATCCAAGAAGAGGCACACCGCCACAGCGTGAAGGCCAAGGCCGTCACGGGCAAGGGCAATGTCGCAGAGAGCATTATCCGAGCAGCCAAAAAATACAAATGCGATCTGGTCGTGATGGCCTCACATGGCCGCAAAGGGATCAGCCGCGTGTTGCTGGGCAGCGAGACGCTGGACGTGCTCACGCATTCGCATATTCCAGTTCTTGTTTTAAGGTGAACGCCATGAAAATATTGGTCGCCGTCGATGGCAGCAGTTACACGAAAAAGGCTTTAGCTTTCTTGGTCAATGAACAAGGTTTGGCTGGAGCGCCACACACACTGCATATCTTGCATGTGCAGATGACGATACCGCCCCGAGCCAGATCCGCCGTGGGGCGAGAGATCGTGGATGAATATCAACGTCTAGAAGCAGAGAAAGTGCTGCAACCGATCCGCAAGTTCCTAGATCGCCACCCGGTGAGCTATGAAGCCAATTGGCTTGTTGGCAATCCGGCGATGGAGATCGTTAAAGCAGCCAAAGCAGAAAAAGCCCATCTGATCGTGATGGGCACGCATGGCCACGGTGTGCTCGGGCGCATGCTAATGGGCTCGGTGGCGCAGCGCGTGCTTTCGCATAGCGATGTGCCTGTGCTGTTGGTGAGGTAAACAGCATATTCAAAAAACATTTTTGAGAGTATTTTAGGCCTCTCGCCCTTATAGAACAAGCGCAGAATGCTATTGAATCAATAGCATTCCGTATCGACTTCCGATTGCGATTGCGCGTCATAGCGCGCACCGCTTACGTTATGGCGGTTGATCATTTGGTTGAGCTGCTCGATTTGCGTGGCGCTCAAAGTGATGTCCTTCGCGGCAAAGTTATCAAGCACATGCTGTGGATTCGTGGTGCCGGGAATGGAGACGATGTGATCGCCTTGCGCGAGCACCCAGGCGAGAGCGAGCTGCGCCACGGTCAGCCCCAAGTCTTTGGCCATGGCTTCCACGGGCGGCAGCAGCGCCAGATTTTTTTGTAAATTCTCGCCCTGAAAACGGCTCATCGTGCGGCGAATATCTTTCGCATCCAGCGTGTTTACATCCGTCAAACCGCCGAAAAACTTACGAGCTACCGAGCTGAAAGCCACAAAGCCCACACCCAGCTCTTTGCAATCTTGCAGCACTGCAATTTCAGGATCGCGTGTCCACAGGCTGTATTCGCTTTGTAGGGCGGCAATCGGGTGTACGGCATGCGCCTTGCGCAACGTAGCCGCGCCCACCTCAGACAGGCCAATCGCACGAATATGCCCTTTGCGCACCATATCGCTCAAAGCGCCCACGCTGTCTTCAATCGGTACTTTTTTGTCCCAACGGTGCATGTAATACAAATCAATCACATCAGTTTGCAGGCGGCGCAGACTGTCCTCAACCTGGCGCTTGACCGTCTCAGGCCGTCCGTCGATCACGCGCGTAGGCTTGCCATCAACTGGAATGATCGCCATCGCGCATTTGCTGGCCAGCGTAAAGCGATGGCGATGCTTTTTCAGCACTTCGCCAAGACGTGTTTCATTCTTGCCACCACCATACAGCGTGGCTGTATCCAAAAAATCATAGCCCGCATCGAGTGCACCAAGCAACACCCGCTCGCCCTGCTCTGCGGAAACGGATGGCCCGTAGGCGTGATCTAAGTTCATGCAACCCAAGCCAATGGGCTGCACTGCAAATATACCAAGTTGACGTTTATTCATATCGAAATTATAAGCAAATATGGCATTTAGCCGTTATAGAATATGCGCTGAGTGCTATTTAATTAATAGTGATTGCGATGATCGCATTCAAGCAAATTGTTGCTCCAACTTGTGCAAGATTTGATAACAAGGCAACACCTGCGCCACCGAGCCATTCGGCTCACGGCCTTCTCGAATGGCGGCGATGAATTCGCGGTCTTGCAGCTCGATGCCGTTCATGCTCACTGCCACTTTGCTCACGTCGATTTTTTCTTCTTTGCCGCTGTACAAATCGTCATAGCGAGCAAGATAGGTGGCGTTGTCGCCGATGTAACGGAAGAAGGTGCCTAGCGGGCCGTCATTGTTGAAGCTTAAGGAAAGTGTGCAAATTGCACCATTGGCGGCTTGGAGTTGGATGCTCATGTCCATCGCGATGCCTAAAGTGGGATGGATCGGGCCTTGAATCGCGTTGGCTTTCACGATCAGGCTTCCCGCTTGGTAGGCAAAGAGATCCACCGTATGCGCTGCATGGTGCCAAAGCAGATGATCTGTCCAACTACGGGCTTGGCCTAGGGCATTCATATTGGTGCGGCGGAAGAAATAGGTTTGCACATCCATCTGCTGAATATTGAACTGCCCCGCTTTGATTTTTTGATTGACGTATTGATGCGAAGGATTGAAGCGACGTGTATGGCCGCACATAGCCACTTTGCCAGAAGCCTTGGCGGCATCGACCACGTCTTGGCCATCCTTGTAAACATCGCACAGCGGAATTTCCACTTGCACATGCTTGCCCGCAGCAAGACAAGCGAGTGTTTGCGAGGCATGCATCTGCGTGGGCGTACACAATATCACGGCATCGACTTCCTTGATTTTCAAAGTGTCAGCCAGATCATTCGTCACGTGCTGGATGCCGTATTTGCTAGCCACCTCTTGAGTCTTGGCCAGATCGCGGCCAATCACGGAGACGACTTTCACATCGTCAATGAGTTTGAGAGCGTCAAGATGCTTGATGCCAAAAGCGCCAGCGCCTGCGAGAGCGACATTGATCGTCATGATTTTTTCCTTGTATTCCGTTCGGGCTGAGCCTGTCGAAGCCCTGCCCGAGTGTTGGTACGAGCCCCTCGACAAGCTCAGGGCGAACCGGTGTTATTGGTTTTCCAGTATCAAGTGGCCAACGGCCGTGTTGCTCGCAGGCACATGATAGAAGCGGTGTTTCACAATGGGCGCTTTGCCGCCCGCCACATCCGCCATCGCACCGCGTGCGATCAGCCACATCACAAGCTCAATGCCTTCGCTGCCTGCCTCAACAACGTAGTCGATGTGAGATTTTTTGGCCAGTTGCGCGGGATTGGCGATCAGCTCGTCCATGAAGGCGGCATCAAACGCTTTGTTGATCAAGCCAGCGCGCGGCCCTTGGAGCTGATGGCTCATGCCGCCCGTGCCCCAGATCTGCACGTTCAAATCTTCATCAAAACTCTCAATGGCTTTGCGGATGGCTTGGCCAATTTTGAAGCAGCGCTCGCCTGAGGGAATCGGGTAATGCACCACGTTCACAGCGAAAGGAATCACCTTGCAAGGCCAAGCATCTTTGACCGGATCTTTCTCGCCAAACATCAGCGAGAGCGGCACAGACAGGCCATGATCCACCGGCATTTCATTCACAATCGTGAGATCAAAATCATCTTGAATCACGCTGTGCGCAATGTGCGATGCCAGCTCCGGATGCCCTTGCACGGATGGCACAGGACGCGGGCCCCAGCCTTCGTCTGCAATTGGGTAATGTGCGCCCGTACCAATTGCAAACGTTGGGATCATCTCCAAGCTGAAAGCAGTAGCGTGATCGTTGTAAACCAAGAAAACAACATCGGGTTTGTCGGCCTTGATCCACTCTTTGGAAAAATCATAGCCTTTGAAGAGCGGCTGCCAATAGGCCTCGCCAGTTTTTTTCAAATCCATCGCAGCGCCGATGGCGGGCACGTGGGAGGTATAAACGGATGCGGTGATTTGTGCCATGCTGTTTTACTCTGATGTTCTCACGCTGATCTATGACGAGCATGACCTTCTGGCCAATAGCTCCCTTTGCCGCTTCCCTGCGGCTGATGCTCGGGCTGCGCATCGCCGCCCTCGCCTAGCTTGCGATTGCCAAGGGCACTGCGGCCACCATTCATCATCATGGCTTTGTATTCGTCCTCAAGCATGCCCGTCATTGAGCCGGCCATTTGCTGAAAATTGCGCTCATCGGTAAAGCCGAGTTTGGCCATGAAATAAATGTTGCCGCCCAGCGAAATCATGCGGTTGAAATCTCGTGCGAGCACAGCCTGCTTTTGCTCTTCTGTCATCGCATAGCGATCCATATAAGCGCGCTCATCGGCTTTGAATTGCTCGCGGTTGGCCGCCTGCATGAGCGACATGCAAAATTGATTCATCCAATAGCCTTTGCGGGCTTGATCGGCATCAAAAATTGTTGTGCCAGGGATGTCGAGATAGGGTTTGTTCAGGCTCATACTTGCTCCTCAGGCCAATACAGGCGCATCGGATTGTCCACCAAGAGCTTCTTTTGCAACTCTGCTGTGCGGGCGATATGCGCAATGAAATCAACCAATAGGCCATCATCAGGCATATGGTCTTTCAGATTCGGGTGTGGCCAATCGGTGCCCCAGAGCACGCGGTCTGGGAAGGTTTCGACCACTGTGCGCGCGAAAGGGGCCACGTCTTGGTAAGCATTCTGCTCACCATTCAATGCCTTGGGGCCCTTGAGACTCAGGCGTTCGGGGCAACTTACCTTGCTCCACACGTTTTGATGTTCACGCATGAATTTCATGAAGAGGGCGAACTCTGCGCCATCGATGGGCTTGCTCACATCCGGCCTGCCCATGTGGTCAACCACCACGGTGGTGGGCAGAGCTGTAAAGAAATCCCACAGCTGAGGCAAATCCACCGCTTCAAAATAAATCACCACATGCCAATTCAAAGCTTTGATGCGATGCGCGATTTCTAGCAGTTCGTCTTTCGGCGTGAAATCCACGAGACGCTTGACGAAATTGAAGCGCACACCGCGCACGCCAGCGGCATGCAGGTCTTGCAGCTCTTGGTCTGTGATGCTGCGCTTGACAGTGGCCACGCCGCGCGCTTTGCCGCCCGAGGCGCGGCAGGCATCAGCCATCGCACGATTGTCTGCGCCATGGCAGGTGGCCTGCACGATCACATTTCGACTGAATCCCAATTGATCGCGCAGGGCAAAGAGTTGCTGTTTGCTTGCATCGCAAGGCGTGTATTTGCGCTCAGGCGCATACGGAAACTCAACACCGGGACCAAACACATGGCAATGTGCATCCACAGCGCCTGCGGGGAGCTGAAAGCGCGGCTTAGCAGGGCCTTCATACCAATCGAGCCAACCTGGGGTTTTGGTGAAATCACCAGAAGTTGGTTTAGTCATATGTTAAAAATCCAATTCAATCTCTTTGTATGGAGTCTTAGTCAATGTACTTCAGTCCAGCTTTCGCAAGCGGTTCACGCATGTTGTACATATCAAGACCAAGGATTCCGCCAGCTAATCTATTGCGCTTATCAAGCTCGAGCGCTTCACGCGCTAGCGCGGCTTCTAAGGTTTTTTGCACCATCGCCTTGGGCACAACGACAACGCCATCGTCATCCGCCACCACTGCATCACCCGGCTGCACGCTCATGCCTGCACACACGATGGGGATATTGACCGAGCCGAGCGTGGCTTTGATCGTGCCTTTGCTGGAGATGGCTTTGCTCCAGACGGGGAAGTTCATTTCTTTGAGCGTTTTTACATCGCGCACACCTGCGTCGATGATGAGGCCGCGAGCGCCGCGTGCTTGAAAGCTGGTGGCAAGCAAATCGCCGAAATAGCCGTCAGTGCAATCAGCGGTGATGGCTGCAACGACGATGTCGCCTTCTCTGATTTGCTCAGCAACAACGTGCATCATCCAGTTGTCGCCGGGATGCAGGAGCACGGTCACTGCCGTGCCGCTGGTTTGCACACCGCTGTAAATCGGTCGCATGTAGGGCTTCATGAGGCCCACGCGCCCCATGGCTTCATGCACTGTCGCGCTGCCCAGTGCAGCCAATGCGTCGGTTGCAGCGCGATCTGCGCGGGTGATGTTGCGGTACACAACGCCGAGTTCAAACATGGTTACTTTCCCTTGAGTTTGAGACGCGCATCCAAGCGCGAGAACACACGCCGCGTGTTGCCTTCAAAAATCGCTGCTTTGTCTTCTGCTGAGAGCTGCGTAGAGTTGTCGATATAACGCTTGGTGTCGTCATAATAATGCCCCGTTTGCGGATCAATGCCGCGCACGGCGCCGATCATCTCGCTGGCAAAGAGCACGTTTTTCACGGGGATCACTTTGTTCAGCAAGTCAATGCCGGGCTGGTGATAGACGCAGGTGTCGAAGAAAATGTTGTTCAGCAAATGCTCCTCCAGCAGCGGCTTTTTCATTTCTTGCGCAAGGCCTCTGAAGCGCCCCCAGTGATAGGGCACTGCGCCGCCGCCATGGGGGATGAGGAATTTGAGTGTGGGGAAATCTTTGAAAAGATCGCCGCTTAAGCATTGCATGAAGGCGGTGGTGTCTGCATTCAAGTAATGCGCACCCGTGGTGTGAAAGCAGGCGTTGCAGCTGGTGCTCACGTGAATCATGGCAGGCAGATCGTGTTCGACCATTTTCTCAAAAATCGGATACCAATGCTTGTCGGTCAAAGGCGGCGATGTCCAATGCCCCCCACTTGGATCAGGATTCAGATTGATGCCAACTGCGCCATATTCCTTCACGCATTTTTCTAATTCCACAATGCAGGTCTTCGGATCAATACCGGGTGACTGCGGCAGCATGGCCACGGGCACGAAGTGATCAGGAAACAGCTCGCTCACACGAAAACACAGCTCGTTGCAAATCGCTGCCCAAGTGCTGGACACATTGAAATCGCCAATGTGATGCGCCATGAAGCTGGCGCGGGGCGAGAAAAGCGTCAGGTCATTGCCGCGCTCTTTCATGAGCTTGAGCTGGTTGGCAAGAATCGTCTCGGTAATATCCTCATCGGAAATCTTCAAATCAGCCACTTTCGGCATGACGGATGCGTCTTTGATCCCCGCAATTTGCGCGTTACGCCAAGTCTCCAGCGCTTTGGGGGCGGTGGTGTAGTGGCCGTGGCAGTCGATGATGAGGCTCATGGTTTTTTCGATGTTGAGAAACGAAATTAATTGGGTTCTGACCCCAATTAATCTTCAGGCGAGGATCATGCCTTGGGATTGTTTGATGGGGATGGCTTGGGCTGAATTGGCGAAGGTGAGGAATTGTTGGATGAAGGTTTTAGATTCGAGAGATGCGTTGATGGGAATGCCGGCGCTGAAGGTGGTGATGTAGGCGACTTCATCGGGCAAATTGCCGAGCACGTCGATGCCTTCAATGTGGATCAATTCTGAGCGCTGCTGGAAGCCTAAAGCCACCTCACCTTTTGCCACCAAGCTGCCCACGGGCACGCCGGGCGGTGCTTGAATCGTTTTGGCTTTGAGTTGATCGGCAATGCCCATGTTTTCAAAAAGCTGGGCAAGATACACACCACTTGGGCCCGTGGAATAACTGATGCTGCTGGCCGCCAATAATGAAGCTTTTAGGCTACTTGCCGTTAATATATCTGGGCGAGGTGCTCTACTTTTAATAGCAACAGCGGTCGGAGATTTCACCAAATCGACGCGACTTCCTGCCAGCAAATGCCCTGATGCGATGAGCTTGTCAATCGCATCGCTGCCCAAAACAACCACATCAAACGCTTCCCCCTTTTGAACCCGCTTGGCAGCATCCACGCCGCCCACAGATTCCATCTGCAAGCTCCAGCCCGACT
Organism: Variovorax sp.; assembly: GCA_031375105.1. Taxonomy (GTDB): domain Bacteria; phylum Pseudomonadota; class Gammaproteobacteria; order Burkholderiales; family Burkholderiaceae_C; genus JANMDU01. The sequence goes on from JANMHJ010000031.1 coordinate 112,479, forward strand.
GCTGCGCAAATGCGCCAATGAGCTGCACCAGAACCTGGCGCGTGGCCATCGAAGAAATACCTTTGAGTGTGCCCAGGGTCATACGATCACTTGTTGTATTTGTCGATCAAGCTGCGTGCTTCGGCAATGAGTTTGCCGCCATCGATGCCCTTGCCTTGCATTTCTTTGATCCAATCGGTTTCTACCGTGGAGGCGGTGCGTTTCCAGCGCTGCGTCTCGGCGATATCCAGCGAGATGATGCGGTTGCCAGCTTTGCGGGCGATATCTAGGCCAATCACATCGCCTTCATCCATCGCTTTGCCAAACATCGCAGCGGCCACCATGCCAGAGTTGTCGTCGATCACTTTTTTCAAGTCTGCGGGCAGCTTCTCGTACGCGGCTTTGTTCATCGAAACGGCGAAAGTTTGCGTGTAAAGCCCTTGCTTGCCAGCGAAAGTGGTGTGGTTTTTCACCAGCTCAGTGACTTTCAGCGAGGGCGTGACTTCCCAAGGAATCGTGGTGCCATTGATTGTGCCTTTGGACAAAGCATCAGTCACAGCCGGCACAGGCATGCCCACCGGCGTAGCGCCTAATTTTGTGAGCATGTTGGAAATCACGCGCGAGCCGCCCCGAATCTTCATGCCGCGCAGGTCTTCCATATTGGTCACGGGATCTTTGGTGTGAAACAGGCCCGCGCCGTGCGTGTGCACGCAGATCAGTTTCACATCTTTGAATTCTTCCATTGCATTCTTTTCGACATACTCTTGGAAAGCACGTGAGCTGGTCTCTGCGCCCGAGGTCATGAAAGGCAGCTCAAACACTTCGCAGCGGTTAAAGCGGCCCGCGGTGTAGCCCAGCACCGTCCAGGTGATGTCGGCCACGCCATCGCGGGCTTGGTCAAAAAGTTGGGTGGGCGTGCCGCCCAAGGCCATGGCGTTGAACTGCTGAATCTTCAAGCGGCCACCGGATTCTCTGTCCACCTTTGCAATCCAAGGCGCAATCGCGCGGGCAGGAATCGTGGCCTGTGCAGGCAGCATTTGGTGAAAGCGCAGCGGGCCTTGCTGGGCCAAGCTCAAGCCGGTAGCGCCCAAGCCGGCGGCGGCAGCACCAGCTTGCAGGAAGCTGCGTTTGCTGATTTTTGAAGTGGGATTCATGGTGTTGTCTCCAAGGGTAGAAATGTCAAAGTCAATGGCGAAAATTTTTGTGTTTTTATGATGCGCGTATTTTTTCAGTATTGCAGCTGCACGCCAAGGCGCATTGCTCGCTAGCAGTTATTGAATACCTCAATATCAGTAGTTGCCCCATGCCAAAACTGCACATTCGCTGGCATTCTAGCGGCATGGATTTACGTCAATTGGAATACTTCGTCCGCGTGGCCGAACTGGGCAGCTTCACGCGGGCTGCCCAGCAGTTGCGCATTGCCCAGCCCGCGCTTTCGCGACAGGTGCGCTTGCTTGAAGTGGAATTGCGGCAAAACCTGCTCGTGCGCAATGGGCGAGGCGCTTTACCTACTGAGGCTGGCAAGTTGCTTTTAGAGCACGGGCGCGGCATTTTGCATCAGGTGCAACGGGCCAAAGAAGAGCTCGGCTTGGTGCGCGGCGGTCTTTCGGGCAAAGTGGCGGTGGGCTTGCCCACCAGTGTTGCGCGGGTGTTGGCTGTGCCGCTCACGCGGCAATTTCGCAAGCAAATGCCCGAGGCCACGCTCTCTATCAGCGAAGGGCTTTCCGTGGCCATGCGCGAGGCCTTGGTCAATGGCCGCCTGGATATCGCCCTGCTCTACAACGCCTCCCCTTCGCCCGAGGTCGAGCTGGCGCCACTGCTGGAAGAGGCGCTGTATTTGGTCAAACCCGCAACGCCTATTTCCACCGATAAAGCCAAAGCGCAGCGCAGCTTAGGCAACGCCAAAAAAACCAAATTGTCCAAAATCAGCTTATCTGACATCGCGCCCCTGCCTTTGGTGATCCCCACGCGGCCCAACGCCATTCGCAATTTGGTCGAAACGCGCCTAGGCGATCTTGGCCTGCGGCCCACGATTGCACTAGAAATTGATGGCGTGTCTGCCATTTTGGAACTGGTGGCCGATGGCGCGGGCTGCGCAGTGTTGCCGCAAAGTGCGGTGGGAAATTTCCATGCTGATGCTCTGAGCATGCAGCGCTTTGAGATTATGCAAATTGACGGCCTGCTCAGCCGCCTGAGCATCGCCACCAGCGCCGTGCGCCCCAGCACACTCACGCAACGCGCCATGCAAGAGCTGATTGCCAGCTTGGCGATACCTTTGATCATGACACCACCGAATTAATTCACTATGAAATTAATAGCACGCTGCGCCCTATTTATAACGGCTATAGGCCTATTTGGTTCATATTCTTGGGCTCAAAATGCGGCAGCAACCTATCCCAACAAACCGATCCGCATGATCGTGCCCTTCACACCGGGCGGCACCACCGATATTTTGGCGCGCGCCATTGGCATTGAGCTAACCAAAGCCTGGGGCCACAGCGTGGTGGTTGAAAATATAGCCGGCGCGGGCGGCAGTATCGGTGCAGAACGCGCCGCCAAGGCAGCGCCTGATGGCTACACGCTGATGATGGGCCATATCGGCACACTCGCCGTCAACCCCAGCCTCTATCCCAAGCTGCCCTACGATCCCGTAAAAGACTTCGCACCCGTGGCTTGGGTGGCGCGTGTGCCCAATGTGTTGGTGGTGCATCCCAGCATGCCTGCCAAGAATCTCAAAGAACTGGTGGCATATCTCCAGAAAAACCCAGGCCGCACCAACTACGGCTCGGGTGGCAATGGCAGCGCCGCCAATCTCGCCACCGAATATTTCAAGATGCAAACCGGCACCAGCATTGTGCACATCCCGTATCGCGGCACAGCGCCCGCCGTGAACGATCTGCTGGCGGGGCAAATTCAGCTCATGTTTACTGGGGCGCCCGCCTTGGTGGGCCACATTAAATCTGGCGCACTGCGTGCTCTGGCTGTCTCAAGCCCCAAGAGGCTGGATGCATTGCCCGATTTGCCCACCGTGAACGAAGCTTTGAATCTGAAGAATTTTGAAGCAGACCAGTGGTATGGAGTGGTCGCGCCCGCCGGCACGCCGCGTGAGCTGGTGATCAAGCTCAACACACAAATCAACGCTGCCCTCGTCTCCGAAGCCCTCAAAGCCCGCCTCAGCAGCGAAGGCGCGATTGCCACCCCCAGCACGCCGGAAGCCTATGGCCAACTCATCGCCAGCGAAATCGCACGCTGGAAGCCAGTGATGACATCCGGGCGTGTGAAAGCCGATTGATCTGAGTTGCCAGCGGCCATGAACTGAACACAATGACTATCAATTCAATAGCACGCCGCGCCCTATTTATAAGGGCAATCAGCCCATTTTCTTTTTAAAATGACGATTCAGAGCATCACGCCAGAGATATCGCCGCAAAGGGCTCAAGAAATTGCGCAAAGCTTCGATCTGCGCGATTTACCCGAAGATTTTTACGCCAATCCGTATCCCATCTACGACTGGCTGCGCGAGCATCAGCCCATCCGCCGCATGAGTGACGGCAGCCTGTTCTTAACGCGCCACGCAGATCTGGTGAGCGTCTATAAAGACGCGCAGCTTTTCAGCTCCGACAAACAAGCCGAATTCACGCCAAAGTATGGCCAAGGCAGCCCGCTGCACGAACACCACACCAGTAGCCTCGTTTTCAACGACCCACCGCTGCACACCCGCGTGCGCAAGATCATCATGGGCGCTCTGTCTCGCCGCGCCATCGCCGATCTAGAAAGCGGCCTGATTTTCCTGGTGGATCGCCTACTGGATGCGCTGGAAGCAAAAGGAGGCGGCGATTTGATCGAAGACTTTGCCAGCGCCATTCCAGTGGAGATCATCGGTAATCTGCTCGGCATCCCGCATGCCGATCGCGCCCCGCTGCGAGGCTGGAGCCTGGCCATTCTGGGCGCGCTAGAGCCCAAGCTCTCTCCTGAGCAGGAAGCGCATGGCCACCGCAGCGTACAAGAATTCAAAAGCTATCTGCAAGCCTTGGTGAAACAGCGCCGCCAACACCCCGGCAACCCCGAGCACGACGTGCTCACCCGCCTATTGCAAGCCGAAGCCGAACTCACTGAAGTTGAGCTGCTGCAAAACTGCATCTTCATCCTCAATGCAGGCCACGAAACCACCACCAACCTGATTGGCAACGCCTTAGTCGCCCTGCAAGAGCATCCGCAAGGTCTCCAGTATTTACTATCAAAAGGTGAGCAAACTACGCAGATAATACAAGGGCGAGAAGCCGATTTATCTTCAAAGATGGGCGCTCCAAGCGCCTTGCAGCCACTAGCCGCTGTTTCCAACACAAGCGCCACGTGGGATATCGCCATCGACGAATTCCTGCGCTTCGAATCCAGCAACCAACTCAGCAACCGCCGCGCCACAGCCGCCTTCGAGCTAGGCGGTCAAAGCCACCCCGCAGGCACCTTGCTCACCCTGTGCATCGGCGCCGCCAACCGCGACCCAGCCGTGTTCGCGCAGCCCAATCAACTCCATTTAGATCGCGCCCCCAACCGACATCTGGCCTTCGGCTTCGGCATCCACCAATGCGCGGGCCTACAGCTAGCCCGCCTAGAAGGAAGAATCGCAGTGCAACGCTTCTTGCAGCGCTTCCCAAATTACCAGCTCACGCAAGCGCCCGTGCGAGGCGGACGGGCGCGGTTTCGGGGTTTTTTGCAAGCGGGGTTCGCCATTTAACTTGGCAACTGGACAACGAATAAGTGTTTTGATGCCTAATTCTAATTCCCATTAGAAATAGCATTAATAATCCAATCCCATCCGGCGATACTTTTGATCGATTCATGTTGCGTTTCCAGGGTCTTGAGCGACCCCACCAGATGGTCCTCCAGTAAATCCAGCGTCTCAAAGGTTC
>JANMHJ010000032.1:0-21352 GCA_031375105.1 Variovorax sp.
ATCCAAGTCGGCTCGCACTATCACTTTGCTGAGACCAATTCAGCTTTGCAATTCGACCGCGCAGCGGCGCGCGGCATGCGCCTGAATATCGCGAGCGGCTTGGCTGTGCGCTTTGAGCCCGGCCAGCAGCGTACCGTCGAGCTGGTGGATTACGCAGGCGAGCGCAAGGTGTATGGTTTCAACGCACAAGTGCAGGGAGCGCTGTAGACATGGCCACGATCAACAAACGCGCTTACGCTGAAATCTTTGGCCCAACCGTGGGCGACCGCGTGCGCCTGGCAGATACTGACCTCATCATCGAAGTTGAGAAAGATTTCACGCTTGCTGCTGGCAGCTATGGCGAAGAAGTGAAATTCGGCGGCGGTAAAACGATTCGCGATGGCATGGCGCAAAGTCAGCGCACAAGAGCTGAAGGCGCAGTTGACACCATCCTTACCAACGCGCTGATCATCGATCATTGGGGCATCGTCAAAGCCGACATCGGTTTGAAAGATGGCCGTATCGTCGCGATAGGCAAAGCGGGCAACCCCGACACGCAAAGTGGTGTAGATATCACAATAGGCCCCGGCACCGAGATCATCAGTTGTGAAGGCAATATCGTCACGCCCGGCGGTATTGACACACACATTCATTTCATCTGTCCACAACAGATTGAAGAAGCCTTGGCTAGCGGTGTCACCACCATGTTTGGCGGCGGCACGGGCCCAGCCACTGGCACGCTAGCCACCACCTGCACACCCGGCGCTTGGCACATCGAGCGCATGCTGCAAGCCGCTGATGCCTTCCCGATGAATCTGGGCTTTTTAGGCAAAGGCAATGCCTCCTTGCCCGCACCGCTGCTCGACCAAATCCATGCCGGTGCCATTGGTCTCAAGCTTCACGAAGATTGGGGCTCCACTCCCGCAGCGATTAGCAATTGCCTCGATGTGGCCGAGCTGACCGACACGCAAATCTCGCTTCACAGCGACACGCTCAACGAATCGGGCTTTGTGGAACAAACGATGGCTGCGACCAAAGGCCGCACCCTCTGCGCATTTCACGTCGAAGGCGCAGGCGGCGGGCATGCACCCGACATCATGCGATTGGTGGGCGAAGCCAATTTCCTGCCCAGCTCCACCAACCCCACCATGCCCTACACCGTCAACACGCTCGATGAGCATGTGGACATGCTCATGGTCTGCCACCATTTGGATGCAAGCATCGCCGAAGACCTCGCCTTCGCTGAAAGCCGCATCCGCAAAGAAACCATTGCCGCTGAAGATATCTTGCATGATCTAGGCGCCATCAGCATGTTCAGCTCTGACAGCCAAGCCATGGGCCGCGTGGGGGAAGTCATCATCCGCTGCTGGCAAACTGCACACAAAATGAAGCAGCAGCGTGGCAAGCTGCCCGGCGATACGGATCGCAACGACAATGCGCGCGCCAAACGCTACATCGCCAAACTCGGCATCAACCCCGCCATCTCGCATGGCATCAGCCACGAAGTAGGCAGCCTAGAAGTGGGCAAGTGGGCAGACATCGTGATCTGGAAGCCCGCCTTCTTCGGCGTGAAGCCCTCGCTCATCCTGAAAGGCGGCAGCATCGCCATGGCCGCCATGGGAGACCCAAACGCCAGCATCCCCACACCCCAGCCCGTGCACTACCGCCCCATGTTTGGCAGCTTTGGCCGCAGCCTGCACAAAAGCAGCATGACCTTCATCTCACAAACTGGCTTTGCCGCAGGCGTGCATGAGCGCTACGGCCTGCAAAAAAACATCGGCATCGTCAAAAACAACCGCAACATCACCAAGCGCAACATGGTGCACAACGACTACCTCCCCAAAATGGACATCGACGCGCAAACCTACCAAGTCCGAGCCGACGGCCAACTCCTTACCTGCGAACCCGCCGTGAGCCTGCCGATGGCGCAGCGGTATTTCTTGTTTTGAGTGATTTTTAAGACACGAGTTTTTTGATTTTCTAGAATTCACTCGTGTTGTCCCAATCATCTGCGGGCCTGACCATGCTGGCGAAATAAAGGCATAAGCTGGGCTGAGAAGTCGAAGATGCATTTTTTGATAGAATTGATGCGAAAAATGGAGTATTTTGATGCGAACAACACTATCAATTGATGATCAAGTGATGCAATCAGTGATGCAAGCGACTGGCCGCAGCAATCCTCTAGAGGCTGTACGAGAAGCCCTGAACAGCTATTTACAGGAGCAAAAACTCAAAAAAGTGATTGCTTTGCGCGGCAAAGTTCAAATCACAGACAACTGGCGCAAACTGCGTGCGCTGGATACGCTGCCTGCCCGCAAATGAAAGGCAAGCAAGCGATGACAGGTGTTTTGATCGACACCAGTGCATGGATTGAATTTCTGCGCGGGCACGCTGGTTCTATGGCTGATTCTGTGCAAACTTTGCTTGAGTTGCATCAAGCGCATTTGTGTGGCCCGGTGAAGGCGGAGTTGTTGCAGGGGGCGAAGGGCAGCAAAGAGAAAGATCAATTGCAGTTGATCTTTGAAGTGGTGCCTACTGTGCAAACAACAGAAGAGGATTGGATTGCTACCGGCGAAATCCTGCAAAGTCTGCGTAGCAAAGGCATCACTTTGCCGCTCACTGATGCATTGATTGCCAGTATCGCCAAGCGTCATCAACTTCCCATCCTCACACTTGATCAGCATTTTTCGCATTTGGAAGTCCATTTGGCATGATTCACATCTCAAAACTCATCTCGCAAGGCGCTGGCCTCGCTCCTATCTTGCTCAAACGCGCTCACACTGTAGAGCTCGATTGGGATGTGCGGCAAAAAAGCCGCTTTGATTGCTTGGATTCTGCCGGGCGGCAACTTGGCGTGTTTTTGCCGCGTGGCGTGGTGGTGCGCGGCGGGGATGTGTTGGTGGCGGAGGATGGCTCGCTGGTGCGGGTGATTGCCGCTAGCCAACCCGTGCTTCGTATCACGCATTGCTCAGCGCATGGCTCGCCTTTTGATTTGATTCGCGCGGCTTATCACTTGGGCAATCGGCATGTGCCGATTGAGCTCAAGCCCGATCATTTGAAGATTGAGCCCGATCATGTGCTTGCGGAGATGCTGCGGGCGATGCATTTGATTGTGAACGAGGTGAGCGAATCCTTTGAGCCGGAGAACGGCGCTTATTCTTCGCATGGTAGGCACTCGCATGGACACGCGCATGATCATGTGCCAGATCACACCCACGAGCATGAGCATTCACATGAGAGCAAGCACGAACACCCTCATACGCCTACAGCTGCAATCACCAAGCTCCGTGCGATTCCCATAGCAGCTGCCCCAACATCAGCCGCCACGCCCGCCCACATACATGGGCCCGATTGCAAGCATGACCACTCGCATTGATCCGCTTTAAGCCATGCGCCGCATCTTTGATCCACCCCCTGCCGCACTGCCCGCCAGCAGCTTGCTGCAACTGATCTGGCTGGCCTCGCCCGCTTTGCCGATTGGTGGGTTTTCATACTCAGAAGGGTTGGAAGCCGGCATAGAATCTGGCCAACTAGCTCCTGATTCGATAGCGAATTGGCTGCAAGATCAATTGCATATCAGCTTGGCGCGCGGCGATTTAGCAGCGCTTTGCAAAGCCGTAGCGGCGATTCGGCGCGATGATGCGCAGCGCGTGCAGGAGCTAAATGCTTGGGTGCTGCAAACGCGCGAAACCCATGAGCTGCGCTTGCAAACCGAGCAAATGGGGCGCTCATTGATTGAATGGCTTAAGGTACAAGCGCCTGACCTCGATGCTGCAAATTGGCTTGGCGATCAAATCCCCGCTTACCCGATGGCCTTTGCACTCGCCGCAACTCGCACGCAAGCCACCGCGCGAGATATCGCCCTAGCCTTCACCTTCGGCTGGGCAGAAAACATGGTGCAAGCCGCCATCAAAGCGGTGCCGCTGGGGCAGACGGCGGGCCAGCGCATCTTGCAGCAATTGGCTGCCGAGATTCCTGCTGTTGTGGAGACGGCTTTATCGCTACCTGACAGCGAACGCCAAGCCTTCACGCCGATGCTGGCGATTCTGTCTTCTCAGCATGAAGTGCAGTATTCGAGGTTGTTTCGATCATAGAAATACGAACTTCCGGGCGCGAAAGACGCTAAAGTTACGCGAAAGACGCGAAAAAAACCAAATTCAAAAATGTAGAAAATGACCACACTTCATTCTTCATTACCTTCTCAAAAGCCTTCTTTTGTTATTTCTCTTTTGTCTTTCCTTCGCGTAACCTTCGCGTCTTTCGCGTTCGGATGTTCCTCTTTAAGCCCATAGCAAACCACCATGTCAAACCTCCACCACATCAAGAACCGCACCAAACATCTCCCTCCCTTACGAGTCGGCATCGGCGGCCCTGTGGGCTCTGGCAAGACGACCTTGCTGGAAATGCTCTGCAAAGCCATGCGTGATAAATACGATCTGGTGGCGATCACGAATGATATTTACACCAAGGAAGATCAGCGCATCCTCACGGTGAGTGGCGCATTGCCTGCGGAACGCATCATGGGCGTGGAAACTGGTGGCTGCCCGCATACGGCGATTCGGGAAGATGCATCCATCAATTTAGAAGCGATCGACCGCATGTTAGAGCAATTTCCCAATGCAGATATTGTGTTCGTGGAAAGCGGTGGAGATAACTTAGCGGCGACTTTTAGCCCTGAGCTGAGTGACCTCACGATTTATGTGATCGACGTGGCTGCAGGCGAAAAAATACCTCGCAAGGGCGGCCCAGGCATCACCAAGAGTGATCTTTTTGTGATCAACAAGACCGATCTCGCACCTTACGTTGGCGCGAATCTGGATGTGATGGAGGCTGACACCAAACGTATGCGCCCATCGGCAAACCGCCCTTATGTCATGACCAATTTGAAAACACTCAGTGGTGTTGACACGGTAGTCAAATATATTATCGAAAAAGGCATGTTGCCGGCATAGAACCTGCGCAGACTGCTATGAAATTCATACCACTCATCGAACACACGCGCAGCAGCCTGCCCGAGATCGTGCACGCAGGCTCGATTGCCGTTGTCAACGCACAAGGCCAATTGCTGCGCAGCGCGGGCGATGCGACTGCCATGAGCTTCACGCGCTCCACGATCAAGCCTTTTCAGGCGTTGCCGTTCTTACAAGGCGGTGGCCTCCAGCATTTTGGCTTCACACTAAAGCAAACCGCCCTGCTCTGCGCTAGCCACAACGGCGAAGACATGCATGTCGCGCAAGTGGATGACATGTTGCGCAAGATTAATCAGCCCTACAAAGCTTTGCAATGCGGCTGCCATGTGCCGCTGCGCTTCAGCTACGGCGGCCTGCAAGCGCCAGAAGGTCTGCAATATGACGAGCGCCACAACAATTGCAGTGGCAAACACACCGGTTTTCTGGCCTATTGCGTGCAGCATGGTTTGCCGCAGAGCAATCACCTCGCACCCGAACACCCTTTGCAGCGTGCGATTCACAAAAGCGTGATGCAAGCCACTCGCACTGATGCCTCTCAACTCATTGCAGGCACAGACGGCTGCTCCGCGCCCAACTACGCAATGCCTTTGCACAACTTAGCGCATGCCTTCGCGCGACTGGCCAGCGGCGTTCACGATTCCGAGCTCGGCGAACCCTTTGCCATCCTGCGCGAAGCCATGCTCAAGCACCCCGAGATGATCTCAGGCACAGCCCGCAACGATCTGGCCTTCACGCAAGTCGGCCGTGGCGACTGGATCACAAAAATAGGCGCAGACGGCGTGCAGGTGATTGCCAGCATCAGCAGGCAAGAGGCCATCGCCATCAAAATGATCAGCGGCAACATGCCTGCGCTTTACGCAGCAGCCGTCGTGGCAATGGACAAACAAGGCTGGCTCGATGCGCAGCAACGCGAAGCCCTAAAAGCCTGGGCACCACAGCCTTTGCGCAATGCACGAGGCATTCAAACGGGTGAAATCCGCGCTGTGTTTACGCTTTAAACAACACAGCAGCCATCACATCAGCTTGACAGGCTCCACATCCACCGCGCCTTTTTCACTGCTGAGCGACAACACGCCTTCTTGAATCGTGGCCTGAATATTCATGCTGCGTTCGGCCAGAGCTTCTAAAGCTTTGGCGGCTTCAGAAGGCACTTGATACACACTCAAATTGCGTGGCCGTGTGAGCTTGGTTTGAATGCCCTTCCACCACACAGGCGCCGCATGGTTGAAGGCATACACATGCACCTCATCAGCCTTACCACAAGCCTTGATGATCGGCTTGTCTTCCGGCTGCCCGACTTCCACCCAAAGGCGAATCGCGCCAGTGAAATCCTTCAGAACAACATCGGCCTCATCCGGGTCAGACATGCCCGCACCAAAAGCCAATGTGGCATCGCCATTGCACAGACTTTGTAATTTATGGGCTTGCAGCGCAAAAGCCACCAAGCGAATCATCATGCGCTCATCGGTCTCGCTCGGATGGCGAGCGAGTGTGAGCGCGTGATCAGCATAGTAGCCATGGTCAATATCCGCGATCTGGATGTTGGCTTTGTAAATAGTGGATTTGATGGCCATGCGAACTCGATTCAAGAAACAAAAAAGGCTCCACTGCTGCTGCGCTGTGGAGCCTTTTGAATATTGGCGGAGGCTGTGAGATTCGAACTCACGGGGGACTCACATCCCCGGCAGTTTTCAAGACTGCTGGTTTAAACCACTCACCCAAACCTCCGAAGCCCTGTATTTTAATCTATGCTAGGAACAAGGCTTGGAGATCGCTCAGAAAATTTAAGCCGTGTGCTGTGGGGCGCACGTGGGTGAAATCTCTCGTGATCAGGCCTTTGGCTTCGGCCTCATCTAGCGGTTTTTGGATAGACGTGATGGCCAAACCCGTTCGCTCTGAGAAATCTGCAAGCGCAAAGCCGCCGGTGAGGCGCAGGGCATTGAGCATGAATTCGAAGGGCAAATCAGCTCGCGTCACTTCCGTCTCTTGCACCATGCAATCCCACGGGTTGCTGGATAAGGCTTTGTCCATAAACAGCTTGGGCTCACGCGCTTTGACTTGGCGCATCACACGATGCGCGAAGCTGAGCTTACCGTGTGCGCCTGCGCCAATGCCAAGATAGTCGCCGAATTGCCAATAGTTGGTGTTGTGCAGGCAGCGCTTGTTGGGTTTGGCGAAGGCGCTGATTTCGTAGCGCTCTAGGCCCTGCGCCGTGGTCAGCTCAATGATGCGATCAAGCATGTCGTAGGCATCATCATCGACAGGAAGATTCTTGGGCGTGAATTTGGCGAAATAGGTGTTGGGCTCAATCGTAAGGTGGTAAATGCTGATATGGGGCGGTGAAAATTGCAGCGCGGTTTGAATGTCTTGCTCGCACTCTGCGAGAGTTTGGCCGGGCAAGGCATACATGATGTCAATATTGAACGCATCAAAATTCATAGCAGCTTCTTCAATGGCTGCATGGGCTTGCGCACTGTTATGCACGCGACCTAACACTTTCAGATGCGCATCGTTAAAGCTTTGCACACCGATGGAAAGGCGCGTCACGCCCGCTTGCCTGAAAGCCTTGAAGCGGTCTTTTTCAAACGTCCCGGGATTGGCTTCTAGCGTGATTTCGCAGCCCGCTTCAAGAGGTAGCAGGGCACGCACGGCGGCAAGCAGGTGATCAATCGAATCGGGAGAAAACAAACTGGGTGTGCCGCCGCCGATGAAGATGCTGTGGACTTTGCGCCCCCACACCAAGGGCAGGCTCATCTCTAAATCGGCGATCAAGGCTTGCAAATAGCGCTGCTCCACGTCTTGCTGCAATCCCGCGCCGCCGCTGACCTCATGCGAATTGAAATCGCAATACGGGCATTTCTTTAAACACCAAGGCAGATGGATATAGAGCGAGAGCGGCGGCAGGCTGGCGAGGCGCAGCGTGCCACCCCGCATGTAGTGTTGGATGTCTTGCATGGATGGTGGGCGAATCTTGAAATACAGAGTATCGCGAAAGACGCGAAAGTTACGCGAAAAGCGCGAAAAAGACAAAAGAAAAAGTCGAAAAAAGAGAATTGAACTGAGTAGCAGCGCGCATAGCGATATTGGGCTTTTTCGCGTCTTTTGCGCAACTTTCGCGCATTTCGCGTTACTCCGATTTTTTCTCCTGCACCACATCTTCCACCATCTGCCCATCCCGAAACACAATCCGCCGCCTTGCCCACGCCGCCACGTCGTGCTCATGCGTGACGAGTACGACCGTCATGCCTTGTTGATTCAGCTCGGTGAGCAGTTTCATGATGTCTTCGCTGGTTTGGCTGTCCAGTGCGCCGGTGGGCTCGTCGGCTAGGATGAGTTGGGGGTTGTTGACCAAGGCGCGGGCAATCGCCACGCGCTGCTGTTGGCCGCCGGAGAGCTCGGCGGGCGTGTGATCCATGCGCTCACCCAGGCCTACGCGGGCGAGTGCTGCTTTGGCTTTTTCTTTGCGGGCATCGCCTTTGATGCCTGCATAGACCATGGGCAGTTCGACGTTTTCCAAAGCGCTGGTGCGCGGCAGCAGATTGAACTGTTGGAAGACGAAGCCGATGCGCCGATTGCGGATCGAGGCGAGTTGGTCGCTTTGCATGCCTTCGACGTTTTCGCCTGCGAGCCGATATTCGCCACTGGTGGGCAAATCCAAGCAGCCCAGAATATTCATCAGCGTGGATTTGCCGGAGCCAGAAGCGCCCATGATGGCGACGAATTCGCCTTCTGCAATATCCAGCGACACGCCGCGCAGGGCATGCACGGTTTGGTCACCCATTGAATAGGTTTTGACGAGCTGACGCGCTTCGATCAGTGGCATAAATGGCTTGTGTAGATCAGAAAGGCATGCGCGGGCCTGTTGCCCCACCTGGCCGAGCACCCGCTGCAGGCGTTGCGCCTCCGATCACGCCAGTGATCACGGTGACTCCTTCTTTGAACACCTCAGCATTCGGGCTGTTAGGCTGCACGATCAGCTCGGTGGCCGTGCCATCGGTGATGCCTAAGCGCACGTTGTAGGCCACAGGTTTGCCTTGTTCATTGAGCAAATAGATGCGGCCACGCGATGCGGTGCGGCTGCCCATCTCAGCAAGCAGTGCAGCATATTTCGTCTTCTGCTCGGGTGTGAGGAAATCATTGATCTTGGCACGCAGCTCTGCCATGATGCGCTCGCGCACCTTGGGGCGATCTTCTGGCGTGGCATCGCGCATGGCGGCGAATTTAGGGCGCGTTTCGGCAAACAGCGCATCGAGCTTTTGCTGCTGATCAGCGCCCATCTGCAACTCGCTCACGAGGCGATTGCGAAATTCTCCCAATGGCCCGCCGCCGCCCTGCCCACCGCCTGCCGCACCCGGCGCAGCTTGCGCTGACGCACTGCCCGGTGAGGCATTCGCAGCAGCCGCAGATGCGCCAGATGCAGCGGGTGCCACAACACCCCCCACAGTGCCTGCAGCGCTGTTTTGAGAGGTCTTTTGGCCACTACCCGTTATAGAATCAACTCGGGGTGCTATTGAATTAGGAGCAATTCCTTTGCCGGATGATGGCACATTTGCCGAACCGCCTGGAGCCGCTGGGCGATTCCCGCCGCCTGGTGCAGGTGCGGTGGCAATGATCTCTTGGTATTTTTTGCGCTGATCTGCTGTGAGCATGGCAGAGATTTTGCTGCGCATCTCTGCCGTGATCTTCTCCCGTGCACCTTGGCGCTCGGCTTCATCCATGTCACGCATCGCCATGAATTTAGGGCGCATCTCGGCTTGAATCGCATCGAGCTTGGTTTGTTGCTCGCTGCTCAATTGCAACTCGCTCACCAAGCGCTCACGCTGCGCTGCAAAACCTCCACCACCGCCACCGCCCGCTGGTTGTGCCACTGCCTCGCTGAAGAAACTGAAGCTGCTACGACCAGACTTCGTTGCTGAAGCTGGAGAAGTCGGAGCAGAAGCGCCCGTAGCCGCTGGCTCCACGCCCGCAATCCGCACACGCAGCGCAGAGTTCGGAATTTTCAGCACGTTCTCGCGGCTCTCTGTGACGACACGCACATTCGCCGTCATGCCCGGCAGCAAACGACCAGCCGTGTTGGTAAAGCCCACCACCGCCACATACGTCACCACGTTAGCCACATTCTGCGCAGCTTTGCGCACCTGACGCACTTCGCCTTCAAAGGTCTGGCCGGGGAAGGCATCGACTGTGAACGTAGCGCGTTGCCCCATGCGGATGCGGCTCACATCGGCCTCGTCAATGCTCGCATCGACCTGCATATCCGACAAGTTTTGCGCGATCACAAACAGCTCGGGAGACTGCAAACTCGCCGCCACGGTTTGCCCTTTTTCAATCGCCCGCTTGATCACGATGCCGTTCACTGGCGAGGTGATCTTGGTGCGCTGCAAATCTATCCGCGCTTGCGACAGCGCCGCATCGCGCTGCGCCACATTCGCCTGCGCTGATTTCACCTGCGCATTCGTCACCGCCAATTGCGCCTGAGAAGCTTTCAAACTCTCGCCCGAGGTGTTGACCAAGGCGCGTGCCCTGTCCACTTCAATTTGCGCGATGAATTGCTTGTCAGCCAAATCTTTCTTGCGCTCAAAATCGCGCTGCGCTTCCTGCACATCCACCTGCGAGCGTGAGATCGCCGCATTCGATGCCAACACATTGGCCTGCGCTGTGAGCACCGCTGCCCGCGCCACATCCACATCGGCCATCGCCTGCCTCACGCGGAATTCAAAGGTCTCAGGATCAATTTGCGCAATCAACTGCCCGGCCTTGACTTCCGAATTGAAATCCACATACAACTCTTTGATCTGGCCGCTCACCTGCGTGCCCACGCTCACCTGCGTGACTGGGTTGACCGAGCCACTGGCAGAAACGCTGGCTTGCAGGTTGCCGCGCTCGATTTTTGCAGTGCGATATTGCACATCACCCGCTTTATCTTGCTGCACATAGATCCAAGCGCCGCCGCCCGCCAGCGCCAGCGCCACCAAACCCGCTATCAACAGAGATTTCTTCATAAGCCTGATTGTAGGCAGTGCATTGCCATAGCGTATGTCTGGTGGGTAAACTTCGCACATGAGCAGCAACCCCGTCATTTCCCAACCCGCAGGCAGCCTGATCACCCAGCTCAGCAAAGAGTTGTCGCAGCATCCACCGTTTGCGCAGATGCAGGTTGAGCATGTGCGCAATTTCGTGACGCAAAGCCAGCAGCGCTACTTTGCATCGGGCGAGCGGGTGATGAGTCCAGAGGATGGACCCGCTCAGCATCTGCTCTTCGTGCGGCGTGGCGCGGTCACAGGCACGCAAGGGCTGGCGCAATTGAATGGTGGCGCGTTTCTCTATGAAGCGGGCGAGCTGTTTCCGGTGAGCGCCGTGGTGGGCAACCGAGCCGTGACAGCTACCTACCAAGCCACAGAAGACTGCTTTGCGCTCGCCTTGCCGATCGCCACCGTGCAACAGTTAGCCAAACAAAGTGCTCCCTTTGCCGATTTTTTGAACCAGCGCATCCAGCATTTTCTAACCCTCTCGCGCAAAGCGCTGCAAGGCGAGATGGCTTCGCGCGTGCTCTCAGAGCAGAGCATGGAGACGCCTTTGGGTAGCCTGATCAAACATGCCCCAATCTGCTGTCCCCCGTTACAGAATCTGCGCGGAGCGCTATCAAAAATGGAGCAAGTGCGGATCGGCTCGATGCTGATCACCAATGAAGAAAACCAAGCCATCGGCATCCTCACCCGCTACGACATCCTAGGCCGCGTTACTTTGCCCGGTGTCTCACTCGATACGCCGATCTCATCTGTCATGGTCGCCCCAGTGCGCACACTCGATGTGAGCGACACCGCACAAGAGGCTGCGCTCTTGATGTCGCGCTATGCGATTCGTCATGTGCCGATCACGCGCAACGGCGCGGTGGTGGGCATCGTCTCGGAGCGTGATTTGTTTGCCATGCAGCGCATGAGCTTGCAACAGCTCTCCAATGCTCTGCGCGGCGCGGCCAGCGTAGAGCAACTCAAAGCTCTCGCGCCTGATATTCGCCAGTTTGCCGCCCGCCTGCTTGGTCAAGGCATCCAGGCTCGCCAGCTTACCGCGCTGGTGAGTCATTTGAACGATCTGCTCACCGAGCGCTTGCTGGATTTGCTCTGCACCCAACATGCGCTTGATGCCAAGCAAGCCTGCTGGATCGCACTCGGCTCCGAGGGCCGCGAAGAGCAAACTGTGGCCACAGATCAAGACAACGCTTTGATTTTGCAAGACGGCACCTCAGAAGAAGATCGCCAGCGCTGGCTCGCCCTTGCGCTAGAGGCCAACGAAACACTCGATGCTTGCGGCTACCCGCTCTGCGCAGGCCACATCATGGCCAGCAACCCAGAGCTGTGCCTCACGCAAAGCCAATGGCAAGAGCGCTTCGCGCATTGGATCGGTGTGGGCGAGCCGGAAGATTTGCTCAACGCCAGCATCTTCTTTGATCTGCGCGGCCTCTGGGGTGAGAAGAATTTAACGACCCAACTCAGAGAGTTCATCACCGCTCACGCCGGCAGCAAAACCCGGTTTCTCAAGCTGTTGGCCATCAATGCCTTACAACGAACGCCCCCTTTAACTTGGACAGGCGCAATTGACACCTTTGACGACGGCACGGTGGACTTGAAACTGCGCGGCACCGCCATCTTTGTGGATGCAGCCCGCCTGTATGCGCTGGCGCATGGCATCAGCGCGACCAACACACGCGAACGCTTGGCCGCTATCGGCGAAAAACTCGGTGCCAAAAAGCGCGAATACGAAGGCTGGATCGGCGGTTTTGAATTTTTGCAAACCCTGCGCCTGCGCGTTCAAATCGACATCGCCCAAGATACGAAAGAAGGCTTGGGAGACCCGGACGAGCCCAACCGCATCGACATTCGTCGCCTCAACACAATTGACCGCCGCATCCTCAAAGAAACCTGCCGCGTCGCGCAAGACCTACAGCAGCGCATGCGTATGGATTACGAGCGCTGATCATCATGGGCTTGAAAGACTGGCTGGGTATTGCTGCAAAAACCACGCCCGAGCAAGCTGTGCAGCGCTGGGTCGTGCTCGATGTAGAAACCAGCGGACTCGATGCCGACACCGCCCAGCTCCTCGCGGTGGCCTGCATCGGCCTGCAAGTAGACTTTGCCAAAAAGACTCTGCGCATCACCCCCGGCGACAGCTTTGAAATCGTGATTCAACCTGAGCAGCCCGTGCACGACAAAGGCAACATCCTCATCCACGGCATTGGCATACAGCGCCAGCAAAACGGCTTGCCCGCTTGGCAAGCGCTGCCACTGCTGCGCGATTATTTGCAAGGCGCTCCCTTGCTGGCCTTCCACGCATGGTTTGACCAGCTGCTGCTCTCGCGCCATTTCCTTGCCGCGCTCGGCCAAGAGCTGCCTAACCCTTGGCTCGATATCGAAAAGCTCTGCGCCGTGACCCAGCCTGATACGAAAGCCGAAGATTTGGATGAATGGCTACAGCACTTCAAGCTCAGCTGCCCCGCCCGCCACGAAGCGGCTGCAGATGCTTTCGCCGAGGCCGAAGTCTTGCAATGCATCTGGCCCCAGCTCATGAAAGAACTGGGCGACAAACCGAGCTGGCAGGGCTTGAAGAAGTTAGAAAAACTGGATCAATGGCTGTCGCGGTAAGCGCCTTTCGCGTCCCTCTTTCGCATTTCACCCCCAAAAAACTGCATTCCATCGCAAACTGCTGGCCGCATTGCAAACCGCGCGGCACATTAGCGGCATGCAAACACTGTCCTCCCTCTCTCCGCAAGTCATCATCCATCTAGCAGCCGCGCTCTCAGCGGCCATCCTCGGGCCGTTTGCCCTTTGGGCGCGTTTGAGAAGCAAGCAGCGCCCCAAACTACACCGCGCCTTTGGCTACGCTTGGGTCACGCTGATGCTGATCACCGCCATTTCAGCCATCTTCATCCATTCGCATTTCCCGATGTGGGGGCGCTTTTCTTGGATACACCTGTTCATCCCCGCCACCCTCATCGGCCTGTTTGGCGCTTTTTGGCATCTGGCCAAAGGCGATATCCGTCGCCACCGCAACGCCATGCTCGGCCTGTATTTCGGCGCTTGCCTTGGCGCGGGGGTGTTCACCTTGCTGCCGGGTCGTTTTTTAGGCCAATTTCTTTGGGGTTGAGCACCAGACCTCTTTCCTTTTAAAAAAAAGTCCTTCACCATGAAACCCGTCTCAATCATCTTTTCGTTCTTTGCAGCGCTTACCGTCTTCTTTAGCTTGACCCATCCCGCCCAAGCTCAAGTGGGCATGAGCAACATTCAAGCTGGCGCATTGCCGATCACCATGGTCTATCCAACAAAAGCCATCGCCAGCGCCGTGAGCTTGGGCTCTTTTGTTGTTAATGTGGCACGCGATGCGCCGCCACTCGTGCAAATGCATCGCCTTGTCGTGCTTTCACATGGTTCGGGCGGCAGCGGACTGTCTGACCATAGTTTGGCATCCATGCTGGCGAAAGCAGGCTTCGTCGTGGCACAGCCGCTGCATGCGGGTGACAATTTTCGAGATGCATCCAAAGCTGGGCCTGTCGCATTTCAGAGCCGCCCCGCAGAGGTATCGCAAGTCATTGATGCCCTGGCCAAGCATCCGCAATGGTCTGCCTTGCTTCAACTGGACAAAGTAGGCTTGCATGGCATGTCCGCAGGCGGCGTATCAGGCCTGGCACTGGCTGGCGCGCAATGGCGCACACTCAATTTAGTGAAGCACTGCAACCGCGTGCAAGAGCTTGATTCGGGATTTTGCTATCTGGGCGCAGTTTCAGGTGCAGCGCGGCAAGAACGCGCAGCCAGCTTCGAGCGCGCTAAAAATGTACCCGAGGTATTTTTGCCTGCCGAGATCAAAGTCGTGCATGGTGGCCTCTCGCCATCAAGTGGTCAACCCGAGGTGCGCCCCGACACGCGCATCGCCGCTGTCTCGTTGTCCGTGCCTTTGGCGGCAATTTTCAGTGCAGAGAGTTTGGCTCGGATTCAAATCCCCGTGGCGCTGATCACCGCTAAGAATGACCAAGTTCTTGTGCCACGTTTTCATTCGGACCATGTCCTCACACATTGCAAAAACTGCCAGCGCCTGGCCGACTTGCCCGCTGAGCATTTTGATCTGCTCTCACCTTGGCCAGAATCCGTTGCGCAAAGCGTTGCCGCGATCCAAGTGCGCGGCGGCTTGCCCACACCCGGTTTTGATGCTGGCTTGCGCGATGCTGCATTTGCCAAGATCGTGCAATTCCATCTCAAGCATCTGGGCAATGCCACGCAGCCCAAGCTTTGATTTCATCTTCCATCACACTCTGGAGCTTCCCATGAGCATTACTCACAACGCCCTGCCCTCCGGCAAAACACTCTCTCCCGCCGACATCGAGCGCCTCGCGCGACGCCGCGCGGGTGCCAAACTCGGCTGGTTCATCCATGCCGCGGTGTATGTCTGCGTCAATGCCTTGCTAGTAACGATTTCTCTGGCCAGCGGCAAGCCTTGGGCGATCTTCCCGCTCATGGGCTGGGGCTTGGGGCTGGCGATTCACGGCGCTGTCGTTTGGCTGGGCAGCCCGGGCAGTGCCTTGCATGAGCGCTTGCTGCAAAACGAGCGTCAACGCTTAAGCACGCAGCGCGATCCTTGGTAAGCCCTCTTTTTCTGATTCACCATGACACTCATTCTGCAAAAAGTGCCCCTCTGGGTCTGGCCTTTGTTTTTTACTTTGATCGTATTTGGCTTGCGCATGGCTCGCACACGCAACGTGCCGCCGCAGCCCGTCATCGTCATCTCCACGGTCATGCTTTGCCTCTCCGGCTACAGCGTGATCTCTGCCTTCAAAGGTTCGCTGCCAGCGATGCTGGTTTGGGCTTTCATGCTGTGCTTGGCTCTGCTGATTTGTCAAAGAATGGGTTATCCAAAAGGTTGGCTGTTTGATGCAGACACGCGGCGCATGCATGTGCCGGGCAGTTGGCTGCCGATGGTCTTGTTCATGACGATTTTTTTCATCAAGTTCTCTGTCGGAATGACGCTCGCGATCCAGCCTGCTTTGGCTTTTCAATCTGAATTCACTGTCGTCGTCAGCGCGCTTTACGGTCTGCTCTCTGGCATTTTTGCCGCCCGCGCCTTGCATGCGTTGCGTATCAGCCGCAGATCTCCAGAGCAAGATCATTTGCCTGCACAATAAAAGCCATGGCCCCGCACACTCTCTCTATGTTTGACCCGAAGATCGCCCTCGCTTTCAAAGCAGCGCAATCGCTGCCGCGCTTGGCGCGCGGCTGGGCTGTGATGCGGCCTTGCCGGCCTGTACTGCTGCGTAACGGTCTACAGGTGATGGGGTTTTGCGTGGCGATTTGTGTTGTGCTCTGGGCGCTGCGACCCGGCATGCCCTTTTTGGGGCAATTGGCCTATTCGTTACCGATGGGCTTGACGACTTGGCTGCTGATTGATGGCGGGCGGTTTTTCATCGATCAAGACTCGCCACATTTGTTTCCTCGCAGCTGGCGGGGCGGTGCATTGATACTGTGCAGCGTATTTCTTGGATTCGCCTCAGGCACGCTCGTTGGCGGTCTGCTCAATGGCCACTCTCATTTGGATCTGTTTCGCCGTGCCCCGGATTTCTTCGCCTACATCTTCCTGTTCAGCATGGCCTCTGGCATTGGCATCTCGCTGTATTTCTATAGCCAAGGCAAAAGCGCCTATCTGCAAGGAGAGATCGAAGCTCAAAAGCGCCAAGCCACCGATGCTCAGCTCAAATTGCTGCAAAGCCAGCTTGATCCGCACATGCTGTTCAACACCTTGGCTAATCTGCGTGTGCTCATCCAGCAAGACCCAGATCGTGCCGTGCAAATGCTCGATCAGCTCAACGATTTTTTGCGCTCCACGCTGGCCGCCTCTCGCGCCAGCGAACACAGCTTGCACGCGGAGTTTGACCGGCTGCGCGATTATCTGGCGTTGATGCAAGTTCGCATGGGAGCGCGGCTGAGCTACGAATTGGATTTACCGCCTGATCTCGCTTCTGCCAAGGTGCCCGCGCTGATTTTGCAAAGCTTGGTGGAAAACGCCATTGTTCATGGCCTAGAGCCGAAAGTCGGTGGCGGACAGGTGCGGATCACTGCTTCACAAGAGGGTAGCCAGCTCGTCTTGCGAGTGCAAGACGACGGGCTCGGCTTGAGTGTGCAACATCAGCCTCCTGGCTTTGGTTTGACTCAGGTGCGCGAGCGTTTGCACAGCCGCTACGCCGAACAGGCTACTATTGAATTGATAGCAATGTATGCAGATAATATAACGGCTAATCACTCATTTGGCATCCAAAATTTGCCTTCCAAGCCGATTGAAAGCATTGCATCTGCCACGCCCGGCTGCCAAGTCACCCTGCGTCTGCCTCTGCAAGCATGAAAGCACCCAGCGCCCTGATCGCCGAAGACGAGCCTCTGCTAGCGCAGAGCCTGCAGCGCGAGCTATTCAAGCTCTGGCCCGAGCTGCAAACCCAAATCGCCACCGACGGCCTGCAAGCCGTTGAACAAGCGCTCGCGCTGCTGCCCGATCTCTTGTTTTTCGACGTGCGCATGCCCGGCCAATCTGGCTTGGAGGCTGCACAAGAGATCGCCGAGCGCTGGCCCGCAGATCGCAAGCTGCCTTTGCTCATCTTCGTGACCGCTTTTGATGAATACGCCGTGCAAGCCTTCGAGCAAGCAGCGGTGGACTACATCGTCAAACCCGTCAAAACCACCCGTTTACAGCAAACTTTAGACCGAATTCGGCCTCTTGCCCTTATAAATAGGGCGCAGAGTGCTCATGAATTAATAGCACCTTCTCAGCCTGATGAATCAGAAGAAAAGCTGCTCGCCAACCTGCGCAGCCTGCTTCGCACGCCGCCGGGCAGCTCTTCAGCCCACGCCGCCATGCCGCGCTTGCAGCGCATCCAAGCCAGCGTGGGTAACCAAATCGTGATCGTAGGTTTGAAAGAAGTTGTTTACTTTGAAGCGGCAGACAAATACGTTCGTGTGCTCACCGGCGTACACGAATCGCCACGCGAACTGCTGATCCGTACACCCATCAAAGACCTGCTGCCTCAGCTTGATCCCGATGAATTTTGGCAAATCCACCGCAGCACCTTGGTACGTTCTTGCCTGATCGAAGCCGTGCATCGCGATGAGACAGGCCGCTTGTCGTTGAGTTTGCGCGGCAGTGCCAGTAAGCTGAGTGTCAGCCGCCTGTATGCGGCATTGTTCAGAGCCATGTGAGTTTTTTTGCACACACTTGTGCGGTTCTTTGACAATCCCAGGGTTTTCTCTAATGTTTAGACTACCAGATTCAGCGCTGCGCAGCAAACAGGTGTATCTTCTCTACTCAAACAAACATCACAGTATCCCAGCCATGCAGACCAACCGCGCTCAACAAGCGGATTCTTTCAACGACAGTGACCCTATCGCCTTGGTCGTGTTGGATATTTATGCAACCACGGCGCCGCATCTGCACCAATATCTTAGCGAGGGTGCCAAAGTCACCTCACCCGATCCCGCCTTCGAATCGGCATTAGAACTGTTTGAAAACACCCGCTTGGGCGGATCCATCATTTGGATTCATGCCGAGGGAGTCACGATAGAGGAATTGGTCAACCTAGAGACGCATTGGCTTCCCGTCGCAGGCAAAGCCATCGTGTTGATAGGCTCCAACCAAGCGCCCATCGTCAACCGTAGCTTGCAAGGCCTGATGGCCGCGCGCCGCGTCAACCCTGATTTTCAAGCCGTCGTGCTGACCATGCCAGATGCATCGATTGCCAACTCCACCTGCCGTTTACTGGCCTCGCAATCCAACGGCTGGCTCAAGCACGAACCCAAAAATGCCAACGACCCTTTGGCCAGCATCACCAAAGTCTTCGACTTGTTGTCTTTAGGAAAGCCTGCTCCAAAGCCCGTGCCTCAAGATATGCCTCTGCGCAAAAGTACCCCGCTAAAACTTGATAAGAAGACAGCTTCAAGTCAAAATGCCTCTCCCCCCATTCCTGTACCAGCCCTTAAATTAGTACAAGATGTTTCAGTCATCCCTGAAACCCTCGCTTCAGAAACCATGGCAACACAGCATATGTCTGTGAGCACCTCATTGGTTCTGGAAAACAATTCAACCCCAGTAATTTTTAATGAAGGAACTCAAAAAATGGCAACTCTGAATGACTCTATGGCCGCGGCCATGCAAATTGACGGCGCAATGGCTGCCGCCTTGGTAGATTTCAACTCCGGCATGGCGCTCGCCAAAGTCGGAACCGGCGTGAATCTGGATGTGGCTGCCGCTGGCAACACCGAAGTTCTGAAAGCCAAGATGAAAGTTATGGCTGGCTTAGGCTTGAAAGACACCATCGAAGACATGCTCATTACCCTGGGCACACAATACCACCTGATTCGTCCGGTTCCCCATCTGCAAGGCTTGTTTCTGTACCTCGTTCTCGACAAAACCAAGAGCAACTTGGCCATGGCTCGTTTCAAACTCATGGAAGTCGAAAAAGGCATCACGGTCTAATCGGCTGCGCTTTCTCAAAATGCCCGCTTCTCGCGGGCATTTTTTTGCCTCGATTCATTAGCAAGACTAATGCTACTTGAATTTCATCTCCATTAATGGATTGCCCCAAGAGCCATATGGCCAGCAACGCTTACATTGCGTCACACCCTCAAACTCACCGGCTCGCCTGCCAGATCGGCACGAGCCTTCTTTTGGAAACCACCATGCATTTCCCCACTGCCTCTTGCTCTGCCCTTGCATCGCGCCGCCGCGCCGTATTGGCTTTGTCCGCCCTTTCCGCCGCCATGCTCTTGCCCGGTTGCCAGTATTTCTCGGGCGTGCCCGACACCATCAAAATCGGCGTGGCTCAGCCCCTGTCTGGCGGTTTGGCCCCTTTGGGCAATGATTTGCTCAACGGCGTGAAGCTTGCCGTGGCCGAGCTCAACAAGCAAGGTTACAAAGTCGCAGGAAAGAGCGTGACGCTGGAAGTCGTGGCTGTGGACGACAAAGCCAACCCCGAAGAAGGCAAAAAAGTAGCGCAGCAGTTGGTAGAAGCTGGCGTGGTCGCTGTGATCGGGCATTTGAATTCCGGCGTGAGCATCCCCACTGCGCCGATTTACGCGGAAAAAGGCATCGCCCAACTGGCCATTTCCACCAACCCGAAATTCACGGAGCTGGGCCTGTCCACCACGCTGCGCATCGTCGCCAACGACAATTTGCAAGCGCGTGCGGTGGGCTCTTATGCCGCCTCCAATATTTCAAGCGTGAAGTTTGCTGTTGTTGATGACGGCACGCCCTATGGCAAAGGTCTCGCTGATTCAGCGGCCAAGCAATTGGAAGGCAAAAAGACGATTTCACTTCGCCAAAGCTTCGATGACAAAACCAAGGATTTCACGGCCCTGGCAGACAAACTCAAAGCAGACGGCATCGAGGTGGTCGTCAGCACGCTGAATGATTTTCAGGTGATCGCGCTGATTGAAGCGCTGAAGAAGATTGACTACAACAAAGCCATCATCATCATGGGCACCGACACGCTCAAGACCACCGAGATGCTGAAATACGCTGGCGATGTGAAGGCCATGCTCTGCACCTCTCCCGTGCTCGAACCGAGCGAATTCCAAGGTGGCGCAGCCTTCTTGCAAGCATATCAAGCAGCTTACAAAATCGCGCCCGCATACGGCGGCCATTACGCTTACGATGCCACCCACGCGGTCGCCGCCGCCATTCGACGCGCCGAAAGCGCCAACCCGAAAAAAATCAGCGACACCCTGCGCCAACTCGATGCTTTCGCACCCGTCACAGGCTCATTCAAATGGAATGAAAAAGGCGAGCTGCGCTACGCCACAATCAGCGTCTATGGCGTGACAGGTGGCAAATGGACGAGCATTGTGCGTTCGGATAAGTGGTGAGGCTTTGAGTCACTGAACGGCGCGTGCAGATCGGCTATTAAAAGCATTTTCGGGCATCCGCCGTTATAAATTGTGCATAGTTTGCTATTAAATATATAGCATATACACTCGCTTGCAGCATCACTCAAGGCTTGAGCACATCGCGCACAAAGCCCGTGGTGGCATGGCGCGTGGCAGGTAAATTCAGCAACGTGTGCGGCGCACCGGGGATCATCACGATGGTAGCTTGCTTGTTGTCTTTGAGCGCATCGCCGCAATAGCCTTTGGCATTGGCGTTGCCCAGCCAGCTGTTGCTGGGAGAGAAAAACACATCGGTGGAGCTCATCACGTTGAGCACAGGCTGCGACATGGCTGCCGTGCGATGGTCTTGCACGAAGTAATTCTAATTCCCATTAGAAATAGCATTAATAATCCAATCCCATCCGGCGATACTTTTGATCGATTCATGTTGCGTTTCCAGGGTCTTGAGCGACCCCACCAGATGGTCCTCCAGTAAATCCAGCGTCTCAAAGGTTC
>JANMHJ010000035.1:0-120408 GCA_031375105.1 Variovorax sp.
GAACCTTTGAGACGCTGGATTTACTGGAGGACCATCTGGTGGGGTCGCTCAAGACCCTGGAAACGCAACATGAATCGATCAAAAGTATCGCCGGATGGGATTGGATTATTAATGCTATTTCTAATGGGAATTAGAATTACTCCGCGAATGTCCCCCGGCTGGCGCTTCGCGCGTGCCTCCTCCTTTATTTCGCTGCGTAAGATACCCAAATCACGGCGAATCAAACGCATGGTTTATTTGCTATTCCAAGAATCTTCGCTCGAAAGAATGTATGTTGCCGACCGTGGTTGGGTTATTTCCCGCAGC
Source organism: Variovorax sp. (assembly GCA_031375105.1). Lineage (GTDB taxonomy): Bacteria > Pseudomonadota > Gammaproteobacteria > Burkholderiales > Burkholderiaceae_C > JANMDU01. The sequence continues at coordinate 307 of JANMHJ010000035.1, forward strand.
GAAATAAAGGAGGAGACTTTGATGCCGGCGGGGGACATTCGCGGAGGGGGATGACCCAAGCGCGGTCGGCATGCTCAGGTCACAAGAGTGCAGCGGATCAGCGCACCGACAAATGCCCCAACGGCAACTCACGAGAAGCCTTGACTTCGCCCAAAGAAAAGCTCGTATGCAAATCCTTCACGTGCGGCAAGTTGATCAGCGTCTCCATTGCAAAGCGCGAATAGCTTTCCAGATCAGTAGCCAGAACGGTGATCTCAAATGAGCCTTCGCCGGAGATGTGATGCACGTCCATCACCTCGGGCAGCTTGACCAGTGCTTCGCGCAGCTCGCGCGTGACAGCGCCGGTGTTCACATCGGCATACAGGCGCACGAAGGCGATCACGCCGAGGCCGAGTTTGTGGCGGTTGAGTTGGGCGTGGTAACCGCTGATATAGCCTTCTTTTTCGAGGCGCTTGACGCGTCGCCAACAGGGCGCGGGCGACAGGCCAATGCGCTCAGATAGCTCGGCGTTGGTCAACCTGCCATCGCGTTGCAATTCATGCAAGATGCGGATGTCGTAGCGATCCAAACCTGAGAGCACCTCCTCGACTTCCGCCGTGCTGGGCGCAGGCTCGGGGGTTTTCAGGCGCAGGGGCTGCTTCTTGGGCAGGGTGGGCGGGGTGATTTTGCGTTTCGTAACCATGACGATAGAAGAATAATTATTGCCAATAATACGAGAATTGCGCGATAAATAGCAAGAATCATCTGCCTTCACGCAAGTGAAAAAAACGTAAAGTCATGCCATGCGACACCTCATTGAAAACCTTGAAGAATCCAAAATCCGTGAAGTAGCCAATGCCGGCCTCGGGCGCGAGGGCGTGTTGCCCTTCTGGTTTGGCGAGAGCGATGAAGTCACGCCGCAATTCATTCGGCAAGCGGCCATCGACTCTTTGCAGCGCGGCGAAACGTTTTACTCTCACAATCTGGGCTTGCCTGCGCTGCGCGAGGCGATTGCGCAATACGCGAGCCATTTGCATGGCGCTGTTTCAAAAGATCGCGTGGCGGTGACGGCAGGCGGCGTGAATGCGCTGATGTTGGCTTGCCAAACCTTGCTTGATGCAGGCGATGAAGTGGTGGCTGTGACACCCGTGTGGCCAAATCTCACCGCGCAGCCACTCATCATGGGCGCGAAGCTGTGCTGCGTGAGTTTGCAACCTGACGCGCATGGCGCGTGGCAGCTCGATATGCAGCGTTTGCTTGATGCGATCACCTCGCAAACCAAAATGCTCGTGCTGAATGCACCCAACAATCCCACCGGCTGGACACTTACGCGCTCTGAGCAAGAGACCATCCTCGCGCATTGCCGCAAAACGGGCACATGGATTCTGGCTGATGAGGTGTATGAGCGGCTTTACTATGCGGGTGACACGCAAAGCGGCTGCGCCCCGAGTTTCCTAGACATCATCACACCAGAAGACCACGTGATCACCGTGGGCTCGATGAGCAAGAGCTTTCTCATGACGGGCTGGCGCGTGGGCTGGATGATTTTGCCGCAGGGTGTGAGTGCTCAGGTGGGCAAGCTGTTGGAGTTCAACACCTCATGCAGCCCCGTGTTTATTCAGCAGGCGGCTGTCACGGCTTTGCAGCGCACAGCGGAGGTCACGCCGCGCATCGTGCAGCATTTGCAAACATGCCGCGATTCGCTCGTGCCATTGCTGCAAGCATTGCCACAGGTGCGCGTTGCACCAGCCAAGGGCGGCATGTATGCCTTCTTCAAGCTCGATGGCTTTGACGATTCACTGGATACAGCCAAACGTCTGGTGATTGAGGCGGGCTTGGGCTTAGCGCCCGGCAATGCCTTTGCGCCCGAGGCGCAGGGCTGGCTGCGCTGGTGTTTTGCTTCCAAAGATGTGGCGCGGTTGGATGAGGGTGTGCAGCGTTTGCAAACATGGCTTGCGCGTCAATGATGTATTTGCTATTAAAAGATGAGCACTCTGCGCATATTCCACGTCGGCTAACTGACTAAAATGCTTGAAGAAACGATAACCCCAATCTTGCTTATTTTTGTGCCGTTTTATGCCGGTAGCCGTTATAAAATCTGCGTGCAATGCTATTGAATTGATAGTAAATGAAATTCCTTGCTGCTAACTCCCATGCCGCCTTCATGGATGGCGTGCGCGACTCGCTGATCATGGTGCCCTCGTATTTGCCTTTTGCCTTGGTCTGCGGTGTGGCAGCAGTGAATGCGGGGCTCTCGCTGCCTGCGGCGCTGGCTTTACCGGGGCTGGTGTATGGCGGCAGTTCGCAGGCTGTGCTCACGCAGTTTTTGCAAAGCGCCTCGTCGCTGTGGGTGGCGGTGCTCTCGGGGTTGGTGGTGAATCTGCGCATGGCGGTTTACAGCGCTGCGATGGCGCCGCTGGTGCGCCACCTGAGCATACCGCGCCGATTGTTGGCTGCTGCTTTTCTCGTGGACAACGCCTTTGCCTTCACTCAGCAACGCCATCTTGACAAGCCTGAAGAGAGTAAGGATGTTTTGCTGGCTTACTACGCTGGGTTGACCTGTGTCATCTGGCCTTCATGGACCACGTTTTGTGTGCTCGGCTCGTTGATGGGAAGTGTGATTCCTAACAGTTGGCAGCTTGATTTTGCGATTCCGTTGGCTTTCATCGCCACGCTGGCCACGTCGGTGCGCAGCATGCCTTTGTTGGCGGCGGCAGTAGCAGGCGGCGTGGCCAGCGTGGTTCTTTTTGCGCTGCCTTTGAAATTAGGTTTGATTGCCGCTTGTTTGCTCGGCTTGCTCGCAGGCTTGATCGTGGAGCGTCTCATGCCCGCAAAAGCGCTACAAAAGAAGGAGGCTGCATGAGCAATTTGAGCGTCTGGGAGAGCTGGGCGGTCGTGCTGGCTTTGGGGCTGGGCACGTTTTTGATTCGCTATTCCTTCATTGGCCTGTTTGCCAACCGAGACATGCCGCCTTGGCTTTCGCATGGCCTCAAACTCATCGTGCCCGCCATTTTTTCGGCGATTGTGGCCAGCGGCGTGGCTATTACCGCAGGGCAATTTGGCGGCTGGGCGCTGTGGCCGCGTTATGGTGCAGCCATCGTTGCGATTCTGATGGCGTTGCGCTTCAAGGGCAATATTTTGATCACCGTGATCAGCGGCATGGCGGCGCTGCATGGGTTTTTGGCTTTGCAGCGCATTTTGGGCTGATTGGGATCAGCTATCGGCGGCTTCAATAGAAGCAATCGCCAAAAGCTTGGCAGGCTCATAGTTTAGTTTTATGATAGACGCATCGGCGATTGAGATTTTGCATCAAGTGCCCTATAGTACCCTCAGCAAAGTCTCACTCAACGACAGGGGTATCCCCTGCCATCGACAATCTCATTCTTTCAACTAGGAGCTCACTCATGTCTCTCATCAACACGCCCGTCGCGCCCTTCAAAACCACCGCTTTCCACAACGGCAAATGGCTCGAAGTCACCGAAAAATCATTCACCGGCAAATGGTCTGTGCTGATTTTCATGCCAGCCGCGTTCACGTTTAACTGCCCCACCGAGATCGAAGACGCAGCTGACAACTATGCTGAGTTCCAGAAAATGGGCGCAGAGGTCTACATCATCACCACCGACACGCATTTCTCGCACAAAGTGTGGCACGAGACTTCGCCTGCCGTGGGCAAAGCCAAATTCCCACTCGTGGGCGACCCAACGCACCAACTCACCCGCGCTTTCGGTGTGCACATCGAAGAAGAAGGCCTGGCACTGCGCGGCACCTTCATCATTGATCCATCTGGCATGATCAAAACGATGGAAGTGCATTCCAACGAAATCGCTCGCGATGTGAAAGAAACCGTACGCAAGCTCAAGGCCGCGCAATACACCGCTGCTCACCCCGGCGAAGTCTGCCCAGCCAAGTGGAACGACGGCGCTAAGACGCTCAAGCCATCGCTGGAGTTGGTTGGCAAGATCTGATTCTTAAAAATCAGATTCACAACCAGACCACCGATCTTTGTGTTCCTTTCATCTCAGCTTCGCGGCAGAGATAAAAGAGGGCTGTAGGCTGCGGAGTCTGGTTTTTTAACGCCTTTTTGTATCGTTTTCAGTGGATAGCCGGCATGGAATATGCGCGGAGTGCTATTATTTTAGGAGTTTTTCCATGTTAGACCAAGACCTTCAAGACCAGCTCGCCTCTTACCTTGAGCGCGTGAAAGAGCCGTTTGAACTCGTGGCAACACTGGGCGACGACGAAGGATCGCGCGAGATGCGCGAGTTGCTAGAAACCGTTGTCAAACTCACAGACAAAATCACGTTACGCACCGATGGGCAAGATGCGCGCACGCCATCGTTTGCCTTACAGCGCCTTGCCTCATCTGGCGGTGCGCCAATGAAGCTGCGCTTCGCAGCCATCCCGCTCGGCCATGAATTCACCTCACTCGTGCTCGCACTGTTGTGGACGGGCGGCCATCCGCCAAAAGTCGAGGCCGACACACTTGCTCAAATCAAAGCGCTGCAATTTGATGCGCCTCAAAAATTCGATGTGTTCATGAGCCTCTCATGCCACAACTGCCCCGATGTCGTGCAAGCGCTCTCGCTCATGGCGATCAACAATCCCGCGTTTGACGTGACAATTGTGGATGGTGGCTTGAATCAAAAAGAAGTAGAAGACAAGGGCATCATGGCCGTGCCAGCGGTGCATCTGAATGGCGCGATGTTTCACTCTGGCCGCGCCTCGCTCGATGAGCTGGTGGCCAAGCTCGATAGCGGCGCAGCCAAGCGAGAAGCCGCGAAGCTCTCCACCCGCGCGCCTTATGAAGTGCTCATCTTGGGCGGCGGGCCTGCGGGCGCGGCTGCTGCCATTTATGCTGCTCGCAAAGGCATCCGCACTGGCCTCTTGGCCGAGCGCTTTGGTGGCCAAGTCAACGACACCATGGGCATTGAAAACTACATTGGGATCGTCGAGACCGATGGCCCGAAATACGCCGCTGCACTGGAGCAGCATGTGAAAACCTACGATGTCGATTTCATGAACGGCCACCGCGCAGCCAGCGTGATTCCCGCAAGTGAAGAGGGCGGCTACATCACGCTCAAAACCGATGCAGGCGGCACGCTGCAAACCCGCAGCCTCATCATCGCTACAGGCGCACGCTGGAGAAACATCAATGTGCCCGGCGAGCAAGAATACAAAAACAAAGGCGTGGCCTATTGCCCGCATTGCGATGGCCCGCTTTTCAAAGGCAAAGATGTGGCTGTGATTGGCGGTGGCAATTCGGGTGTGGAGGCAGCGATTGATTTGGCGGGGCTGGTGCGCCACGTTACCGTGTTTGAATTCATGCCCGAGATGAAGGCGGACGCGGTTTTGGTACGCAAACTCAAAAGCCTGAAAAACGTGACGATCCACGAAAATGCGCAAACGCTGGAAATCACGGGCGAGCAGTCAGAGGCGGGTGGCCGCGTGAACGGCTTGAAATACAAAGACCGCGCGACCAATGCAGAGCACACCGTGCCGCTAGAAGGCGTGTTCATCCAAATCGGCCTCGTGCCCAACACCGAATTTTTAGGCACGACGATTGAGCGCACCAAATTTGGCGAGATCATGATCGATGCGAAGAATCACACCAATGTGCCAGGCATCTTCGGCGCAGGCGATTGCACCACCGTGCCTTACAAGCAAATCGTGATTGCAGCCAGCGAAGGTGCGAAAGCGGCGCTCAGCGCATTTGATCATTTGATCCGCACGCCTTCTCCTGCGATGCAAGATGCACCGCGCGAGCTGGCTGTGGCTTGAGATCAAAAGCGCTATTGCTCGGCGCAATAGCTGTTGTGGCGAGGGCTTGGCCAGCGTGCGATTACAGTCGGCAGCATGAATCAAAAGCTCATTGATCTGCTGCGGCTTCCTAAGATTGATGCGCATTGCCATGTGCTTGATCCGGCTCGATTTGCATATTCGCCCGATGTGGCATATCGGCCTACGGGCAGGAAATGGGCAATGCTGCCGCGTTTTGCGCCGTGATGGATGTGCATGGTGTGGAGCATGCTTTGCTCGTGGGACCCAATTCTGGCTATGGGCTAGACAATCGCTGTTTGCTGGATGCGATTGCCAATGACGCGGGGCGTTTCAAGGGGATTGCCGTGGTGCCCAATGATTGCAGTGATGAAGCGCTGCTTGCGCTTGCGCAGCAGGGCATCTTCGGCGCGGCTTTCAATCCTTCGCTGCATGGCGCGGCGTATTACGCGGATATAGCGCCTTTGCTCAAGCGCCTTGCCAAGCGCGGCATGCGGGCGCAGTTTCAGGTGCAAGATGAGCAGCTGCTGGAGCTGCTGCCCATGATTGAGTAAAGTGTCGTGCGCGTGAAGATAGATCATTGTGGTCGCCCAAATATGAAGGAAGGCATCCAGCAAAAAGGCTTCCAAGCTTTGCTGGCGCTCGGGCGTGTGGGGCAGGCCGTGGTTAAGCTGTCTGGCTTTGCAAAATTCTCACGCGAAGGCCTTCCATTTGAAGATACGCGGCACGTGGTGCAGGCCTTAGTTGAGAATTTCAGCTTACAGCACTGTATTTGGGCATCAGGCTGGCCGTATCTCAAAGCACCCTATCGGCTAGACTACACGCCGATGTTGGCGCTTTATGCCGATCTGTTTAGCCTCGCTGAATGCAAACAGATCATGTGGCATTCGCCCAAGCAACTTTTCGATTTTAAAGAATCCTCACTATGACTGACCGCTACGCCGTGATCGGCAACCCGATTGTTCAATCAAAATCGCCCATCATCCATGCGATGTTTGCTGCTGCCACGCATCAGCAGATGGAATACACCAAGATAGAAGGCCATATTGGCGGGTTTGCAGCGCAGCTTGACGCGCTTCGCTTGGGTGGCATGCGCGGTATGAATGTGACCGCGCCTTTCAAATTGGAGGCTTTTGCGTATGCCACGCATTTATCGGAGTCGGCGCGACTGGCGGGTGCTGTGAATGCGCTCAAATTCCAGGGCGATGAAGTGCATGCGCAGAATTTCGACGGCATCGGCTTAGTGCAAGATATTGAGCACAACCATCGCTGTGTGATGAAGGGCAAGCGCGTCTTGCTGCTTGGCGCTGGAGGTGCAGTACGCGGGGCATTGCTGCCTTTTGCGCAGACGCAGCCCGCCTTGTTGGTGGTGGCCAATCGCACGCTGGCCAAAGCTGAGGAGCTGTTAGCGATGTTGCGTCAGCAATCGCCAGTGAATGCGCTGGCTTGCAGTTATGAAGATATGAGGGGGCAATTCGATGTGATCGTCAACGGCACATCAGCCAGCATGTTTGAGCAAGCGCCTGCAATTGCGTATGGCGCGTTTGCGAACGGCTGCCTAGCCTATGAAATGGCCTACGGTAAGGGCGCAACGCCATTTCTGAAATTGGCCAAGCAGGCCGGTGCCGAGCGCGTGGTCGATGGCGTGGGCATGTTGGTTGAGCAGGCCGCCTTGGCATTTGAATGGTGGCGCGGCGTGCGGCCGCAGACACAGGCCGCCATTCGTGAGCTGACTGTCCCGATTCGGTTTGACTGATAACCGGGCGATCAGGAAATCAGAGCTTGATCTTGCCCGTCAAAATATCTTTGTACATCACCCAATCGCCCATGTAGCTGTAGAGCGGGCGCTGGAAGCTCGCGGGCTGGTTGTGTTCAAAACCAAAATGACCCAGCCAAGCGAAGCCATAGCCGCACAACAGGCCAGCCAGTACCCACAAAAAATTGCCCGAGATGAGCAGCATCAAGAAGCAACCCGCGCCCAGCGAACATCCCACAAAATGCAGGCGGCGGCAGGTGCGGTTGTTGTGCTCGGTCAAGTAAAGCGGATAAAACTCCGCAAAACTCTTCACGGCCTTCAAATCAAGCGAGCGCGCTATGGTGGTGTCGATCGTGCTGTGGAAACTGGTTGTCATGAGGCTCACTCCACTTCGCCGCCAAATTGGGCAATCAGGTTGTTGATGTATTGATCGAGCAGCTTCTCAAACTCAGCAGAGACGACGGGCTGCACGATGGATTGCATGATGTCTGGCAGCGGCACAAACACCGTCGCCTGGACGACAAGCTTGAGTGCGGTGGATTTTTTGTGATCTGTGATCGTCCAGCCGCCTGACACCTGCGCATTGCCCACATTGTTCACAGGCGTCCAGCTCACCGTGCCTTTTTTTGCATCGCTTTTGTATTTGCTGGCGTAAACGGTTTGAATATTGACCTGCGGCGTGCCGACCTTTTGCATCTCCCATTGGAATACGCCTTTGCCCAGATCCGTCACCGCATCCACTTTCGGGAAGTAGCTTGATGACTTCACCACGTCAGACAACAGCGCAAACACTGCTGCGGCTTTCGCCTTGACAGCGAATTCATATTCCAGATCGACTTCAGCGGTGATGGTCATGGTTGATTTTTCCTAAGAGGAAGGCAGATTAACGCGTTTTCAGCGCTACAATAAGAGCAGCTTCACGCATCGTCGTCACTGAAAATACCGCCAAGCGTGCCACCTAGCAAAGCGCCGCCGCCCACTGCGCCTAAGATCGAGCCTTCCTCGCGGCTGCCACCGCGCTGCGGTGCTGCAGCAAACACGCGGCTGGCTAGGCGCGAAAAAGGCAGGCTTTGCAGCCAGATCGTGCCGCCCGCGCTGCCGCCCGTGAGCTTGGCAAAAAACAGGCCTTCGCCGCCAAACAATGCCGTTTTGATCTTACCCACGTATTGGATTTCAAAATTCACAGCTGGCGTGTAAGCCACCACACAGCCTGTGTCCACCAGCAGCGTTTGTCCAGGAGCCAATTCACGCTTGACTACCGTGCCGCCCGCATGTACAAAGGCCAAGCCATCGCCATCAAGCTTTTGCACGATGAAGCCTTCACCGCCGAAAAAGCCCACGCTGAGCTTTTGCTGAAACGCAATGCCCAAACTCACACCGCGCGCCGCGCAAAGAAACGCATCTTTCTGGCAAAGCAGCGTGCCACCCAGCTCGCGCAAATTCATGGGCAAAATCTTGCCCGGATAGGGCGCAGCAAACGCCACGCGCTGCTTGGCTTGCATTTGGTTGGTATACACCGTGGTAAACAGCGACTCGCCCGTCACCAGCCGCTTGCCAGCGCCCATCAGTTTGCCAAAAAAACCACCCGTCTGCGCAGAGCCATCGCCAAACACCGTATCCATGCCGATGCCCGCATCCATGAACATCATGCTGCCTGCCTCGCCAATCGCAGCCTCGCCCGGATCAAGCTCAATCTCTACAAACTGCATCTCTGCGCCACGAATTTCGTAGTCAATTACGTCCATTGCCATTTGAATTACTCCATGCATCACACAAAGTGGGCATATTAACGAAAGATGTTGACATCTACTGCACTTGCATGAATGCTTGTGTAAAGTAGCGCGATGCTTCAATTTCTCAAAGTCACTGCTTTGATCGCGTTTGGCCTGTATATCGCGGTCTGCGCGTTGCTCTATTTCAAGCAACGATCACTGATTTATGACCCGCAGCTCAAGTTGGCGATTCATGTGCCCAGCATGATGCTCAGCCATGATGGTCAGCGCTTGGACCTGTCGGTGCGTCTGCCCAGCCAGACAAAGGCGGAGCATGCGGTGATTTATTTTGGCGGCAATGCGGAAGATGTGTCTCAGAGCCTGCCTTTGCTGGCAGAAGCGCTCCCACAAGCTGCGATTTACGCGCTGCATTACCGAGGTTATGGCGGCAGCACTGGGCAGCCCAGTGAAACAGCGCTCATCAGTGATGCCATCGCCCTGCATGCCCATGTGCGACAGCAGCATAGCGCTATCACACTGATCGGGCGCAGCTTGGGCACTGGAGTGGCGGTGCAACTGGCTGCCAGCCGAGCCGTGAAGCCGACGCTGCGCAAGCTGATTCTGGTCACGCCCTACAGCAGCTTGGCCGATATTGCCGCCAACAGTTTTTCATGGCTGCCTGTGAACTGGCTGCTCAAAGATCGCTTTGACTCCGTGCAGTACGCTGCACAGATTGCTGCGACCACGTTGATCATTCGAGCTGAGCACGATGAAGTGATTCCTGCTTGGAGCACGCAGCGACTTTTTGATACCTTACCCGCTCATTTGCGAACAATGCAAGTGATTCCAGCCGCAGGACACAACACACTGAGCATGAGCCCGCTTTACAGGCAGTTATTGGCGCAGCCATAGACGACTATTATTTTGATAGCAAACTACGTCGATTCTATAAGGGCAATCGCCTAGTTTTAACCTGAATCTGGATGAATTTGCTAGGCTTCTGCGCAGCGCTTGCGCTGGGCTGAGGAATCAGCGTAGGATATTTCTTTTTTATTGGAGATTGTCATGACACCAGCTACACCTCGCCTGACTGCTGCCGACTTTGATCAAGAGTTGCTGATCCTTTTCGATGCCTATGTGCATGGTGATCTAGATCGGCGCGGCTTTCTGGATCGTGCACAGAAATTCGCTGTGGGTGGCCTCACCGCTGCGGGCATTCTGGCTTCCTTGCAACCGAATTTTGCCTTTGCACAAGTCAGCGCAAGGGACGACAAACGCATCCAAACCGAGATGATCACAATCGCATCGCCCAACGGCTATGGCAGCATCAAAGCCTATCTTGCCAAACCTGCGGGAAGCACGGCCAAGCTGCCCAGCATCTTGGTGATTCATGAAAACCGAGGCCTCAATCCACACATTGAAGACATTGCCCGTCGCCTTGCACTTGACGGCTATTTGGTGCTCGCACCCGATGCGCTCACACCCTTGGGCGGCTACCCCGGCGATGAAGACAAAGCCCGCACCGAATTTGCCAAACTCGATCAAACCAAAACTCGGCAAGACTTTCTGGCCAGCTACGCTGCGCTCAAAGCCCGCACAGACTCATCCGGCAAGATCGGCGCGGTGGGCTTTTGTTATGGCGGCGGCATGGTGCATTACCTTTCCACACAATTACCGGATCTGGCGGCAGGCATTCCCTTTTACGGCAATCATCCTGCTGCCGAAGATGCTGCCAAAGTCAAGGCACCACTGCAAATACATTTTGCAGGCATCGACGAGCGCATCAACGCCGCTTGGCCCGCTTACGAGGCCGCGCTCAAAGCAGCGAATGTACGCCATGCAGCCCACATCTACCCAGGCACACAACACGGTTTTAACAACGACACCACGCCGCGCTTCGACGCACCAGCAGCAAAGCTGGCTTGGGAGCGCACGATGGGCTTTTTCAAGCAAAATTTAAGCTGAACTTCATAATGCAGGCGCATCCAGATTAATATTAGGGTGCGCTGATGTCGCAAACGAGTTACAGCGCCGAGGTGTGAACGGCGCAATTTATGCCATCTTCTTAGGCATTCAATCAACGTTCAGGGATGGTAGTGATGGTGATCCAATTCCGCTTTATTTCCTTGTTATTCTGCCTAGTGCTTGCCGCATGTGGAGGTGGCAGTGGCGGCAGCGGCAGTGTTCAACCCAGCACGGTCACTCTGCCCAGCGGGCCTCCGGTGACAGTTCAAGGCAATATCAAATATGAGCGGGTTGCAGTCAATTCAAGCGGCTCGCTCAACTATTCAAGCATCAGTCAGCTTCCAGTCCGCGGTGCTACCGTGGAGTTGCTGTTTGGGAATACCGTGTTGGCCACGACACAAAGCAGTGCGACCGGACAATTTGTGTTCACCACAGCCACAGGCAGTTCGACGCTTTCAATACGTGTCCGCGCTGAGCTCAAGCAGAGCAGCGGTGCCGCGCAATGGGATGTCACTGTCCGCGACAACACCAACGCAGATGCACTGTATGTATTGAGTTCTTCTACCTTCAATTCTGGTGCGGGAAGCACGCAAAACCTCATCGCTACTTCGGGCTGGACGGGCTTTTCCTACACTGGTGCACGCACTGCGGGGCCATTTTCTATTCTTGACACGATCTATGACAGCCAACAAAAAGTACTGCAAGCGAGTCCCAGTACCGTATTCCCAGTTCTGCAAACTTTCTGGAGTATCAACAACAGTACCTCCGATGGCGATCTGACGTTGGGCAACATCGGCACCAGTTTCTTTCAAGATACGCCTTCTCGTAAGCTTTATATTCTGGGTCGCCAAGATGATGACACCGATGAGTACGATGCCTCTGTCGTAGCTCATGAATGGGGCCACTATTACCAGAGTGCCTTTAGCCGCGATGACTCTATGGGGGGCGCTCACGGCGGCTCAGATGATCGACTTGATCGCCGCGTGGCCTTTAGCGAAGGCTGGGGTAACGCTTGGGCTGGCATTGCACTATCTCAAAATCGGTATCGTGATTCTTATGGGTCAAGTCAAGCAACGGGCTTTGCTCTGATACTAGACAGTGGCTATAGCGGCATTGCTCCAAAAGGTTGGTTCAGGGAAGGCTCTATCCAGTACATCTTGTGGGACTTGAATCGCCAAACTGGCTTCGCGCCACTGCATGCCGCACTAACCAGCAATGCTTTCAAAACAGGTGTTCCGCTCTCAGATATTCATGCATTCTCTGCTGCTTTCCGATCTGTAGCATCAGTTAGCCAAACCGCAGCGCTGAATGCCTTGCTTTCTGCTGAAACCATCAACAACACCAGTGATTCGTTCGGCAACAACGAAACTAACAATGGTGGAAGTGCGGTAACTTTGCCGTATTACAGACAAGTTACCGCCTTGGGAAATCTAGTGACTCTGAGCGCAGGGCAAACCGTCTGCGTCACGGCTGCCTATGCGGGAACGAGCGATGCAAACAAGCTGGGTCAGTATGCCTACGTGCGATTCACCACACCTTCAACTGGCAACCGTAGCATTTCCGTGAGTAGCTCTACCTCGGGTGTGGATACAGATTTTGAGGTCCACAGCGCGGGAGCGCGGGTCTTGTTAGCTGACACTGGAGTCACAAATTCTGAATCTGCATCTGTCAACCTATCTGCAGGTGAACATGTTCTGGTGATCTACGACTACAACTTGGTCGCTGGCACGCCGTGCTTCAATATTTCTATTCAGTAAGGGGAAATAAGATGACCACCTTGAGACAAATCCAGACTTCCAGCGCTCTTGCGGCCTGCACCTTGGTTTTGAGTGCCTGTGGCATGAGCACGCCGCAGGGCAATGCCGCCACAGCGCAACCTAACAACACTTCCCCCATCAAAATGGCGAACCACAACAATGGCTGGGTCACGGCTTCGCAAAAGCATAACAACTCAGGAATTTCTCTGCGCTATCGGATTGACGGACAACCCGTGACTGGTCAAGCATTTGCTGTGCAGCTTGAGTTTTCAGGTGTTTCTGCCGAGAATGCTCAAATCCAGTTCAGTTTTGACAAAGCGCTGGCTGCCTCAGTGCCGATCGCCATGCAGAAAATTAGCACTGGATATCGCCTACCTTTGACTAAAGGGCAAGTCAATGCGCAGACTTTGATGATCACGCCATCTGCCGATGGTATGCATTACATCCGTTTAGAAATGGCTCAGGCAGGCCGTGGTTCGGCTTCAAGTATTGCGATCCCTGTCGGTAATGGGCCGTTTGCCACACCGACATTGGGCGAGGTGCAAACTACTTCCAGTGGCGAGAAGATCATTGTGATGCCCGCTGGCAAGTGATCGTCAGTTCAAACAGAGATTGATTGAACTGCAATATCCAACGCCCGTAGCCTCAGTGCTGGGTCGTGCACATCGCAAACCAACATCATTTCGTCAGCCTGCGTTTGCGCGAGCAAATCTTCAAAACCTGTGCGAACGGTCTCGGGCGAGCCGATCACGGCAGCTGCGAGGAAATCAGCAATGGCTTGGCGGGCTTGCGGGTCTAGCCGCGCCATGAAATCTGCATCGGGCAGCGGCAGCTTGCCGCGCCGCCCGGTCAACATACCGTAAATGCGCTGATAGACGCTGCTGGCGAGGAACTGTGCTTCTTCGTCAGTTGGCGCGGCGATGAAAGGCACACCGATGATCACGTAAGGCTTGGCTAATTGCGTACTGGCTTGGAAGTTGCGGCGGTATAGGTCAATCGCTTGCAAGAGCAAAGCCGGCGCGAAATGCGAGGCAAAGGCATAGGGCAGGCCGCGCTGCGCGGCCAATTGCGCAGAAAACAAGCTGGAGCCCAGCAGCCAAATCGGCACTTGCGTGCCTGCGCCGGGGTTGGCGGTGATGCGCTGGCCTTCTTGCGCAGGCGCGAGATAGCTCATCAGCTCGGCCACTTCGCGCGGGAAATCATCGGCGGACTCTTGGTTGTGGCGACGCAGGGCTCGCATGGTGTATTGATCTGTGCCCGGCGCTCTTCCTAGGCCCAAATCAATGCGATTCGGATATAGCTCGGCCAAGGTGCCAAAGGCTTCCGCCACCACCAGCGGCGCATGATTGGGCAGCATGATGCCGCCTGAGCCGACGCGAATGGTTTGCGTGCCGCCCGCGATGTGACCGACCAACACAGCAGTGGATGAGCTGGCCACACCCGCCATGTTGTGATGCTCAGCCAGCCAGTAGCGCTTAAAGCCCAGTCGCTCCACATGTTGCGCCGTTTGCAGCGCAATTTGCAAAGCCTGTGCCGTACTGCCGCCTTCGCGCACAGCCACCAGATCGAGCATGGACAGCGGCGTGTTAGACAGTGCTTTCATGATGTTTTTGGCTTCTTCCCGTTATAAAATATAGATAGTTTGCTATTAAATTAGTAGCAATGGACATCTGTACCCACTCAGCGGTTATGCACCTTCATCGCCCGCTCCACCTCGCGTTTGCCTTCGCGCTCGGCCACGGTATTGCGTTTGTCGTGCTCGGCTTTGCCTTTGGCCAGCGCGATTTCGCATTTCACGCGGCCGCTTTTCCAATGCATGTTGATGGCGACCAAGGTGTAGCCTTTTTGCTCGACTTTGCCGATCAAGCGGCGGATCTCTTCTTTTTTCATGAGCAGCTTGCGGCTGCGCAGCGCGTCGGGGTGCACATGCGTGGAAGCGGTCTTAAGTGGGTTGATTTGGCAGCCCATCACAAACAGCTCGCCATTGCGGATAATCACGTAGCCGTCAGTCAGCTGCACCTTGCCGCTGCGCGCCGCTTTGACTTCCCAGCCTTCCAGCACCATGCCGCATTCAAATCGCTCCTCAAAGAAGTAGTTGAACGCGGCTTTCTTGTTGTCGGCAATGCGGCCTGGGGGATCGGACTTGGGTTTGGCCATATGGCTCTTAAATGGAAGTGAGGCGGGAAATTACAATAGAGGCATGATTGTATTGGCGCAGCCTCTCCCTTGAATTCCATTCACAAATCCGTGCTGATCTGGTACAGCGCCCAGCAGATGTTTGATCTGGTCTCGGATGTGGCCAGCTATGCAGATTTTTTGCCTTGGTGCGACTACGCGCGCATCGTACAGCGCCATGAAGATGGTCAAACGGCCGAAATAGGCTTAAATTTTCGCGGCCTGCGCCAAAGCTTCACCACCCGAAATACCCATGTGCACAAGCTGGGCGGCGTGATGGAAGATCGCTTGCATTTGGTCAGCGGCCCGTTCTCCAAGCTCGATGGCGTGTGGCGCTTCTCGCCCGTGGGCGGCGCAGATTTGGGCTCTTGCAAGATCGAGCTGGATATGAGCTACGACTTCGACAGTGTTGCGATGGCGGCGCTGGTTGGCCCCGTGTTTGACTGGATCGCATCGAGCTTGGTGGATGCTTTTGTCAAGCGCGCTGAAGAGGTGTATGGAGCATGAATGATCCAGCAGCTTTGCGCATCACTGTGGCGTATTCGCCGGCGCCGCGCGTGTTGCACGAGATCGTGCTCTCGTTGCCTGCGGGCGCGCGGGTGCGCGATGCGCTGGCTTCTTGTGCGCAGGATGCGCGGTTTCAAGAGGCTTTAGCTGCGCCGCAAGTGGGTGTGTGGGGCAAGAAGGCTGCGTTGGAGCAGCCTCTTGCAAACCAAGATCGCGTAGAAATTTACCGTCCGCTGCGCGTTGACCCGAAAGTTGCTCGGCGCGAGCGCTTCAAAAAGCAAGGTGCGAAATCAGCAGGTTTGTTTGCGCAGCGCAGGCCGGGGGCGAAGGCGGGGTATTGATCGTTAACGCGCCGCTTTTGATGACATCGATCAAAAAAAGATGCCCCTATTCGCAAAACACAAAAACTCACTTGCCAAAGATGCAGGGCTGGGTTAACGTGATCCTCCTTTCATATCCATTCAGGAGATTTTCATGACCGTAGCTAAAATTATTGAGATCAGTTCAAGCAGCAAAAAGAGCTTTGAAGATGCCATCACTTCTGGCATTGCGCGGGCTTCTGAATCTGTCAACGATATCCAAGGCGCTTGGATTCAAGAACAAAAAGTGGTGGTCTCCAAAGGCAAGGTGGTGGAATACCGCGTGCAGATGAAGGTGACTTTTGTGTTGCAGAGCAAATCTGCTGCGAAGAAAAAATAAGCGCTATTTTTCTGCTTTTCAATCGATGCACCCGCCCCGCAGGCTCTGCGCGGCGGGTGTTTTGTTGATAAAGATAATTAAAATACTCTTTTTTCAATTTAAGAGTAGTTTTAGTATCTTTTTCCTTGACTTTTTTTGCTCATAAAGATATATTAAATACTCATTTTTTGTAATTTGAGCATTTTTATGAGCTTTATTGCTGAACTGTCCATCGCCCGCAAAGCTGCAAATCTGACGCAGGATGAGCTTGCCACGCAAGCAGGGCTCACGCGAATGACGGTGCAGCGCACTGAATCGGGCGGCATTGATCCGCGCTTATCGACCTTGCAGGAAATGGTGCGTGTGCTGGGGCTGGAGATCATGCTCGTGCCACAAGCCTTGCGCTCTCCTTTGCAAGCCTTTGTGCGCTCGGGCGGGCGCGTGCTGGGGCAGCCTGCGGGGGCCGAGGCACCGCCGTCGCTGGCTGCTTTGTTGGAATCGCCGCTATCGCTTGCGGTGCAGCGAGATGCGCGGCAGGGCAAGGTAAAGGCGGGAGGCCATGTCTAAAGCCAGATTTCAAGCCGAACCATGAGCACCTCCATTCGCTATCTGCGCCTGTATTTGCATCTGCCGCAAGGTGGCCGAAGCGCCATCGGCTATCTCTCGCAATATGGCGATTTGATGCGCGTGTCGTTTGATGAAGATTATGTGAATGACCCACAGCGCCCCACGCTCTCTCTGGCCTACGTGGGCGGCAGTGATGCGGATACCCGCGCCATTCTCTCGGCGCAGCGCGACGAGCGCGTTTCGCGCAGCGATGCGCATTGGCCGGTGTATTTTCAAAATCTGCTGCCCGAGGGGCACAACCGAGAGCGCTTGGCTCTGGAGCGCCGCTGCGGCGTGGATGATGAATTTGAGTTGCTCGCAGCGGCGGGGCATGATCTGATGGGCGCGGTGGAAGTGGAGCCCGTCTCGCCGAACTTAGAGATTCCGCAGACGGTGCGCCATTGGCATACCGCATTGGGCTTGGATGTCTTGGAGCCTGGCTTTGTGGAGGAGCCGGTGGAAGACGCGGCTTCGCTGCCGGGGGTGGTGACGAAATTTTCTGCCGTCAAAGATGGCAGGCGTTATGTAGTGAAAAGGCGCGGCGGCTATGGCGGCATGGCAGGCGACACGATTTTGAAATTGCCCACTACGGCGCATCCAGATCTGGTGGCCAATGAGTTTGCGGGTTATCAACTGTGCGGTGCGCTGGGCTTAGATTGCGCAAAGGTCAGCATCATCAGCCGAGCGCAGGCAGATTTGCCGACAGAATTGCCGTTTGCAGAGATATTGGCCGTGCAGCGCTTTGATCGCGCTGCAGGCGGCCAGCGGATTCATATGGAAGAATTTGCCCAAGTGCTGGGCTATGCGCCGCGCCACAAATACGGCAAAGGTATCGCGCATGATTATTTGCGCATGCTGCAATTGCTCAATCTCTATTCCAGTCGCAGCGCGATGGACGTGCAGGAGTTTTGCAACCGATTCGCGGCTTTCATTTTGATGGGCAACACCGATGCGCATTTGAAAAACTGGGCGCTGATGTACCCAGATGGCCGCCAGCCGCAGCTCGCCCCGCTGTATGACCCGGTTTGTGTGAGCGCGTTTCTTGAAGACGTGCCAGCGAGCGACTATGCCGTGAACCGCGCGATTGACAAAACCTTGCGTGCTTTCACTTGGGATGATTTCTCAGCTCTGCTCAAGCAAGCAGGGCTGCTGCGCCCCAGCAACGTATTACGCAAATGCAAAGAACTGGTGAGCCTTGCGCAATCAGATTGGCCAGCGCTGCTCAAAGACGCGCCGCCAGCAGTGCTGCGCAGCGTCAAAGAGCGGTTGAATGGTGGCGTGCGTTTGAGTCTCCTGAAGTGATTTTTAGAAGGAAAATGGCCGGTAGTCGGCGTATTTAATGCGTGAAGCGCTATGAAATTGATAGTAATATGTATGTGCTGCCAGAGAACAGACGAACACAGAACATCAAAATTCCCAGCTAAATCCAGCGTAGGCCGTGTTTTGTGTGTTGTAGCGGCCAAAAGCGGCGGAAAGCTTGAGGCCTTTTTGTATTTCCCAGCGCGCGCCGATTTGTTTGCCTGTGTCTGAGCCGGTACTGCTGTACACATCCAGCGTGAGCTGCACTTTGTCTGCGACCGGCGCTTCTGCGCCAAGCGCCCAGTTGTTCGCATGACCTTGGCCGCTCGATACGCTCGTGCGGCCAAGGTTGGCGTGCAATACATAGCCCGATTCAAAGCGGGCGGTGCCCAAAGCGGTGAAGGTAGTCTCATTTGCAGATACACCGCCCGATTTAGCGTGAACATAATCCAGCTTCACGCCGGCGCTGAAAATGCCGCTTTTGAAGGGAATCCATTTGGCAGACAAGCCGGTGGCATTCCCCGAGGCGGGAATGCTGCTGTCGCGAGCGCGTTGCAAGCTCAGGCCCAGCTCTACATTGTCAATCGGAGAAAAGCCGCCGCTCAGGCCGTAGGCGCGCTCTGAACCTGATTTCACAAAACCGCCTTCGATCTTTTTACCGCCTTTATCCAGCGTGCCCGCGTCATCAGTAATCATCGGCGCTTCTGCAAAAGCGAGCGTGCTGCACAGAGTTAATGCGCCAAGAAGGATATGTCGTTTCATGATGATGTATACGCTGCTTGAAATCAATTGGATTCAAGCATGTTTAAAATTCAATACTATCAAATAAATAGCGCCTCGCGCAATGAATACGCCGGCGAACTGCTACTTTTGGTCTTAAATTTATGTATTTCTAGTGCTCATACCGTTTCGCTCTAACTCTTGTACTTGCGTCGTACCATTGGGCATTTGCCTCAGAAATCTTTTTGAAAACACACGCGATGTAGGGCTCGGTGATTGAAAGATGGTCTCCGCGCGCCTTCCAAAAAAATTTCTGATTCAACCACCCAATGGTTTCCGCTGGGTGATCTGTTGGCATTCTGTTGAGTCGCGAAATGCGTGTCCTGCACCAAATGGGACAAAGCAGTGAGGCATCAGGTTTGGACGCGTGATAGATGTTTAAGCAATGCACGTCCGCCGTCGCTAGAAACGGTCAACGAAGCGGACGCACCAAGCGTCGGTGGATACACAACCAGATGCTCAGTGTTCTGGAAACTTGAAAATCCCCATTTCGACACTGAACGCGCTGCAATGACAAGTTTCGATTTCTCGCGAACTAAATCGTGAATGAAGTCACGCGCTTGCTGTGAGCTATGTAGTGCGTCGAGCGCAGTTCGGCGCGTGAGTTTGGCCGAGTGATAGGGAGCCATTTGCACAATAGCGACCTTGCGAGCAACATGCGCCTGCGCTGCTTCCCTAGATACGAAGTCTCTACGCGATAGTTCTTCGATAACTGAGCGCAACTTCTGCCTATCTCTTTTTCCCGACATTCCTCTACTTTTAGACCAATAGCCAGCTCCAGCATGTTGATGGAATTCTGGGTCTAAATAAAAGAGAGGGAACGATCTGTCAGGGAAAGATTGCGCCAAATTACGAATCAACGCATGGCGAAAGAATTGATCTTGCTCCCACTCGATATCTTGCGCATCAAGGCCAGGATTCAGCATAAGAACAATGACCTCAGCCGTGCGTAAATCGCCAACGAACGGGACGGGTATCAAGGAGAGTTCGAAATCCATGAGAAATGGAGAGCCGACATCGCTAGGGTGTACAAACGGTGCAGCAATAGGCGTGAATTTACGCCAGTAGTCGAGAAAAGATGTCGTCGCTGTGCTCATAGCATTTGATTATGCTGCTTCTCTGCTCAGTTGCTTCTTAGATTTCACATTTGCAGAAGCCCTTCTATGGAGCTGTACACACGCTTTCAGCGGAAACCATTGGGCGTTTGAATCAGAAATTTTTTGGCAGCTGCCGGCGAGGAGAGGGTTTGATTGCTATTGCCTTTATCTCGTGTGTTTTCTAAAAAGCTTTATGAGGCAAATGCCCGATGGTACGACGCAGGCGAGCGGGTGGCGCGTAGCTGGTAGCACCCCAACGCCCGTCGAAAAGCTCAGGGTGAACGGATGAGTAACTATGAATTCGATAGCACCCCGCGCAGTATCTATGCCGGAAATCAACCATTTTGAGCATAAAAAAACGCCCCGAAGGGCGTTTCTCAAAAGGCGATCAAAGATCACATGACTTTTGCAATACTCGCGCAAACGTGATCAATGTTGTTGCTGTTCAGAGCTGCCACACACATGCGGCCAGTGTCTGTGCCGTACACGCCGAATTCATTGCGCAGGCGCACCATTTGGTCTTTGGACAGGCCGCTGTAGCTGAACATGCCGATTTGCGTGGTGATGAAGCTCATGTCTTGTTTGACGCCTGCGGCTTTGAGTTTTTCCACGAAGGCGCTGCGCATGGCTTTGATGCGAACTCGCATCTCGGCCAATTCACCCTCCCACATCTTGCGCAGATCGGGCGTGTTGAGCACCATGGCGCAGACCGTGCCGCCGTGGGTGGGTGGGTTGGAATAATTGGTGCGGATCATGATTTTGAGCTGGGAGAGCACGCGGCCGCACTCTTCTTTGCTCGCGCAGGCCACACTCAAAGCGCCGACGCGCTCGCCGTAGAGCGAGAAGCTCTTAGAGAAGCTGGTGGACACAAAGAAATTGAGGCCAGCGGCGACGAATTTGCCGATCACCGCGCCATCTTCGGCGATGCCGTAGCCAAAGCCTTGGTAGGCCATGTCAAGGAAAGGCGTGAGGTTGTTGGCTTTGACGACGGCGATCACTTGATCCCAGTCGGAAGCGGAAATATCGTAGCCGGTGGGGTTGTGGCAGCAGGCATGCAAGATCACGATCGTGCCGGGGGCTGCGGCTTTCAATGCGGCGAGCATGCCAGCGAAATTCACGCCGCGTTTTTCTGAGTCGTAATAAGGATAGCTTTCCACCACAAAGCCGGCTTGAATAAACATAGCGCGATGGTTTTCCCAGCTCGGGTCAGAAATCAACACTTTCGCATCGGGCGAGAGTTTTTTCAAAAAATCTGCGCCAATCTTCAAGCCACCCGTGCCGCCGATGGCTTGCACCGTGGCCACGCGACCTGAGGTAACGATCTCGGAATCCGCACCAAACACCAAGCCTTTGACGGCGCTGTCGTAAGCGGCGATGCCGTCAATCGGCAGGTAGGCGCGCGCTTTGGGCGCTGCGGCCATTTGCTTTTCGGCTTCTTGCACGCATTTAAGCAGGGGGAGTTTGCCGTTATCGTCGTAATACACGCCCACGCCGAGGTTGACTTTGGCAGGGTTGGGATCAGCATTGAATTGCTCGTTCAAACCCAAAATCGGGTCACGGGGGGCCATTTCGACGGCGGAAAAGAGGCTCATGGATGGACTTTCAAGAAAGATACAAAAAGACAGCCGAATGCGAAAGAAAGACAAAAGTTGCGCGAAAACCGCGAAAAATGTCATTTTCTTTTTGGCGACTTTCGCGTTACTTTCGCGCCTTTCGCATTCAGAAATGCATTTTTTTTGAAAATGCATTACGCTAATCAGTTGGCCTATATTTTATCGCTGCACCGCAGCAAAGTCCGGAAAAGTCATGCCAGAAGTCTTAGAAGTTATTCCTCAAGTGAAGGAAGGTGAGTTTGTCAGCTATCCCGGCTCGCCGTTTGAGCTGTTTCAACCGTATCCGCCTGCCGGCGACCAGCCTACGGCGATTGCGCAGTTGGTGGAGGGCGTGCGGGATGGTGAGGTGTTTCAAACGCTGCTAGGCGTCACGGGATCGGGCAAGACATTCACGATGGCCAACGTGATTGCGCAAATGGGGCGGCCTGCGATTATTTTTGCGCCAAACAAGACGCTGGCTGCGCAGTTGTATTCAGAATTTCGCGAGTTTTTCCCGAAAAATGCTGTGGAATATTTCGTGAGCTATTACGATTATTACCAGCCCGAGGCCTATGTGCCGCAGCGGGATTTGTTCATTGAGAAGGATTCGGCGATCAATGAGCATATTGAACAAATGCGGCTTTCTTGCACGAAATCGATTCTTGAGCGAAGAGATGTGATCATCGTCGCCACCGTCTCAGCGATTTACGGTATCGGCGAGCCGGAGAGCTATCACCGCATGATCATGACGCTGCGTGTGGCTGACAAAATGGGCCAGCGTGATGTGATTGCGCAGCTCATTCGCATGCAATATCAGCGCAATGATATGGATTTTTCGCGCGGTATTTTCCGTGTGCGCGGCGACACGATTGATATCTTTCCCGCTGAGCATTCTGAGCTGGCCATTCGAATTGAATTGTTTGATGACGAGATTGAATCGCTCAGCCTGTTTGATCCACTCACGGGCCGTGTGCGCCAGAAAATTCCGCGCTTCACCGTCTATCCGCGCAGCCATTACGTAACCCCGCGTGATCGGGTGTTGATTGCCGTGGAGACGATCAAGTTGGAGCTGGCTGAGCGCCTGAAAGAATTGGTGGGCATGGGCAAGCTGGTGGAAGCGCAGCGCTTGGAGCAGCGCACTCGGTTTGATTTGGAGATGCTCAGCGAAGTGGGTCATTGCAAAGGCATCGAAAACTACACGCGCCATCTCTCAGGCGCTCCTGAAGGCGCACCGCCTTCCACGCTCACGGATTACATGCCGAAAGATGCATTGATGTTCTTAGACGAGAGCCATCAGATGATCGGTCAGCTCAGCGCCATGTATAACGGCGATCGCTCCCGCAAAACCACACTGGTGGAATACGGCTTTCGTCTGCCCAGCGCTTTAGACAATCGCCCGCTCAAGCTGGAGGAGTTTGAGCAGCGCATGCGCCAATGCATTTTCGTAAGCGCCACGCCTGCGGCTTATGAGAAAGAGCACGCAGGCAAAGTCGTGGAGCAATTGGTGCGGCCAACTGGCTTGGTCGATCCTGAGGTGGAGGTGCGTCCGGCCACGCATCAGGTGGACGATGTGTTGCAAGAAATTCGGGTTCGCTCAGAAAAAAATGAGCGTGTCTTGATCACCACGCTCACCAAGCGCATGGCTGAGCAGCTCACGGATTACCTCTCAGACAATGGCGTGAAAGTGCGCTATCTGCACAGCGATATTGACACCGTAGAGCGCGTGGAAATTTTGCGTGATCTGCGCTTGGGCGCCTTTGATGTGTTGGTCGGCATTAATTTGCTGCGCGAAGGCTTGGATATTCCTGAGGTTTCGCTCGTGGCGATTTTGGATGCGGACAAAGAAGGTTTTTTGCGCTCTGAGCGCAGCCTGATTCAAACCATTGGCCGAGCCGCGAGAAATTTGAATGGGCGCGCGATTTTGTACGCGGATCGCATGACCGATTCCATGACCAAAGCCATCGGCGAGACGGAGCGCCGCCGCGTGAAGCAAACCGCGTTTAACTTAGAAAACGGCATCACGCCAGTCAGCATCATCAAAAAAGTCAAAGATTTGATTGACGGCGTTTATAGCGACAAAGCCAGCAAAGAAATGGCCAAACGCGATCTGGAGCGCGCGCATGTGGAAGACATGAGCGAACGCGATATCGGCAAACGCATCAAGCAGCTAGAAAAGCAAATGTTTGAGCATGCGAAAAATCTTGAATTCGAGAAAGCTGCGCGTGTGAGGGATCAGCTGTCGATGCTGCGCGAGCAGGCGTTTGGCGCGACGGGGACGGACAATATTGTGCCGATTTAAGGGCGCATTCTTTGCGCAGGCACCTGCACTTCGACTTCGCCGATCATGTGTTTGAGTTCGCTCAGATGCGCGAGACCAGCTACGCCTGTGAAGCTGATGATCAGGCTGTAGGCTTGGAAACTGACTTGCAGTTGCTTCAGGCTGCTGAGGTTTTCTATTTCTGTGAGGAGCTGTATGGCATGCTGCGGCGCATGTGTGAGCACAAAGGTTTCCATGCTAGTGCGGGCTCGGTAGAGGATGTCAGCGGCATCCTCCTTCGTGTTGTTGCTTAAGCTGTCGGTAAAGCGGGGCTCGGGTACGGCGGGCGCGGTCATTTCAGCCAAATTTGCAGGCTCGGTTTGAAGGTAAGCGCTATGACGTGTGTCGTTGGCCGCTGGGCTAAGACGAATGGCAGACGCAGTCTGCACCAAGCCCAGGTCGATCAATTTTTGGAGTTTGTCCGTGGAGTAAACGCCAGGCTTCAAAGCCAGTTGCAAATCCTGCGCATCTCGCTGACCATCAATGAATTTGAGAAGCAGGCGCAGATCGTCGGGCAACTCGGAGCCGCGGTTGAATGCTTCTAGGCGGCCTTGGCTGGTTTTGGTCAAAGCGCCCATGGCCGCCCTTTGGGGTGTGCAAAGCACTGCCCAGTGGCGATAGGCACTGAGCCATCGATTTCAACTTGGCGACACAAGTTTGAGAAATTCATAGGAAAACAAGGAAAAACACGTTAAAGGGGTTGCTGCAAATTTGCATCAATCGCGACAATATGCCTATCGACTGCATCACGACAAATGACTAAGCCAACAACAGTTTAATAGAGTTTTGTACCTTAGAGATCAGCGTTACAAATTGTAATATTGACCGACTTTAGGTAAATAAATATGGCAATTGCGCTGAGTTTAAGTGGCGGTGGCGGGGGTGTTAAACGAGTATGCGGAAAACACCATGCGTGAAATGAGGGCGATCATTTTCTCTGTGTGATCCCGATGCGGCGAATGCCCGCATTGCTCTAGTTTTAATAGCACTCTGTGCATATTATATAAGGGCAGTTGGCCTATTTGGCTTGAAAAATCGAGTTCTACGCCGCCTAGCGCGTCGATGTGGCGCATCGTGCCGTAGGGGTCGTTATGACCTTGTAAGGCGAGCACAGGGCAGGTGATTTGTCTGCATTCTGCTTCTATGTTGAAGCTGCGGAAGGCATCGCTGAGCCAGATGTCGTTCCATTGCCAGAAGGCGCCGTCTACATCGGCGTGGAATTTGACCAAACGCTGGCGCAGATCACCGTGTACGAAAGCCTCGCGTGCTTGCGTGATGGCGGCAATGCTGATTTCTTCGACAAACAGATGCGGGGCCATGACGATGCAGGCTTGTACTTCAAACTTTGCAGCATGCAGCAAAGCAATCGTGCCGCCATCGGAGTGGCCGAGCAGAATGGGTTTGTCAATGCCGCACAGGCGCAGCAACTCGGGCAACACCTGCCAAGCCTCCATGTGCATGTAATCAGGCTGCAGCCGGCCTGCGCCGCGCACATTGGGCACAGGATCGCTTTGCCCATAGCCGCGCCGGGAATACACGAGCCCCGCGCGCCCGGTGGCAGCGCACACTTGCTGTGGAAAATCGCGCCACATGGCCAGGCTGCCCAAGCCTTCGTGCAAGAAGACGATGGGCGATGCCTGCGTGGAAGAAGACGTAGCGATGCGAAGCACCTCCAGATTCACACCCAGAACGGTGACTTTCTCACTTTTTGTAGCAGCTGGCACAGTCATGGCCTCATTTTGCAGGGGTTTCGCTGCGATGCGGGTCAGGGCAGCGGGTAAAATTGCAGGTTGTCTCTGTGTTGAAAGTCCTTGTTTTGAAGCGTTCGCAATTTTTGGCTGGTTTGCTTGGTTCAGCCGGTTTTTCCTTTCTGCCCTTTGCCGGGCAGCTCGCGCAAGCACAGAGCGCAGCACCCAGTGCAGGAGCAGCTGCCAAGCCGCCGATCTTTGTGCTCAATTCGCTAGATGCCAATATCAGCGTGATTGATCCGCTCACTTGGCAAGAAAAGCAGCGCATCCCCACTGGCAAAGAGCCGCATCATTTGTATCTCACGCCCGATGAAAAATCGCTGATTGTGGCCAATGCGGGTGGCGATTCGCTCACGTTTTTAGACCCGCGCACAGCGGCTGTGCAGCGCACAGTCAAAGGCATTCTCGATCCGTATCACCTGCGCTTTTCGCCGGATATGAAATGGTTCGTCACAGCGGCCAATCGGCTCAATCATGTGGATATTTACCAATGGTTGCCGCAAGCCGCCGAGCCACTCAAGCTCGTCAAGCGCATCGCCACCAGCAAAACGCCCAGTCACATGTGGATTGACAGCAAATCCACCACCGCTTATGTGACGATGCAAGACAGCGATGAATGGATCGCCGTGGATTTGGCCACGCAGAGCATCCGCTGGCGTGCGCCCACGGGCGACATGCCTGCTGATATTCACATGAGCCCAGATGACAAATTTGCCTTCATTGGCCTCACGGCCAGCGACGGCGTGCAGGTGTTTGATGTGTCGGCAGGCAGTGCGCAGCCGCCAAAATTGGTGAAAACCATTCCCACCGGCAAAGGCGCACACGCCTTTCGCGCTGCGGGTGACAAGCGGCATATTTTCGTGAGCAATCGCGTGGCCAACACGATCAGCAAGATTGATGTGCAAACGCAAACCGTGGTGGCGCAATTTAGTGCGCCGGGCGGGCCCGATTGCATGGATGTCAGTTTGGATGGAAAATTACTGTATGTCACCTCGCGCTGGGCGAAAAAACTCACGGTGATAGATCTGCAAACGGGCAAGATCGCCCGCCAGGTCAACGTGGGCCGCTAACCGCACGGGGTGTGGACGCTCGATCATGCGCCTCGCGAATAAATCTGCTCTTATTTTTATAGCACTGTGCGCAGGTTCTATAACGGCTAGTGCCCAATTAAGCTCAATTTTTGGCAAAAAACCTGCGCCAGCGCCTGTTGCTGCTCCCGTGATACCTGCGCCCGCACTCTGTGACAAGCCGGTCTACCTCACCTTTGACACGGGCCACATGGAAGTGGCGCAGTTGATTGCCGATACGCTGAATAAACACAACGTCAAAGTCACTTTCTTCGCAGCCAACGAAAAAACCAAAGACGACAGCACCAGTCTGGCAAAAAACTGGGGCGAAAAGTTCTGGGCAGAGCGTGGCAAAGAAGGCCACGAATTTGCCTCTCACACTTGGGATCATCCCGTTTGGAAGGGCGATGCAGCAGGCGTCAAGCCCGCATTCATCATGCAGCCTACACAAGGCGCATTGGCGGGCCGAAGTTTCACCTGGGAGCCCAAGAAATACTGCGAACAACTCGATCTGGCCAAGGAGCGCATCGAGTTTTACACTGGTAAAAAGACACTACCTATCTTCCGCGCACCCGGCGGTAAAACCTCCCCCAAACTGCTCGCGGCTGCCGAAGCTTGTGGCTACAAACACGTCGGCTGGGCTGCGGCAGGCTTCTTAGGTGATGAACTGCCCAGCGAGCGCGTGTCGAACGACGCGCTGCTCAAGCAAGCCCTGAAAAACATCAAGCCCGGCGACATCCTTATGGCGCATCTAGGCATCTGGAGCAGAAAAGACCCTTGGGCCCCGGCCGTTTTAGAGCCTTTGATCGTTGGCTTGAAAGAACAAGGTTTTTGCTTCAACACGATGCGCCAGCATCCTGCTTACAAAGATTGGATCGCAGCGAACGGGGGATGAATTAAGTAGGGTCAGAACCCATTTAATTTTATTTTCTAGAGGAAAACTGACCTCTTGCCGTTATAAATCCTTGATAGTTTGCTATTAAATAGATAGTGAACAACCGCCGCTTCAATCTGCTTTGATATTGCGTGCCCGCACAATTTTCGCCCAGCGAATCGTCTCAACAGCCAGAAACGCGCCAAAAGCCTCGCGCGGAATGCCGCCGATTTCTACACCTTCGCTGGTGAAGCGATCCACCACTTCTTTCTTTTTCAGCACATCATTCGCATCCTTGGCAATGCGGTCGAGCAGTTTGTCGTCCATGGCGCTGGGGGCGAGCATGCCAAACCAGTTGAGCGCTTCAAAGCCGGGGAAGGTCTCGGCCACGGTGGGCACATTGGGCATGGCCTTGCTTCGCTTGGGGCCAGTGTAGGCCAGTGCTTTGAGCTTGCCGTCTTTGATCAGCGGCAGCGAGGAGCTGGGGTTGTCAAACATGAATTGCACTTGGCCTGCGATCACGTCGACCAGCGCGGGGGGTGTGCCTCTGTAGGGCACATGCAGCAGGTTGAGCTTTTGCTGATCGGCCACCAGCTCGGCCACCATGTGGGCCATGCTGCCGTTGGCGGGCGAGGCGATGCTCACGGTTTTGTCGCCTTTGCCAGCTGCCACCAAATCTTTGATGTTGGCAAAAGTTTGATTGCCACTGGTCACGAGAAACAGGCCATTGCGCACCACCAGCGTGACGGGCTTGAAATCTTTGTATGTGTCATAGGGCAGCTTGGCATACAGCGTGGGGTTGACGGCGAAAGGCGAGGCGGTCATGAGAAGGGTGTGGCCGTCTTTGGACTTAGCGACTTGGTCGGTGCCGATCTGTGTGGACGCGCCCGGCCGGTTGTCCACCAAGACCGGTTGACCCCATTTTTTGGACAGTTCGTTGGCCAAAATGCGCGCCGCAATGTCGGTCGTGCCGCCAGCTGCGTAGGGCACGATGATTTTCACGGGCTGAGTCGGCCAAGCGGGCGAAGAGGCGGTTTGCGCTGTAGCGCCGAGGCTAAAACTGCTGCAAATGAGGGCAGTCAGAATGCTGTTAACGAGGCAGCGGCGTGTTGTCATGGGTTGTCTCCTAGGGTTGAAATGCAAGTCAGATTCGAGTCAGGCTGGATAATAAGGTCGCGCATATGACTTTTATGTGTGGAAAATATGTAGTGGGAGTTGCGTAAGGGAAATTGCTAAGTGTCTGATAGAAAAGGGGTTCTTCTGCGCAAGCGTGCAAACATTCTTTTATCTTCTTATAATTTCAGGAATTACTGAAATTCAAGGAATCCCATGAAACTCACGCCTCTCGCTCAAAGCTTTGTGCTCCATTTCGGTGAAATGGGCAGCCGCTGGGGCATCAACCGCACAGTGGGGCAGATTTATGCGCTGTTGTTTGTGAGCGAGCGCCCACTGAATGCAGACGAAATTGCCGAAGCGCTGGATTTTTCGCGCTCGAATGTGAGCATGGGCTTGAAGGAGCTGGACTCCTGGCGGCTGATCAAGCTGCAGCATTTGCCCAGCGATCGGCGCGAGTATTTCAGCGCGCCTGATGATGTGTGGTTGATTTTCCGCACCCTGGCAGATGAACGCAAGAAGCGCGAGATTGACCCAACGCTATCTATGCTGCGCGACTCGCTGCTGCATGAGCCAGCAAATGAGCAAGACGCGCATGCGCAAAAACGCATGGCGCAGATGCATGAGCTGATTGAGCTTGTGACCACTTGGTTTACCGATATTCAGCGGCTCGATGAACAGACGCTTCGCCAGCTCATGAAGATGGGTGCTGCCGCACAGAAGCTTTTAGAGTTTAAGGACATGATGCTCTTTAAAAGCAAAGATAAAAACACAACGAAAGAGACAACGCCCGAAAACTTAATTCCCCCAGTTTTTTAGGAGCTTGCTATGAACGAAGTTACCGCAACAGCTTTTGATCCCCTGATCCTGCACCGCATTCAATTTGCGGCCAACATCAGCTTTCACATCCTGTTTCCCACGATCACGATCGCGCTGGCTTGGGTCTTGGTATTTTTCAAATTCCGCTTCGTGCGCACGCAAGATGCCAAATGGATGGAGGCTTACTTTTTCTGGGTGAAGATATTTGCGCTGACATTTGCTCTCGGCGTGGTCAGCGGCATCACGATGAGTTTTCAGTTTGGCACGAACTGGCCGGGCTTTATGAACACCGTGGGCAACATCGCAGGGCCGCTGCTGGCCTACGAGGTGATGACGGCGTTTTTCTTAGAGGCGAGCTTTCTTGGCGTAATGCTGTTTGGCTTGTCTAGAGTGGGGCATCGCTGGCACACGGTAGCTACTTGTCTTGTAGCTTTCGGTACTTCACTTTCGGCCTTTTGGATTTTGGCTTTGAACTCTTGGATGCAGACACCTGCCGGCTTTGAAATGCGGCCCAATTCAGCTGGTGTGATGGTGGCGCATGTGACGGATTGGTCGGCAGTGATTTTCAATCCGTCTTTTCCCTACAAACTTTCGCACATGATGATGGCTTGCTTTGTGACGGTGGCTTTTCTGCTGGCAGGTATCAGCGCGTATCGCTGGCTGCGCGGGGATCGCAGCGAAAGCGTCAAAGCCACGCTGCGCGTTGGCATCGTGATGGCGGCGGTTTGCCTGCCGATACAAATCTTCTTGGGTGATTTGCATGGCCTGTCTACCTTGAAACATCAGCCAGCAAAGCTGGCCGCCATGGAAGGCATTTGGGAAACGCAGCGCGGTGCGCCAGCTGTGCTCTTTGGTTTGCCTGATGAAAAAGCGCGGGAGAACAAATACGAGATCAGCATTCCGAAGCTTGCTTCGCTGTATTTGACGCACGATATCAACGGCGAAGTCAAAGGCCTGAATGATTTCAAAGGCGTGCATCCGCCTGTGGCAGCTGTGTTTTGGGGCTTTCGCATCATGGTGGGCACGGGGATGCTTATGCTCGCTGTGGGCTGGCTCGCTATGTGGCAGCAGCGTAAGGGCAGGGCGATCAAGCCGTGGCTGGCTAAAGTGCTGGTGGGCATGACGTTCTCCGGTTGGGTGGCGACGCTGGCCGGTTGGTACGTCACAGAAATTGGCCGCCAGCCTTGGCTCGTTACTGGCGTGCTGAGCACCAAACAAGCAGCGGCCACGATTCCCACGCCAATGCTCGCCGCCACGCTGGCGATGTACATCACGGTCTACGCGATGCTGCTCGTGGCTTATATCTCCGTGGTGTTTTACCTCGCGCGCAAAGCCGCACATCCCGCGGACAAGGCAGCGCAAACGCCGCTGCTTGCAGAAGGTGTGGAAGGTGCAGTGGGTGCAGCGGGCGCACAACAATTGGGGGGCGCAGCATGAACGAGCTATTAACTTTCAACGACTGGCTGCCCGTGATCTTCGTTGCCGTGATGGGCCTGTCGATGCTGGCTTATGTGGTGCTTGATGGCTATGACCTGGGCGTGGGCATCTTGCTGCGCCGCGCTGCCAAGGAAGACAAAGACATGATGGTCAGCAGCATCGGCCCGTTTTGGGACGCGAATGAAACTTGGCTCGTGCTCGGCGTAGGCATCTTGCTGACCTGCTTTCCCGCGGCGCACGGCATCATTTTGGGTGAGCTGTATTTGCCAGTGGCTATCATGCTCATTGCGCTCACACTGCGCGGCGTGGCTTTTGAATTTCGCGTGAAAGCACATGAGCCGCATCGCCCGCGCTGGGATGCTGCGTTTTATGGTGGCTCGCTGGTTGCTGCGCTTAGCCAAGGCTGGATGCTGGGCAGCTACATCATCGGCTTTGAAAGTGGCTGGGCTGGCAACGCCTTTGCCGCGCTGATTGCTTTGTGTCTCGCAGCAGGCTACGCGCTCTTGGGCGCAACGTGGCTCGTCTTCAAAACCGAGGGCAGCCTACAACTGCAAGCCGTGAAATGGGCACGCAGCGCGCTGCTGCTCACGGCTATTGGTGTGCTCGCCATTTCCTTGGTGACGCCATGGGTGAGTGCGCGAATTTTTGACAAATGGTTCACGTTGCCGTATGTCGTGTTGCTCGCGCCTTTGCCCATCATGACGGCGCTCTTGTTCTTCATCATCCACCGCAGCCTCGTGCGCCTGCCCACGCGCTTAGCGCAAGGCAATGCCTACGGTGATTGGATACCTTTCGCCGCCACGGTAGGCATTTTTATGCTCGCCTTCTACGGCCTGGCCTACAGCCTCTTCCCCTATCTCGTGATTGACAAAATGACCATCTGGCAAGCAGCCACTTCGCCCGAGTCTCTCAAAATCATCTTGGTCGGCGCACTCATCGTGTTGCCCATGATCATCGCCTACACCGTCATCGTGTACCGCATCTTCTCCGGCAAAACCCGCGCTATGAGCTACGGAAATTAATTAGGGTCAGAACCCAATTAATTTTCGCTTTTCGTTTGTCAGCGGTTCTCGCGGCAGGCTACGCGTTATGCGCCTGCGCCCAGAGCAGCAAGCCCTTCGGGCGAGCATCTGCAGTACTCGCTTTCAAAGGCCGCAAAAACAACTCGCTTCGCTCAAACACGTTTTTGCTAAAGCGCTGTGCGCTTTGCCTTAGAAAGCTGCGTGCTTCGAGCTTGCTGCTCAATCGGGCGCAGGCGCATAAAGCGTAGCCTGCCGCGAGATCAAGGGCGATAGGTGTGCAAAGAAGGAGCGCCCAAAGCACGATGTGACAGTGCCGTGGGCATGCAGCACAGTCAGAGCCCCGGGCTGGAAGCACGGAAGAATTTGGTATTCAACTTGATCAAAAGCCAACCGTGCAAGATCAAATTCTGAGTACTGCACAGGCTCACCGCGAAGCGGGCCGGGGCTCGTAGGGCATGGCTAGGGCGCTGGCGCAGCGTGCGCTCTGTGCAAGAAACAAGGCAATCGCCGTAATAAAATCTACGCAGTTAGCTATCAAAATAGTAGCAATCTCAATGCTTAAACAGCAAGGCCTCGCGCGTCTTCGGCTGCGCGAGTTGCGCCAGCCACCAAGATAAAGCTTTGCCCAAAGTGCCGCGAGCGGGCGTGTGCCAAGCGTAGTTGACCTTGGGCGCGCGTGGAATGCGCTCAGTGGCGAGCAGCACGAGGCGGCCGGTTTCGATGTAGGGTCGCGCGATGCAATGCGGTACGAAGCCGCAGCCTAGGCCGCGCAATTGCGCATCGAGCTTATCGGGCATGGTGCTCACGGTGAGCACATCTTGGCCGGGCAAGATGCCCACCGACACGGTTTGCTTGCGCCGCGTGGAATCAGCCACGGCCACAATGCGGTGCGCTTGGATGACTGCATCTTGCAAGGGCTGCTTTGCCAAGGCGTGCGGGTGATTCGCGAGTGGATGATGCGGCGCGACGGCAAACACGAAAGGCACATCGCCCAAAGGCCTGGCCTGAACACCCGCTTGCGCCATGCCTTCGACCACGCCGCCGATGGCTAAATCGGCTTGGCCATCGAGCAAGGTATGCCATGTGCCAGAGAGCGTCTCGCCTTGGATGCGCAGACGCGTGGGCGGAGAAGACCGCGATAGCGACGAAGACTTCAGGCTCTTGGCCGTTGTATTCTCATCACCACTTGAGAAAAACGCCTCACACAGCTCAAACATCGTGCGCTTGGAGACAATGCTATCTACAGCAATCGTGAGCTGCGGCTCCCAGCCGGTAGCCACACGCTGCACGCGCCGCGCCACGGCATCCAGCTCTTGCAGCACATGCTCACCGCCTTGCAGCAATTCCTCGCCCGCAGGCGTGATGCGCGCTTGCTTGGCGCTGCGATCAAACAGCAACACATCCAGCGCATCTTCAATCTGCCGCACACGATAAGTGACAGCGCTGGGCACGAGACCCATCTCGCGGGCCGCAGCGGCCATGCTGCCTTGCGTGGCCACGCTGCGAATCAGCGCTAAGGCCTCGGGGGTGATCAAATCTCGAACGTTCTTCATTTTTGAATGATGACATCAAAATCGTTCGATTGCAAACTTCTTGGTAGAGCCTAAAGTTCAGTACGAGAAAACAAACAGCCGGACGCAGAAGACGCAAAGGTTACGCAAAAGACGCAATAAAGACAAAACAGCCTTTTTTCTCTTTTTGGTATTTTGTTCTGCGTACCCTTTGCGTCTTCTGCGTCCGGATGTTTGAATTGAATTTGTATTTTTAAGGAAGCTTCATCATGATCACCCTTCGCAAATCCCAAGAGCGCGGCTATGCAGACCATGGCTGGCTTAAGAGTTTTCATTCGTTTTCATTTGCTGGCTACCATGACGCAGCGCATATGGGCTGGGGCAATCTGCGCGTGATCAATGAAGACCGCATTGCGCCCGGCACCGGCTTTGGCACGCATGGCCATCGCGATATGGAAATCATCAGCTACGTGCTTTCTGGCAACTTGGCGCACAAAGACAGCATGGGCAATGTCAAGGGCATTCCTCCCGGCGATGTGCAGCGCATGAGCGCAGGCAAGGGCGTGATGCACAGTGAGTTCAACCATGCAGCGGGGCAAGAGACGCATTTTTTGCAAATCTGGATTGAGCCGAATGTGACGGGCATCTCTCCCAGCTATGAGCAAAAAACGGTTGCACCTGCTGAGAAGCAAGGCATCTTGAAACTGGTGGCCGCTCCAGCTGGTGAAGATGCCAGCATTGCCTTGCATGCCGATGCGCGGATTTATGCAGGTTTATTGGATGGGAGCGAAAGCGCGAAGCTGGCTCTCGATCCAAATCGCAAAGCTTATGTGCATCTCGTGCGCGGCAGCTTGACGGTGAATGGCCAAGCGCTGCAAAGCGGTGATGCCGCAAAAATCCAAGGTGAATCCAGCCTCGCCTTGAACGCCGCGAAAGATGCGGAAGTGCTGGTGTTTGATTTGGCTGCTTAACTTGGAGTAGAACATGTGTGGAGCAGAACTTCGCCCTTTGTTGACGGTGAAAGCGACTGTGCCGATGGCCTATCACAGCTTCGACGGTATCAGCGGCGCGCACATGTTGCGCGTGAACAGTCGTTGGATCGATCCCTTCATTGGCATCGACAGCTATACCTTGCGATCCAACCCTTTTGGCCCGCATCCCCATGCCGGGATGAGCGCGGTCTCGCTCACCTTGCCAGAGTCTGAAGGCGGCACGATCAATCGCGATTCAATGGGTGACCACAGCCTGATTCGTCCGGGTGATTTGCATTGGTTTCAAGCAGGGCGCGGTGCGATGCATGAAGAAACGCCTGCACAACCCGGCAAAACCGAGCATGGCCTGCAAATCTTCGTGAATTTAAGCCGCACCAACAAACAAGCTGAGCCCGTGGGTTTGCGCGTCAAACATGAAGACATGCCGACGGTGCGTTTTGATGGCGGCAGCTTGCGCGTCGTGGTTGGTGAGTTTGACGGACAGACCTCCTCCATCACGCAAGACAAGCGCTGGCTCACACAGGTGAATCTGCTGGACATCACGTTGCAAGCCGGCGCGAGTGTGGACATCCCCGTGAATGCAGGCGACAACGCCTTTTTCGTCATTCGTAGCGGAAATTTTAAGGCTTTTGAGCCGTCTGCCCTTATAGATATTACGCAGAGCGCTATCATTTTTGAAGCATCTGGTGAGCCCGGTAAGAGCAGCGCACGTATCAATGCAGGCAGCCTTGCGCTACGCGGTGTGTTTTTCAGCGGCACACCGATCAACGAACCCCTCTTTTCCGGCGGCCCTTTCATGGGCAACACGCAGGAAGACATCATGGCCTACAAACGCGCTTTTGCACGTGGCGACATGGGTCATCTGGAAGCTTCAACTTAATTGCATCTCAATCATTTCATCAACGCCTTCAAGGAGAATTTCTCATGGCAAAAGTAGCAGTCGTTTATCACTCAGGTTATGGTCACACACAGCGCGTGGCCGAGTTTGTGGCCAAAGGCGCAGGTGCAGATTTAGTCACCATCGATGCAGAAGGCAACTTGACCGAAGCCCAATGGGCCACGCTGGACGCCGCTGACGCGATCATCATGGGCTCACCCACCTACATGGGCATGGCTAGCTGGCAGTTCAAGAAATTTGCCGATGCCACGAGCAAGAAATGGTTTGCAAGCAGCTGGAAAGACAAAGTGGCAGGCGGCTTCACATGCTCGGCTAGCCCCAGTGGCGACAAGCTCTCCACGATTCAGTATTTCATCACCCTCTCGATGCAGCAAGGCATGATCTGGGTCGGCCAGCCTGCGATGAACGATGGCACGATCAACCGCATCGGCTCCAATAGCGGCGTGATGGCTCAATGTGGCCCGAACGATCCGGCAGACAAGATTCCGCAAGGCGATTTGGATACAGCGCAGGCCTATGGCAAGCGCGTGGCAGAAGTTGCCACCAAGCTGCGCGGCTAAATGGCACCATCCCCCGTCAAACCTCTTTGCAGGAGCCAAGCATGAGCATCAGCGTCACACGCAATCACAAGCACCCGATGAGTCACACCGTGCGTATCCGGGCGCATGAGTTTGTGGTCGATGTGAGTGCAGCCGAGGGCGGCAGCGATGCTGGCCCTTCACCTCACGACATTTACGATGCGGCGCTGGCTTCCTGCAAGGCACTGACGGTGCTTTGGTACGCGCAACGCAAAAAGATGGAATTGACGGATATTGAAGTCGTCACTGAGCGAGATGACAGTCAAGAGCGGCAGGGCACATATCGTCTGAACAGTACGCTCAAACTTAGTGGCCATCTCACAGAAGAACAAAAGCGTGAGCTGCTCGCGGTGGCCGACAAATGCCCGATTCACAAGCTCATGACGCAAGTGACGACGCAGGTGAGCACCACACTCGTCGATTAAATTTTCAAGGAGATTGCCATGAGCTTGTTGCATCTTCTCAAAGGCCACAGCAAAGACCTCGGTGGCGGCATGCTGGTCAAGCGCATGCTGCCCGCAGCCGCGCAGCGCTCAGTGGGCCCTTTTGTATTTTTTGACCATTTCGGCCCAGCAACGGTGCATCCGCAAGACAAGCATGATGTGCGTCCGCATCCGCATATCGGCTTGGCCACCGTCACTTATTTGTTTGAAGGCGCGATTTTGCACCGCGATAGCTTGGGCTACGAGCAATTGATTGAGCCCGGCGCGATCAATCTCATGAGCGCAGGCAAGGGCATTGTGCATTCGGAGAGAAGGCCTGCACATTTGCGCGATGAGACCTATGTGAACCACGGCCTGCAACTGTGGCTGGCCTTGCCTTTGGAGCTGGAGGAAAGTGAGCCCAGCTTTCATCACACACCGGCCAGTGCCATTCCCGAATGGCGGGGCGATGGTGTGATGCTGCGTGTGTTGATGGGGCAGGCGATGGGGCTGGCCTCTTCCGTGAAAACCTTCTCGCCCACGCTCTATCTGGATCTGGCTTTAGAAGCTGGCGCAAGCTGGACATGGAGCGAGCCTGTGCAGGAACTGGCCGTGTATGCGCTGGATGCGGCGGTGCTGGTGCAAGGCGAGCGTGTGGAGCCGGGGCAGATGGCGGTGGTGGATACTCGCCAGCCTTTGCACATAGAGAGCGCCCCGCAAGCGATTCAAGCGGCGCGCTTGGTGCTGATCGGCGGGCAGGCGCTGGAGATGCCACGCCAGATGTGGTGGAATTTTGTCTCCAGCCGAAAAAAGAGAATTGTGCAGGCTGCACAGGATTGGCAGGCGCAGCGCATGGGGCAGATTGCTGGCGAGAGCGAGTGGATTGAGTTGCCTGAGCCGGGACCGAAAGCCTGACTCGCTCCCCAGTCTGCGGGATGGAGGTTTGTGCAATCTTGTGTAAGATGGCCGAATGCAGGTTCTCGCTCTTCTTCCTTGGTCTGACTGGCTGGCGTTGGTCTGGTTTTTTTCGGCTTGGGTGACCTATTCTTTGTTTACCAAGCATCAGAGCATCAAAAGAAATTCTTTGATAGCCACCACCAATCGCTATCGCAGTTATTGGATGGAGCAAGCCACCAGCCGCGATCCGCGTGTGCTCGACGGCATCATCACGCAGAATCTCTCTTCCACGCCGGCCTTCTTTTGCTCCACCACGATCATCGTGATTGGTGGCTTGTTTGCTCTCTTGGGCAGCACGGACAAAGCGGCTGAGTTGGTGCGCGATATTCCGTTTGCTCAGCGCACCACGGTGTTGATTTTTGATTTGAAGGTGCTGATCATGATCAGCATCTTCGTGTTCTCTTTTTTCCGCTTTTCTTGGAGCATGCGCCAATACACCTTTGTGGCGCTGTTGATCGGCTCGATGCCTGATCCCAAGGAATTTGAATCCGGCAAGTTTGATCGGCAAGTGATTGCCCAGCGCGCTGGTCGCATGGTAGGCATGGCTGCTGAGACGTTTAACGACGGCTTGCGCGGCTACTACTTTGCGTTTGCAGTGATTGCATGGTTTTTCTCACCGGTGGCCTTTGCGTTTGCTACTGCTTTTGTGGTGGCCATTCTCTACAGCCGTGAATACCGCTCTGATGTGCTGGAGATATTGGGTTGAAATCACCCGCCTTGCTTGCTCAGTGGCTTGTGATGGCGCTGCTTCTGGCTTGGCAAATTAATGCGCTGGCTGCGCCGCAAGTCAATTGGGGTGAGATGCTGGCGCAAGCACGCGGCAAACCCACGCAGACGAACCTGAGTGTGGATTTGCGCGAACGCTGGGAAGGCACCCTGGTGGGCGACGTGTCTGTCGCCAATGATGTGGCGCTCGATCCCGCGCAAGTGTGGGCATGGCCCGCGGAGCGTTTTTCATCCAAAGATCAATCCAAGCCGGTTCTGATACGCACTGGGGAGCGGCAGCTGGTGCGCGTGACCGTTTTTTCAGAGCGCTTGGTGAGTGATTTCATTCTGACCGTGCCCATGCCTCGGCTGGATGCCGTGCATGTGTCTTACCGCCATGATGGCGGGCCTTGGACGACGCTATCTGCGGGCGACACCTTGGCGATGAAGCGCTGGCCGCTGGCAGATCGCCAGCCTAGTTTCAATGTGCCCTTGCCACCCGGCCAGATCGATTTGGTGATGCAATTCGCGCATCGCGGCATTCTGGATGCACCTGTGCTTCTGCAAAATGATCGCGCGTTTTTAGATTCACGCACGGTCAGCATCTGGGTGGCGGGCATCTTTGTGGGCATCAATTTAGTGTTGGCCTTGATGGGCATCTTGATGGCGCTGAATTTTCAAAAAATTGGCTTCATGTCGGTCGCCCTGATGAGCACAATGGTGGCCTTGGTGCTGATTTTTGGTAGCGGCCTGGGCGGTATGGTGCTGGGTACAGGCAGCGAGCGCTTTAATGATGAAATGAAGTTCATTGTGAACACGGTCTGGGGCATGCTTTTGCCTTGGGTGGCAGCGGTCGCGGTCGGCATACGTGCGCATTCTCGGCTGTGGTGGCGCAGCGCCTTGCTGCTGGCGCTGGGTGGTGTGTTGCTGGCGTGGTTTTGGGTGGATTACCGGCTGCGCGATAGTGCGCCAGTGGGGGTGACTGTATTGCTGGTCTGTGTGCTGGTCTTCGTGTTGAGCATGTTGGCCTGGGCTTGGTATAAAAACTATTCGCGTCACTTAGGTATTTTGCTGGGCGTGATGCTGTATTTGAGCGCTTTGCTTTTGCTGTTTGTTGCGTTTGTGGGAGGTCTGGACACCGATACCAGCGGTGTCTTGGCGGCTTTGGTCAGTATGTTGGCTTCTTTGACCTTGATCCGGGGCTTGTTCATGCAGCATCGCATGGGCAGGCAGGTATTGGCGCGGGCGCGAACTTCTCCTTTGCGCGATGTGCTCACGGGCTTGCTCAACCGCGAGGGCATGCAAGCGCACATGTATCAGATACGCAAGCGCATACGCAATGAGCACACCTGCGCCGTGTTCATCTACATTGCTGTGCAAGATTCGGCCAGTGCGATGCAAGAGCATGGCGAACAGGGCATGGAAATGGGCATGGTGCAGATCGCAGCCAGTTTGTCGACCAGCGTATCCGGTGTGGATGGCGTGGCGCGTATTTCAAGCCATGCGTTTGGCGTTTTGGTGATGATGCCGCCCGACCCTGCTATGGCGACGCGCTTGGCGCAGAAAATCTTGTCGCGCTTGATGGCCTTGGCATCGCATGGTGCGCCCTTGGCTCGCACGGCGCGCATGGCCATCGCTTGGATACCTTTGTTTGGGTTTCGCGTTGATGCCCTAGAACGCCGCTGCCTGCGCACCTTGGTGGAGCTCGATGTTGTTAAACGGATTGGCTGGGTTGGAGGCGCGGCATCTCATGTTGAAGCGGCGCACATGCTGCGTGATGCTCGCAACGCAAGCAGCATGCCTTCCAGCGCGGAAGATGCGCCTGATGCAGGCAAACCTTCCACGTCCAAGGAGGGTGTTTCATCTAATCTGTATGAGCGCATCCACCGCATCGAACGCGAAATGCTGCACGGCGTGGACACCCGCTTTTTGGTGGAAGAAGCCGAGCGCATGAGTCGCGTGTTGAACGAAGTGCATTCGAGCCAAGGCAGCCCACAAACGATGGGCCCAGAAGCGCAGCCCGATGATCACGCGCCGACAGCATTGCTTCCAGTACCGCAAAAACCTTGGCCGGGTTGAACTGCCGCTGAATCAGCGCAGCGCGTAGGTAGACGCATCCAATTCGGGCGCTCGGCCTGCCACCAGATCAGCCAGCAGCCGCGCACTGCCGCAAGACAGCGCCCACCCACTGGAGCCATGGCCCAGATTGAGCCAAACCGGGCCGCTAGAGCCTGCACGGCCAATCACGGGAGCGCGATTGGCCAGCATGGGCCGCGCACCCTGCCATTCCTGCACGCCTTGACTCATCACCGCAGCGCCGGGAAACCAGTCGTGCAGCACTTTGTAGAGTGTTTGAATCGCCGCACGGTTCATCCGGCCTGAACGACCCCCCACCTGCGCACTGCCCGCCACGCGCACGCGCTGGCCTAGGCGCGTGATGCTGACCTTGTAATGCTCATCCATCAGACCCGAGCGCGGCGCATTCAGGGGCTCTTTGATATGTGCGCTCACAGCGTAGCCATACACGGGGCGCAGCGGCAGCGAGATACCCAGTGGTTGCAAAATAGGTTGCAAGAGCGGCGCAGCCTGCGCACCCGTGCACAGCACCACTGTATCGAATTGCAGCGCCTGCGCCTGGCTTTGGGCATCCCTGCTGGCCGACGGGAGCAGGGAAGACAGCTGTGATGCATTTTGGATATTTGCTATATAAACAATAGCGCCCGGCGCAGATTTTATAAGGGCAGAGTCGATTTTTTGTACTTCAACTTGGAATTCAAACTGCACCCCGAGGCGGCGGCATTCATCCTTGAGCAAGAGCGCAAATTGGCGGCAGTTGGCCACCTCGTCTTGCGCCAGATGAATCGCGCCTGCAAAGTGTGTGTCGGTGTTGATTGCCGGTTCGATCTGCCGCGCGGCGGCCTCATCAACTTCAGCAAACGCCACGCCCAGATCGCGCAAGATCTTCAAGTTGTTTTGCACCATGGCACGGTCTTTCTCCGTGCGCAGCGCAATCAGATAGCCAGAGGTGCGGTCATATTCCAAGCTATGGCGCTCGGTTGTGGCATGCAGCACGCTGCGGCTGTAAAACGCCAATCGCTGCAAAGCGCTGCGGTGCTGAAGATAAGTTTCTTGATTGCACGCCCGCCAGAAATGCCACAGCCATGCCATGTCAGCGCCTGACAAAGGCAGCTTCAAACGAAATGCCGCATGCGGGCTGGCCATCTGCTTGAGCACTTTCCAAGGCATCCCCGGTGCTGCCCAAGGTGTGACGTAGCCGGGCGAGAGCACGCCAGCGTTGGAAAAACTGGCCTCTTCTGCCGCCGCGCCACGGCGCTCATACACCGTCACCTCGTGGCCATCGCGCGCTAGTTCATACGCGGTGGTGATGCCAATAATGCCTGCGCCGACGACTGCTATCTTCATGAGTTACTAGGGGTTTTAAAAGAAAAAGGGCTATTCGCCCTTATAGAATCTGCGCAATATGCTACTGAATTGATAGTAAGCATTGTAGCCTGAGGTGTATTGTATGCATCTACTGCATGCTCAGACTCACCGCTGCGCACCAAGCAATGCGCTTTCCACCCGCGCCGCCATCTGCAAAACAGCTGCATCATGCCCTGCCCCCTGCCAGAGCATCAGGCCCGTGGGCAATTGACTTTCCTGCTGATTGGGCAGGCTGATCGCGCAGCCGTCTAGCATGTTGACCACGCTGGTGTTACGCAGCATCAAGGCATTGACGCGGAAAAACTCAGCATCGCGCAGGGCATCATGCGCTAGGTCTTGACCGTTGCTTGGAGCAACATCAGCAATCGGCGCAGCCACCAGTGGCACCGTAGGCGAGAGCACAGCATCCAAGCCCTGCAAGGCTGCGCCGACCGAAGCGATCCACTGCTGGCGAGCCAGTTGCAGGCGGACGTAATCGCAGGCCGTCATCGTGTCAGCCAGGGCAATGCGCAGCGCTGCGCGTGGGTCAAATTCTGCCTTGCGCTGCGGCCACAACCCAGCAGGAACCAGCCAGCTTTGTAGCTCGGGTGCTGAAAAACCGCCGCGCGATTGAATGCTGCTCAGCTCGGCAACGTCGATCAGCGCCATCTCGCTGATCTTCGCGCCAACGCGTGAGAGCAGTTGCAAGCTGCGCTCGAAATTTGCCGCCACTTGCACATCCAAACCATCGAGCATCGTGGTTTGAGCAACCGCAAAGTGGCAATCTGCCAGTGGTTTGCCAGTTTTCGTCATCTGCTGGCCGCTCAAAATCTCGTGCACCAAGCTGGCATCGCGCACGCTTCGCGTGAGTGCGCCAAT
Source organism: Variovorax sp. (assembly GCA_031375105.1). Lineage (GTDB taxonomy): Bacteria > Pseudomonadota > Gammaproteobacteria > Burkholderiales > Burkholderiaceae_C > JANMDU01. Next base: position 42,750 of record JANMHJ010000035.1, read on the forward strand.
GCTGTCGAGCGTGTGTGACAGCGGCACAGCACCTTGCATAGGCACGCTGCGGGCCGTCGGTTTGAAGCCCACCAAGCCGCACAGCGCCGCCGGAATACGGATCGAGCCGCCGGTGTCTGAGCCCAAGCCGATGAAAGCGGCGCCGCTGGCCACCGACACCGCCGCGCCGCTGGACGAGCCACCCGGAATGCGCGGCTGGGCTGGGTCAACGCACAGCGCGAGTGGGTTCACAGGCGTACCAAAGTGTGGGTTCACGCCCATGCCTGAAAAGGCAAATTCCACCATGTGGGTGCGTCCCAAGACCACCCCGCCCGCGGCTTTGAGGCGGGCCACGGCGACGGCATCTTGGGCCGCCGGCGCGTTGCCTGCCATCACCAAGCTGCCGCTGGCAGACACTTGCCCGGCCACATCAAACAAATCTTTCACTGAAATCGCTAGGCCCGCCAGGGGTGAATCTGCCCGGCTGGCTTGGGTTTGTTGCGTTGCCAGCGGGTTGAGGCTGCGAAAGGTGCTGGCGCAAGCGATGGATTGGGCAATGTCCCGGCTTTGCTGCATCTGAGCGCTGGCGGTGGTGTGGCCTGCGCGAATGGCTTGAGCGGTGCTGTGGAGATCAGGAAAATTGGGCATAGGGTGCTATAATCTTAGGCTTTGCTGCTTAGGCCGCCTGTGGTGGCCCGGGGTCAGCAAATATTCGCAAACTGGCTCAACCAAGGTGTTGCGGATTTTTCTAAATCCAAAAAATGGAAGAAAGATCTGCAATGCGAGCTGGATTTTAGACCCAACCTTAGGAATCAATTCAATGGCAATTTCCATGCGCGAGATGCTGGACGCAGGCGTCCATTTCGGCCACCAGACCCGTTTCTGGAACCCCAAGATGGCACCGTTCATCTTTGGCCATCGCAACAAAATTCACATCATCAATCTCGAAAAATCGCTCCCGATGTACGAGGAAGCGATGAAATTCGTTCGTCAACTGTCTTCCAATCGCGGCACGATCATGATCGTCGGCACAAAACGCACAGCGCGCGAGATCGTTGCTGAAGAAGCAGGCCGTGCAGGCGTGCCATTCGTGAACCAGCGCTGGCTCGGCGGCATGCTGACCAACTTCAAAACCGTTAAAGGCAGCTTGAAGCGCTTGAAAGACATGAAGGCTCAGCAAGAAACTGGCCTCGATGCTTTGAGCAAAAAAGAGCAACTGACCTTCTCCCGCGAGATGGCTAAGTTGGAAAAAGACATTGGCGGCATCGCCGATATGCCTAGCTTGCCGGATGCCATTTTTCTGATCGATGTGGGCTACCATAAGATCGCTGTGCAAGAAGCTCGCAAACTGGGTATTCCCATCATCGGTGTGGTCGACTCCAACCACTCGCCCGAAGGTATTGACTACGTCATCCCCGGCAACGACGATTCCTCCAAGGCTGTGCTTCTCTACGCCCGTGGCGTGGCCGATGCCATCCTCGAAGGCCGCGCAAATGCCGTGCAAGAAGTGGTCAAAGCAGTGGCTGGCGGCAACGACGAATTCGTCGAAGTCGAAGAAGGCGCAGCCGTTTAATCGCAAGCTTCCCCGCAAAAAGGGGCTCTTTGTGGCCCCTTTTTGTTGTAAATTTTTTATCGAACATTCGAATACAAATATCCGGACGCGAAATACGCGAAAGTGACGCGAAAGACGCAAAAACGAAACTAAAAATTAAAATGAATCAGCTCAGAGTCATGCTTTTTCATTCGGATTTTTGAATTCATATTTTTTCGGTATTTTTTGCGTCTTTCGCGTCACTTTAGCGCCCTTCGCGTCCGGTATGAGTATTGGTTTTACATCTCATTGAAGGAATCAACATGACAATCACCGCAAGCATGGTCGCCGAACTGCGCGGCAAGACGGACGCTCCCATGATGGAGTGTAAAAAAGCGCTCACCGAGGCCGCTGGCGATATGGCCAAAGCGGAGGAAATTTTGCGTGTCAAGCTCGGCAACAAAGCCGGAAAAGCTGCCAGCCGCATCACCGCTGAAGGCGTGGTCACAGCGTATGTTGATGGTGCCACCGCGGGCATGATAGAAATCAACTGCGAAACTGACTTTGTCACCAAAAACGACAGTTTTCTGGGCCTGTGCAACGCCGCTGCCAAAGCCGTGGCCACCACCAACCCAGCCGACGTAGCCGCACTCGGTGCCTCCGCCTTCAGCATGGACGGCTTTGGCCCCACGCTGGAAGATGTGCGCAAAGGCCTGATCGGCAAGATTGGCGAGAACATGAGCTTTCGCCGCTTCAAGGCCTTCACCTCTGGCAGCAAAGTTGCCACCTACCTGCACGGCACACGCATTGGCGTGGCGGTCGAGTTTGAGGGTGATGAAGCTGCTGCCAAAGACGTGGCCATGCACATCGCTGCGATGAAGCCGGTTTCCCTGACCAGCGCCGATGTGCCTGCCGATTTGATCGAAAAAGAGCGCGCTGTGGCCGCTGGCAAGGCAGAAGAGGCTCGCAAGGAGCTGGAAGCTGCTGGCAAACCAGGCCAAAGCCCTGAAATCGTGGCCAAGCGCATTGATGGTGCAGTGCAAAAATACCTCAAAGAAGTCAGCCTGATGGATCAGTCTTTCGTGAAAAACGACAAGCTGACCGTGGCCGCTTACCTTAAGAGCGCAAACACCACCGTGAAGGGCTTCACACTTTATGTGGTGGGCGAAGGCATTGAGAAGAAGGTGGACGATTTTGCTGCCGAAGTGGCTGCGCAAGTTGCGGCTGCAAAAGCAGGCGCTTGAGCGTTACTGTGCTTCATCAAAAAAGCGGCTTTCAAGTCGCTTTTTTTTGGCATCAAGCAAGGCAATTTCCGCAGCCTAAATCGCCGATAATCAGAGGGTTTAACTGCAAGGATTTTGCCCATGACTCAACCTGTTCACAAGCGCATTTTGCTCAAACTCTCGGGTGAGGCTTTGATGGGCGACGATGCGTTTGGCATCAACCGCGCCACCATCGTGCGCATGGTGCAGGAGATCAAGGAAGTCACCGATATGGGCGTGCAGGTGGCTATCGTGATCGGTGGCGGTAATATCTTTCGCGGTGTGGCGGGCGGTGCGGTCGGTATGGATCGCGCCACGGCTGATTACATGGGCATGCTGGCGACGGTGATGAATGCGCTCGCTTTGGCAGACACGATGAACAATGCGGGCATGACGGCGCGTGTGATGAGCGCGATCAATATTGAGCAAGTGGTGGAGCCCTATGTGCGCCCCAAAGCCTTGCAGTATTTGGAAGAGGGCAAAATCGTCGTTTTTGCAGCAGGTACAGGCAATCCATTTTTCACAACCGATACGGCGGCCGCATTGCGCGGTGCCGAAATAGGGGCAGAGATTGTCTTGAAGGCCACGAAAGTCGATGGCGTGTACACAGCCGACCCGAAATTAGACCCGACCGCCACGCGCTATGCCAAGCTGAGCTTTGACACCGCAATGCAGCAAAATCTGGGCGTGATGGATGCAGCTGCGTTTGCGCTGTGTCGCGACCAGAAGCTGCCGATTCGGGTGTTTTCCATCTTCAAACCGGGTGGCTTGAAGCGCGTGGTGATGGGTGAAGACGAAGGCACCTTGGTGCATGTTTGAAGCGTTAAAACGCAACTGAAACTGTAGAGTTAGCTTGAAAGAAGGATTTTGAAGGAGTCATCATGAGCATTGCAGATATCAAAAAAAATTCTGAAACCAAAATGGCGCAATCCATCGAAGCGCTGAAGCACAATCTTGGAAAAATCCGCACGGGGCGCGCCAATCCAGCGATCCTCGATTCGATCATGGTGGATTACTACGGCAACCCCACGCCGCTCAACCAAGTGGCCAATGTGAGCTTGCTAGACAACCGCACGATCAGCGTACAACCATGGGAAAAAGGCTTGGGCGCGAAAGTGGAAAAAGCGATTCGCGACAGCGATCTGGGTGTGAACCCCGTTTCCATGGGCGATTTGATCCGCGTGCCCATGCCTGCTATGAGCGAAGAGCGCCGCAAGGAAATGACCAAACTGGTGCGCAATGATGGCGAAAACGCCAAAATCGCTGTGCGCAATCTGCGCCGCGATGCAATTGAAGGCGTGAAGAAGCTGGTCAAAGACAAGCTCGCCTCAGAAGACGAACAAAAACGCTCGGATACTGAAGTGCAAAAAACGACTGACAAATTCATCATCGAGGTGGACAGGTTGGTGAGCGACAAGGAAAAAGAAATTCTGGCCATTTAAGGCCTGAATTTCAAGCATTTCCGGCCTCTAGCCCTTATAAAACCTGCGCTAAGTGCTCATCTTTTAATAGCATCTATGACCATTCCACAGCATATCGCCATCGTCATGGACGGCAATGGGCGTTGGGCTAACCAGCGCTATTTGCCGCGTGTGGCGGGGCATAGGCAGGGCGTGGAATCACTGCGCCGCTGCGTGCGCTCGTGCGCAGATCGCGGCGTGAAGGTGCTCACTGTCTTTGCGTTTTCCTCAGAAAACTGGAATCGCCCGCAAGAGGAAGTCTCTGGCCTGATGGATTTGCTGGTCACGGCCTTGGCAGGCGAAGTCAAGCCATTGCATGAGAGCGGTGTGCGCATTTGTTTTGTGGGGGATCGCTCGCGCGTCTCAGAGCGTGTAGCAGCGGGGTTTGTGCAGTCTGAAAAGCTGACCGCAGCGAATACAAAAATCACCCTCAATATTTGCTTCAACTACGGTGGCCGCTGGGATATTGCGCAGGCCGCGCAAAGAGTAGCCTCCCGTGGGCAGGTGATCACCGAGCAAGCGCTGGACCAAGAGATGGCCACGGCGCATGTGAGCGACCCAGATTTACTGATCCGCACCGGCGGCGAATTTCGGATCAGCAATTTTCTTCTCTGGCAATGTGCCTACAGCGAGCTGTTTTTCAGCGACAAGCTCTGGCCCGATTTTGATGATGTTGCGCTAGATGCTGCACTGCAAGCGTATGCAGCGCGTGAGCGGCGCTTTGGCAAAACCTCGGCGCAGATCGCTCGTGAAGCGGTGGCGGCCTGATCCATGCTCAAACAACGCATCATCACCGCCTTGGTCTTGCTCGCTATTTTGCTGCCCGCTTTGTTCGCGAGGCCGCCGGAATGGCTCATGGCAGTCGCGGCGGTGTTGATCGCTCTGGCCTGCTGGGAGTGGGGCGTGCTCAATGGTTACAGCAAAAAATCCTCTTGGTTCATGGCACTGGACGGCTTGGTGGTGTGCGCGGTGATGTGGAAACTCGGGCTGCCTTATGTCAAGTTGCCGATGCTTTGGCTGCTCGTGGGCTCGCTTTGGATTGCGCTGGGTGCTTGGTTGATTTATCGCGGCGTGAGCCACTGGCAAGAGATTCATAAATGGATGCGCGTGTTGGGCGGGCTGGCAATGCTGTGCTTGGCTTGGCTGGCGGTGGCGCAGGCGCGTGTGATTGGCATCAACTTCTTGCTCTCTTTATTGGTGATTGTTTGGGTGGCTGATATTGGTGCGTATTTCTCTGGAAGACGCTTTGGCCGCGTGAAGCTGGCGCCTGCGATCAGCCCTGGTAAGAGCTGGGAGGGCGTGTATGGCGGCATGGCTGCCGTGCTGATACTGGCCATTGCTTGGGCGCTGTGGAGCCCGGCTTTTGCGGATTCGGCTTCGCTTTACGAAAAGCTGCTCAAGGGGCATGGCTGGCTGCTGGTGATGCTTGGGGCACTGCTGATGGTGGCGATGAGTGTGGTTGGTGATTTGGTGGAATCGCTCGTCAAACGTAGCGCAGGCATGAAGGATTCGAGTGGCTTGCTGCCCGGTCATGGCGGCGTGCTGGATCGCATTGACGCGCTGTTGCCCACGCTGCCGCTGGGCATGATGTTGTATTCCCTCGCATGAAAAAACAACGCGTCACCATCCTCGGCTCCACCGGTTCGATTGGCAAAAGCACGCTGGATGTGATCGCGAGGCATCCGGATCGGTTTGAGGTGTTTGCTCTTTCAGCTTCCACGAATGTGGTGCAGATGGTTGAGCAGGTGCAGCGTTTTGCGCCACAGCGGGTGGTGATGGTGGATGCAGCTGCCGCCGATGAACTGCATACCATTTTGAAGCAAAAAGGACTTTCTCCCGTTATAGAACATACGCAGAGTGCTATCAAAAATATAGCATCTTGCGGGGAAGTCGATATCGTCATGGCTGCCATCGTGGGGGCGGCTGGATTGGCGCCGAGCTTGGCTGCGGCGCGCTCTGGCAAGCGGCTTCTGCTTGCCAACAAAGAAGCGCTGGTGGTGGGCGGCGATCTGTTTATGAGCGCTGTGAAGGCGGGCGGTGGCAAGCTACTGCCCATTGACAGCGAGCATTCGGCGGTGTTTCAAAGCCTGCCCGAAGATGCCGCGACTTGGGCGCAGCGCGTGGAGAAAATCATCCTCACTGCATCGGGCGGGCCATTTCGCACACGCGATGTGGCTACGCTTCGCGATGTCACCCCTTCGCAGGCGGTGGCGCATCCGAATTGGGTGATGGGGCGCAAGATTTCGGTGGATTCGGCCACCATGATGAACAAGGCGTTGGAGGTGATTGAGGCGCATTATTTGTTTGGCATGCCGCCAGAAAAAATTGAAGTGGTGATCCATCCGCAATCCATTGTTCATTCGATGGTGCAATACAAAGATGCGTCCATCGTCGCGCAGATGGGCACGCCGGATATGCGCGTGCCAATTGCATATGGCCTCTCCTGGCCCGAACGCATGGAAAGTGGGGCAAAGGCCCTTGATTTCACTACGCTGGGTGCTATGAATTTCGAAGCGCCTGAGCGTGCGCGTTTTCCGGGGTTGTTTCTGGCTTGGGAGGCTTTGCGGGCACCCGAGGGCACATGTGCCGTGCTCAATGCAGCCAATGAGATTGCAGTGGCGGCATTTCTAGATGGGAAAATACGTTTTGACGAGATTCATCTTGTCAACACGGAAACTCTGGAGCGCGTCGTGCCCTCCAAGCCGACAGATGTGGCTGATTTACTGGGGCTGGATGAGATCAGTCGTGAGGCCGCAAGTCAGGTTGTAAAGGGATTGAGATGTTGACAATTGTGGCGTTTGTGGTGGCTTTGGGGCTTTTGATTGCCATCCATGAGTATGGGCATTACCGCGTGGCTGTGGCTTGCGGCGTGCAAGTGACGCGTTTTTCTGTGGGCTTTGGCAAGCCCTTGCTCAAGTGGAAGCCGAAAAAACAGCATCCAGGACAGGACACGGAATTCATCATTGCCGCTTTCCCGTTGGGCGGCTACGTGAAAATGGTGGGGCAGGGCGAGGCCGCGCCTGCGCATCTCAAGGCCGTTTCGTTTGATGCCCAGCCGCTGCGCAAACGCGCGGCTATTGTGGCGGCGGGGCCTGTGGCCAATCTGCTGCTGGCTGTGGTGCTTTACTCGATCGTCAACTGGATGGGCTCTGACCAGCCCAAGGCCATCATCGCGCAGCCACCTGCGGCTTCCTTGGCAGCGAATGCCGGCCTGAAGGCGGGTGATGAGATTGTGTCGATCAGCGAAGCAGGCGGCGAGCCTGAGCTGATTCGTTCGATGGAAGATCTGCGTTGGCATATCACGCGCGCAGCTTTGGATCGCTTTGATCTGACGCTGCAGGTGCGCGACGCAGGGAGAAATTCGCTTCGTCAAATCGGCCTGCCTGTGACTGAGCTGGATATCCGTGAAGCCGACGCTCAGATGTACCGCAAGATCGGTTTGGCCGCGCCACTCACGCAACCGGTGATGGGCGAACTGGTGGCTGGCGGGGCAGGTGATAAAGCGGGTTTGAAGCAGGGCGACCGTGTGCTGTCGATCGATGGTGTGGCGATGCCCGATGGTGGCCAGTTGCGCGAGGCGATTCGGGCCTCAGTGCTGGATGACAAAGCGGTACCAAAGATATGGCGGATTGAGCGCAATGGCCAAACGATGGCGTTGCCTGTGCTGGTGACGGTGAAAAAAGAAGGTGATAAGACGTCTGGCCGCATCGAAGCTTTCGTCGGTTCGTCACCCCAGATGACACATGTGAGCTATGGTTTTTTCGAAGGCTTGAGCCTTGGGGCGCAAAAAACCTGGGAAATTTCCATGCTCACACTGCGCATGATGGGCAAGATGGTAATTGGCGAAGCCTCTCTGAAAAACCTCAGTGGACCGCTGACGATTGCTGATGTGGCGGGCAAGTCGGCCAGCCTTGGTTTGGTGCAATACCTGATTTTTCTGGCGCTGATCAGCGTGAGCTTGGGGGTTTTGAATTTGCTGCCTTTGCCCGTTTTGGATGGTGGCCACCTCATGTATTATCTGTGGGAGGCAGTCACGGGTAAAGCTGTGACTGAAGTCTGGCTAGAACGCTTGCAACGCGGCGGGGTGGCTGTGCTCATGGCCATGATGGCCGTGGCCTTGTTCAATGACGTGAACCGATTGTTTGGATAGAGAAAACAGTGGCCTGCGCTTTGCTTTGAAACAGTGGAGCATCAGACCGCAAGATATTATGACTTTGCATCGAAAAACCCTGCCGGCCTGCGCCGCTCGTGCGCTCTGCGCTACACTTTTTGCAGTGACCATGCATGGCAATGCTTGGGCCATTGACCCATTCACTGTGCGCGACATCCGCGTGGAGGGTTTGCAGCGCGTCGAACCTGGCACCGTCTTCGTATCGTTGCCTTTTCAGGTGGGTGATACCTACAACGACGACAAGGCTGCAGCTGCCATCCGATCGCTCTTTGGTTTGGGCTTGTTCAAAGACATACGCATTGACGTGCAGGGCAATGTGGTCGTGGTGATCGTGGAGGAGCGCCCTACGGTGGCCGAGGTCAGCTTCACTGGCGCCAAGGAATTTGACAAAGATGCCCTGACCAAAGCCTTGCGTGAGGTGGGTTTAGCAGAAGGCCGTGCGTTTGACAAGGCGCTGGCTGACCGTGCTGAGCAAGAACTCAAGCGCCAATACCTTAACCGCAGCCTGTATGGCGCGGAAGTGATCACCACAGTCACGCCGATTGAGCGCAACCGCGTGAACCTGAATTTCAATGTGATCGAAGGCGATGTGGCCAAGATCAAAACGATCAGTATCGTGGGAGCACAAGCCTTCAGTGAAAGCACCCTCAAAGGCTTGTTTGATTTGGACACACCCGGCTGGTTGTCTTGGTATACCAAGAGTGATCGCTATTCGCGTACCAAGCTCAACGCCGATCTAGAAACTTTGCGCTCGTATTACCTGACCCGCGGCTACCTTGAGTTCAAGATCGATTCCACCCAAGTGGCGATCTCTCCAGACAAGCAAAGCATCGGCATCACAGTCAACATCACCGAAGGCGCACGTTTTGCCGTCTCCGCTGTGAAGCTGGAGGGCAATTTCTTGGGCAAAGAGGAAGAGTTCAAAACCTTCATCAAAATTGTGCCCGGGCAGGCCTACAACTCTGAGCGAGTGGCCGAAACCACGAAAGCCTTTACGGAGTATTTCGGCAATTTCGGCTATGCCTTTGCGCAAGTGCAAGCACGTCCTAATATTGACCGCGCCAACAACACGGTGGTCATCAACCTCGTGGCCGAGCCATCGCGCCGTGCCTATGTGCGTAAGATCAACATTGCAGGCAACAACCGCACGCGAGACGAGGTGATCCGCCGTGAATTCCGCCAGTTTGAATCAAGCTGGTATGACGGTGAGAAAATCAAACTCTCGCGTGATCGCGTGGATCGCTTGGGCTACTTTAAAGCAGTGGATGTAGACACATCTGATGTGCCTGGCACGAACGACCAAGTCGACGTGAATGTCAAGCTGGAAGAAAAGGCAACCGGCAACCTCGTCCTAGGTGCTGGTTTTTCCAGCTCAGACAAACTGTCGCTGCAGTTCAAGATTCAGCAGGAAAACGTTTTTGGCTCGGGTAACTATCTGGGTATTGATTTCAATACCTCCAAACTCAACCGAACCTTGGCCTTCACGGCGGTCGACCCCTACTTCACGAAATATGGCGTTTCCCGTACGGTAGATATTTATTTTCGTACGCAGAAACCGGTACAAGAAAATTCTTCCGACTACCAGATCAACACACGTGGTGCCAGCATGCGTTTTGGCGTTCCCTTCTCAGAGCGAACCACGGTGTTTTTTGGTGGTGGCATGGAGCAAACGCAGATTGTTGCTGGAACGAACCTTCCAGCCGCCTACTTGGCATATACCAGCAAGGCCGGTCTTAAAAGCACCCTCTATCCGCTGACACTCGGCTGGTCCAGCGATTCGCGCGACAGTGCGCTTGCGCCCAACGCGGGCCAATTGCAGCGCTTGAATGGCGAGTTGGCGCTTGCGGGCGATGCAAAATACGTGCGCGCCAGTTACCAATATCAAAGCTATATCGCATTGAGCAAAAAATTCACTTTGGCGATGAACGGTGAAGTGGCTTGGGGTCAGGGAATTGGTAGTTCGGTGTATCCCGTCTTCAAAAATTCGTTCGCTGGTGGCTTGGGCTCGGTGCGTGGTTTTGAGCAAGGGACTCTGGGTCCACGCGATATCACGGGCTCCTACTTGGGTGGCCCCAAGAAACTGTTAGGCGCTATTGAGCTGCAAGCCCCATTACCAGGTGCCGGCAATGATCGCACCTTGCGCGTGTTTGCTTTTCTGGATGCAGGCAATGTGTTTTCAGAGAGCGACAAGTACAGCCTCAAGGAGTTACGCGCATCGACGGGCGTGGGCTTGAGTTGGGTTTCTCCTGTCGGCCCTTTGCGCTTTGCGATTGCCAATCCCATCCGTAAGCAAGCTGGGGATAAAATCCAGAAATTGCAATTCCAGATTGGAACCACGTTTTGAAGATGTTTTTTATGAAATCGAAGTTCTCTCCATGGCTCTTGGCTAGCTTGTGTGCGTTATCCGCGATGTTTTCTGTTGCCGCGCATGCGCAAGACTTTCGCGTGGGCTTTGTTAACACGGATCGTATTTTCCGCGAGGCCAACATGGCCAAGTCTGCGCAAACCAAGCTGGAAACCGAATTTGCCAAGCGTGAGCGCGAACTCGTTGCTCAAGGCGAGACTTTGCGTGTTGCCTCCGAAAAGTTTGAAAAAGATGCCCCCACGCTGTCCGAGACTCAGCGCAACACACGCCAACGCGCCTTAGTGGAGCAAGACCGTGACTTCCAGCGCAAGCGCCGTGAGTTCCAGGAAGACTTGAACAACCGCAAAAACGAGGAGCTGCAAGGTGTGCTCGAGCGCGCCAACCGCATCGTCAAGCAAGTGGCTGAAGCTGAAAAATACGATGTGGTTTTGCAGGAAGCCGTCTACATCAACCCCAAGCACGATATCACCGACCGCGTGATCAAGGCGCTGGACGCTTCGGGCGTGCGCTGAAGCATGCCTCGGCGCTGAAAGGCTCCCGATGGCGTTTACTTTAGCTGAAATCACTCAGGCGCTAGGCGGCAAGCTGCAGGGTGACGCTCGGTTGCATGTCAGACGCATCGCTCCGCTGGCTAGCGCACTGCCGGGCGAGATCAGTTTTCTGAGTCACGCCAAATATGCACAGCAACTGACGCAAACGCAGGCCTCCTGCGTCATTCTCCATCCCGAAATCGCGGTCAGTCTGCACGCGTGGCGCTCTGAAGGTCGCTCTTGGATCGAGACCGATACACCCTATCTGTATTTCGCGCGACTGACGCAATGGTGGCGGCTGCACAGTGGCTCTGCGCCGCCCGCAGGCATACATCCTAGTGCTGTCATTGATGCGCTAGCGCATATTGACTCGAGCGCAAGCATTGGCCCGCTTTGTGTTGTGGGTTCGGGTGTGAAGATAGGCGCGCGCAGCACACTGGCTGCGCGAGTCACTGTGGGCAATGATTGCGTGATCGGCGAGCGCTGTATTTTGCACAGTGGTGTGGTGATCGGCGCAGATGGTTTTGGTTTTGCGCCTCGCCCTGATCAGTCTTGGGAAAAGATCGAGCAGCTCGGCGCGGTTCGCATTGGCGATGATGTGGAGATCGGTGCGAATACCTGCATTGATCGGGGAGCACTGGACGACACGGTGATCGAAGACGGCGTGAAGCTTGACAACCTCATCCAGATTGGCCACAACGTGCGCATTGGCAAACATACCGCCATGGCGGGCAATGCCGGTGTGGCCGGCAGCGCCACGATTGGTGCGTATTGCAGCGTGGGCGGAGGTGCTGTGATTTTGGGGCATTTGTCGATTGCAGATCACGTGCATATCTCGGCATCCACCACGGTGACGCGTTCGATCACCGAGCCGGGTTTGTACACGGGTATGTTCCCCATCGATAAAAACATCGATTGGGAGAAAAACGCCGTGACCCTGCGACAATTGAGCAAATTGCGCGATCGAATTCGCGAGCTTGAAAATCGCTTGCCCGCTTCCCCGAAAAACAACTGAACGACTTCAAAGACGCCCCGCCATGATGGACATCCACCAAATTCTGATCAAGCTTCCGCACCGCTACCCTTTCTTGTTGGTGGATCGCGTGCTAGAGATTGACAAAGGCGTTTCAATCAAAGGTTTGAAGAATGTCACCATCAATGAGCCTTACTTTACCGGGCATTTTCCGCATCGACCTGTGATGCCGGGCGTGTTGATGCTGGAGGCGCTGGCGCAGGTGTCCGCTTTGTTAGCGTTTGATGCGTCGGGGCAAGAGGTGGATCCTGATATCGTGGTTTATTTCGTTGGCATTGACAACACACGCTTCAAGCGGCCAGTGGAGCCGGGTGATCAGTTGATTCTGCGCTCAAAGCTGGAGCGCAGCAAGGCGGGCATTTACAAATTCAAATGCACAGCCCATGTGGGCGACGAGCTTGCAGTGCAGGCCGATTTGATGTGTACCATGCGCAAGGTGTGAGACAGTTGCATGAACGAGCCGCGCATTCATCCTACTGCCATCGTGAGCCCACGGGCTCAATTGCATGGCTCAGTGACAGTGGGGCCCTACAGCATCATCGGTGAGCATGTGCAGATCGATGAGGGCACGACTGTGGCCGCACATGTGATGATTGAGGGGAATACGAAGATTGGCAAACACAATCGCATTTTTCAGTTCAACTCGCTTGGCGCGATTCCGCAGGATAAAAAATATGCAGGCGAGCCCTGCCGCTTGGAGATTGGTGATCACAACACGATTCGTGAGTTCTGCACACTGAACATTGGCTCGCCTGGCGACACAGGCATCACCCGCGTGGGCCATCACAACTGGATCATGGCTTATGTGCACATTGCGCACGATTGCGTGGTGGGCGACCATACCGTGCTGGCTAACAACGCCACGCTGGCAGGCCACGTTCATGTAGGCGATTACGTGACCTTGGGCGGCCTATCGGGCGTGCATCAGTTTGTGAAAATCGGTACGCAAGCGATGGTGGGTTTTGCCAGCGCGATCACGCAAGATGTGCCGCCGTATATGCTGGTTGATGGAAATCCGCTCTCGGTGCGCGGGATCAATGCGGTGGGTTTGAAACGGCGTGGTTTCAGTGCGGAGCAAATCGCTGTAGTGAAGCAAATGCACAAGCTTTTGTATCGCGATGGGCTCACTTTCGAGCAATCGAAGTCAGCGATTGCTGAGCTTGCGAAGAGTGCACCAGATGCAGCTGCGCAAGTGGCGTTGATGAGCGATTTTCTCTCTCTGGCCGCACGCGGCATTGCCCGCTAAAACCATGCCTTCTCCTTTGCGCATTGCACTCGTGGCAGGCGAGGCTTCGGGCGATTTGCTGGGCGGTTTGCTGCTTGATGGTTTGAAGGCGCGCTGGCCGGATGCGCAGTTTGTGGGGGTCGGTGGCTCTCAGATGCAGCGGCGCGGCATGCAGGCTTGGTGGTCGAGCGAGAAACTGGCGGTGCGTGGCTATATCGAGGTGATCAAGCATTACCGCGAGTTGGTGGGGATTCGCAACGAACTTAAAACGCGGTTGCTGCAAGAAAAACCGGATGTCTTTATTGGGATTGATGCGCCGGATTTCAATCTCGATCTTGAACGCGATTTGAAGGCAGCAGGTATTCCCACGGTGCATTTCGTGAGCCCGAGCATCTGGGCTTGGCGTCCTGAGCGGATCGAGAAAATTCACATGGCGGTGGATCACGTGCTGTGCATCTTTCCGTTTGAGAAGAAGTTGTATGACGATGCGGGTATTTCGGCCAGCTATGTGGGCCATCCGCTCGCACCTGTGATTCCGATGCAGCCGGACAAGGCGGCGGCGCGTGCGCAGCTGGGTTTGTCTGCGCAGGATACGGTAATTGCGCTCTTACCCGGCAGCCGTGCAGATGAGGTGAAATACCTGATTTTTAGGTATTTTGAGGCACTAGCCGTTGTAAAACGGGCGCGGAGTGCTATCAAATTCATAGTTCCTTGCGTACCGTCGCTCAAAGCAGCAATTGAAGCCGCTGCGCACAAGGCGGGCGTTTCAGAACAGGTTCAACTGCTTGATGGGCAGTCGCATGCCGCGCTCGCGGCCTGCGATGTGGCCTTGGTGGCCAGCGGCACAGCCACCTTGGAAGCCGCGCTCTTCAAGCGTCCGATGGTGATCGCCTACAACATGCATTGGATCAGTTGGCTCATCATGCGGCGCAAAAAAATGCAGCCTTGGGTGGGGCTGCCGAATATTTTGTGTGGTGAATTTGTGGTGCCTGAATTGCTGCAAGAAGCTGCCACACCGCAGGCTTTGGCGGAAGCTTTGTTGGCTTGGCTCGATTCTCCTGAGAAAATACACGTTTTAGAGCAGCGTTTTACGGCGCTGCATCAAGAGCTGCTGCGAGATACGCCGCAACTCGCCTCTCAAGCCATCGCTCAAATTCTTTCCCATGCCACGCGTTCCCAAGTCTCCCCCGCAGCCTGAGCTTCTGGCTTTGCCGCCCGTGCCCAAGGCGCGCAAGAAGCGCTCGGATGCCAAGCCAGTTCGTAAGAGGAAAGAGGCTATCGTCCAAGTGGCGTTTGCGTGGGATGCTCCTGGTTTGATAGCGGGTGTGGATGAGGCTGGGCGCGGGCCACTGGCTGGCAACGTTGTCGCTGCGGCCGTCATATTGGATGATTTGAACCCGATCAAAGGTCTGAATGATTCCAAAAAACTCACTGCGTTGCGCCGAGAAAAGCTGTTCGCTGAAATCCATGCCAAGGCGCTCTGTGTGAGTGTGGGCGAGGCCAGTGTGGAAGAGATTGATCGGTTGAACATTCTTCAAGCCACCATGCTTGCGATGCAACGCGCCGTGCAAGGGCTGCGTCTCAAGCCCAGCAAAGTGTTGGTTGACGGTAACCGCATTCCCAAGCTTGACGTATTGGCAGAAGCCATCGTCGGCGGCGACGCGAAAGTCCAAGCCATCAGCGCCGCCTCCATCATCGCCAAAGTCACCCGCGATCGCCAATGCGACGCGCTGCATGCCCAGTACCCGCAATACGGCTTCGATGCCCACAAAGGCTATGGCACAGCCGTTCACATGGCAGCGTTGATGAAACACGGCGCAACTTCAGTGCATCGCAAGAGCTATGCGCCAGTAGCGCAGGCGATTTTGAAAGCGGCTGAATGACATATACAGCCCCCATCATCACTTCCCGTGACAATCCGCTCGTCAAAGAGCTGCGCCGCCTCGCGCAGGATGGCTCGGCGTACCGTAAGACGGGGCGGGTGTGGATTGAAGGTGAGCATTTGTGTGATGCGGCGCAGGCGCGGGGTTGGCGTGCGGAGATGGCTGTGATTTCTGATCAAAATATGCATCTGGCCGTTATGGAATGTGCGCGGAGTGCTATTAAATTCATAGTAATTGCGGATGCGATCATGCGCGAGATCAGTGGCTTGGAGTCGCCAGCCAGCATGGGGCTGGTGCTCGCTTTGCCTCAAGAGATGGCCATTGACGCGAGCCTGCGCACAGTGATTTTGGATCGGCTGCAAGACCCGGGTAATGCAGGCAGTATTTTGCGCAGCGCGGCTGCGTTTGGTGTGGCGCAGGTGATTGCGCTGAAGGGCTCGGTGGCTTTGTGGAGCCCGAAAGTGTTGCGAGCCGGTATGGGCGCACATTTTTCACTGCGTATCATCGAAGCTGCGAATCTGGAAGATGTGAAGGCTTTGAATCTACCGATGGCTGTGACAAGCAGTCATCGTGGGCAATTTTTGCACGAGTTGGGCCATTCAAGATTGCTATCAAATAAAGAGCATACTACGCCCATTTTAAAACGGGCAGAGCCCGATTTAGCTCAAATCAATTGGGTGTTGGGGCATGAAGGGCAGGGTGTGAGTGAAGGGCTGGTATCGCTCGCGCAGGTGCATGTGCGCATTGCACAGCCGGGTGGGCAAGAGTCGCTCAATGTGGCGGCGGCAGCGGCGATTTGCTTGCATGCGAGCGCGGCTGTGCGTGTGAGCGCGTTGGCCGCATAGAACGCTGCGCAGAGTGCATATGCATTTTTTGCATACCCCTCTCAGCTATAATCATGCAAATCTTCATTCACCCACGTACTGCCTAGCGCACATCAGCATTTCCCCTCAAAAGCACCGTCTTCATCCCGCTTAAATTGCGCAGCAAAACTAAGCTATTGGGTGGACATGCGGCACTGGGCGTACGCATAACTCACGGAGTTCGACCCTGTGCTTTCCTCTCTGAAGGGAAAACATCCCCACGCCCTACTGGCTCTGGCTGACGGCTCAGTCTTCATCGGTGAATCCATTGGTGCTCCCGGGCACACCATTGGCGAAGTGGTGTTTAACACCTCGATGAGCGGTTATCAAGAAATCTTGACTGACCCCAGCTACTGCCAGCAAATCGTCACGCTCACCTATCCTCACATTGGCAACACCGGCGTTAATTCAGAGGACGTTGAATCGCGCAAAGTCTTCGCCGCTGGCCTCATCATCAAAGATTTGCCGCTGCTGGAATCGAATTTCCGTTCAACGCAAACTTTGTCGCAATATCTTGTGGCCGAGAACTGTGTGGCGATTGCCAGCATCGATACCCGCAAGCTCACCCGCCACCTGCGCACCAAAGGCGCGCAAAACGGCGCGATTGTTGCCCTGAAGGCCGGCGAAGAAGTCACGCAAGCGCACGTGGACAGCGCAATCGCCGCCGCCAAAGCTGCGCCTTCGATGGCCGGCTTGGATTTGGCCAAGGTCGTGAGCGTGTCTGAAAAGTATGCGTTCACGCAGACCGAGTGGAAGCTTGGCTCGGGTTTTGGCGAGCAAACTTCACCCCAATTCCATGTTGTCGCGTTCGATTTCGGCGTGAAATTCAACATCCTGCGCATGCTCACAGAGCGCGGTTGCCAAGTCACCGTCGTACCTGCGCAAACGTCTGCCAATGACGTACTCGCATTGAAGCCCAGCGGCGTGTTCCTCTCCAACGGGCCTGGCGATCCAGAGCCTTGCGACTACGCCATCGCCGCAACGCGCGAGATCATCGAAGCTGGTGTGCCCACCTTCGGCATTTGCTTAGGCCACCAAATCATGGCCTTGGCCAGTGGCGCAAAAACTTTCAAGATGAAATTCGGCCACCACGGCGCGAACCATCCCGTGAAAGACCTCGACAACAGCCGCGTGAGCATCACCAGCCAAAACCACGGCTTCGCCGTGGACGAAAAAACGCTGCCTGCCAATCTACGCCCCACGCATATCAGTTTGTTTGACAACACACTGCAAGGCCTAGCCCGCACCGACAAGCCAGCCTTCTGCTTTCAAGGCCACCCCGAAGCATCCCCCGGGCCGCATGACATTTCCTATTTGTTTGACCGCTTCATCGATTTGATGGAGAAGAAAGTTTGAGGTCACAAACTGTGACCTCAAACGCCTAAGTCATTGATTTTTATGAGAACTTGAAATCACAATCTGTGATGTCAAGTGAACCAACATGCCAAAACGCACAGACATTAAAAGCATCCTCATCATCGGCGCGGGCCCGATCATCATTGGTCAGGCTTGCGAGTTTGATTACTCCGGCGTGCAGGCCTGCAAGGCTTTGCGCGAGGAGGGCTACAAGGTCATTTTGATCAACAGCAATCCGGCCACGATCATGACCGACCCCGCCACAGCGGATGTGACTTACATCGAACCGATCACTTGGCAAACTGTTGAAAAAATCATCGCCAAAGAAAAACCCGACGCGATTTTGCCAACCATGGGCGGGCAGACAGCGCTCAATTGCGCACTGGATTTGTGGCACCACGGCGTACTCGACAAGTACAAAGGCTCGGCCACGGGTAAACCTGTGGAGCTGATCGGCGCGACGCCAGAGGCGATTGACAAAGCCGAAGACCGCTTGAAATTCAAAGACGCGATGACCAAGATTGGTTTGGGCTCAGCGCGTTCTGGCATTGCGCATTCGATGGACGAAGCGTGGACTGTGCAAAAGACGCTGGGCTTTCCCACGGTGATTCGCCCCAGCTTCACGCTAGGCGGCACCGGCGGCGGCATCGCTTACAACGCGGAAGAATTCGAGACGATTTGCAAGCGCGGCTTAGAAGCTTCGCCCACCAATGAGCTGCTGATTGAAGAGTCTTTGCTCGGCTGGAAAGAGTATGAGATGGAAGTGGTGCGCGACAAGGCGGACAACTGCATCATCGTTTGCTCGATTGAAAACCTTGACCCGATGGGCGTGCATACCGGAGACTCGATCACGGTCGCCCCCGCGCAAACTTTGACCGACAAGGAATACCAAATTTTGCGTAATGCATCGCTGGCTGTGCTGCGCGAAATTGGCGTGGACACCGGTGGCTCGAATGTGCAGTTTTCCATCAACCCGCAAGACGGGCGCATGGTGGTGATTGAGATGAATCCGCGTGTATCGCGTTCATCGGCGTTGGCTTCCAAAGCGACGGGTTTCCCGATTGCCAAAGTGGCTGCAAAGCTCGCCTGCGGCTACACGCTGGATGAGTTGCGCAACGAGATCACCGGCGGCGCTACGCCAGCGAGCTTTGAGCCGAGCATTGATTACGTCGTCACAAAAATTCCGCGCTTTGCGTTTGAAAAATTCAAAGATGCTGATGACCGCCTCACCACACAAATGAAGAGCGTGGGCGAAGTGATGGCGATGGGGCGCACCTTCCAAGAAAGCTTCCAAAAAGCCCTGCGCGGCTTGGAGGTGGGTGTGGATGGGATGAACGAGAAAACGCAAGACCGCGAAATTCTCGAAAAAGAATTGGGCTACCCTGGTCCTGAGCGAATTTGGTATGTGGGCGATGCGTTTGCCAGTGGCTGGTCGCTCGATGAGGTGTACAACATCACCAAAATCGACAAATGGTTTTTGGTGCAAATCCAAGAAGTCATCAACATCGAATTGGAGATTGACAAGCACACCGTCACCAGCGGTGCGGATGCCTTAAAGAATCTATCTACGCAAGAGCTTTTCAAGCTCAAGCAAAAAGGCTTTTCAGACCGTCGCTTGGCGAAGTTGCTCAAGACGACAGACAAAGCCGTGCGCGAAGCGCGTCGTGCACAAGGCGTACGCCCTGTGTACAAGCGCGTAGATACCTGCGCCGCAGAATTTGCGACTGACACGGCCTACATGTATTCCACCTACGAAGTGGCGGCGTATGGTCAAGCAGCTGAATGCGAAGCCGAGCCCACGGGGAAGAAAAAAATCATGGTGCTTGGTGGTGGGCCCAATCGCATTGGCCAAGGCATTGAGTTTGACTACTGCTGCGTGCATGCCGCGCTGGCTATGCGCGAAGACGGCTACGAGACCATCATGGTCAACTGCAACCCTGAAACCGTGTCCACCGATTACGACACGTCAGACCGTTTGTATTTCGAGCCACTCACGCTGGAAGACGTGCTGGAAATTGTTGACAAAGAAAAGCCATTCGGTGTGATCGTGCAATATGGCGGCCAAACGCCTCTCAAACTCGCACTCGATTTAGAAGCCAATGGCGTGCCCATCATCGGTACATCGCCCGATATGATTGACGCTGCTGAAGACCGCGAACGCTTCTCAGCCTTGCTGCACAAACTGGGCTTGAAGCAACCGCCGAATGCCACAGCGCGCACCGAGCCTGAAGCGCTGGAAAAAGCGCAGAGCTTGGGTTACCCGCTTGTCGTGCGCCCAAGCTATGTGCTCGGTGGCCGCGCGATGGAGATCGTGCATGAGCAGCGCGATTTGGAGCGCTACATGAAAGAGGCGGTGAAGGTCAGTCATGATTCGCCTGTCTTGCTGGATCGTTTCCTGAACGATGCGATTGAATGCGATGTGGATTGCCTGCGTGACCCGCTGGGCGTGACCTTCATCGGCGGCGTGATGGAGCATATCGAGCAAGCCGGTGTGCACAGCGGCGATTCCGCCTGCTCGCTCCCGCCGTATTCGCTTTCAACAGAGACGATTGAAGAGCTCAAGCGCCAAACGCGCCAGATGGCCGAAGGTTTGTCTGTCGTCGGTTTGATGAATGTGCAGTTTGCCATTCAGCATCGCGACGGCAAAGATGTGATTTACGTGTTGGAAGTGAACCCTCGCGCCAGTCGCACCGTGCCTTATGTGAGCAAAGCTACTGGTATCCAGTTGGCCAAAGTAGCGGCGCGTTGTATGGCCGGGCAATCGCTGGCTTCGCAAGGTATCACGAAAGAAGTTACACCACCGTATTTCAGCGTGAAAGAAGCCGTCTTCCCGTTTGTGAAGTTCCCTGGCGTGGATACCATTCTCGGCCCCGAGATGAAATCCACGGGCGAAGTGATGGGTGTGGGCAAAACTTTCGGTGAAGCTTTTGTGAAGAGCCAGTTGGGTGCAGGCACGAAGCTGCCCAGCCCCCTCAAGCAGGACGGCAGCAAAAATGGTAAGGTTTTCCTCACCGTGAAAAACAACGACAAAGCACGTGCTGTCGAAGTGGCCAAGCAACTGATCGACATGGGTTTTGATTTGATCGCCACCAAAGGCACAGCCGCTGCGATTGCTGCTGCTGGCATAGAAGTGCAAACGGTGAACAAAGTCGCAGAAGGCCGCCCGCACGTGGTGGACATGATCAAAAACAACGAGATTTGTTTGGTGATCAACACCGTGGAGGAGCGTCGCAACGCGATTTCTGACAGCCGCGCGATCCGCACTTCTTCTTTGCTGGCACGCGTGACCACCTTCACCACGATTGCTGGCGCAGAAGCTGCTGTTGAAGGTATGAAATACCTAGACAAGTTGGGCGTGATTTCTGTGCAAGAGATGCACGCAGCCCTTGTTTGAGTGCCAAGCTTGGCTGCGTTAAAATCCAAGCATTCCAAGTAACCGCTGGCTAAAGAGTCAGCGGTTTGCTTTTTTGTAGCGACTCATCGAGATACCCCCTATGGCCACCATCCCCATCACCAAGCGCGGCGCAGAAGCGCTCAGAGTTGAGCTGCACGAACTCAAAACCGTGCAGCGCCCTTGGGTGATCAACGCCATTTCTGAAGCGCGTGCGCAGGGCGATTTGAGCGAAAACGCTGAATACGATGCCGCCAAAGATCGTCAAGGCTTCATCGAAGGCCGCATTCAAGAGATTGAAAGTAAGCTTTCTGCGGCGCAGATCATCGATCCTACTGAGGTCGATGCGGGTGGCCGCGTGGTGTTTGGTGCGACCGTGGAGTTGGAAGACGAAGATTCGGGTGTCAAGGTCAAATACCAAATCGTCGGTGAAGATGAGGCAGATTTAAAACAAGGCCGAGTCAATGTCTCTTCGCCCATCGCCCGCGCAATGATTGGCAAGGAAGAGGGCGACACCTTGGTGGTGCAAGCGCCCAGCGGCGAGAAACATTATGAGATTGTTGCTATCAGCTATGTCTGATTCAATGACATTTTTCTACATGAGATTGGCTTCTAGCCGTTAAGAATACTGCCTAAGGCGCTATTAAAAATGTAGCATTCAAAGAAATCCGCTCCAGCATCTGGCCGAGCGGATTTTTGCATTTTCAGGCCCTAAAATGAGTGGATGACGAGCCCCACAAACCCCTTTATTCACCTGCGTTTGCATTCGGAATTTTCTGTGGTGGACGGCACAGTGCGTATTGACGAGGCCGCCAAAGCTGCTGCTCAGGACGCGCAGGGCGCACTGGCCCTGACGGATTTCAACAATCTGTTTGGCGCAGTGAAGTTTTACAAAGGTGGGCGTGGTGCTGGCATCAAGCCCATCATTGGCGCAGAGTTGCTGCTGGATGCGGTAGGGGCGGAGGCTGGCAAAGAACCCGTCACCTCGCGCATTGTGTTGTTGGTGCAAAACCAAACAGGCTACCTGAATTTATGTGAGCTGATCTCGCGTGGCTGGACGCAAAACGCTGTGCGAGCCAATGCCGTGTGCAAACTCGCTTGGCTTCAAGAGTTATCCAATGGTTTGATTCTTCTGTCGGGCGCGCAAGCTGGCCCGCTGGGCGCTGCGCTCTTGCAAGGCGATGAAGCCAAAGCCAATGAGTTGGCGCTGAAACTCACCACCCTGTTTCCGCATCGCTTCTATATTGAGCTGCAACGCGCAGGCCGCGCAGATGATGAGGCGCATGTGGTGGCTGCAGTGAAGTTAGCCGCTCGCATGAAGCTGCCCGTGGTGGCAACGCACCCCGTGCAGTTTTTGAAGCGTGAGGATTACGAAGCGCATGAAGCGCGCATTTGCATTTCTGAAGGTGAGATTTTGGGCAATGCACGGCGCGTGCGCAAGTTCACGCGCGAGCAGTATTTCAAATCATCGGCGGAAATGGCGCAGCTTTTTGCCGACTTGCCCAGCGCTTTGGCCAACACACTGGAGATTGCCAAACGCTGCAACATCACACTCGAATTGGGTAAATCCAAGCTACCGAATTTCCCCACGCCTTTGGTCAATGGGCAGCAGCTGTCTGCCGATGATTATTTTCGCCATGTGTCGCACGAAGGCTTGAAAGAGCGCATGGCAATGCTTTACCCCCAAGAGGCGGAGCGCGAGAAGCAAATGCCCATTTATTTGGAGCGGCTCGAATTTGAGATGGCCACGATTTTGAAAATGGGCTTTCCAGGCTACTTTTTGATTGTGGGTGATTTCATTCAGTGGGCCAAAGCCAATGGTTGCCCGGTGGGGCCAGGGCGTGGCTCAGGTGCGGGTTCGCTGGTGGCGTATGCCTTGAAGATCACTGATCTGGATCCGCTGCAATACAAGCTGTTGTTTGAGCGCTTCTTGAATCCAGATCGCGTCTCCATGCCCGACTTCGATATTGACTTTTGCCAAGCCAATCGGGATCGCGTGATTGATTACGTGAAAGCAAAGTATGGCAAAGAGGCGGTGAGCCAAATCGTTACCTTTGGCACCATGGCAGCGCGAGCTGCGGTGCGAGATGTGGGGCGTGTCATGGACATGAGTTACACGTTCTGCGATGGCATCAGCAAACTGATTCCGAATAAGCCGGGCCAACACATCACGCTCGAAGGTGCGCTCAAAGCCGAGCCGATTTTTCAAGAGCGCTATGACCGCGAAGAAGAGGTGCGCACACTGGTGGACATGGCGCAAAAACTCGAGGGCATGACGCGAAATGTGGGCATGCATGCTGGCGGCGTGCTGATCGCGCCCGGCAAGCTGACTGATTTTTGCCCGCTGTATCAGCAGCCTGGTTCAGATTCGGCAGTGAGCCAGTATGACAAAGATGATGTGGAGGCCGTAGGCCTGGTGAAGTTTGACTTCTTAGGCCTGGCCACGCTCACTATTCTTGAGCTGGCCAAAGATTTCATCGTGCAGCGCCATCCGGGGCAAAAAGATTTTTCGTTTGAAGCGATTCCACTTGACGATGCGCTCACCTACAAGCTGTTTGCCGATGGCAAAACGGAAGCGGTGTTCCAGTTTGAAAGCCGAGGTATGCAGGGCATGCTGCGCGATGCCAAGCCGACGCGGCTGGAAGATTTGATTGCGCTGAATGCGTTGTATCGCCCCGGCCCGATGGATCTGATCCCCAGTTTTGTGGCACGCAAGCATGGCCGCGAAGAAATTGAGTATCCGCATCCCCTGGTGGCTGAAATGCTCTCCGAGACCTACGGCATCATGGTCTACCAAGAGCAGGTGATGCAAACTGCGCAGATTCTGGGCGGCTACTCACTGGGTGGCGCAGATTTACTGCGTCGCGCGATGGGCAAGAAAAAAGCCGAAGAGATGGCCGAACATCGCGGCATCTTCCGCGAAGGTGCGGCGAAAAACAATATTCCCGAAGCCAAAGCGGATGAGATTTTTGACTTGATGGAAAAGTTTGCAGGCTATGGCTTTAACAAGAGCCATGCTGCAGCTTATTCCTTGCTGGCATATCACACGGGTTGGTTGAAAAGGCATTTCACCGCCGAATTCTTCTGTGCCAACATGACGATTGAGATGGACAACACCGACAAGCTCAAGATGTTGTTTGAAGACGCGACAAACCATTTTGGATTAACGTTTGAACCGCCGGATGTGAACCGCGGCTTGCATCGCTTTGAGCCGGTGAGCGATAAAGTCATTCGCTATGGCTTGGGCGCGGTCAAGGGCACGGGGCAGCAGGCGGTCGAAGCGATCATTGCAGCACGTGAAGGACGCGGCCCCTCCGGGAGCGAATGCGGCGCATTCAAGAGCTTGTTTGATTTCTGCGCCCGCGTCGAGCGAAGCAAGATCAACAAACGCACGGTGGAGGCGCTCATCAAGGCAGGTGCGTTTGACAGCCTGCATTTGAACCGCGCTGCGCTCTTGGCCTCGGTGGATCTGGCGATGGATTTTGCTGAAACTTTGGAGGCGAATGTCAACCAAGGCGGCTTATTTGACATGATGGATTCTCATGCGGCCAGCACACAAGAGCCGCCCTTGGTTGAGGCCATGCCTTGGGGTGTGAAAGAGCGCTTGTCGCTGGAGAAAACGGCCGTAGGTTTCTTCCTCTCTGGCCATTTATTTGACGAGAGTGAGCGTGAGCTGCGCCAATTCGTCAAACTTAAAGTAGACGACCTGATGGAATCACGAGACCCGCGCACCGTCGGTGGCATCGTGAGCGATCTGCGCGTGATCACTGGGCAGCGCGGTAAGCTCGCTATTTTCAAGATTGACGATAAATCCGGCGTGATTGAAGCCACAGCCGATGAAGCTTTGCTCAACGCTAACAAGCTCGTGCTCAAAGACGACGAGTTGCTGATTTTTGAGGGCAAAGTGCAGCCAGATCGCTTCTCGGGCGGGCTGCGTATGCAAGTCAACCGTATTTGGGATTTACCTACGGCCCGTGCGAAGTTTGGCCGCTATCTGAAGGTCGCGGTCAATGGTAAAGCACCCGATCTAGACCGCATGGTGCGAGAGTTTCCACCGAAGAAAGAAGAAACAGAGCAGGGAACTTTGCTGCGCGGATTGAGCGTGCGCTATGCGTTGTGGCGTGAAGGCGAGGGTTTAAATGCCAGTGCAGAAATTGAGTTGGGCGAACGCGCTAAATTCTTCCCCAGTGATGCGGCGCTAGCGAGCTGGATCGCGCAGGCGCATGCGGGTGATGCGCAAATTGTCTATTCGCCAGGCTGATCCCCGACCCTTATCATCCAAGTCATGTCTAAGATTTACGTTTATTCCCCCAGTGGCGCGGTGCGTGACAAAGCGGCTTTCAAGCGCGGCGTGCAGCGCCTGAAAACGCTGGAGCATGAAGTAGAAATTGATCCTGCGGCGCTCAAATCGGTGCAGCGCTTTGCCGGAGATGATGCCGAGCGCTTGCAAGCGATCGAGCGAGCAGCCGCCAGCGGTGCGGATGTGGCCTTGATCACGCGCGGCGGTTATGGCCTGTCGCGCAGCTTGCCGCAGATCAACTACAAAGCGGTCGCCAAGTCGGTTGAGCGTGGCATGCTTTGGGTGGGTGTGAGTGATTTCACGGCGTTTCAAGCGGCGCTGTATGCCAAAACAGGTGCTGTGACTTGGGCGGGCCCGTCGCTGTGTGCGGATTTTGGCTGCGGTGACTCGGCAGAAGGCCACGACAACGCCCCCGACGACATCATGGAAGCCTGTTTTGACGATCTGGTTCAAGGTGTGTGCGAAGGATCCGGCTGGAGCATGCCTGCGGCTGATTTCAAGGTTACTCCTAAATCAATAGCAAACTATGCAGATAATATAACGGGAAGAAGCCATTTTCATCACAAAAATATCAAAACACGGGGCGTTCTATGGGGTGGCAATCTGGCCACACTCACCAGCCTGCTGGGTACGCCGTATCTGCCGTCCATCAAAAAAGGCATTCTGTGGTTTGAGGATGTGGCCGAGCATCCCTACAAAGTGGAGCGCATGCTGTTGCAATGGCTGAATTCGGGCATCTTGGCGCAGCAAAAAGCCATCGTTTTCGGCCAATTTTCCAATTACAAGCTCACGCCGCATGACAAAGGCTTCAAGCTGCAAACCGTGATCGAGCGCTTGCGCAGCCAGCTCAAGATTCCCGTGCTGACCGGCTTGCCTTTTGGCCATGTCGCCACCAAAGTTTGCTTGCCTTTTGGACAAAAAGTCAATGTCATGACCGATGGGCGCGATGCGCTTCTTTACTGGGGTTGAATGCTTTGATCTCAGTCGTCAGATTGAAGAGATCAGGCTCCAGAGCAGCCTCAGTGGCAGCAGAATTGTGTATAAGTGTTGTTTATTGACAAATACAAGTGTTTAATTAAAGTCATCGCTCATGAGTGAAGATTAAGCTAAATCTTTTAATTTGATATTAATTTTTTATCAGTTTGTTTTTCCTGAGATACAACACTAGGGTTTGCGGCCTAATGTGACAAAATGCAAGAATTTCTAATGCTTTAGATTTACACTTATAGATCGTTGAGTAAGTTTTCGACTTGCTTTGTCCTATATTCGCGCACGTCAAAGATAGGTAGAGTTAACCATTGCTTGGCCTTATGGCATAAACTGTATCCAATGTCCAATAAATATTTTGCCCGTACCGCTGAAGGCCAAGCCGCTGCCTACGATGCTGCGTCGGCGATGCCGCGCAAGCTGCGTTCTTTGCTGAAGGTCATTGACGGGAAAACGAGCAACGCAGTATTTGCCAGTAGCCTACGGGCGTTTGGCGATGTGCAGGGTCTCTTGACTTCCTTGCAGTCTGCCGGTCTGATTGAGTTGCGTAACGACGTGGTTGAGCCGGTGGCGGCATCTTCAGCCAACAGCACGGCAGGCGTTTCGCGCGGCGGCTTTCGAAAAGCCCCTTCAGCCGCCGAATCTGAGGGATTTGCACCCACGCAGGCCATTCACACACAATCGCATTTGAATTCTGATGTCCGCGCAGGCGCATCAGGAATGCAACAGCAACAAGAGCGCCAGCAAGATTTGCAGTTGCTCGCACAAGATATGTCGAGTTTTGTGTTGGCCTATGTGCCTGAGCAAGCTTTCAGTGTGCTCAGTGAGCTGGAGCAAATTTCCGCCATGGAGCAAATGGCCGTTTTGCTTGGCGGCTATGAGCTGATCGTGCGCCATGTGGGCGAGCCAGCGCGGATTCATTTGATGCACGTGCGCCAAATCTTAGGTAAGTGGCTATGAAGCAAGAGGATATTGCTTTCCAGCAGATTGTGTTTGCCATCACCGTGCAAGGCTATGCAGAATTGCGTAACACCGACACCCGACTCAATTTGCAAGAACGTACGGTGTTAACTTTGATTGACGGCGTGTGCCCGGTGGCGCAATATCTGCCGTTTCTGAGCAGTTTTGAGCCGGTGGTGCAAAAGATGCAAAAGCTGGAGCAATTGGGTTTGCTACGCCGCGTGGGCAAGGTGACATCGGCGGCTGTGATTGGGTTTGGTGAGAGGGTCAGCGCAGATAAACAAGTCTCGCGCTGGCACAGTATTTCCGCAGAGCGTGAAGCGTCTGGCTTCATTTCTTTGCTTTAAACATCGTCGATTCCGACAAGGAGCGTTTCCATGGGCATGATTTACCGCAAGTCTCTCAAAGGCATTGATGAATTGGCCTTCAAGACCCATGGCCTGCCCATGCGGCTGATGAGCTATCTGATGGCTGTGGATGGGGAAACGAACATCGAACAACTGATGGCACGCAATCCCCAGTTGCCTTCGATGGACGTGGTTTTGCAAGGCTTGGTGCAGCAAGGTTTTGTGGAAGCGGTAGGCAGCGATGTGAATGTAGTGCAGATGAACACGATGCGTGTGGGGAATGGGGTCAATGTGCCCATGCAAGCACCTGCACCCAGCTACGCTCCCGCACCCATGCAGCAACAACCGATGCAACAACCGATGCAGCAGCCCATGCAGCAGCCCACGCAGAATGCGGGTTACTCGCCAGAGCTAGAACAAATCAAGGCCAATATGGTCAAGGATGTCAGCGGTATTTTGGGATCAGATGCCGCGCCGGTGATCCAGAAAATACAAAACTGCCGCACGAAAGACGATCTGTTTGGCTCCATGATGGGCATCAAAAAGATCATCACCATTTACGCGAATGCGGGGCTGGCTGAGAAGTTTGCCATGCGCTACCAGTCTCTCATCTAAACACCCACACATCATTTCTATTTTTATAAGGAGCTACCATGCAATTCGATCTCATCATGGCCACGCAGTTTTCATTTGCCATCGCATTCCTCGGTATGTTTGGTGGTGGCATGTATTTCGCCATGATCAAATCTACGCTTCCAGTCGAGCATCAAACTAATGCGGTCACTTCCGCAGTTTATTGCTTCATGGCTGCAATCATTTATGCCTTCATCAACTACAAATACGGCATCGGCACCGACGCGCTCGCCAAGGGTGATTACCCGACTGTGCTGCGATACATTGATTGGCTAGTCACCACACCGTTGATCGTTAACAAATTCCCTGAAATGCTGGGTGGCGATGATGCGGCTGCAGTGGCCATCCTCGTGATCGTGGCAGACGTGATGATGATTTTGTTTGGCTGGGCAGGCGAGACCTCCATCAACGCTGCCAAAGGCCCTACTGTGATTGGTTGGGCAATGTTTGGTGTGGGCTGCTTGGCCTGGTTGTTTATTATTTTCGTCCTCTATACGGCGGTGACAAACGCCTCGGCGAATAAGCTGGGGCCGATCAAGCAGGGCTTATCGCGTCTTAAGCTCTTCATTGTGTTCGGTTGGCTGATTTATCCGCTCGGCTTCTTGATCACATTGCTCTCTAGTTCTCCTGACGTGCGCGTCAGCCGCGAGCTGATTTACAACATCGCTGATTTGTTCAACAAAGTCGGCTTTGGTATGGTGGCAATTTACGCTATTCGCCAGATGGTGCGTGAGAGCAAGATTCGTGAAGCGATGCAGCAGCTCTAAATCATCTGCTTTGTAATGCGCTGGCTTGGGTGAGAAGCCAGCGTGTTGCGTACGCGACATGCCTATGAGTTGCAGATTGAAAATGGCTATAATTTAGTTTCATGGTTAGTCTGGACCTTCGGGATCACTGAAATCATGACAGGAGAAAAATCTTCGGATTTTTCATTTTTCCAGTCATGCTTTCTAGGAGATATCCGCATGATGAATCAGCTATTCAAAACCAAAATAGCCAAAATATTGGCAGTTGGTACTACAACACTCACAGCCTCTCTCGCTTGCACGCAAGCAGTCGCCGCATCCGGTGCAATTCTCAAAGCCAACGATTTTGTTGGCATCTCTTTTTGGTTGATCACGATGGCATTGATGGCCTCGACTGTTTTCTTCTTTTTGGAAAGAGATCGTGTTTCAGCTAAATGGAAAACATCCCTCACAGTATCTGGCTTAGTAACACTGGTCGCTGCTGTGCATTACATGTACATGCGCGAAGTCTGGGTTAGTACAGGTACTTCACCAACGGTGTTTCGCTACATTGATTGGTTAATCACCGTGCCCTTGCTGATGGTCGAGTTTTACTTGATTTTATCGGCCATCACCAAAGTACCAGCAGGCGTTTTTTGGCGCTTAATGATTGGCACTTTCGTGATGTTGATTGGTGGCTATCTCGGTGAAGCGGGGTATATGCCTGTCTGGCCAGCGTTCATCATCGGCATGGTGGGCTGGGCTGCTATTTTGTACGAGATCTTTTTTGGCGAAGCTGGCAAGATCAATGCGCGGAGTGCCCCGCCTGCCGTTCAATCTGCATTCAACACCATGCGCTGGATTGTGACGATCGGTTGGGCGATTTACCCGATCGGTTATTTCTTTGGCTATCTCACTGGCAGCGGCCCAGAGGCTAGCGCCAACGCCTTGAATCTGATTTACAACCTTGCTGATGTGCTTAATAAAATTGCATTCGGCCTAATCATCTGGGTTGTTGCAGTAAGCGAAACCGAGAACGCAGCTAAGAAATAAGCGCGTTCGTGAACTTGACCTCTCTGGGATTTATTTTCCAGAGAGATCATGGCTCGATTAAAATAATAAGTGGTCTAGTTTTAAATAACTTTAAGTTTAAAACATCAAGGATAGTTTTATGCGAGCTGTAGTGATCGGCGCAGGTTTTGGCGGTCTAGCCGCTGCGTTACGGACAGCAGCAAGAGGTCATCAAGTGACCGTTGTAGATCGTCTGCCAGGGCCTGGTGGGCGAGGACGCGAGTTTGTACGCCAAGGACAGGGCGAAGTTTCTCATTTACAGTTTCGCTACGACGCAGGCCCCACGGTGCTCACCGCACCTGTGCTGTTTGAAGAGTTGTTTGCGCTGTTTGGCGAGCGACTGAGTGATCATGTTGAGCTGCTTCCCGTGAAGCCTTGGTATCAGATGCGCTTTGCCGACGGCACGCAAATGGACTATGGCGGCACGACGGAGCAAATCCAAGCTGAGATTGCCCGCTTCAATGCGCAAGATGCGCTGAATTACCCCGCTTTTTTGGAGCATTCGCGCAAGCTGTTCGAAACAGGCTATGAAGAGCTGGGCTCGCAGCCTTTTCTGGGCTGGGCTTCCATGCTCAAAGTATTGCCAGCGATGATGCGCTTGCGCGCTGATCGCTCGGTGTATCAACTGACAGCGCGCTATTTTTCTGATGCGCGTGTGCGCCGCGCTTTCAGTATTCAGCCGCTGCTTGTGGGTGGCAATCCGTTTGACACGACCAGTATTTACAGCTTGATCCATTATCTGGAGCGCAAATGGGGCATCTGGTTTCCGCGTGGCGGCATGGCAGCATTGGTGCAGGCTTTGGTGGCGCTGGGGCAGCGCCATGGCGTGGTGTTTGAGTGGCAAGCGCAAGTCCAAAGCATAGAAGTACAGGATGGCCGCGCCAGTGCTGTCGTGCTGCAAGATGGCAGGCGCTTCGTGGCCGATGAGTTGGTCTGCAATGCCGATCCAGGCTTTGTAATGACGCATTTGCTGCCGCAGGCACTGCGTCAGCCCAAGCAGGTGAGCCGCAAAAAATACTCCATGGGTTTGTTCGTTTGGTATTTCAGCACCCAGCGGCAATTCAAAGATGTGCCGCATCACACCATCTTGTTTGGCCAGACCTACCGAGAAGTTTTGCAAAAGATCTTTGATACTCTGCAATTGCCTGAGGATTTAAGCATTTATTTGCATCGCCCCAGCGCCACCGACGCGAGCTATGCGCCCGCAGGGCATGACAGTTTTTATGCGCTGGTGCCGGTGCCCAATCTCACGGCAGAGATTGATTGGCCCGCCGTGCAGGCGAAGTTCAAGCAATCGCTCATGCGGGCTTTGCAAGAGCGCATCTTGCCCGGTTTGCAAGAGTGCATCGTGGATGATTTCTTCCTCACGCCGCAGTACTTCAAAGACGAATTGCTCGCCCCGCATGGCAGCGGATTTTCGATCACTCCCGAGCTGATGCAGTCCGCAGGTTTTCGGTTTCCGAATCGGTCGCCGCAGCTGTCAAATTTGTATTTCGCAGGCGCAGGCACGCACCCCGGCGCGGGTGTGCCAGGCGTGGTCACTTCCGCCAAAGTGGTGGAGCGGCTGATGTTTGGCTCGGTGGCTTCGCGCATGGAGATCGCATGAGAGATTTTGGCGCTGATCCGCAAGCCATCATGGATGCGCATGCCAAGTCTTTCTCTTGGGCGGTGCGTTTTTTGGATGCCAGTGCGCGCAAGCAGGCGACGCAGCTGTATGCCTTTGCGCGATGGATGGACGATCTGGTGGACGAACCCGGCCTAGGCACACAAAATGAGCGCATGGCGCTGTTTGAAGCGCACAGGCAACAGGTTTTGAGCCATACCTCGCAGGCCGGCCGTAGCGCAGAGGCGGGGCAGATGCTTCGAGTGCTTGGTGTGGATGGTCAAGTCATTTGCTCGTTTCTTGACGGTTTGCAAGCCGATGCGCAGCCTCGGCATTTGCAGAGTTTGCCCGAGGTGCTCAGCTTTGCTTATGGCGTGGCAGGCACGGTGGGCCAGATGATGCGGCCGATTCTCGGTGCACAGCGCGATGCGGAGCGCCATGCGGTGGCTTTAGGCATGGCCATGCAGCTGACCAATATCGCACGCGATGTGTTGGAAGACGCGCAGCGCGAGCGCTGCTACCTGCCTGCACAGTGGCTCCCCGCTGACTGGCAACTGCCCAACTTGCTTGCTGGCCATGCAGAGAGCCGCCAGCAAGCTCATGTAGCCATCGTGCGCCTGTTGGCCGAGGCTGAGGCTTTGTATGCCTTGGCCGAACAAGGTTTTGCGGCCATTCCAGCGCCCAATCGCCGCGCGATACACATCGCTTGCGTTTTGTATCGCGGCATCGGGCGGAAAATTTTGCAGATGCCAGAACCTGTGTATTGGCAGCAGCGTATGCATCTTACGCGCTGGGAGAAAATCCGCAGCGTCGCTCAGGTAATGCTGGGTTTGCCGAGGCGTAAAAATGTGCCAAGCGCAGATGCCCTACAAGCGCATCACAGTGTCTTGCAGCGCATTCCTGGCTTTCCGAGCGCCATGGCCTAACGGCATAATGTCGTGATGAGTGCCTTGCCAAGCTGGGATGTGGTGATTGCGGGCGCAGGCTTGGCGGGTTTGTCGATGGCGGTTGAGCTGGCTGCACCTGAATTTGGGCACCTGCGCATTCTTCTTGTGGAGCCGCGCTTGGCGCATGTCCGTGACCGCACATGGAGCTATTGGGCCGTGCCGGATGCTTTGCCGCAGCGCTGGCAAAGCTTGGAGCAAACGCGATGGCAGCAATGGCGCGTGAGCTATGAAGGGCGCAGCATTGAGACTTCTGGCGAGTATGCCTATGCAAGTATTCGCGCAGATGTTTTTTACGAATATGCTCTCAAAATAATAGCAAACTCACCTCATATCATATGGGAAAGAGGCTCGAATATCATTGAAACCAAAGAGCGCGATGATGGCTTAGAGCTGCACACCAACACAGGCCAGAGGCACTTCACGCAACTGCTGCTGGACTCTCGTCCGCCTGCTGCGGCTGCACCTAGCGAATGGGTGCAGCATTTCAGTGGCTGGGAAGTTGCATCGCGAACAGCTTGCTTTGATGCAGCTTGCGTGGATCTGATGGCTTTCGAGTCGAGCTCGAATGGGCTGCACTTCATCTACTGTTTGCCCTATAGCGCAACGCAAGCCTTGGTGGAAAGTACGTGGATTTCTCGTGCGAATGTCTCAAGCCATGGTGAAGCTGAATTGCGCGATGCCTTGGCGAAGCGTTGGCACTGCAATGACTACGACATCAGCTTCCGCGAGCAAGGCGCTTTGCCGCTTTGGCCTCGCGCTCAAGTTGATTCGAGACACATAGTTCGCATCGGTAGAGCGGGCGGCACCCTGCGCGCATCGACTGGCTATGCATTTTGTGCGACTTTGCAGCACAGCAGAGTTCTTGCCGCCTCCTTGAAGCGCCAGATCGGCCAGCTTGGGCATCTGCAAGGCTGGCAAGCGCCTGCTTGCAAGATCAGTGCGGTAGATCGCTGGATGGATACCGTGCTGTTTCGCGTTTTGGAGCGGGATTGGAAAACTGCGCCACGTTTTTTTCTTGAATTGTTTGAGCGCGTGCCTTCTGCACCACTCACGCGGTTTTTGCATGGGCAATCAAGCTGGCAAGATCGCTTGGCGGTGATGCGTGCTTTGCCCGCTGCACCCTTCATTCGCGCGGCAATGGGCTTGGATTGATGCTCTCTCGTGCGCCAGCTTTTCATTTGCTCTGGCTTTTGCCAGCGCTGCTGGCATTGGCTTGGGCCGAGCGCCAATGGCCATCTGTGGCACTGTGGTCGTTTGTCTTGCTCACCCTCACGCTGGGTTTTGCGCACGGCGCGATGGATGTGATGCTGCTGCGTGATGCGCAAGGCCGTGTGATGTTCAAGCACTTTGCCATGTATTTGGGCAGCGTGCTTGTGTTGGCTGCTGCGCTGCTTTCTTTTCCTGGCATCGCCTTGCTTGTTTTGCTCTTTTTGTCGCTTTGGCATTTTGGAGAGCAGGCGGCGCTGCTGCATGCGGACGTGAGGCATCAAATGTTGCTTCGCATGGTGCAAGGCGGGGCAAGTGTGATGCTGCCTGTTTTGCTCTCTGGCATGGATTTGAAAGTGTGGGTGGCGGCGATTGCGCCCGAATCCACCGGTTGGGTGTGGCCAGTGTGGGTGGCTCTGGCCGGGCTGTGGCTGGCCTTGCTGGTGGCAGCTATCGCGGTGCTCCAGCCTTGGCGTGCGGGCGCATTGGTAGGTGGGCTGCAGGTTCTGATGTGGGAGCTAGTGGCTTTGGTGCTGCTCAATGTACTGCTTTCGCCCTTGCTGGCCTTTGCGCTGTTCTTTGGCCTGTATCACTCGGGCATGCATGTGTGGCGCATGCGCAGCATGCAGCGGCGGGAAGATCAAGCATCGCCTTGGCTGCTGCTATCCGTCACTGTGCTGCTCACTTGGACAGCTTTGGCGCTCTTGTGGTGGCAAATGCCCGCTCTGGCGCAGCCTGCTCAATGGGGCGGCGAATCACTGCGTTGGCTGGTGGTGGCTTTGGCCGCTGTGACTTTGCCGCATCTGGTCTTGGTGTCGCGCTCGCGGGACCGCCTTTTTCACAAGGCTTGACGCCTAGCTTGAGCGCTTTGGTACGATGCGGTACTAGCTATAAGCCGTTCTCATGATCATTACCAGCCTGCTCGACACCGACCTGTATAAGTTCACCATGATGCAGGTGGTGCTGCATCAGTTTCCGGGTGCGCAGGTGGAATACAAATTCAAATGCCGCAACGTGGGTGTAGATTTGGCGCAGCACGCGGATGAAATTCGCGAGGAGATCAAATCGCTGTGTAGCCTGAGCTTCACGGAAGACGAGCTGAACTACTTGCGGGGCATGCGCTTCATCAAAAGTGACTTTGTGGATTTTCTTGGGCTGTTTCGCCTGAACGAAAAGTGGATTCAGGTGATGCCACAGGCCAGCGGGGAACTGGAGATCGTGGTGAAAGGCCCGTGGCTGCACACCATTCTGTTTGAGATCCCTGTCTTGGCGATCGTCAACGAGATTTACTTCAAAAATCATAGCGCCTCGCGCAATAAAGACGAGGGCGAGAAGCGTCTTTTGCATAAAATCTCCTTGCTCAAAGCGTCCGAGCTCAAAGAGCTAAAAATCGCCGATTACGGTACGCGTCGGCGCTATTCCAAGCCATGGCAAGAGCACGTGCTGCGCACGCTCGCCAGCGAACTGGGCACCAACAGCACCGGACAGTTTGCCGGCACGAGCAATGTGCATTTCGCCCGCACCCTAGGCCTCACGCCGCTCGGCACGATGGCGCATGAGTACCTGCAAGCCGCGCAAGCCCTGGGCCCGCGCCTGCGCGATAGCCAGACCTTCGCCTTTGAGAAATGGGCGCAGGAATATCGCGGCGATCTGGGCATTGCGCTCTCCGACGTGTATGGCATGAGCGCCTTCTTGCGCGATTTCGATATGTTCTTCTGCAAGCTATTTGACGGCGCCCGCCACGACAGCGGCGACCCGTTCAGCTGGGGAGAGCGCATGATTGAGCATTACCGCGTCAACCGCGTCGATCCGCGCACCAAAACCCTGATCTTCTCCGACGGCCTGACCGTGCCGCGCACGATTGAGCTCTATCAACGCTTCAAAGGCCGCTGCCTGCTCGCCTTCGGCATCGGCACGAATCTCACCAACGATCTGGGCGACCCACCCGAACACGAGCCCCTGCAAATCGTCATGAAAATGATCCGCTGCAACGGCCAACCCGTGGCCAAGCTCTCAGACTCGCCGGGCAAGGGTATGTGTGATGATGAAAAATATTTGGCCTATTTGCGGCAGGTGTTTGAGATCGAGGCGGTTTGAGCCGGATACCCGCGAAAACTCCCCAGCTCACCCCATTTCTTCGCTCGGATCGCTTAAGGCGAAATGGCTGAGTTGGACACTTTTGATCATATCGATCATAATGATCAGCATGATCACTGAAACCACTGCCGTCCAATTTCGCCAAAACCTTGGCGATATGCTCAATAGCGTGCATTACCGAAGCGACAGCATCGTCATCAACAAAGATGGCAAGTCCATTGCGGCATTGATCGATGCGCGGCTGTTTGAGCGGATTCGCCGCATGCAGGGGCGCTTTGATGCGCTCTCGCAGCGCTTGGCGCAGGGCTTTGCGCAAACGCCAGAAAGCGTTGGCATGGCCGAGATCGATGCCGCCGTTGCCTCGCTGCGCCAGCGCGCCTGAAACCGGCAAACCCTCAGAGAAGCACGAGCTATGGCGCTGTGTGTCGTGCTGGACACGAATGTCTTGGTGAGTGGCTTGGCGTATCCCGCCAGCCTGCCGGGCCGCATCTTGGCCGCTTGGCGCAGCGGCTCCTTGCAAGTGTGCTTGAGCCCTTACATCTTGGACGAGCTGCGCCGGGTGCTACCCAAACTGCGCGCTAGACATGGCCTGAGCGATGCAGAAATCACCGATCTGGTCGATTGCCTGAGCTTCGAAGCGGAAAGCGTCAACCCCGAACCCCACCACGCCCCCGAGCTGACAGACCCTTTCGACCAAGCCATTTTGGGCACCTTGCTCGCCGCCGAGAAGCAATTCCAAGCCAAATACCTGATCACCGGCGACAAAGCCCTGCTCGCCTGCGCAGGCCGCTACGCCGTGCTCAGCCCCGGGGAGTTTTGGGCAGTGCATGGGGCGCTCGGGTAAAGCACTGCGCTCAGAAACGCTTCGCTTCGCTTTTTAAACCATAGCAGCTTGCGGAGTATTGGCAAGGCTAAAACAACAATTCTGTGCAACGATAGATGCGTGTTGCATCTAGGAAGGCATTAATTTTTAACTTTCGTGCTCAGCGGCTGTCGAAGGCAATTTGCTAGGACACAGGGTTAGATTTCATGCGCATCTGGAGCGATCCAAGGCACGCGGAAAACCGCCTTCCAGTCGTATTGACGGGTGGGAAGTAGCGACTCCATGGACTTTGCATGAAAGAGCAAGAAATACTTTACGTATAGTTTGTCGAGCAAGTCAATGCATGAATCCACTTCGTTCAACGTGGGAAGCTCCTTTGGCTCTCGTTTGTCGCGATGGGCGACTCGTTTGTCCGCGTAGTCTTCGCAACGTTGAGAAGCTTCACGAAGCTGGGTGAGGTCGGCAGAGACGAGGCTGGGATCGATGTGTGGCAAGCCAACTGCCGCGAAGTTGTTGAAGTCGGCGTCGGCCAGACTTTCGACGCCTGAGCCGTTGTATAGACCTACGAAATAGTTTCGTGAGAGGATCTGAGGCTCCTCGATCATTTCCTCAAGCAGCCCGGCCATAGAAATGCTCTGGTCGCTGCATTTGATCTGACGGCGTACGCCGCTGACTACGTGCGAAACATATGTGCGAGCCAGAAAGTCGTAGAAGGAAGTCGGCTGATGCAGCAGCGGGTTGTCCCTGATGAGTGCCTGAACCTCGTGGAACGTCCGCTTTGCGATGACCAAGTCCTGAACTTCGAGCTTGATAACATCAAGCCAGCGCAACCATTTCGTCAGCTTCGGGTTCATAGTCGTGAGATTTTATGAATGAATTGAGGGACTGGCGTAGCCAGTCCCTCTCGAATGCAAGGTTGGGCTACTACTCGCTAGTACGACCCATATACATTTCTTGCCCGGTGATTGGGTTGAGGTATACGTCAAGGCCATTTTCGTGGCGAAGATATTTCATGCCCTTCGCTGCGTGCTCGCTTGGAACAAAACTGTAAGTTGAACTCAATGATGCTTCAAATTTCCAGTCAATTGGGGTGACCACCTGCTTTACGCGACTTCCAACTAACTGACACGCAGCTACACGAGGGCCGTTGCCGTCTATATTTACATGGCCGAACTCAAGCCATGAGCATTTCGAAGAAAGGCCGCGCGTCTGGTCTGCCACAGCAATATCAATTGCCTCCCCGTCACGCAAGAACTCTAGACCAACCCTCTGTAGCTTTTTGATGAATAACTCAACATCTTGAGGATTCATGAATCCAAGTCTGACAATCTCATTATCAGCGCACAGAGTTTGGTTCGGGACGATGCTTTTGAAAGCGTCCCAGCCACCGGGGAATTTTTTCAGCAATTCGTCGGCACGAACAACTACGGAAATTGCTTCGATCAAAACAGCCATCAATTTCTCCTTGGAGCGCAGCTTAATTCAGCTGAGAGCCTATCTTGGCATGCCCAAGTTGGCCGAAAAAACAAACTGGCTGGCAAGCCCGATGAGCGGCGCGGCAAATGCTGCGCAAGCCGCTTTTGCTCTGGGTTGAGATGGCATCTGCAGTCTCTGATTACAGTATTCATGATGTCTCGTGATCCTGTCGCCCATATCGCCTACTCGCCCCGCTTGCTAAATCAGCTGCGGGAGGTTTGCGTTGAAAGCACTATATCTTATTCACTGAAAAGGCCTGCGTGTATTGGGTGAAGTTTTTGCGCCGTGG
The DNA here is from genome assembly GCA_031375105.1 of Variovorax sp. GTDB lineage: Bacteria > Pseudomonadota > Gammaproteobacteria > Burkholderiales > Burkholderiaceae_C > JANMDU01. The sequence continues at coordinate 81,263 of JANMHJ010000035.1, forward strand.
CAGCATCGAACAGGCAAGCTATGGAAATGTTTTTAGAGTGTTTTAGGCCTATAGCCGACATAGAATCTGCGCAGAGCGCTATTGAATTAATAGTAAGAAACGACGAGCCAACATCCACACCAGCTGCGTGATGGGCATGAAAAAACGAAGGCTTTCTCGGTCGGGCGCGGCCAGCCAACTCATCATCACCACAAAAGATTAGCAGCTCGGCGTATCCCGCACAGAGCGCAAAAAAAGGAAAGCCCTCGGCTTTTTCAGGCACGTCAGGCGGCAGGCGAGCGGGTAGCGCGAAACCTCAGACAGCAGAAGCGGCCAGCACGAAGCCGCAGCGTCAGTCTCTCGCAAGAGTCCCGTCAGCCCCAGCCCTTGCGCCTAGGCATAATGCACAGAAGAATTTTTGGAGACAAAAGCATGCTGTCGCTTTCACCTCGTTTGGCCAAGTTTTTGGCGTTTTTTGGCCTCTTATTGGCGTCAACGGCGGGTTTTGCCGCTGATATTGACGGCAAGCAGCTCACAGCGCTTTGGGGTGTGCCGTTTGCAGGCATCTTGCTGTGCATTGCCCTCTGCCCCTTGCTCACGCCACAGTTTTGGCATCATCACTTCGGCAAAGTTGCCGCGTTCTGGGCGTTGCTGTTTTTGGTGCCGTTTGCGATTCAGTTTGGCCCGGGCCTCGCGGGAAGTGCTTTGGTGCATGCCTTGCTCGCTGAATACATCCCGTTTGTGATCTTGCTCACCGCGCTGTTTGCCGTCTCGGGCGGGATCTATATCAAAGGCAATTTGCATGGCAGCCCTGGGCTGAATACCGCGATTCTGGCGATTGGTGCGGTCGCTGCCAGCTTCATGGGCACCACGGGCGCTTCCATGCTTTTGATTCGCCCGCTGATTCGCGCCAATGACAATCGGCAGCACAAGATGCACGTTTTCGTGTTCTTCATCTTCATCGTCTCAAACGCAGGAGGCTCGCTCACCCCGCTGGGCGATCCGCCGCTGTTTTTGGGCTTTTTGAAGGGCGTGGACTTTTTCTGGACGGTGAAATACATCTTCCCGGAGACACTTTTCATGGTGGGCTCGCTGCTGGCCATCTTCTACGCGATGGATTCTTACTACTATCACAAGCGCGAAGAAGTGTTGAAGTTTGACCCAACGCCTGACTCGCGAAACATCGGCTTCGATGGCAAAGTCAATTTTCTCTTGCTGCTGTGCGTCATGGCCTTGGTTTTGATGAGCGGTATCTGGAAGCCGGGCGTCAATTTCGATGTGTTTGGCACAGAAGTCGGTTTGCAAGGCATCGTTCGCGATCTGGGCTTGATCGCGGTGACGGTGCTGTCGCTCAAGATCACCGCCAGCTCGGTGCACGAGGCCAATCAGTTCTCTTGGGGCCCGATGCAGGAGGTGGCCAAGCTGTTTGCGGGCATTTTCCTCACGATCATCCCGGTGATCGCCATGCTCAAAGCGGGCATCGACGGCCCGTTTGGCGCGATCGTGGCCAGCGTCACCCGTGCCGATGGTTCGCCCAGCCCCTTGGCTTATTTTTGGGCGACTGGCGCACTCAGCTCCTTCTTAGATAACGCGCCCACCTATCTTGTCTTCTTCAACCTCGCAGGAGGCGACCCGCAGACACTGATGACCACACACGCCGCCACGCTGGCTGCTATTTCCGCCGGCGCCGTGTTCATGGGCGCAAACTCTTACATCGGCAACGCGCCGAACTTGATGGTCAAAGCGATTGTGGAAGACCGGGGCGTGAAGATGCCCAGCTTCTTTGGCTACATTGCTTGGGCGGTGTGCATATTGATCCCGCTGTTTATGATCATGAGCTTCGTTTGGTTCCGTTGACACGCTATCAATTCAGTAGCACTCTGCGCAGATTCTATAACGGTGATATGCCGAAAAAGGCTTGAAAATGTCTAAAAAATCCATTCTCGTCGCTCGCGCAGTCTTTCCCGAGGTGTTGGAGCGCCTGGCGCAGCATTTTGAGGTGGAGTCCAATCAAGATGATGTGATCTGGTCGCGCGAAGAGTTCATCCGCCGCTTATCTGGCAAAGCAGGCGTGTTCACCACCGGCGGCGAGCGTATTGATGCCGCGCTGCTCGCTGCCTGCCCCGATCTGAAGATTTGCGCCAACATGGCCGTAGGCTACAACAATTTTGATGTGCTGGCCATGACGGCAGCCGGCGTGCTCGCCACCAACGCGCCCGATGTACTTACCGAGACCACAGCTGACATGGGCTTTGCCTTGCTCATGGCTACCGCCCGGCGGGTGAGCGAGAGCGAAGCCTATCTGCGCTCGGGTCAGTGGGACAAATGGAGCTACGACATGTTGTGCGGGGCTGATATTCATGGCAGCACGCTGGGCATTTTGGGTATGGGTCGCATTGGCCGCGCCGTGGCGCAGCGCGGTGCGTTTGGCTTTGGCATGCAGGTGATTTATCACAACCGCTCGCGCCTCGCTCCCGAGCTGGAAGCAGAGGTCAAGGCGCGCTACGTGAGCAAGCAAGAGCTGTTTGCGCAGGCCGATCACATCGTCTTGGTGCTGCCCTACACCGCGGAGAATCACCACACCGTCGGCAGCGCTGAAATCGCCCTCATGAAGCCCGCCGCCACGCTGATCAACATCGGGCGCGGCGGCTTGATTGACGAAAACGCTTTGGCTGCCGCACTGGCCGACAACAAGATTTTGGGTGCGGGCTTGGATGTTTTTGAGGGTGAACCCCGCGTCAATCCTGCGCTGACTGCTCTCAAAAACGTAGTGCTCACGCCCCACATCGGCAGCGCCAGCGTGCCCACGCGCAAAGCGATGGCCAATTTAGCGGCAGACAATTTGATCGGCTACCTGGTTCATGGCCAGCCGAAGACGCCGCTCAATCCGCAAGTGCTCGCCGCGTGAAGCTCCCCGGCGAGGGGCTTGATAGCGCTTTGACAGCCGATAGGTTCACAATGGCGGCATGAACACCGCTACCCAACTCCAAGCCTTCTTCACCATCTTCGCTGCGGTTTTCTTCGCCGAGCTCGGAGACAAGACCCAACTGGCCACCATGCTGTTTGCCTCACAAGAGCAAGGCCCCAGCAAATGGACGGTGTTTCTGGCGGCCAGTGCCGCGCTCACGGTCTCAGCAGCTATTGGCGTGCTGGCCGGATCATTGGTTGGCAAATACGTGCCGGCGCGCACGCTCAATATCGTGGCGGGCGTGGGCTTTGTGTTGATTGGGCTTTGGACGCTGTGGCAGGCCAGCAGATCTTAGGATGTGCATTGATTTAATTTCTATAACTTTCAAATCAGCATCAGATTAACTTTCAGAATCCTGTTCCAGCACAGCTTGGATCGCGCCGCTCTGCACAGCTTTTTTCAACGCGGCGTAATCGGCTTCGTTTTGATCGGCGTAGGCGAAGGCATGTTTGGCAATGGCTTCATCAAACGCTTGGCTTTTACCGATGTAGCCGGCAATCAGGGCCGGGTCGCCCGCCTTGGCTTGCGAGCGAGCCAGCGCATAGCCGCAGGCTTGAGCATAGTCAGCCATGTCGTCAGCGTTGAAAAGCGTCACATCCAGCGCACCCTTCATATCGCGCAGCTGGCGCACATAAAATTCTGCGCCCATCGCTTTGCTGCTGGCCCAACCCAGAAAAATATCGCTGGTGGCCTGAGACAGCCGCTGCCCATCGACAATTCTTTGGCCGTTATGAGCTTGGACCTTCAAACCGAGCGGTGCCATCAGCACCGAATCACGGGCTTGCTTAAATTGTAAAAACAGCGGGTGATGACCATCGGCTACAAGCAGCGCCACAAAGCAGCGCGTGCCCACCGAGCCAATGCCAGGCACTTTCACGGCCACATCCATCAGCTCATAACGATCAAGCAACACCTGCCTGTCTGTACTCAAACTGCTTCGGTATTGAGCAAAAAAATGCTGAATACTCAGCTCAAATTGACCGATTTCACGCGCTGTCGCGTTTTGCTCGTGATAGACCCAAGGCGGCGTGTCTTTGATGCGCATTTCTTTGCCAGCTGGCCCATCGATCCATTCCACCGAGTTGCTCACCAATTCGCGGCTCCCTTTGCTGCGGGCCTTTTCTATCGCAGTTTTTTCAAGTTTGCTGGAGCCGCCCAGCTTGAGCAAAGTCTCCGATGTCATCTGGTGATACCAGACATCGAGCGTGTCCATTTCGGCAAAATCCAGTATCCGCTGGTGATAGGTATCGAGCAGGGTTTGGACAATGCCTTGAATCACGGATTTCTTAAAACCTTGCTCGCGGCAGGCAATCACAAAGCTGGTTGCTAAGCGCCTCACATCCCAGTCGAAGGGGCCAGGTACAGTTTCATCAAAATCGTTGATGCCAAACAACAGTCGCCGCTCAGGGCTGGCAAACAAGCCAAAGTTAGACAAATGCGCATCGCCACACAACTGCACCTTGACCTCACAGCGCGGCGTGAGCGCCAGATCATGCGCCATCAATATAGCGGCTCCGCGAAAAAAGGCAAAGGGGCTGGCCAACATTCGCCCAAACCTTATGGGCAGCAACTCTGCAATCCGCCCCTCGTTCGACGCAGCCAGCAGCGCCAGCGCATCGCGCCCATCGCTCGCATGAAGGCCAAGCACCGAACGTGGGCAGCTTTGCCGCGCCAAGCGGCCCTGGTCAAAGCGCTGAGCCAGCGAACCGCGGCCAATAAATTGATCGGTGTTTCGTTTCATGCCTCTATGATGGCATGAGTGAGCTGCGTTGGTTGTCGGTGTCGGCTAAAACACAGGAAAGCGTATCGCTATTGGCTCTTGCATTTCATTTGCAGGCCGCAATCAGTTTGATACTGTAATCACCACATTCCCGCACTTGCGCCCTGTGGCCACATAGCGGTAGGCTTCAGCGATCTGCGCCAAAGGGTAGCTTCGATCAATCACCGGCATAAACTGCCCTTTTTCAGCCAACTCGGCAAGCAAGCGAATATCTTCTGCGCGTCCTTTCGCAGGGCCTGCGATCAGTTTTTTTCGGCGCGTTAGCGCAATCCAAGGTATCTTGAGCATGCTAGGTAAATCAGCCAACACCATCAGCAGGCGGCCACCGACTTTGAGAGAGGCTTCGCAGTGCGCAAACGGAGCGGTGCCAGCAGTGTCCATGATCACATCGTAGGCTTTGCCGTTTTTCGTAAAGTCTTGCTGCGTGTAGTCGATGACATGCGTAGCGCCTAGCGATTTCATCAATGCCAGATTTGCCGTGCTACACACAGCCGTGACTTCCGCCCCAAAGTGCTTGGCTAGTTGCACAGCCGCCGTGCCTACTGCGCCAGAAGCCCCATTGATCAACAACTGATCGCCACGCTTGAGTTGGCCTCGTCTGAAAAAACTCAGCGCCGTCGTACCGCCAAACGAGAGCGCTGCCGCTTGTGCATCGCTCAGGTTGGCGGGTTTGAGCGCCAGCGCCCCGCTCTGCGGCATACACAGATATTGCGCGTGGCAGCCCATGGCCATATCAGTGAAGCCAAACACCGCATCGCCCGCTTTGAACTGCCCGCCATCAGCGCCTACCGCTTCCACCACACCCGCAAACTCAGTGCCCAAAATCGGCTGGCGCGGGCCATGCCATCCCAGTGCCAAGCGCATCAAGAGCCCGAAGCCGCGAGGCACATTCAAGCTACTCACCCGCCAGTCGCCCGAGCTCACCGTGGTGGCATCCACCTTGATCAACACCTCGCCGCGTTCCGGTGCGGGTTTGTTTACCTCGAAAAGTTGTAGCCCATCAGGTGGGCCATATTGATCGCAAATCACCGCTTGCATACGTGCCTAATAAAGTGGCCAAATCTGCGGCAAACCGATGGCGTGAATGAGCCCGTACACCGAGCAAATGGAAGAGCTCAACGCCACGAAAGGGCTGACCTTGTTGCAGGTGGCTGGTGGCAGCAAAGCGGCAGTGAGGTGTTATGCAGCACGGCGACCCCAAAATGGCAACCGCCATTTGGAAAGCATGGTGCGAGGCGGGGCTGCTGGGCTTTCTTGCGCTCCTAAAAAGAGCAGCTGTTGCTCAACCGCTTTTAGCTTGGCTTGTCTGGCCGCTTGAAGTGGTCTGAGGCAATCTAATTCGGAGTACGTATGCGGATTTGCGCCGTTTTCAAGCAACTCTAGCGCCACATCCTGTTGTTTGGACAAAATGCAAGCGATCAAAATGGTGCCAAAGTACTCCGGATGAATGTGATTGACGTTGACGCCGCTGCGGATGTGATAGCGCACGAGATCCATTTCGCCTGCGCATGCCGCGTCAAAAAGTTCTTTCCAGTTACCCGATGACATGCTGTGTCCTTTCTTTCAAAAACCAAAAGCGAAATGAGTCGAAGGTATCAGGCCAGCGCATGCTGCATCGCAGGTGTTCGCACACAGTCGCGTCTCGCTGTCAATCGCAGTTTAAGGGAGGAATCCGGAAAAAGAAGCTGCGACGGCTTGAGCACGACTTCAGTCGGGTGGCGCAAATTGCGGCAAAGGCGTGTTGTGAGGCGGTGCCAGAGCGCCAATCTCCACTCGGCTCGCTGTGCTGCTTGGCGCAGCGGTACACCAAATCGGTGCCCGCTTTGCGCAAGCGTTCTCTAGAAAACGCTGGGGTTCGATGTCAACGCCTGCATCATCAGCCTGGTATGTTCTGCCGGGTCCAGCGCACGATGTCGCTGGCGCTCATGGCCCCTAGCTGGCGGGCTACTTCGCGGCCATTGACAAACAGCGCCAGCGTCGGAATGCTGCGGATCTGGTAGCGCGACCCCAGCGCCTGCTGTGCCTCAGTGTCCACCTTGGCTACGCGCACGCCAGGCTCCAGCTGCGCTGCAGCCTGCACGTAGCCAGGTGCCATCTGGCGGCACGGGCCGCACCACGGCGCCCAAAAGTCCACCAGCAGCGGGATCTGGTTGCGCTGCAGGTGCTTGTCAAATGCAGCCTCGGCCAGGTCAACCGGCTTGCCGGTGAACAGCGGCTGCTTGCACTGCCCGCAGTCGGGCGCGCTGGCAAGCTGATCCGCACGCACGCGGTTGGTGGTTTGGCAATGGGGGCAGACGATGTGAAGTGGTTCGCTCATGCGAGCTAGCTTGTGGCTGGTGCGTCGGAATGCAAGGCTTGCCGGGCTGCCCTGCCTGAATCGGGTGCGACTTCCAATGAATCTACTCCTATTTTCATAGCTGCTTGCGCCCGTATTTATTGGCTTGGAGGCCAAAAGCATAGGTAGAAACAGGCCAAAAACGGCATTCCGGGGCATTTTCGCTGCTGAACTTGCCTCAAGTCGGTCTTTTGGTGTCAAAAACTGGCTGTTTACAGCTTGTGAGACTTCGTGTCTCGGCGCATGCATGTAGTTCGCATATTGATGTTCAGCATGAATGCAGCATTTCTGCTAAACTGCATTCATGCAAGCCACACTCACACTCAGCAGCCGAGGCATCATTACGTTGCCAGCCAAATTGCGTCAAGCCATGGGATTGAAGGCAGATGATCAATTGATCGCGCAGACCACCCCAGATGGCATTTTGCTGCGCCCAGCAGTCACCTTGCCCCTAGAGATGTATTCGCCCGCTCGGCTGCAAGAGTTTGATGCTGCCGAGGCAGAGCTGGCGGTTGCCATGAAGAATTTGGCAGCTTGACGATGGCCGCTTCGCAGGAGGGGCGCACACTGCGTATTTTTCTGGATGCGAATGTGTTGTTTTCTGCGGCTCGCGCAGCGGGGGCAATGCGGCAACTTTTGACTGCGCTTGCTGAGCGCGGCCACATCTTGGTGGTGGATGGGTATGTGTTGACCGAGGCTCGTCGTAATTTGGCGGCCAAGGTATCTGAGGCTGCTGTACTAGATTTGGAGCAGCTCGTGATTGACATGCAAGTAGGCGGCGCGAAGCAGCCTTTGGAAGAGGCTCAGGTTGCCGATTGGCTACCTGATAAGGATCGCCCAGTGTTGCTCTCAGCGATGGCTTTGCGCTGCGATGCGTTGGTGACGGGAGACCGCACACACTTTGGCGCAGGCTATGGGCAAAGTTTTACGGGCGTGACAATTTATTCACCTGCTCAGTTGGCGTTGGCGCTTCTGCCGCCAGCGCCCTGATAGCTAAGGCAGCGTTAGACTCTGTCCATGAACTTTGATGTTGTGTTGATTCTCGGTTTGCTGAACCTGTTGCTGTTGATCGGCCTTTTTATATGGCTTTTGATCAGTTCGCCGGCAAGAATACTGCGCGGGATGCTATCAAAAGAAGAGCAATTGACGCAACATGTGGCTTTGAAGGCGCAGTTGGCGCAATTGGCTCTGAGCAATGAGCGGCTGGAGCGAGAGCTGCGGCAGGAATTGGCGGTGAGTGCGCAGTCTGCACGGATGGAGATGGGGCAGACTTTGGCCGCGATGCAGAGCGGCGTGCAGCAATCGCTCACAGGCTTTCAGGGAAATTTAACGACGCAGTTGCAGAGCATTTCTGAGGGAAATGCGCGGCGGCTCACGGAGGTGCGCGAGACGCTGGATGGGCAGCTCACGCGGGTGCGCGAGGCTTTGAATCAGCAGTTGGAGCAACTGTCTGTGAAAAACGAAGCAAAGCTCGATGAGATGCGGCGTACGGTGGATGAGAAGCTGCAAACGACGCTAGAGACGCGCCTGGGCGAGAGTTTCAAGCAGGTGGCTGAGCGCTTGGAGCAGGTGCACAAGGGCTTGGGTGAGATGCAAACTTTGGCGCAGGGCGTGGGCGATTTGAAGCATTTGCTGAGCAATGTGAAAACGCGGGGCACCTTCGGCGAGGCGCAGCTCGGTTCGCTCTTGGAGCAGGTGTTTGTGACAGAGCAGTTTGCTGCGCAGGTGGCGACTGTGCCGGGCAGCAAAAATGTAGTGGATTATGCGATCCGCCTGCCGGGGCGCAGCGATGATGGTGCACCCGTGTGGCTACCCATTGATGCGAAATTTCCCACCGAAGATTACGAGCGATTACTCGATGCGCAGGAGCGGGCTGATCCGCTGGCTGCTGAAATTGCTGCTAAAGGTTTAGAAGCGCGGATCAAGCTTGAGGCCAAATCTATGGCCGAAAAATATGTTTCACCACCCCACACCACGGATTTTGCGATTTTGTTTTTGCCCTCAGAGGGCTTGTATGCCGAGGTGCTGCGCCGCCCCGGTTTGATGGACAGTTTGCAACGCGACCACCGCGTCACGCTCGCGGGGCCGACCACGCTGCTGGCCATGCTCAATTCCCTTCAAATGGGCTTTCGCACGCTGGCTTTGGAGCAACGCAGCTCAGAAGTGTGGCAGGTGCTCGGCGCTGTGAAGACGGAGTTTGGCCGCTTTGGGGAATTCGTGAGTAAGGTGCGCTCGCAGGCTGAAACCGTGGTGAAAACACTTGAACAGGCCGATACCCGCACCCGTGCTGTGAACCGCAAACTCAAAGACGTTGAAGCCTTGACCGATGCGCAAGCGCAGGCGCTTTTGCCAACAGACAAAGCCGATGACGAGGGCTGAACACGGCATCTGTCATGACCCTCTTTGACTCGCTCTCCCCCGCGCTGATTCGCCTGATTGCAGGCCAGATTTGCCTGCATGCCGCGATGGCGGGGCTGCGGCTGGCGGGGCCGCTCTGGGTCTTGAAAAACGGGCAAAGTGCAGTGGCGGCTGGCTTGCTGGTGGCGCTGTTTGCCGTTTCTTCGCTCTTTGTGGCCTTGCCTGCGGGGCGCTATGCAGACCGGCATGGTTTGAAAAAGCCGTTCAGCATCTGTGTGGCAATCGCCGTGGCCGGGGCGCTCGTGCCCGTGGCATTTCCACATTTCCTCTCGTTGGCTTTAGCCGCTTTGTTGATGGGTGGGGCGACCAGCTCAGCAGTGATCTCCTTGCAGCGCCATGTGGGGCGCACGGCGCATGGCTCGGTTGAGTTGAAGCAGGCTTTTTCTTGGCTTTCTATTGGCCCGGCAGCGGCGAATTTTGTGGGGCCGTTTTTGGCGGGCGTGTTGATTGACTTTGCGGGCTATCGCGCTGCATTTGCGTTGTGCGCGCTGCTGCCTGTGCTGGCTTGGATGATGGTACGCAAAGCGCAGGAAGAGCCGATGCGCTCTGCCATGCCAGAAGCCAACGAGGCTGCCGTGCCGCGCCGCGCTTGGGATTTGCTGCGCGACAAAGATTTTCGCCGCCTGCTACTGGTGAATTGGTTTATGAGCACCTGCTGGGATGCGCATGCTTTCCTCGTGCCTGTGATGGGGCATGAGCGTGGCTATTCGGCCTCGGTGATTGGCACGATCTTTGGTGCGTTTGCGGTTGCAGCGGCGGCGGTGCGGGTGTTGCTGCCGGTGCTCGCGCACAGCTTGCGCGAATGGGCGGTGATCACGGTCGCGATGGTGATGACGGCGATGCTCTTTGTGGTGTATCCGCTGATGCCCACGGCGCTCTCTATGGGCGTGGTGTCCGTGTTTTTGGGCTTTACTTTGGGCTGCGTGCAGCCGATGATCATGAGCACCTTGCATCAGATCACGCCTGAGGAGCGCCATGGCGAGGCACTGGGCCTGCGCATGATCACGATCAACGCATCCAGCGTGGCCATGCCTTTGATCTTGGGCGCGGTCGGGGCGACGCTGGGCACATCGGTTTTGTTTTGGGCCATTGCCGCGCTGGTGGGCGTGGGCTCGTATCAGGCGACCAAGCTCAAGACCTGATTTTTTAAGCTTTTTAGGCTGTTAGCTGTTATAAAATATACGTAGTTTGCTATAAAAATGATAGTGTATGGGGCGTTTACGTTTATACAGGCAGCCAATCGAACGCTGCTGTGCGCTCTGGCAAGCCCCATTCAGGTGCATAGGTGGGCCCGAGAAAATACAGACCATCAGGTGAAAAAGTAGGCGCTGCGGACTCCCGTTTTTTTGCATCAATGACTTCGCGCATCCATTCGGGCGGCTGTTCGCCTCGGCCAATGGTGAGCAGGCAGCCCATGATGTTGCGGATCATGTGATGCAGGAAAGCGGTGGCTTCAAAGTCAAAACGAAAATAAGCATTGCGTTGGTTGATGTCGGCTCGAAGTAAGGTTTTGATGGGCGAGAGCGCTTGGCATTGCGATGCGCGAAACGAGGAAAAATCATGCTCGCCCAAGAGCATCTGTGCGGCCTCCCTCATCGCTTGCAAATTCAAGGGCAGATGCGACCAGCCGGCGCGACCAAGTTCTAAGCTCGGGCGCATCGGTGATTGAAGCACGATATAGGCGTAGCGACGCGTCAGGGCGTTTGCACGGGAGTGAAATTCCTGCGGCATGGGCTTGGCCCATTGCACCGCAATATCATTGGGTAGAAAACGGTTCACGCCGCGCATCCAGGAGAAGGTGTCGCGCTCAAGCGGCGTGTCAAAGTGAACGACTTGCATCAGCGCATGCACGCCAGAGTCGGTGCGGCCTGTGCAATTGGTGATGACGCGCTGATCTAGCGGCAAACCGCAAAAGAGGCGAAGTGCGTCTTCGAGCTTGTCTTGAACGGTGTTGCCGCCTTTTTGGCTTTGCCAGCCGAGATAGCGCGTGCCCGAATAGCTCAGGCCAAGAGCCACACGTGTCATGGCAGGGGCGACGCTTTGAAACTTGCGGCTAGATGCAGGCTGAAAAAATCAGCCCAAGTCCGCCAGCATCTTCAAGGCACGCGCTTTGAGCGGACCGCTGGCTTCGTCGGCCACTTCTTGCACCATAGAACGTGCGCCATCAGCATCGCCAATGTCACGGAATTCCATGGCCAGAGCGAGTTTGGTTTCTAGCGGATCACCGCTGACACCCGCATCAATCGCACTCGACGCTGCGGCGGCATTTGAAACCGGAAAATCAAGCGAGAGGCCGCCCAGATCAAACTCTAAAGCTGCGGGCTCGCTAGGGCCTGTTTTTAATGACATCGGCGCTGTGGGCGCAGGTGAGGACATCGGCGTGGCAGAGAAATTCAGGCCATTGGAGAACGATGCCAAATCTGGCTCGGAGAGCTTGACATCGTCTAGCCCGGCTGGCTGGCTCATGTCGAAGTCCACCGTTGGCTCGGGCACGCTCATCGCACGTACGGAAATGGTGGGCTCTTGCGCTGCTGGTGACATGAGCATGCCATTGCCAATATCTGGCGAGGCCATGAGATCGTCGCCTCCTGCGCTGAAGTCGAGGTCGAGGTCGATATCAAAGTCGTCGTTGGCCTGCGGTCTGGCTTGCTGAGGCACGGTGCTGGTGGCGTTGAAAGCTGCAGTGGCTGCTCCTGCAGCAAGAGCAGCTGCGCCTCCCAGCATCACGCTACCTGCCAAACCTGCGCTGCTGGGCGCATTGCCTTGGCTATAAAGCGGGTTGGCGGGTTCCATCTCGCGGCCCAAGGCGCTGGCGGCATCCCATTCAGGGCCTGCGCCTTGTGTGAGGTTAAAGGCTTCTTTGGCCACGGCTTCGAAGGCCTTGGCATCACGGCGCTTGGCGTAGATCTCCATCAGCTTGGCATGGATGGCCACGCGCGAGGGAGAAGTGCGCATGGCTTCTTTGAGGATTTCCTCGGCTTGCAAATCACGACCATAGGCCAAGTAAACATCGGCTTCTGCTACTGGATCAACATCTCCAGCAGCATCTAGCTGGCTGGGTGAATACACCATGGAGGAGCCTGCACCGCCACCCGAGTTGGAATCAGCCGTATCCACGCGCTGGCCACCCGATGCGCCGAAGAATGAATCAGGCTGCAAACGGCTTTCTAGGAAGGAGCTGTCGACTTGTGCGCCTTTATTACGTTGGCGATTGCGCCAAAATGCCAAGCCGCCCAAACCAGCAAGCAATGCGCCTGCGCCAGGCAAGAGGAGCGGATTGTCCATCAAGCTTTCCATGAAGCTTGGCTCAGGTGGAGGTGGGGGAGGGGGGGCTTTGGGTTTGGCAACAGCGACAGGTGCGGGTGCGGAAGCAGCGGCAACAACGGGTGCAGCAACGGTGGCGGTGGTCGCTGTGGTTGCGGCTGGGCTGGTAGCGACGGGTGTCGTGCTTGCAACAGTGCTCGTGCTGACGGGTGACGAAGCAACGGGCGCTGAAGCGGCTGGCTTAGGCGCAGAAGCTGCTGGAGCGGCAGCAGCTACGACAGGGGCTGCAACGGGCGCTGCAGTCGGCGTGGGTGCTTTGGCTGCGGTGCTTGTGGGCGCAGCAGGTGTACTCGGTGTAGCAACAGGCAGTTTTACACCTGGCGCACTGGCTACTGCGCCAACAGGTGCAGCAGCGCCTGGCTTAGCTACGGTGGTGGTACCGAGTTTGTTGAGATCTTGGATGTTTTTGGAGAGCTCAGCCACGCGTGCGGCGTTGTCTTTGGCCTGCTTTTCTTTGGCAATCGCATCTTCCTTGGCTTTGGCGGCGACGGAGCCTTTGCTCAGAGTGAGTTTGTCAGGTGCGGTGGCCTGCGCTTTGGGTTCGCTCACATTGGCTTGCACTTTGCCACCTGCTGCGCGGCTCGGCGCAGCAGCGGTGGCCGTGGGCGCACCCGCAGCCAAGCGACGGCGGAATTCATTGAAATCTTTGGCCTGCGCGATGATGGTTTGCTTGGCTTCGCCTTCGGCCGTGCTGGGCGCACTGCTGGCTGCGGCTTGCATGTCAATCACAGCGCCTGATTTAAGGCGATTGACATTGCCGCCGATAAAGGCATCGGGGCTTGCGCGTAGCATGGCCACAAGCATTTGATCCAAGGACAGGCCTGCCGGCTTGTAGCGCGCGGCCAAGGCAGCTGCCGTATCGCCAGATTTGACAGCTATGCCGTCCTTGGGCGTGGGCTGAGCTGGTTTGTCGGTGGGTTTGGGCGTGGTTTTTGGCGCACCGTCTGTTTTGGTCGGGCGAGTTGCTGCTGCCACTGCGGGGATCGAAGGGCGGGCCGTAGCTGCGGGTAAGGGCGAAGGCGCGTTGGCGGGGGCTGAAGAGGCAGCAGGCGTGGCGCCGGTCGGGGCAGCAGCTTGGCGCATGTTGGAGGGGTCAAACAGCATCGTGTAATCACGCACAATGCGGCCCGAGGCCCAACTGGCTTCCAGAATCAAATCTACAAACGGTTCATTAATGGTGCGGTCGCTGTTGAGGCGTAAAAAGGCGCTGCCATTGGCGCGGCGCTGCAAACTGATTTGCACTGCTCCTAAGGCTTGGTTGTATTCCAAGCCGGCAGCGCGAAAGGCTTCCGGGTTGGCCACGGCCGTGCGCAGGCTGGCCGCTTCTTCGGCGGTGATTTCAGGCACATCAATCTCGGCTCGCAAAGGTTCGCCCAGCGCAGACAGCACATTGATGCGGCCCAGCGCTAGTGCCATGGCATCTTGCGCAGCCAAGCTGAGCACCATGCTCAAAACGGCGGCTGCGATGGGTGTTCGCCAAGACGCGATGCGAGCTTGGCCATGCAACGGCAAAAGATCAGCGAGCAACCCTGATGCGGATCGCGACGGCGTAACAGGATTTGTAGTCATTTTGCGCACACTGGGCCTCTACTCTTTTTCGGAAAAAGAACCTTAACATCAACTAGTTAGCTTGACAAGCTGAGAATTGGTCTAAGGTTTTAAACCCCTTGATTATCAACGCTTTATGGGGTTGATTTTGTTGTCTGCTCACAACGCAAACGCTTTGTTGCGACTGTTGAGCCGGTCAGATGCTGCGAAATGACAGATAACTAAAAGGGCTGAATTTGTAACAAATTCAGCCCTTTTTTCTCGCGTTTTGAGCTTGCCAGACGGATTTAAGCGTCCAACAAAATGCGCAACATCCGGCGCAGCGGTTCGGCAGCGCCCCATAAAAGCTGGTCGCCAATGGTGAATGCGCCCAGATATTCCGGTCCCATGGCCATTTTGCGGATGCGGCCCACAGGAATGGTCATCGTGCCCGTTACAGCCACGGGTGTCAGGCCAGCGAGGGTGGCTTCGCGGGTGTTAGAGATCACTTTGACCCAAGCGTTGTCTTGAGCGATCATGGCTTCAATGTCGGCCAAAGGCACATCTTTCTTGAGTTTGAAGGTCAACGCTTGGCTGTGGCAGCGCATCGCGCCAACTCGAACGCAAAAACCATCTACAGGCACGGCGGGGCTGCTAAAGCCTTCGCCAAGCCCCATGATCTTGTTGGTCTCGGCCATGCCTTTCCACTCTTCTTTGGACATGCCCCAGCCGTCGGAATACGGCGGCTTCCCGAGTCCTAAATCTTTGTCGATCCAAGGAATGATGGAGCCACCGAGCGGCACGCCGAAATTGGCCACTTCGTCGCCTGCGAGGGCGCGTTGGCGGGCGGCGACTTTGCGGTCAATCTCCAAAATCGCACTTTTTGGGTCGTCCAGCAGGGATTTCACTTCCGAGTACAAGCTGCCGTATTGCGTCAGCAGTTCGCGCATGTGTTGCGCACCGCCGCCGGAGGCCGCTTGGTAGGTCTGGGTGGACATCCATTCCACGAGACCGGCTTTGTACAAAGCGCCCACGCCCATCAGCATGCAAGAGACAGTGCAATTACCGCCGATCCAGTTGTTGCCGCCTTTGGCCATGGCATTCTTGATCACGGGCATGTTGACGGGATCGAGAATGATCACGGCATCTGAATTCATGCGCAGCGTGGAGGCGGCATCGATCCAGTGGCCGTTCCAGCCCGTGGCGCGCAGCTTGGGGAAGACCTCGGCGGTGTAGTCGCCGCCTTGGGCGGTGATGATGATGTCGCACTTGGTAAGCGCTGCGATATCGAAAGCGTCTTTCAGCATTTTCTCGTTTTTCGCTTGCGCGGGGGCTGTGCCACCTGCGTTGGAGGTGGAGAGAAAGACGGGTTCGATGTGATCGAAATCTTTCTCAGCAATCATGCGATCAATCAGCACAGAGCCGACCATGCCGCGCCAGCCTACGAGGCCTACCGTGTTTCCTACTTTCATTTGCATTGCCCTTTCAAAGTTTCAAATCGCTTCAATAAAATTTTTAAAGCTACTTTGCCCCGGCTCGTCTGTGTCCGGGGAGGGCGCAAGACGAACCGGGCTAAGTTAGCCTGTTTTAATGGTCTTGGTGGTGATCGCGCAGGCCTGCATGCCAGCAGAGCTGGTGATGGGCAGGAGATAGATTACGCGGAACATATTTGAATTATATCGCTGGAAATGAAGGTGCTTGGGTGTGGTTCAAACCCACGCCTTCAAATACTCATCCCAATGCGCCTCTTGTGGCGCGAGATGGCCTAGTGTTTCTTTGACGAAGGCGATCTCGGTGTCGTATTCTTTGTCAGTAAAACCGCCGCGCATTTTTTGGAAACGGCAGTAGAGCAAATAGGTGTTCATCACGTCGGTTTCGCAGTAGCGGCGGATGTCTTCTTGGCCGCCGGCAAGGTAAGCTTCATAGACTTTGCTGCCGTCCATGCCCAGCTTGCCGGGGAAGCCGCAGAGCTTGGCCATCGCATCTAAGGGTGCGTTGGCTTTGGGCTGATACATGGCGAGCAAATCCATCATGTCTAGGTGGCGCAGGTGGTAGCGGGAGATGTAGTTGTTCCACTTGAATTCGCGGGAATCGTGGTCGCCGCCGTCGCCCATGTCCCAGTATTTGTTGGCGTTTGCGCCGTGGATCATGCCTCGGTAGTGCAGCACGGGCAGGTCAAAGCCGCCGCCATTCCAGCTCACGAGCTGGGGCACGTGCTTCTCTAGGCTGCCGAAGAATTGCTGGATGATTTTGGCCTCTGAGGCATCGTCTCGATCCACGAAGCTGTGCACGCGCAGGCCTTCTGCATTGCGAAAAACGACGCTGATGCACAGGATGCGCTGCAAGTGCAAAGGCATGAAATCTGACTTGTTGTCGGCTTTGCGAGCAGCTGCCCACTGCGCATGAACTTGCGGGTCAGTGAGCGCTGGGTCATACGCGCCCAAGGCACGCAGGCCTTTCACATCAGGGATGCTTTCAATGTCAAACACCATCACAGGCCAAGCCATATCAGCATCCTTTTACTATGAATTCGATAGCACTCCGCGCACGTTCTATAACGGGTAGTGCCCTAAAACGCTTAAAAAATCAACGTGTGGGTAGCAGGCGCAGCGGATCCACTGGCTTGCCTTGGCGGCGAATCTCGAAATGCAACTTGACGCGGTCTGCATCAGAATTGCCCATCTCGGCGATTTTTTGGCCTTTGCGTACGGTTTGGTCTTCTTTGACCAAGAGGGTTTGGTTGTGTGCGTAGGCGGTGAGGTAGGTGTTGTTGTGTTTCAAGATCACCAAATTGCCGTAGCCACGCAAGCCTGCGCCCGCATACACGACGCGGCCGTCGCCTGCGGCCAAGATCGGATCTCCTAGCTTGCCGCCGATGCCTACGCCTTTGTTTTTCACTTCGTCAAAGGTAGCGACCACATTGCTTGCGCCGCCAGTGATGGGCCAAATCCACTGCACATCTTCGTCGCTCGGCGATGAGGCGGGCGGCATCGGCGCGCTGGCGACGGGAGCGGGCATGGGTGTGACGCTGGGGGCGGCGGCGGTACGTGTGCCGGGCGGCGGCACGCTGGTGGCAGTGACGGACGAAGGCGTGCTGACGGGGCGCGTGACCACGGCATCGGAGGCAGGCGCTGCGGGTGTGTTGGCTGCTGGCAGGGGCGCGGCAGCCACAGCCACTGTTCCGGGCGGGATGATGCGCAGCACTTGGCCGACTTCGATGATGTTGGGGTTGTCCACGTTGTTCCAGCGGGCGATGTCACGCCAGCTTTGGCCGGCATCCAGGCCTATGCGGATCAGCGTGTCGCCAGGGCGCACGGTGTAGTAGCCGGGCTTTCCCGCGTTTTCTTGGCCTAGCGGTGGCTTAACGGCAGCAGCTGGCGGGGCAACCGCCGCGTTGGAGGGCGTGGCTGCTGTGGCCGGAGCAGGCAACGAGGGCGCTGTGCGACCCGACATGGTGCCACGGTCTTCCACCGGAGCGCTCGCGCCTGTGGGGCGCTGGGAGGCGCAGCCTGTGATGAAGGCGGCTGCGAGCAGCCAGGCTGCTAAGCGAATTCCAGAGCAAATTCCTAAGCGGCTGAACGCTGTGGTTCGGTGTGTCATGTGCGTGTTCCCTTGCGCTGTTCAAGCGACTCCTGATTTTAGAGGCACAAAGAGCACACTTTCTAATACAGTTTGTTTCAGGCCGTGGGCAGTTTTGTCAATCACCATCAGGGACTGGCTCGCGCCGCCGCTGCCGGATGTCACCATCGGCGCGACAATGCGCCCTCCCACAGCGAGCTGATCCGTCCAAGCCTGTGGAATGGCTTGCCCACCGGCTGCGGCAATGATGCCTGCATACGGCGCACCTTGGGCATAGCCCAGCATGCCGTCGCCCAGTAGCAAATGCAATGTGGGCGCAGCCAGATGACGAATATTGACCGAGGCCTTCTCATACAGCCCGCGCAGACGCTCGATGCTGTAAACCTCGTTGCAAAGCTGAGCCAAAATCGCAGCTTGATAGCCGCAGCCCGAGCCAATTTCGAGCACACGCCCCATCTTGCCTTGCGCATCCAAAGCGCAGCCTTGGCGCAGCAGCTCGATCATCCGCGCCACCACGTTCGGCTTGGAAATCGTCTGGCTCAGGCCAATTGGTAAGCTCGTGTCTTCATAGGCTTGGCCTGCCAGAGCCGTGTCCACAAAGCGATGGCGCTCAATCAAATTCATCGCAGCGAGCACTGCGGCATCCGTGATACCGCCCTGCGCAAGCTTGTGCACCATGCGAGCGCGCACGGCGGCTGAATCCATGCCCACGCCCAGCACCTGAGATGCCTGTGATACTGGTTTTTTGATGCTTTTTGGGCTGATTGCCCTTATAGAATCTGCGTAGGACGCTACATTTTTTATAGCAACAGGCTTGGGCGTTTGCACAACTGGCACAAGCTTAGCACCGGTTTGTGGCATGCCGCTGGGCAAACGCGCGGGAAAACTAGGGCGGTTCATTCTGTTTGAATCAGGTTCACGCAGCACGACTGCGCCAAGCATCCAGCCGCGCATGATCCGTCAAATCCACTTGCAGCGGCGTGATCGTCACATGGCCAGCGGCGGCGGCTTCAAAGTCGGTGCCCGGCCCGCTGTCGGCCACTGCGCCCGCAGCACCGATCCAATACATCGTCTCGCCGCGTGGATTGGGCTGCACTTCCACTGGCTCTGCGGCATGCCGACGACCCAAGCGGCACACCTTGGGCTCTTTGATCATTTCACGCGGCAGGTTAGGGATGTTCACATTGAGCAGCCATGCCCCGTTCGTGCCCGACGCACCAGGCATGCTCGCTGGCTGCTGCGCGAATTTCATCACCAAATCGCGCGCCACCAGCGCCGCATCTTGCAAATGTGACCAGCCTTTTTCCGTTTGAGAAAACGCCAGCGCCGGAATGCCAAACAAATAGCCCTCCATCGCCGCGCCAACTGTGCCGCTGTAGATCGTGTCGTCACCCATATTGGCACCGTTGTTGATGCCCGAGACCACCAAATCTGGCTTGTAGCCCAAGAGTCCCGTTAGCGCGATGTGCACGCAGTCAGCGGGTGTGCCGTTCACATAACGAAAGCCATTGGCCGCGCGGTGCACATACAGAGGCGAATGCAGTGTGAGTGCGTTGGATTTGGCTGAATTGTTGTGCTCCGGCGCGATCACTTCCACCTCAGCCACCGTTTTTAAAGCTTCATACAAAGCCACAATGCCAGCCGCTTGGTAGCCGTCGTCGTTGGAGATCAAGATTTTCATGGGTTTGATTCTATGACGTGTGTGAGACATTGAGCTACGCTGTTGGCGCTATCTGCCTCTAAGATGCGCTTTTGTCAGAGATTTGATGGATCGGAGATTCCCATGCACGCTTGGATTTGTGAAACCCCCACCGGAGTTGATGCCCTTGTTTGGAAAGAACTGCCTACACCTGTGCCCAAAGCGGGCGAGGTCCTGGTGCAGATCAAGGCGGCCAGCTTGAACTTTCCAGACACGCTGATCGTACAAAACAAATACCAATTCAAACCGCCGCTGCCTTTTGTGCCCGGTTCGGAGTTTGCGGGCATCGTTGAAGCGGTCGGCGAGGGCGTGGCGCATGTGAAGGTCGGGCAATCGGTGATTTGCTTGCATGGCACGGGCGGTTTTGGCACACATGCTGTGCTGCCCGCGATGCTCGCGCTGCCAATGCCCGAAGGTTTTACGTACGAAGATGGTGCATCACTTTTGATGACGTATGCGACCACGATTCACGCGCTGCTGGATCGCGGTCAACTCAAGGCGGGCGAGACCATATTGATCCTCGGCGCAGCAGGCGGCGTGGGCACGGCGGCGATTCAGATTGCCAAGGCGGCGGGCGCGAAGGTGATCGCGGCAGCTTCTAGCGATGACAAATGCGCTGCTGTAAAAGCCATCGGCGCGGATGCGGTGATCAATTACGGTGCTTTTAGCGATCCTGAGCAGTTTTCTTCTCACCTGCGAGAAGCGATCAAGGTGGCTTGTGAGAGCGTGGGCAGCAAAGCGCCTGATATCGTTTACGACCCGATTGGCGGCCAGTTTGCCGAGCCGGTGTTTCGCTCGATTGCTTGGCGCGGGCGTTATTTGGTGATTGGTTTTGCCAGCGGCCCGATTCCCGCTCTGCCCTTCAATTTGGCACTGCTCAAGGGTGCCAGCATTGTGGGCGTGTTTTGGGGCGATTTCACAAAACGCGAACCCAAAGCCTTCATGGCGGATTACAAGCAACTGGCCACTTGGTATGCCAGCGGCCAGATCAAGCCGATCATTGACCGCACGATGCCGATGAGCGAGCTCAAAGCGGCCTATGCCCATATGGCGACGCGCGGTGTGAAGGGTAAGGTGGTGATGGTGAATTGATTTGCTATTGATTCAATAGCGCTCTGCGCAGGTTTTATGCCGGCTATCGGCTTGTTTCTTTGATAATTTCGGTGCCGAAGAGCGGCCACGGCTGTGATTGGGTTGTTCCCCTCCGCTCGTGTCCCCCGCCGGCAACAAAGACTCCTCCTCTTACCTCGCTTGGGAGAAACAACCCAATCACAGCCGTGGCCTGTTGGCTACTTTTGCAATCTTCGTTCGTCCATAGTAACTACCACCAACACGTTTGCGCGGTGACGTGAGAACTTCCCTCGCCAACCAACTGCCTTCGATGATCGCCTGCGCTTGGGGTATCTCCCGCAGCGAAGTCAAGGGGGAGGCGGCGAAGCCGACGGAGGACATTCGCGGAGGGGGATGCCCCAAGCGCAGGCGTTCAGCGAAGGCTAAAGCACGCCAGAAGAATCAAGAAGCCCGAGCAAAGACAATAGCGTGAACTTCATGCGCCCCCGCCTGCCGCAAAGCCATCGCAGCAGCGCTCAAGGTGGCGGTTGTCGTCGTTACATCGTCAATCAAAGTCACCTTAGCCCCCTTCAGCTCGTGCGCCACCAAAGGCGCGGCGATAAAAGCCCCGCGAAGGTTAAAAGCGCGTGCATCTCGCGGCAAATTCGCTTGTACAGCGGTATTTTGAATCCGCATCAGCAGATCGTTGCGCAAACGAGCGTGTCCAGGAAACAAAGCTTGCGCCAGAGCACTGGCCTGATTGAAGCCACGCTCACGTTGTCGCTCAGGATGCAGAGAAACAGGAATGATCCAGTCGCTGCGGCTGACCTCTTGCAGTGTGTTTGCCAGCCGCGTATCTTGCTCGGCCACATGCCGCATGACGCGGGCTACGCTGTTGGCCAGAGCCGGCTGCGCACGCAAATCGCCACCATCGGAGTATTTCAGGCGTTGCACAAGCGCATCCCAAGGGTAGGCGTAATCCACAGCGGCATGACAGGCATCGAGCTGGCTGCCCAGAGTGAGGCAAGCGCCGCAGCGCATGGGCTGGCGTGGGTCATCGCCAGCATATAAAGGTGAAGCACATGTGGTGCAACGCATGCGTGGCGGCGCAAACGCATGCAGACAATCGGCGCAGACAGCCTGTTTGCCCCAAGCGCGGCAGACGCTGCAGCTGCTGGGCAGTAAATCAGGCAATTGGCGTATCAGCTGGGTCAACATGGCTATGAATATACTCGTGACCCATATGTCTGAACCCGAAAACACGCCCCCGCCCTTAGATGCCTTAGCTGCTCGCCGCTGGCAAGAGATCGCGCATGCGTGCGCACGCGGGCAGGGCGCGCCTTGGCTGCATGAAGAGGTGGGCAGCCGCATGGCGCAGCGCTTGAGCTGGATCAAGCGCATACCTGATCATTGGGTGCATTGGCGTGCGCTGGCCTCGGGTGTGAAAGCGCATGCGATGGTGCAGCAGGTTTACCCAAATTCCAAGGCTTTTCTGGCTCCTGCTCTTATAGAATCTGCGCAGGATGCTCATTTATTAATAGCAAACCAAGGTCTGCTGAAGGGTTGGCTGGGCAAGCTCACAGGCCAAGCCGGTGCGATGGCGCAGCCTGTGCAAGACGGATCGGCGCAGATGGTGTGGGCCAATATGAGTCTGCACACCGAACCCGACCCGGCGGTCACTGTGCAGCAATGGCATCGCATGCTCAGTGTGGATGGCTATTTGATGTTTTCCTGTCTTGGGCCAGATACCGCGCGTGAACTGCGGCAGATTTACCTGGAAGAAGACTGGCCTCCCGCCGCGCATCCGCTCACTGATATGCATGACTGGGGTGATTTGCTGGTGGGCACAGGCTTTGCTGAGCCGGTGATGGATATGGAGCGCATCGTACTCACATTCGCCACGCCTGAGCGCGCTTTGCAAGAGTTGCGCGGCTTAGGGCGTAATTTGCACCCGGCACGCTTTGCTGGGCTGCGCGGCAAAAGTTGGTATCAAGAGCTGCTTTCACGCATGAAAGAGCGCTTGAGCAACGCGCAAGGCCAGATTGAACTGAGCTTTGAGGTGGTCTACGGCCACGCCTTCAAACCCACGCCGCGCTTGAAAGTGAGCGCTGAATCGGCGATTTCGATGCGCGATATGCGCACGATGCTCTCTCAATCTAAACCGAGATCAGCGTCATCTTGACCGGGGCAAGACCTTAAATTCTGTGGTTCTACGCAGCACTTGAGGTCAATCGCAGGGGAAACCCGCGCTACAATCCAAGACTGTCACGGAAAGCGGTATTTTTCCTTGACTCGGGTATCCTCCCGCGCCTCTTTAACTCGTGTTGACCATGTCACATCTTGCGTTTCAGAATCGCGTGTTTCGTTTTGCCACCGTCACCCAGCAGCAAATCCATTGGAAATTGCTGAAAAATTGTTCGGTCACCCCGAAACAGCTGGGTTGGTTTTATGTGTCGCTGTGCATTGTTTCCTTCGGGATTTCTACGATGTTCTGGCTGCTCGGTGCCAAAATGGTGACCCCGTTTGCTCTGCTTGAGCTCACCGCTGTCGGCGCGGCTTTGCTGATCTATGCAAGGCATGCGACTGATGGCGAACGGTTGGTGCTGCAAGGCAACAGCCTCGTGGTCGAACAAAGCCACGCGGGAAAAATCTCGCGCGCTGAGTTTGATCGTGACCGAGTTCGGGTGGAGCCGCATATTGATGATCGGTCGCTCATTGAGCTGTCTGGTCAGGGCAGAAGGGTGCAAATCGGGCGGCATGTGCGGCCTGAATTGCGGCCTGAGTTGGCCCGGGAATTGCGCATGGCCTTGCGCGCGGTTTGAAGAAGTTCAAGCGGGTGCGAGGCGGTGTGAAAAGTTTTGGTTCAAGATTTGGTTTTGAAGATTTGAGAAAAATGATGATGATCAAGAAAATCTCTAGCAAGTTACAGGCATTGCTGCTGTCTGCCGGCGTGTTCGCCGCGCAAGCGGCGTGGGCTGTGAACGATCTGCCCGGTGGCCCCGCTGTGCGTCAGCTCAATTTGCACCCGCCCGTCACGAAAATCGCCGAAGAGCAACATTGGCTGCACTGGTACATCATGATCATTTGCATCGTGATTTTCTTCCTGGTGTTTTCAGTGATGTTTTATTCGGTGTGGAAACATCGCAAGAGCGTTGGCCATAAATCGCAAGAGTTGGCTGAGCCGCTGTGGGTTGAAATCGCTTGGACGGTCGTGCCCTTCATCATTGTGATCTTCATGGCTTTGCCAGCCACCAAAGTGCTGGTCGCGCAGAAAGACACCACGAATGCCGATCTGACGATCAAAGCCACGGGTTACCAGTGGAAATGGGGGTATGACTACATCAAAGGTGAGGGCGAAGGCTTGGGCTTTGTCTCTACGCTCGACGTGACGCACCGCATGATGTCGGATTCTGGCCTGCCCAAAGGTACGGTTGTTCCAGACAACTATTTGCTCAAGGTGGATAACCCGCTGGTCGTCCCCGTCGGCAAAAAAATCCGAATCATCACCACCGCCAACGACGTGATCCACGCTTGGATGGTGCCCGCTTTTGGCGTGAAGCAAGATGCGATCCCCGGTTTCGTTCGCGACACTTGGTTCCGTGCTGAAAAAACAGGCGATTTCTATGGCCAATGCGCTGAGCTTTGCGGCAAGGAGCATGCTTACATGCCGATTCACGTGAAAGTCGTCACGCCTGCTGAATACACCGCTTGGGTCAACACCGAGAAGAAAAAAGCGGCGGCCAAAGCCGATGACCCGACGAAAGTGTGGACATTGACAGATATGGTCGCTCGCGGAGAGAAAGTTTATGCATCCAACTGCATCGCTTGCCACACCGCCACAGGCAAAGGCGCAGGCCCGATCAAAGCGATTGACGGTGCAGCAGTCGTGCTTGATGCCGATAAAACAAAACAAATTGCCATTTTGCTCAACGGCCAAAACAACGGTGCGATGCCGGCTTGGAAGCAGTTGAGCGACACAGAGATTGCCGCGGTGATTACGTTCACCAAGAATAACTGGTCTAACAAGACCGGTCAAATTGTGCAGCCCGCGGACATCACCGCTGCACGCAAGTAATCATCACATCAACAATACACAAAAGGTTAAAACATGAGCGCAGTTCTTGATAACCACGGCCATGATCACCACGACGATCATCACCACGCCCCCACAGGCTGGAAGC
The DNA here is from genome assembly GCA_031375105.1 of Variovorax sp. Classification (GTDB taxonomy): domain Bacteria; phylum Pseudomonadota; class Gammaproteobacteria; order Burkholderiales; family Burkholderiaceae_C; genus JANMDU01. The sequence goes on from JANMHJ010000035.1 coordinate 106,103, forward strand.
GCTGGGTCTATGCCACCAACCACAAAGACATCGGTACCTTGTATCTCTTGTTTTCATTTGCCATGCTGATGGTGGGCGGTGTTTTGGCTTTGGCGATTCGCGCTGAACTGTTTCAACCCGGCTTGCAATTCGTCAATCCTGAGCTGTTCAACCAGTTCACCACCATGCACGGCATCATCATGGTGTTCGGTGCGATCATGCCCGCCTTCGTTGGCTTTGCAAACTGGATGATTCCCCTGCAAATCGGCGCAGGCGACATGGCTTTTGCACGCATGAACAACTTTTCATTCTGGTTAATGATCCCGGCCGCTCTGACACTGACCGGCAGTTTCTTCATGCCCGGTGGCGCTCCCGCTGCTGGCTGGACGCTCTACGCACCACTCACCCTGCAAATGGGCCCAAGCATGGACGCAGCGATTTTTGCGATGCATATTTTGGGCGCAAGCTCGATCATGGGCTCGATCAACATCATTGTCACCATTCTCAACATGCGCGCTCCCGGCATGACGCTGATGAAGATGCCAATGTTCTGCTGGACATGGCTGATCACTGCTTACCTGCTGATCGCCGTGATGCCCGTGCTCGCAGGCGCGATTACCATGACGCTCACCGATCGCCACTTCGGCACCAGCTTCTTCAACCCCGCAGGCGGCGGCGATCCAGTGTTGTATCAGCACATTTTCTGGTTCTTCGGTCACCCCGAGGTGTACATCATGATCTTGCCGGCTTTCGGTATCGTGAGCCAGATCATTCCCGCATTCGCTCGTAAGAAGCTGTTTGGTTATGCCTCCATGGTGTATGCCACGTCATCGATTGCGATTTTGTCTTTCATCGTGTGGGCACACCACATGTTCACCACCGGCATGCCCGTGACAGGTCAGCTCTTCTTCATGTACGCCACGATGTTGATCGCCGTTCCTACTGGTGTGAAGATCTTTAACTGGGTCGCCACCATGTGGAAGGGCTCGATGACGTTTGAAACCCCGATGCTGTTTGCAGTCGGCTTTATTTTCGTGTTCACCTTCGGCGGCTTCACGGGTCTGATCTTGTCGATGGCACCCGTTGATACGCAGATGCAAGACACTTACTATGTGGTGGCTCATTTCCATTACGTGCTGGTGGCTGGTTCGCTCTACGCTATATTTGCTGGCTTCTACTACTGGAGCCCGAAGTGGACGGGCGTGATGTACAACGAAACTCGCGGCAAGATCCATTTCTGGTGGACCTTGATCGCGTTCAATGCGACCTTCTTCCCAATGCATTTCTTGGGTCTGGCTGGCATGCCTCGCCGCTATGCCGATTACCCGATGCAGTTTGCTGATTTCAATGCTTTTGTTTCAGTCGGTGCGTTTGCTTTTGGTTTTGCTCAGGTGTATTTCTTCCTCTTTATCGTCTTGCCCGTGATGCGCGGCAGGGGCGCCGTGGCCACACAGAATCCTTGGCAAGATCCAGATGGCAAAGGCGCTGAAGGCTTGGAGTGGGAGGTGCCATCACCCGCACCGTTCCACACCTATGAGACGCCTCCTAAGCTCAATGCCGCGGCCACCAAAGTGGTGTCGATGTAAAGAGAGCTGATGATCATGAGTACACCAGAAGAGTTGAAGAAGAAAAACATGCGCACGGGGCTGATCTTGGTTTCTGTGGTGCTGATGTTTCTTGTTGGCTTCATGACGCGCATGATCTTCTTTGGTCGTTAAAGACATTTCATCATGAGCACCAAAATCGATAACTTGAAGATGACTGGCAAGCTTGCCGTCGTGGTTTTGGGTATGTTCGCTTTTGGCTATGCCTTGGTGCCGATTTACAAAGCCATTTGCGAAGCCACCGGCATCAATATTTTGGCACTCGGCGAAAAAGACATTCCTGGCGCGAAAAAGAAACTGCCCGCCAATACGCAGGTGGACACCAGCCGCACGATCACCGTTGAATTCGATGCGAATGTGCGCGGCCCTTGGGATTTCAAGCCCGAGAAAAGCAGCTTACAAGTGCATCCCGGTCAGCTCATGACGGTGATGTACGAGTTTCAAAACATTCAAAACCGCAAAATGGCTGCGCAGGCGATTCCCAGCTATGCGCCCAAGCAAGCCTCGCCGCATTTCAACAAACTTGAATGCTTTTGCTTTCAGCAGTATGTTTTGGAGCCAGGCGAGAAGAAATCTTGGCCTGTGGCTTTTGTGATTGATCCAAAAATCCCCAAGGATGTGACAACGATCACGCTGAGCTACACCTTCTTCGAGGTAGGTGGCAAAACGCCTGCTGCACCTGCTGGCTTCAAGAGTGCAAATGCTGCAGATGCGGCGACTGTGCCTGTGCTCGCTCCCGCTGTTACGCTGCCGAAGGCGGGCGCATGATCATGTCGAACGCGCAAACCCCGGTTGCACGCAAAGGATCCTTCCGTCGCACGATCCAAGCCGTGGTGTGGTCGTTTGTGGGTTTGCGCTCTCGGCAAGAATTTGAAAAAGATACGCAGCAGCTCAATCCAATTCACCTGGTGATTGCAGGCTTTGCGGGTGTGGCACTCTTTGTGGGCGCATTGGTTTTGATCGTCAATTGGGTGGTGAAAACCGCTTGAATGATAAATTCATACAACAGTTTTAAGATATTTCGGTTTAGGAGTTAAGACAACATGAGTTCCACATCCACTGGCAGCACGCCCTACTACTTCATTCCAGAGCCATCGCGCCACCCCGTGATGGCATCTATTGGGCTGTTTTTCATGATCTTAGGTGGAGGTCAGTGGATCAATGGCCATGACTGGGGCATGTACTCACTCTTGTTCGGTTTTGTTTGGTTGAGCGTGGTGTTGTTCCAGTGGTTCAGTCAATCCATCGGTGAGAGCCAAGGCGGGTTGTATGGTCGTAAGATTGATTTATCTTTCCGCTGGAGCATGAGCTGGTTCATCTTCTCAGAAGTGATGTTTTTCGGTGCTTTCTTCTCTGCATTGTGGTGGGCACGTTCGCACTCGATCCCTGCACTCGGCAGCTTGGAAAACCAGCTGCTCTGGCCTGGGTTTGTCTCTGCTTGGCCAAGCCAAGTGCCCGGTGCGACCACATCGCCCGCTGGTATCGTTGAGCCCTTCCAGACCATGGGCCCTTTCTGGTTGCCCACCATCAATACCGCTCTGCTGCTGACTTCCGGCATCACGATGACGATTGCTCACCATGCTCTGATTGCTGGCAACCGCAGCAAGACGATTCTGTTCATGTGGGCAACGGTGCTCCTCGGCGCGATCTTCCTGTGCGTGCAGGGTTATGAGTATTACCATGCCTATACAGATTTGAATCTGAAACTCAGCTCCGGTATCTTCGGCTCAACCTTCTTCATGCTCACGGGCTTTCACGGCTTCCACGTGTTTGTCGGCATGTTGATGCTGCTGTTCATCACACTGCGTCTGCAAAAAGGCCACTTCACAGCCTCCAAACATTTTGGCTTCGAAGGCGCTGCTTGGTATTGGCACTTCGTTGATGTCGTGTGGCTCGGTTTGTACATCCTCGTCTACTGGATGTAATCAGAGCTTCAGCCAATGAAAAAGCCGCTGAATGCGGCTTTTTTGTTTTTTTGGCAAGTAACGAAAACTTGCTTTGAAAATGCAGGAATTTACTTGCCTTTATCTACCCAAAGGCAATCCAGAAGGTTTGATGTAGCCAAACTTCCAAGCCAAGAGAACACAAATGAACAGCACCACCGACACCCCAATACGCACCGTGAGCGCACGCGCCATGCGACTGTTGCGTGCGGCAGTTTCGCTTTCTGTGCCTTCTTCTGTGCCCGAGGAGCGCAGCATGAAAAAGCCCGCAGCGGCTAGGGCAGCGAGGATGACGAGGAAGGTAAGTGCAACAAGTAAGCTCATGAGGGCGATTATCTCGTGAAAGTGCTGCCACCGTTTCGCGCTCAGCAATGGTTGATTCTTTTCATTGCGATTTGCTGCGTTGCCTTGACCGCCTCGCTTGGCGCTTGGCAACTACGCCGAGCAGCTTTCAAGGAGCAGATGGCAGAGCATATTTCTAAGCAAAATAGGCTTCTTCCCGTTATAAATAGGACGTTGAATGCTCCTGATTTAATAGCAAACAAGGAGGCGTATTTGCAGCGCAATGTGCAGCTACAAGGACGCTGGTTGCATGAGCACACGGTATTTCTAGACAACCGGTCGATGTCCGTCAAAGGCAGTCAACGCGTGGGTTTTTATGTGGCGACGCCGTTGGCTTTGGAAGGCGGCAATCAGGTGATTTGGGTGCAGCGCGGTTGGGTGCAGCGAGATTTTCAAGATCGCAGCAAGCTACCCGAATTGCCTTCATCACAGGCCAGCGTGATGGTACAAGGCCGCTTGATCGCGCAGGTTTCGCGTGCGTTTGAGATGCAGGGTGCAGCGCAGTCTGCTCAACCAAACGCAGCAGCGGATGTGGCCTCAGATCAGCCAAGGCCTTCGCGAATTTGGCAAAATCTACCTATCAGAGATTTTGGCTCTCTTATTCTCTTGCCGATGGCCGTGTTGCAGACCGAGCCAGAGGTTGAAAATGATGGTTTGCTGCGCGATTGGCCAGCAGCCGATACGGGTGTAGCCAAGCATCATGGCTATGCTTTTCAATGGTTTGCGCTTTCTGCGCTTTTTGTGATTTTGTATGTCTGGTTCCAACTCCTCGCCCCCCGCCGCCGCTCCCCAGCCGTCTGAACAAGACGAACCCCTCACGATGACAGTGCATTCGTTGCCTTCAGTGGGCGGCGCGGATGACAAACGCCAATTCACGGGTCGCTGGAAGATGCTGGCCTTGATGCTGGTGTGTGCTGCGCCGGTGATCGCTTCGTATTTTGCTTACTACGTGATTCGCCCAGAAGGCCGTAAAAATTATGGCGAGCTGATTTCGCCCGTGCGCGCGTTGCCTTCAGTGAAAGCGCAATTGCTCGATGGCACGAGTGTGCCGCTACCCGTGCTGCAAGGGCAGTGGTTGATCGTGAGCGTGGGCGGTGGTGCGTGTGATGAGGCTTGCGAGAAACGGATTTATTGGCAGCGTCAGTTGCGCGAGCTGATGGGGCGTGACAAAGATCGCATTGAGCGCGTTTGGTTGGTGAACGATACTGCACCTGTGAAAGCGCAACTGGTAGCGCAAGTGCATGCGCCGAAGAATGATGCGCAGGCTTTTCGAGTAGCACCTGAAACACTGGCCGCTTGGCTACCGCCCGAGCCTGGCTCGAACATGGAAGACCATTTGTATGTGGTCGATCCGTATGGCAACTTGATGCTGCGCTGGCCTGCGAACATGGATCCGAACAAAGCGAAGCGCGATGTTCATAACCTGCTGCGTGCATCGGGCAGTTGGGATCAAGCGGGGCGTGTGTCTTCTGTGGGTGCGCCCAACAGCACATCTGGTGGTAGCTCAAGCAACACAGGCTCAAACAACACAGGTTCGTCCAAGCCATGAATCCAGAAGTGGCGCTTTATGATTTCGCACCAGTCGCTCGGCTGATGCTGCTCGGCGTGTTGATCGCGCTTGGACCTTTGGCTTGGGTGTGGATGCGCAAGAAAAACGCAAGCATCGCCAGCCGTTTGCGCACGCTCACGCTACTGACTGTGTTCCTCACATTTGATCTCACGCTGTTTGGCGCTTTCACGCGGCTCACAGATTCCGGTCTAGGCTGCCCCGATTGGCCGGGCTGTTATGGCATGGCTTCTCCCATTGGCGCGAAGGCGCAAATCAGCGCAGAGCAATCTGCGATGCCCACAGGCCCTGTGACGCATCAGAAGGCCTGGATCGAGATGATTCACCGCTACTTGGCCAGCGGTGTGGGCGTGTTGATTTTGGTGCTGGCGATCAGCTCTTGGATGGAGCGCAGGCGTATTGCGGTGAACCCATGGTGGCCTGCTGCCACGCTGGTGTGGGTCTGCATCCAAGGTGCTTTCGGCGCGCTCACGGTGACGATGAAGCTCTTTCCCGCGATTGTGACGATGCATTTGATGGGTGCGATGGTTTTGCTCGCGCTGTTGCAGGCGCAGGCCGTCAAATACGAGCAGGGATTGAAGGCTTTTGCTGTGTCTGCCCGCACGCGATGGTTTCTGATTGCAGGCTTTGCCCTGTTGGCATGGCAAATCGCCTTGGGCGGATGGGTGAGCACGAATTACGCGGTGCTGGCTTGCGCGGAATTTCCGATGTGCCAAGGCGTCTGGGTTCCCCCGATGGATATTCGCCAAGGCTTTGAAATCTGGCGCGAACTCGGGCAAACCGGGCAGGGCGCAACGATTGCGCTGCCCGCGCTCACTGCGATTCACGTCGTTCACCGCATGTTTGCTTTCGTCGTCTTCGGTGTGTTGGGTTTCGCCGCTTGCTTGCTTTACAAGCAAGGCCGCAAGGAATCTGCCGCGTGGATCGCAGGCTTGCTGCTCTGGCAACTCATCACCGGTTTGAGCAATGTGGTGCTCGGTTGGCCCTTGATCGCGGCTGTATCTCACACGGGTGGCGCGGCAGGCCTCGTGCTCGTTTGTATGGGCACGCTGATGCGAATGCAAGTCAGCGAAGTGGCGAAAAAGCCCTCGCATTTAAAACTGATTAAATCGGGGCCTACATCATGAGCCCGCCCGCCACCCTTTCCTCCAGCAAACCCAAGCAGTTTTACGCGCTGATGAAGCCCCGCGTGATCCAGCTCATCGTCTTCTGCGCCTTGATCGGCATGGTGCTCGCCGTGCCAGGCGTGCCCAATATGCAAGAGATCAAGCTGATGCTGATTGCTTGCTTGGGCATCTGGCTCGTCTCAGGCGCGGCAGCGGCCTTCAACTGCATCGTTGAAAAAGGCATCGATGCAAAAATGCGCCGTACCGCTTGGCGGCCTACGGCGCAAGGCGAGCTGCAAGATTGGCAAACCGGCTTATTTTCCGCCTTGCTCTGCATCGCAGGCTGCTGGGTGCTTTATGTGTACGTCAACCCACTCAGCATGTGGCTCACACTCGCCACCTTCGTCGGCTATGCCGTGATTTACACCGTGATCTTGAAGCCGCTCACACCGCAAAACATCGTGATCGGCGGCGCTTCTGGCGCGATGCCGCCCGTGCTCGGCTGGGCAGCGATGACGGGCGATGTAGGCGCGGAGGCTTTCATCCTCTTCCTGATCATTTTCTTGTGGACACCGCCGCATTTTTGGGCGCTCGCGCTCTACCGCGTGGAAGACTATCGCAAAAGCGGCCTGCCGATGCTGCCCGTCACGCATGGCAACGAATACACGCGCCTGCAAATTTTGCTCTACACCTTTGTGCTGTTTGCTGCCTGCCTGATGCCCTTTGCTTATGGCATGAGCAGTTGGATTTATTTGGCCACTGCCGTGATCTTGAGCCTCGGGTTTTGTTGGTATGGCTTCAAACTGTTTCAAAATTACAGCGATGAATTGGCTCGCAAGACGTTTCGCTTCTCACTGATCCATCTGAGTGTGCTTTTTGCAGCATTGCTGGTGGATCATTACATCTTGTGAATACTATGAATTTAATAGCACTCCGCGCACGTTTTATAACGGGTATCGCCCTATTTGGCGTTATTTTTAGCATCCTAGCAGGCTGTGCCGAGAAAAAACCAGAATTTCGCAGCATCGACATCACAGGCGCTCAGCATGCGCTAGATTTCGCGCTGCCCGATGCGAATGGCCAAACCAAAACGCTCGCTGATTTCAAAGGCAAAGCTGTGGTCTTGTTTTTCGGCTTCGCGCAATGCCCAGACGTTTGCCCCACCACGATGGCAGAGATCGCTGCCGTCAAAAAATCTCTTGGGAAAGAGGGTGAGAAAGTGACCGCTGTTTTCGTGACGGTTGATCCCGAGCGCGACACGCCGCAAGTGCTCAAGGCCTACATGGAAAGCTTTGACGCCAGCTTCACAGCCTTGCGTGGCACACCTGAGCAAACTGCCGCACTGGCCAAAGACTTCAAGATTTACTACAAAAAAGTCGAAGGCAAAACCCCCACCAGCTACACCATCGACCACACCGCCGCGAGCTTCGTGTATGACCCGCAAGGCAAGATTCGCCTGTACACGCGCTACGGCATGGGCGCAGCTGCATTGACTGAAGATTTGAAGATACTGCTGAAGTGATGTGAGTGAAGCGAGCTGTTGAAGCTCAGAGCCAAAACGCATCCAAGCTCCGGAGTTGCGATGGCTGTGTCGGATCGTCTGCATCGGTAACCATGATCAGGCGAGTGATGCCCTGATGCGTCCACAAGCTGATGCCTTCCACCTTGGGCGAATCCAGCAGAGGATGTAATGAAAGCAAGTCACCTTGTGCGTTGAGCAAAGTCAACGCACTTCCCACGCATGCACCATCTTGCACGCTGTCAGATGTGTCTTCGGCCACCGCGCTGATGAGCCAACGGCCATCAGGCAGAGCCAGCGCATCGGTGGGCGTCAGCGGGATGCTTTCGATCTGCCCTAAATCTAATCGCTTGATACGAAGCGTCTTCGGTGTCTGCTTGCCATCTTTCAGCCAAGCCATGACATCTGCCAGCTTGTAGTTGATGCAAGCGCTCTGCGCGCCACCCTTGTTTCCACGCTGAATCAGATGCAGCAGATCATCTTGAATAAAACAGCCCTCGATGTTCAGATCATCAAACTCTGCATGTAAAGGCGCATACCAAGCGGTTAAATCAATCGACAGGGGAGCGAATTCGACTTCATCTGGCAGCGAGCCTTGCGCTGTGAAGGCCATCAGCAAACCCCTGTGACGCAACGCTTTTGAGCCTGAGCCCAACGCCAGCAGTGCGCCGTGTGGGTAGCCCGTCATGGCGGGCAGTGCCGTGAGGCTTTCCAGATCGGGTTTGAGGCGTTTGCGTTGTTTGGCTGGCTCAGGCAAATCGCCATGCAGCAGCCGAAGAAGTTGCACGGGCAGCTTGTCTTCCAAAGAAAAAATTCCCAAATGATGCTCATCATCAGCCACCACGATGGCCTGCATGCGCCCTTGTGCGGCAACACACACCAAGCCGCTGGTCGCGCTCAGGTGTGGCTGCCCACGCGGGTGACGTTCGGGTATGACGTTGAGCTTGCGCAGCAGGAGCGGGGAGAGCATATTGACCCTAATGGTGACTTGAAAATGGAAACAGGCTTTCAGGCATTGTGCCCTTGGCCAGCAAGCATGCACAGCCCTTAAAATACTTCTTTCACCGAACTTGTGCGAGCCAAACCGCCGCACTTTCCATCTTATGAGCACCACCTTCCTCAACGTCACCCTCAATACCACTGCCAACGTTTATTTCGACGGCAAATGCGTGAGCCACGGCTTCACTTTGCCCGATGGCACGAAGAAATCAGCGGGCGTTATTTTGCCCAGCAGCTTGGTGTTTAACACTGGTGCGGCCGAGATCATGGAATGCGTGGCTGGCTCATGCGAATACAAACTCGCGGGCTCAGATGCGTGGGTGAAATCTTCTGCGGGTGAGAAATTCAGCGTGCCGGCCAACAGCAAATTTGACATTCGCTGCAGTGAGCCATATCACTACATTTGCCATTTTTCTTGATCATCACGTTCTGTACTTACTACTTATTTAATAGCATTCGGCACAGTATTCATGCCGGCTAGAGGCCAATAATGTCAAATACTATTCTTCAAAACTTACCCATTGGTGACAAAGTCGGCATCGCCTTCTCTGGCGGCCTCGACACGTCTGCAGCCCTGCGTTGGATGAAAAACAAAGGCGCCAAGCCTTATGCCTACACCGCCAATCTAGGCCAGCCCGATGAGCCTGATTACGACGAAATTCCACGCAAAGCTATGGAATACGGCGCTGAGAAAGCCCGCCTGATCGATTGCCGCTTGCAGCTCGCGCAAGAAGGCATCGCAGCCCTGCAAGCTGGCGCTTTCCACATCTCCACCGCAGGCATCACTTATTTCAACACCACGCCCCTGGGCCGCGCCGTGACTGGCACGATGCTGGTGTCTGCGATGAAGGAAGACGATGTCAACATCTGGGGCGATGGCAGCACCTTCAAGGGCAACGACATTGAGCGCTTCTACCGCTACGGCCTGCTCACCAACCCGAGCTTAAAAATCTACAAGCCTTGGCTCGACCAGCTCTTCATCGACGAGCTCGGCGGCCGCGCCGAAATGAGCGCCTTCATGACCGCCGAAGGCTTTGGCTACAAGATGAGCGCCGAAAAAGCGTACAGCACCGATAGCAACATGCTCGGCGCCACGCACGAGGCAAAAGATCTGGAATTCTTGAACAGCAGTATGAAAATCGTGAATCCCATCATGGGTGTGCCCTTCTGGCGCGACGATTGCGTGGTCAAAGCCGAGACGGTGAGCGTGCGCTTTGAAGAAGGTCAGCCCGTGGCATTGAATGGCAAGCGTTTTGACAGCCTCGTCGAGCTGATCTTAGAAGCCAACAAAATCGGTGGCCGCCACGGCCTGGGCATGAGCGATCAGATCGAAAACCGTATCATCGAAGCCAAAAGCCGAGGCATCTACGAAGCTCCCGGCCTCGCGCTGCTCTTCATCGCTTATGAGCGCTTAGTCACCGGCATCCACAACGAAGACACCATCGAGCAATACCGCGACAACGGCCGCAAACTCGGCCGCCTCCTCTACCAAGGCCGCTGGTTCGACCCCCAATCCATCATGCTGCGGGAGACCGCCCAGCGGTGGGTGGCACGAGCCATCACTGGCGAAGTCACCGTAGAGCTGCGCCGTGGCAACGATTACTCCATTCTCAACACCGAGAGCCAAAATCTCACCTACAAGCCCGAGCGTCTGAGCATGGAAAAGGTGGAAGATGCACCTTTCTCGCCAGCAGATCGCATTGGACAACTCACGATGCGTAACCTCGATATTGTGGATACGCGGGATAAGTTGACGATCTATACACAGACGGGTTTGCTCGCTGCGGGCAGCGGCCACGCCATGCCGCAGTTGCAAGCAAGCGAGAAAAAGTAAAAGGTAGCGCGCTGTGATTTGATCTAAGGAATACCCTAGTTTGCATGTGCAGGCTGTTAGTTTTCCAGAAACTGAGCGATTATCACTTTTCTCATGCACGTTAACTTCAAAGGATATGATATGAAAAAGCTCGTTGCAATAGGTTTACTCTGTGCAAGTTTCATAGCAACAGCGCAAACAGCTGCTCCAGCTGGCCCACCCGCTTATGGTGCTGCCATCACCTTGGAGCAAGCCAAGAAAGCCATGGTCGCTGCAGAGGCGGAAGCGGCCAAAAACAATTGGCCTGTTGCCATCTTCATCGTTGATTCTGCTGGGCAAATGGTCATGATGCAGCGTCTGCCCAACACGCAGATTGCAAGCATTGATATTGCGCACGGTAAGGCTACATCGGCCAACAATTTTCGCCGGCCTACCAAGGCATTGGAAGATGCGGTCGCCGGCGGCGGCGCAGGATTGCGTCTGCTGGCATTGAAGAATGTCACCCCCTTGGAGGGCGGCGAGCTCATCATGCAAGATGGCAAGATTATTGGTGCGATCGGTGTGAGTGGCGTAGCGTCAGGCCAAGACGCGCAGGTAGCGCGTGCTGGGGCATCAGCCGCGACTAAATAGTTTCAGCGGCAAATAGACAAGAGGCAGGCGGAAGCCTGATAAACTCAGTCACCGAGCCCAAGCAATGGCGCTCGGTTTTTTTTGGCCTCGATTTTCAAGCGAGGCTCAAGAAAACCGGGGCAGTTCCAAGTGCTCAAACTAATCTGAGATGGTTTTTTTGAAAGACTTGTGAACATGGAAATTTTTGATTACGACAATGTATTGCTCTTGCCGCGCAAATGCCGCGTGGAGAGCCGCAGCGAGTGTGATTCCAGCGTAGAGCTGGGCGGGCGCAGTTTTAAGCTACCGGTAGTTCCTGCCAACATGAAGACGGTGGTGAACGAAGAGATTTGCGTTTGGATGGCCAAGGCGGGCTATTTTTACGTGATGCATCGCTTTGACGTTGACAACGTGGCTTTTGTGAAAAGCATGGCGGCGCAGGGCGTGTATTCCTCGATCTCGCTCGGCGTGAAACAGCCCGATTACGACACGGTGGATACTTTCGTTGCGCAAGGCCTCAGCCCCGACTACATCACGATTGACATCGCGCATGGCCATGCCGACAGCGTGAAAAACATGATTGGCTGCTTGAAAGAAAAGCTGCCCAAGGCCTTCATCATCGCGGGCAACGTGGGCACGCCCGAGGCCATCATTGATTTAGAAAACTGGGGTGCTGATGCGACCAAGGTGGGCATTGGTCCAGGCAAGGTCTGCATCACGAAGATGAAAACTGGCTTTGGCACGGGCGGCTGGCAGCTCTCGGCGCTCAAGTGGTGCGCGCGCGTGGCGACTAAGCCGATCATTGCCGATGGCGGCATCCGCGAGCATGGCGACATTGCTAAATCAATCCGATTCGGCGCCACGATGGTGATGATTGGCTCGATGCTTGCAGGCCATGAAGAATCGCCGGGCAAGACGGTGGAAGTCGATGGCAGGCTGTTCAAAGAATATTACGGCTCAGCGAGCGACTTCAACAAAGGCGAGTACAAACACGTCGAAGGCAAGCGTATTTTGGAGCCAATCAAAGGCAATCTGCTCAACACGCTGGTCGAGATGGAGCAAGACGTACAAAGCTCGATCAGTTATTCAGGCGGCAAAAAGCTCATGGACATTCGCAAGGTGAACTACGTGATCTTGGGCGGGGACAATGCGGGTGAGCATTTGCTGATGTGAAAATCTATTCATTTCAACCTGATTAAAAGCACCTTCCAGGGTGCTTTTTTCATTTAAGTCATTGATTTTAAATAATATTTAATTCATTGACATTTTAAAAATAAATACTAAAATCTATTCAATATAACCGCACTTTAGGCCTTCATGCCACGTTCACCCGCTCTTGCGCCCGATGCTTTGATCGACGTTTTGGGCAACGACATGCACAGCGCTGCTGAGCTCATGGCTCGGCTCGGCTGTAGCCAGGCCACGCTCTCGCGCGAGGTGCGCAAGGCGGGGGGTGCGGTGCTGGCTATGGGGCGGGCGCAGCGCATGCGCTATGCGCGCCTGCGGCCAGCGAGCGTGAGCTTGCCGTTGCCTATTTCGCAGGTGGATGCTGACGGGCAATTGCAGCCGCTGGGGCAGCTTTACACCGTGGGCATGGCGACGGGCTCACGCACTGCGTTTGAAGGCAACACAGGGATGGCGTTGCCGGGCGTAGAGCTGTTTGAAGGCCTGCCTTGGTTTGTGAGCGATATGCGCCCGCAGGGCTATTTGGGGCGGCAATTCCCGCAGCGCTTGCAAGAGGCTGCGCCGCAGGATGCGCAGATGCAAGCTGGCGCTGCGCCCCAGTTACCTCCCAGCATTAACGATTGGGCTGACGACCATGTGCTGCGTGCGCTCGATTGGGCGGGGCATGACGAGCCGGGCAATTTGATCATTGGCCGCCGCGCGCTGGATCTGCATTTACGGCAAGAGCAGCCAAAGCCTTTGCCTATGATGCAAAAGCTCGCGCGCTATGCGAGATTAGCGCAAGGGTCTTTGAATACAGATGGCAGCATGTCGAGCGCCGCTGGCGAGCAACCGAAATTCACGCAATATGTAGAGGCTGTGAATGGCGCAGCACACGTCATCGTGAAATTCAGCCCTGCAGACAGTGGCGAAGCCGCGCAGCGCTGGCGTGATTTGCTGCGCTGCGAAGGGCATGCTCTGAACGTGCTCGCGCAGAATGCTGCGCAAACTGGCGTGCAAGCTGCGCAAGCCACCGTGCTGCATGATGCGAATCGCGTCTATCTTGAAGTGCAGCGCTTTGATCGTGTGGGCGCAATAGGGCGGCTGGGTGTGATTAGCCTAGGCGCAGCAGACGATCATTTCGTGGGAATCAGACGCAGTTGGATTCATACCGCGCAGCAGCTTGGTCTTCAACGGCTGCTTTCTGCGCAAGATGTGCAGCGCATTGCTTTGCTGCAAGCCTTTGGGCATTTGATTCACAACAACGATATGCATCTAGGCAACGTCGCGCTGTTTTACGACAGCGTAGGAAAAGCCACTTTCCGCCTCGCTCCGATCTACGACATGCTTCCCATGCGCCTGCGCCCAATCGGGCAAGAGCTGCGCAACGTGGATTTGCCACCCGTATTGCCGCAAGCAGATTTGCTCGGTGTTTGGCCGATGGCGCAGCGTTTGGCGGCGGTGTTTTATGAACGTGTGCGCTCTGATGCGCTGATCAGTACTGAATTTAAATTGCTATTAAATATCAGTAGTGTCCCAACGTTTTCACATCAGGTCATCGTAAGTTAATGATTTACTTGCAGTTTTCAGCATCTTTGTCTGGTCTCGATTTGAACGTCGAATGTCAGACTCACGGTTTTGTGCGTTTTCGCGCACCTCAC
>JANMHJ010000046.1:0-281557 GCA_031375105.1 Variovorax sp.
GCTGAGTGTCAAGGCTTTCATGAAAGCGGCGTTAGGTGTGCGCGTCTTTGCAGGAGCAGCTTTTTTCGCAGCTACCTTCTTAGCAGGAGCAGCTTTCTTCGCTGGAGCAGCCTTCTTCGCAGGCGCTGCTTTTTTGGCAGGTGCCTTCTTTGCTGCTGCTTTTTTAGCAGGGGCAGCTTTCTTGGCTGGTGCGGCTTTTTTTGCCGGTGCTTTTGCGGGTGCTTTCTTCGCAGCGGGTTTCGCTGCTGCTTTCTTTGCAGTTGCCATGATTGAGGATCCTTATAGAGTTAATTAACTTGTCCTCCAATGATTGCCTTGCAGCTTTCACTCTCAGACAGAGCGGATGCTACTGTAAAAATAGCAATTTCTCCAGTGAAAAATGCATTTTTACGTGAGGAAATACGCGAATCTTCCTCTGAAAACAAGAAAAAAGTGTTGCGCTCACTTTTTCGGAGCATCAGAGGATGCCTTTTTAAGCTGCGCCTCGAAGAGCTTCAACACCCGGAAAAGAATTCTGCTGCAGACCAAGCACTCATTTTTTTGCACCACGCCATCGCCCAAACACCCTCCCAAAAACAGCGCAATTACCGGGGACGCTTTGGCACAACACGTTAGCAGTGCGGGCGAGGCATCTGCCAATAAAAGCAGATGTGCACTGAACGCAACCTGCCAGCCAAACAACACGAGATAGCCCCAAACGCGCAGATCTCGTACGTTCAGTTAGCAAGAATTTTTTTCACCTAACGCGAGAGAAAGAAGCAGTAACACCGCGCCGCTACACAACATTTCACTGGCAAAGCCGAGTGGCCTAGGCGCGAATGGTAGCCAGGTGGTTTGCAAGACCAAGTCGATCAAACAAGACAGCGTTGAGCCAAACATCGCCAGCAAATTCACGCTGGAGGCCTTGAAATTTCTGCCCTGCAAGAGAAAAATCACGCCATGCCAACTGATCAGCATGCCCACAATTTTGAGCCATGTGAGTCGTTGGCCATATGCCAAACCGATCAGCGCCACGCTGATCGACACGATGGCTGTGAAGGTGGCAATCAGCCCCGTGCCAATGGTTTGCGGGGCCACGTCCACCAGAACCATGCCTGCTTGCGAGCACTCGCGTGCCAGTGATGAGGGCGTTGTGCCGATACCACGCTTGCTGCATCGGCTGCTTGCTTTTTATGGACCACCAAGATGCATGACTGTCATGCCACTGACACATCCATTTCATAGCATCTGGGCAGAAATTTATCTTCAATCAAGCTGTGAAACATCTATGAAACTGTCTTTGCTTAAATCTGCTGTTGCGGCATCTGTCGTCGCCCTTTTGGTCGGCTGTGGTGGCTCTGATCCTGCGCCCAGCAGCGGTGGCTCCTTGGCATTTGCCACACCGACTGTCGCTTTCAAAGATGCCCAAAGCAGCTTTGAGCTGGCCAATTACAGCTTGGCGGGCCGATACAGCTTGCCAGTGGGCACCGGCGTGAATCTCTTGGCCGAAGAGGCATCGGCTGTGGCTTACAACAAAGACACAGACACGCTTTTTATCCTCGGTGATGCTGGCACCGCGATTGTGCAAGTGACCAAACAAGGTGTGCTGATTGACTCCATGACCTTGGCACGCGATGCAGCCAAGCCGCAGGGCACGTATTTCTACGATCCTGAAGGCTTGGCTTACCTTGGCGGTGGCAAATTCGTCCTCGTGGAAGAGCGTTATCGACAGGTCAACGAATTCACCTACACACCCAACACCACCATGCCGGCCAACACGCTTACAGCCACAGAAGTGCGCACAGTCAAGCTGGGTACCACAATTGGCAACATCGGCATTGAAGGCATCTCCTACGATCCAATGACCAATGGCTACATCGCCGTCAAAGAATCGGGCCCATCAGGCGTGTTTCAAACGACGATCAACTTTGCCGCCAGCACCGCATCCAACGGCTCTGCCACGGCTGTCGATTCAGTCAATCTCTTTGATCCGACGCTCACGGGTTTAACGGCTCTCAATGATGTGTTTTCAATGTCAAATATTTTGACAACGACAGCGCCCGATTACAGCCATATCATGATCTTGAGCGCACCTGATGGCAAGATCGTGAAGATGGATCGCACAGGGCGGCGCATCGGCACACTCGTTGTGGGCAGCACAGCGCAAAACGAAGGCATGACGATGGATGCCAGCGGCAACATTTATGTGGTGAGCGAGCAAGGTGGCGGCGCTGGCCGGCCTGAGCTGCTTGTTTACACGCCCACGGTGAGCAAAAACTCTGTAGGTGTGGGCAGCAATGTGTATGTGACATTCAACCAAACCATTGTTGCTGGCACGGGCAGCATCACACTGAGCAATGGCGCAGGCGATGTACGCTCCATCCCGATTGGCGATACCGCGCAAGTCAAGATCAGCGGCAACACATTGATGATTGATCCGGCCACTGATTTGCTGGCAGGCAGCGTCTACAGCATCACCTACCCCGCTGGCATTCTCAAAGATGCTGCGGGCAACGCATCACCCGCCCTAGCCAGCGCCACGCTGCTCAATTTCACCACCACCGGCAATGCGGATACCACCGCACCTTTGCTCACCAGCAGCAGCCCGGCAGACGATGCCATGGGTGTGGCGAGCAGCCGCATTGTGCTGACGTTTAACGAAGCTGTGACAGCCAGTGTGGGCAATATTTCGATCAACCACGGCACAGATTCACGCATCATCAGCGTGACCGATGCAGCGCAAGTGATCTTCTTGGGCAACACCGTGAGCATCGTGCCCAGCACGGATTTGCTTCGCAATGCCGCCTATCATGTGCAAATCGCTGCTGGTGCGATCAGAGACACAGCCGGCAATGCATTTGCAGGTATCACGAGTACAACGGCATTGAATTTCACGACGGCTGCGCCCACACCACCTGTAGCCCCGACATTGCTCATCAGTGAAGCCAACACGAACGCCGTTGGCGGTGATTTTTTTGAACTTTACAACTACGGCACAGCAGCCATTGACTTGACCGGCTACAAGTGGGTAGACGAAGCTGCATCCTTTTCTTTGTCGACAGCAGGCACATTCCCCAGTGTGAGCATTCCAGCTGGCGGTCGTTTGGTGATCAACAGCGCGGCAACCGACACAGTTTTCAGAAGCTCATGGGGTTTGGATGCGTCTGTGCCTGTGTTAGCGCTGGCTGGGCCTGGCGTTGGAGCAGGCGATGCATTCGTCTTGTTCAATGCCAGCGGCAGAGTTGTCGCGGCAATTAATTTCAAAGCCACCAGTCTGACCGCCAGCGACGCTACAGTGATCGCTCCTGCCACTGCTGCCGCTGGAGCCACCTTCACAGGCGGCCTGCATGCTGGCGCAGCATTTGGCGCAAACCAAGTCGCCTCTGCGGTATGGGATGGTGTTTCGACCAGCGCACCAGCTTACAAAGCGGCAGCGGTAGGTGTTTTGAATGGTTTTGCACAGCCAGCCGTACCGCTTGCTGTGGGCTCACCTGGACGCTAAATCCGATCGATGCGCTGCGTTGTGATTGAACCGTTGTTTATTGCTTGAGCAACTCGGCCTTTGGCGGCAGCGTGAATTTGAAGCTGCTGTCTGGCAGGCTGGGGTTGATTTGCATCGCATTGAAATGGATTACGCTGCGTTGACCAAAGCTGTCTGTGATGTCGAGCTGCTGGAGGGCTTCGCCTTTGAAGCCGATGCGCACGATTTGTAAGGTGCTGTCGGCTGATTTTGGCTTTGCGCTGACCCAAACGAGGCCGTCTTTTTCGGGTGCATTCTCCAGTGTGAATTCGTTGCGCAGAGCTGATAGCTCTGTGGCGGAGGCGATCAAGGCGGCAGGGGTGTTGGCAAACGCAGCGGATTGTTTGCGCTGCGAGGCTTGGTTCAAGTCTGCGTCGTAGATCCACAGGCTCACGCCATCGGCCAAAATAAGTTGCTCGAAGGGCTTTTTATATTGGAATTTGAACTTACCGGGGCGTTGAAATTCAAAGCTACCGCTGGAATTTTTCATACGTGGCGCTTCACCAGACGGCTGCCCTGTTGCGGTGTTGGCTCTTGCAGGCGAGGTGACGGTCTGCGTGAACTCGGATTTCCCAGATTTCACGGTTTTGACGAAATTCTCTAGGCTTTCCAAGCCATTTCGCGCATCTGCCGGCATAGATACTGCATGGTATGCTATCAATAGTGTAGCGACAAAGACGGTGTGAAGATGTTTCATCGGCACTTACTCGCTGCGCAATGGGACAAGAATCTCACGCTGCCCGCGCCCATTCATCGCCGTCACGAGACCAGATTTTTCCATAGCTTCGAGCAGATTTGCAGCTTTGTTGTAGCCGATTGATAAATGTCTTTGTACAAGCGAAATACTGGCTTTTTGATTTTTCAAAACGATCTCCACAGCTTTGTCATACAGCGGGTCTTTCTCTCCTGAAGCGCCGCCGCCTAAGTCAAGCGATAGACCGTCTTCATCGTCCACAGTTCCGCCCTCCAGCACGCCATCAATATAATTCGGCTCGCCTTGCGATTTGAGGTAAGCCACCACGCGATGCACTTCTTCATCGCTCACAAATGCGCCGTGCACGCGCACGGGAAAGCCTGTGCCCGACGGCATGTATAGCATGTCGCCCATGCCGAGCAGGGCTTCTGCGCCCATTTGATCGAGGATGGTGCGGCTGTCGATCTTGCTGGAGACTTGGAAGGCGATGCGCGTGGGGATGTTGGCTTTGATGAGGCCGGTAATCACATCCACGCTGGGGCGCTGTGTGGCCAAGATCAAATGGATGCCAGCAGCGCGCGCCTTCTGTGCAAGCCGAGCGATCAGCTCTTCAATCTTCTTGCCCACCACCATCATCAAATCAGCCAGCTCATCAATCACCACCACGATATGCGGCAATCTCTCCAGCGGCTCGGGGCTGTCTGGCGTGAGGCTAAACGGGTTGTAGATGAACTCTTCTCTCGCTTTGGCTTCGTCAATTTTCACGTTGTAGCCCGCGAGATTGCGCACACCAAGCTTGCTCATCAATTTATAGCGCCGCTCCATCTCCATCACGCACCAGTTGAGGCCATGCGCAGCTTGCCGCATATCCGTGACCACTGGACAAAGCAAATGCGGAATGCCTTCATACACGCTCATCTCTAGCATCTTTGGATCGATCAGCAGCAAGCGAACGTCGCGCGCTTCGGCTTTGTAGAGCAGGGATAGGATGGTCGCGTTAATGCCCACTGATTTGCCGGAGCCTGTGGTGCCTGCCACCAAGCAATGCGGCATCTTGGCCAGATCAGCCACGACCGGATTGCCCACGATGTCTTTACCCAGGCCCATGGTGAGCATGGATTTGGCATCGTTGTACACCTGCGAGCCTAAGATTTCAGACAAGCGAATCGTTTGGCGCTTGGCATTGGGCAACTCGAGCGCCATGAAGTTTTTGCCGGGGATCGTCTCGACCACGCGAATAGAAACGAGCGACAACGAGCGCGCCAAATCTTTCGCCAAGCCCACAATCTGCGAGCCCTTGACGCCTGTGGCCGGCTCAATTTCATAGCGCGTGATCACGGGGCCTGGCATCGCGGCCACCACCTGCACACTCACGCCAAAATCTTTGAGCTTTTTCTCGATCAAGCGGGAAGTCATCTCCAGTGTTTCGGGCGAGACAGTCTCCTGCCTCACGGCGGGTGCGCCGTCGAGCAAATCCACCTGCGGTAGCTTGCTGTCAGGCAGCTCCACAAACAAGCCCTTTTGTCGCTCTTTGGCCACGCGCGTGCTGGTGGGCAAATCGACAAAGCTATCAGTGAGCACAGGCTCAATGCGCGGCGCTGGGGCTGGCGGCACGAAAAGGGGGGCAATATGCAACTCTTCGCTCTCAGCGCGCTCTACACTGACCGTCTCTTCGCGCTCACGAGCAGCTTGCGAACCGAAAGCCAAATCTTGTTCGCGTTCCTTTTTCTCACGCCGACGATCCACGAAACCCAAGATGGCTGCCCCGAGACTTTCTGCCCAAATCACCCAAGAAAAGCGCAGCGCCCAAGCTGCGCCAAGCAGCCCTGAGCAAATAGCAATCAGGGCAGAGCCATTGAAGCCGAGCCATTTGCTAGAGGCCGCACCGACAAAATAACCCAACACGCCGCCCGCATGCCCGGGAAGCCGAGCCTCAAAGCGATACAGGCGTGTCCACTCCAGCGTGCAGCTTGCCACGAGCAACAGGACGAGGCCGATCCAAAACAGCATGCGCCGAGAGTTTGCAGGCGCATCGCTGCGCAGCCAAGCCGCGAGACCAGCAAGCCATGAGCGCACGCTGACAGCAACGAGCCACCAAACGGAGTAACCAAACAAATAAAACGATGCATCCGAGATCCAAGCACCCATACGGCCACCCCAATTGCGTGTGGCCGAGCCAGCGCTGCCGCTGCCAGATGTTGACCATGCGACATCCCATCCCGAATGCGTGATCAATGCCAAGAGCCAAAAGACGATCGCTACACCGCCCAGGATCAAAGCCAGCTCTTGAGATATGCGCCGGGGCTTCAAACTGTCGCCAGAGGCTGTGCGCTGCGCATGGGTCTGAGCATGGAGGGTGTCAAGGGAATAAGTCATCTATCAAAATGATAGCGCACTTCGGTGCAGACGAAAAAACGGCTGCACTAAAAAGCGCAGCCGTTTGGGTGAAGCGGCAGATATCAGGTGTTACCCCAGCGTATTGAGGCGTTCCCGAATGAGGACAGCTCCAGAAGTTTGCGTTTCTATGAAGCCGCGCTCTTCCAAATCTTTCATCACACGGCTGACCATCTCGCGAGACGCACCCACCATTTTGGCCAAATCTTGACGTGAAACTTTGTCGCGAATGAAATGGTGGCCTTGCGCATCTAGCTCAGAGGCCTCCATCAGCGCCCGCGCGACACGGCCATACACATCCATGAGTGCGAGTGATTCGATTTTGCGGTCGGCGCTGCGCAGGCGCTGCACCAAGCCCTTCATCACCGCATAGGCCATGGAGGTGTTCTCGGGAAGGCAACGTGCAAACTCCAAGCGACCCAGCATCAGCACATCTGTTTGCACCTCGGCTCGCACGGTGGCCGAGTGCGGCTCGTTGTCAATCAAGCTCATCTCACCTATGTAGTCACCTGGTTGCATGTTGGCCAAGATCACCTCTCGGCCACGGCTGTCAGAGGTAAATACGCGGCAGCGACCAGTCAGGATGATGAACAATGCGTTGGATTTTTTGCCTTGTTCCACAATCAGCTCGCCACGTTTGAAGCGGCGTTTGATCACGGCCTCAGACACCGATTCTGCTTGCGTAGGTGTGAGCATCGCAAACAGCGGCACACGCCGGATCAGTTCAAGATTTGACAACATCGACATATTTTTGCCTCTCTACAGATAGTTGCTTATTTTGTGAACACCGCATGGCAGAAAGCTGTTGCTGAGAATCTTGATTTTCATCATGCCGTGCAAACATGAGGCGAATCACAGGATAATCAGTGGCAGTTAACGCATCAGTGAAGCGCGACCTGAGCGACTGTACATCAAACGTGGCAAATTAGCCACAATATTTGCCCTTCAGAGCCCTCTATGAAACACGCCAAAGTCCTTATTCTGGGTTCCGGCCCTGCCGGTTATACCGCTGCAGTGTATGCCGCCCGAGCTAATCTCAAGCCCGTTCTCATCACTGGAATGGCGCAGGGCGGGCAGCTCATGACCACTACGGAGGTCGACAACTGGCCTTCAGATGTCCATGGTGTGCAAGGCCCAGAGCTGATGCAACGCTTTTTGGAGCATGCGGAGCGCTTTAAGACAGAAATCATTTTTGATCACATCACCAAGGTGGATTTTTCCAAGCGCCCGTTCACGCTCACCGGCGACAGCGTGAGTTATACCTGCGATAGCTTGATTCTCGCCACAGGCGCGTCGGCCAAATACCTGGGCCTCCCATCTGAGGAAGCCTTCATGGGCAAAGGTGTGAGCGGCTGCGCCACCTGCGATGGATTTTTCTACCGCGATGAAGTCTGCTGTGTGGTGGGTGGTGGGAATACAGCCGTTGAGGAGGCTTTGTATTTGTCTAACATTGCCAAAAAAGTTTATCTCGTCCACCGCCGAGATAAATTCAAATCCGAGGCGATCCTGATCGACAAATTGATGGCGAAAGTAGCCGAAGGCAAAATTGAGCTCAAATTGTGGAACACGCTTGATGAGGTGCTCGGTGACGCCTCAGGTGTCACGGGTATTCGCTTGAAAAACACGCAAACCGGCGGATCGGAAGACATCACGCTCAAAGGCTGCTTCATCGCCATCGGGCATTCACCCAACACGCAAATCTTCGAGGGCCAGCTTGAGATGAAAGGCGGCTATATCGTCACCAAAACTGGGCTAGACGGCTTTGCCACACAGACCAGCGTGCCGGGTGTGTTTGCGGCAGGCGATGTGCAAGACCATATTTATCGCCAAGCGATCACCAGTGCTGGCACAGGTTGCATGGCCGCGCTGGATGCGCAAAGATTTCTCGAGCAACAAGGCTGATTCACATCGGGTTGTTTGTCTTGAAAAAGTGGTCTGAAAAACACCATAAGCTGACATATAATATACGTCATTCGGAGTGTGGCGCAGTCTGGTAGCGCACCTGGTTTGGGACCAGGGGGTCCAAGGTTCGAATCCTTGTACTCCGACCAAGTTTCATGCAAACAAAGGTTTGCTTTTAACGCCTCGCAGATTCCCGTTTGCGGGGCGTTTTACGTTGAGTCAAAGCCTTTTATGACTGTCCGTAGCTCAGTTGGATAGAGCAACAGCCTTCTAAGCTGTGGGTCGGGGGTTCGATCCCCTCCGGGCAGGCCATTGCATCAAATAAAAAAACATCTGCGCCAAGCTCTACAATCCTTGATTGGACTTTTTTTGCACTCACAATGAAACATCTCGATCTTGAAGAACAAGAGCAGCTCGATAAGCTCAAGGCATTTTGGAGGCAGTTCGGCGGCATCATCAGTGGTGTTCTGATTTTGGTATTTGGCTCCATTGCTGCATACAACGGCTGGCAATGGTGGCAGCGCAGCCAATCTTTGCAAGCAGCGGCCATGTATGATGAGGTTGATCGTGCGGTGCAAGGCGGAGATCCTGCCAAAATCAGTCGGGCTTTTGCAGACATGAAAGAACGCTTCGGCGGTACAACCTACGCTGCACAAGCCGGATTGCTGTCTGCCAAAACACTCTACGACAAAGGTCAGGCAGAGCAAGCCAAAGCGCCTTTGGAGTGGGTGGCCGGAAACGCTGCTGATGAAAGCTACCGAGCCATCGCCAAGCTTCGGCTGGCCTCCATTTTGTTTGAAAACAAATCTTTTGATGCTGCTTTAAAGCTCACGGAAGGTTTGCCAAAAGAATTTGAAGCCTTGGCAGCCGATCGCCGAGGTGATATTTTGCTGGCTCAAGGCAAGCGTGAGGATGCTAAGTTTGCTTTTGAAAAAGCGCACAAGGGAATGGATGAGCGCAGTGAATACCGCCGATTGGTAGAAGTCAAGCTCAATGCTTTGGGTGTTGATGTCAGCAGCAAAGAAGCTGCTGCCAGCGCTGCACAGGCCGCCGCGCCAGCGGCTTCAGCTGCCGCACCTGTGAGCGCTCCGAAGTGATGACCTTTCACCCTATGACTGCTGGAGTTACGATGCGATCTCACACTCTATTTTCAATGCGCTTTGACACTTTTGACGCTATGAAATATACGAAATATGCTGTGGTTTTAGGCGCCTTTTGCGCAGGCCTCAGCGGCTGCTCTGGCAGCAAACGCCCCGATCCGGCACCCTTGGCGGCAAATGTGCCATTGATTGGGGTGAAACAAGCTTGGACGAGCCGAATCGGTGAGGTGCCGCCTGGCGCAGGGCCGACTGTTGTAGGCAATACCGTGGTTGTGGCTGCAACAGACGGTACCGTAGCCGCTATAGATGCTGTCTCTGGGCGTGATATTTGGCGTGGCACAGCGGGTGCACCGCTTGCCACGGGCGCAGGCACCGATGGCAAATTCACTGCAGTCATCACCCGCGACAATGATGTTGTCGTGCTGGATGAGGGCAAGCAACTGTGGAAGGCTAAGCTTCCAGCCAGAGCGTTTACCGCGCCCTTCGTCGGTGGTGCGCGCGTCTTTGTGATGCTGGCCGACAGATCGGTGCATGCTTTTGACGCTGCAACGGGACGAAAAATTTGGGCTCAGCAGCGCCCCAATGAGCCGCTCGTGCTCTCCAAAGCTGGCACGATGTTGGCGGTTGGCGATACGCTGGTGGTTGGTTTGGGTGGCCGTTTGGTTGGCTTGAATCCTGGCAATGGCAGCGTGCGCTGGGAGGCGGCGATTGCCGCTCCGCGTGGCACGAATGATGTGGAGCGTTTGGTGGATATGGTCGGGCAGGTCAGTCGAATTGGTGATGTGGTCTGCGCCCGTGCTTTCCAAGCTTCTGTGGGTTGCGTCAACGCGGCGCGTGGCACACTGCTTTGGAATCGCCCAGCCAATGGCGCAGAAGGTATCCATGGTGATGGAAACCTTGTTTTTGGCACGGAAACAGATGGCAAACTCATCGCGTGGCGTAGAAGCGATGGACAAAATGCTTGGTCATCGGATCGCTTGTTGCATCGCACTTTGAGTGCGCCATTGGTTGTTGGCCGTTCTGTGGTGGTAGGCGACAGCAATGGAAACCTGCATATGTTATCGCGCGAAGACGGTGCAGCATTGAATCGCCTGACGACTGATGGCAGTGCTATCGTTGGCAGCCCGGCATTGGCCGGCGATTCTTTGGTTGTTGTGACGAAATCAGGTGGTGTCTTCGGCTTTAGGCCAGAATAGTTTTCCGTTCGTACGCAGGGTCGATGCACCGCGACCACACAGGAGCGAACGGCTACAAATAAAAGGTCTCTGAATGAAACCCGTGGTGGCCTTGGTCGGCAGACCGAACGTCGGCAAATCGACGCTCTTTAACCGTTTTACAAAAAGCCGCGATGCCATTGTGGCCGATTACGCGGGCCTGACGCGAGATCGCCACTACGGCAATGCTCGCCTTGGCAATCGCGAATATATCGTGATTGATACTGGCGGCTTTGAGCCGACGGCGGAGAGTGGCATTTTTAAAGAAATGGCCAAGCAGACCCGTCAAGCCGTCGCTGAGTGCGATGTGGTGATCTTTGTGGTGGATGCACGTGAAGGCATCTCAGCGCAAGATCACGATATTGCAAAGTATTTGCGTAAGCTGGGCAAGCCCACGATCCTTGCTGCCAACAAAGCTGAGGGCATGCAAGCTGGTGCGCAGCTGAGCGAATTTTTCGAGCTCGGTTTGGGCGATGTGCGTGCCGTATCCGCTGCGCACGGCCAGAATATTCGACCGCTGATTGAAGAGGCGCTGGATAAACTGAATTTGCCTGAGCAGACGGAAGAAGAAGTGCGCGATCCTGATGTTATCAAGCTCGCAGTCGCAGGCAAGCCTAACGTCGGCAAATCCACGCTCATCAACACTTGGCTGGGAGAGGAGCGCTTGGTGGCCTTTGATCAACCCGGCACCACGCGAGATGCGATCTCCGTGCCGTTTGAAAAAGGCGGACAAAAGTTTGAGCTGATCGACACGGCAGGTTTGCGCCGCAAAGGCAAAGTGTTTGAAGCGATTGAAAAATTTTCCGTTGTAAAAACACTGCAAGCTATCGAGAGTGCCCACGTCGTGTTGCTGCTGATCGATGCCAAAGAAGGCATCAGCGATCAAGATGCGCATATTGCTGCTTACTGCGTGGAGGCGGGCAGGGCACTCGTGCTCGCTATCAACAAATGGGATGCGATTGACAGCTACGAGCGCGAGCTGCTGGAGCGTTCGATTGAGACGCGCTTGGTATTTTTGAAGTTTGCAGAAGTTCATAAAATTTCTGCGATCAAGCGGCAAGGCTTAGCGCCTGTGTGGAAATCAATTGCGCATGCCTTCCAATCCAGCTTTCGCAAAATGCCCACACCCCAGCTCACGCGTATCTTGCTGCAAGCCATTGAAGAGCAAGCACCGCGCAGAGATGGGCACCGCCGCCCCAAGCCGCGCTATGCGCATCAAGGCGGGCAGAATCCTCCCATCATCATCGTGCATGGCAATATGCTTGATCACATCACTGATGCGTGGAAGCGCTTCTTGGAAGGCCGAATCCGCAAAGCTTTCGACCTCGTGGGCACACCGATGCGCATCGAATTCCGCTCTCAAGACAATCCGTTTGATGAGAAGAAGTAAAGTTAATTTCGCCCAGAGCGCTCTACCTTTTTCGATTGTCAAGAAAAAAACAGGCTTTTACAGCCAAGGGGCATTGAACTTTTGCTTTTAGGCCACACTCTGTGTTATCGTAACAGTTCCAATAATTACTGGAACACGGAGAATATCGTGAGCAACAACAAAGGCCAACTCTTGCAAGACCCGTTCTTGAACCAACTCCGCCGCGAGCATGTGCCCGTGTCGATTTACTTGGTCAACGGCATCAAACTGCAAGGCCAAATCGAATCGTTTGATCAGTACGTCGTGCTGCTCCGCAATACCGTTACGCAAATGGTTTACAAGCATGCTATCTCGACCATCGTGCCCGGTCGTGCCGTGAACTTCAGCACCGCTGAAGATGGTTCTCCATCTGTTGGTGTTGCTGCGCCTGCGCAATAAACCAAGCGCTTAAGCTTCATTCAGCTTGGCACCATCCAGCGAGAGTTCAGAGCTGCCCACAAGCAGCAACACAGTGCTGCTCGTCGGCGTGGATTTCCACGCTCCGAACTTCGATGCCTCTCTTGAAGAGCTTGGCCTCCTTGCGCTCACTGCCGGCTTGCGGCCTGTCGCACGCATGACGTGCAAACGCCATGCACCTGATGCGGCACTTTTTGTGGGCAGCGGCAAAGCCGACGAAATCCAAGCATTGGCACAGCAACATGGTGCGGCTGAAATCTTGTTTGATCAAGCAATCAGCCCTGCGCAGCAGCGCAATTTAGAGCGGCGTATTGGCTTGCCAGTCAATGATCGTATTTTTTTAATTCTCGAGATTTTTGCCCAGCGTGCCCGCTCTCATGAAGGCAAACTTCAAGTTGAGCTGGCCAAACTGCAATACCAATCCACCCGGCTTGTGCGCCGCTGGAGTCACCTCGAACGCCAAAGGGGCGGCATCGGCGGACGCGGCGGTCCTGGTGAGACGCAGATGGAGCTGGACAAGCGCATGATCAACGAATCGATCAAGCGCACCAAAGCACGGCTGGAGACGGTGAAAAAACAGCGCAACACACAGCGCCGCCAGCGTGTAAATGCCCAGCATTTTGGTATCGCTTTGGTGGGCTACACCAATGCCGGGAAATCCACCTTGTTTAACAAGCTCACCAAAGCTAAGGTGTATGCCGCCGATCAACTGTTTGCCACGCTTGACCCGACCACACGCAGCATTTATTTGGGTCATGCCCAACAATCAGCGAGCTTGTCAGACACAGTGGGTTTCATACGTGATCTGCCCCATGGCTTGATTGATGCTTTTGAGGCCACTTTGCAAGAAGCTGCCAATGCGCAATTGCTACTGCATGTCGTTGATGCTGCAAACCCTCATTTCATCGAGCAAATCAAAGAAGTGCAGCATGTGCTTGGAGAGATTGGTGCGACGGAGATTCCGCAGCTTTTGATATTCAACAAATACGACGCCTTGGCTGCCGAGCAGCGGCCGCAAAAGCTGCATGACCACTACGAGGTCGATGGCCAAAGTATTGAGCGTGTTTTTGTCAGCGCCCAGAATGGCGAAGGCTTGGAAATTTTGCGGTCAATTTTGGCCGCGCGTGCTCCCAGCTCTTGACAGTTTATGATGACAACCCATATGTTGCCCATGCCCACACTTTCACCGCGAGCCACAATGCTCTCGCTCCATCGCATGTTCTCCCGAATATTCAATCTCAACGACGGTAAATGGGGGCGCTCTGATGCGCCTGCTTCTGCACCTCCTCCAAGCGATGGCAATGCACCACCTGCGCCACCTAGCCCAGCGCCTGCGCCAACGCCAGCCCCAGCCCCGGTTGCGCCTGCGCCTTCGTCTGCACCCGGGCAGGGCGGCAGCTCTGGCGGCGGCTCGCCCAACCAAGGCCCGCCTGATCTTGATGAGCTATGGCGCGATTTCAACCGCAAGCTGGGCGGCCTCTTTGGTGGCAACAAACAAGCCCCGCGTGGCGGCGAACCCAATTGGAATCGCCACAACCAAAACAATGGCAACAACAGCGGCGGTAGCAGTGGCAACAGCGGTGGTTTTCAGCCAGACATGAAATCCGCAGGGATAGGCGCTGGATTGATTGTTGTGATCGCCGTGCTGATTTGGCTTGGTACGGGGTTTTTTATTGTCCAAGAGGGTCAGCAAGCAGTGATCACGCGTTTTGGTGCACTCAACCGCACCGTTGACGCAGGCTTTAACTGGCGTGCGCCCTATCCGTTTGAGCGGCATGAAACTGTCGCGCTCACGCAGTTGCGTTCTGTGGAGATCGGCCGCAATTCTGCTGTTGGGAATTCTGGTCTCAAAGATTGGTCGGTGCTCACGCAAGATGAAAACATCGTTGATGTGCGCTTCACAATCCAGTACCGCTTGAAAAGCGCTGCGGATTATTTGTTTCAAAATCGCACGCCCGATGAAGCTGTGGTGAAAGCTGCTGAGTCGGCCATTCGTGAAGTGGTGGGCAAGAGCGGCATGGATACTGTGCTCAACAAAGACCGTGAATCCATTCAGCGCGATGTGGCCAAGAGCGTGCAAGCTCAACTCGACCGCTACAAAACTGGCATTGACGTGCAAAATGTCAACATCACCAATGTGCAGCCGCCAGAGGCAGTGCAAGCCGCATTTGACGATGCGCTGAAGGCTGGGCAAGACCGTGATCGCGCTAAAAACGAAGGGCAAGCCTATGCCAACGATGTGATTCCTCGCGCACGAGGTACCGCATCTCGGTTGAAGGAGGAATCAGAAGGTTACAAAGCGCGCGTTGTGGCACAGGCTGAGGGCGATGCGCAACGCTTCCGAGCTATTTACACGGAATATGCCAAGGCGCCGCAGGTCACGCGAGATCGCATGTATTTAGACACCATGCAGCAAATTTACAGCAACACAACCAAGATTTTGGTGGATTCTCGGCAAGGCAACAGCTTGCTATATTTGCCACTCGACAAAATCATGCAACTCAGCGGCAGTTCGAGCGAGATTGTGACGATTCCCAGCACTAACACTGCCTCGGGTGCTCCTAATACTGTAGCGCCAGCCGTGGCCCCGAGCTCGCCGCCTGCGATGGGTCGCAGCAGCCGTGATCGCGATAGCCGCTGATAGGGAGAAAAATCATGAACAGAATTGGATTTGTAATTTCTGGCCTGCTGGTGATTCTTGCTGGCTTGGCATCCACGCTTTTTGTGGTGGATCAACGTCAATTTGGTGTGCTCTATTCCTTTGGCCAAATCAAGGAAGTGATCACGGAGCCTGGCTTGCGCTTTAAGCTGCCCCAGCCGTTTCAAAACGTGGTTTTTCTAGACCGCCGAATCTTGACGCTGGACAGCCCTGAAACCGGCTCCATCCAAACTGCGGAGAAGAAAAATTTGGTCGTTGATTGGCTTGTGAAATGGCGTATTTCTGATGCGCGGCAATTCATTCGCAATAACTCTGGTGGCGCCAACATCGCCACAGCAGAGAGCCGCCTGACTTCTGTGGTGCAAGACGCACTCAACTCCGAAGTGACCAAGCGCACGGTGCGCGATGTGCTCTCTAGCGAGCGAGACAAAGTGATGCTTGGTGTGCAGCAGCGTTTGATCGAAGATGCCAAAAATTTTGGTATTGAGATCGTCGATGTCAGGATCAAGCGCGTGGATTTTCCACCCTCTGTGACGGATTCTGTCTATCAGCGTATGCAATCCGAACGCCGCCAAGTGGCCAACGAGTTGCGCTCTACTGGCGCTGCTGAAGCGGAGAAAATTCGCGCTGATGCAGATCGCCAGCGTGAGGTGATCGTGGCTGAAGCTTATCGGGATGCGCAAAAAATCAAGGGCGAAGGAGATGCCAAAGCCGCAGCTTTGTATGGCGATGCTTTTGGCCGCGATCCTCAATTTGCGCAGTTTTATCGCAGTTTAGATGCCTACAAAAGCAGTTTTTCTAAGAAGAGCGATGTGATGGTGCTCGACCCATCCAGCGATTTCTTCCGTGTGATGCGTAACGGCGGCTCGGGTGCTGCTGCCTCGCCTGCGAAGAAGTAAATTCAGAAAACTCCCAGCGCGTGGATGCTTTCTCTGGCGCACTGGTTGTGTTTTTTAGATTGGGCAAGGCAACCTATTTCCAAGCGAACAGATTCCGATTGAGCATCTGTGGCCTAGGGTGTAATATCTGAGCCAGTTGTGAATTGAAGCTTTGAATTTCCCTGCCTGTGAACGCTGTCCCAAAAT
The DNA here is from genome assembly GCA_031375105.1 of Variovorax sp. Lineage (GTDB taxonomy): Bacteria > Pseudomonadota > Gammaproteobacteria > Burkholderiales > Burkholderiaceae_C > JANMDU01. Next base: position 16,373 of record JANMHJ010000046.1, read on the forward strand.
CTACTCTGTTTGTTGACCAATTTGATTCTCATGGCGCTTGGCGCAGGGAGTTTGCTGCGCGTCTGAAGCAACTCTCGGATTGGCTCGGGGATCACGAGCTGATGGATGCCGCTATTTCTGAGCGCATGGTGCAGCTTGAAGCGCAAGTGCGCTCAGACAAAGTCATGGTGGCTTTCGTCGCTGAATTTTCACGCGGCAAATCTGAGCTGATCAACGCGATTTTCTTTGCCACTTATGGTCGTCGCATCATGCCAGCCAGCGCAGGCCGCACCACGATGTGTCCCACCGAGCTAGGCTGGGATGGTGATGTGCCACCCTGTTTGCGTTTGTTGCCGATTGAAAGCCGCCTTCAATCCCAATCTTTGATGGAATGGCGGCATGCCCCCGACCAGTGGACACGCATCGATTTGGATGTCAACGATCCTGATCAGTTGGCCACAGCCTTTGAAAAAGTCTCTGAGGTCATCAAAGTCAGCAAAGACGAGGCCAGAGCGCTCGGGTTTTGGCATGATGAGACGCCGCAAGACAATCCTCGCCAAGATGCACAGGGCAGGGTTGAAGTGCCGCGCTGGCGACATGCGCTGATCAATATTGCGCATCCGCTGCTCAAACAAGGTTTGGTGATTTTGGATACACCGGGCTTGAACGCGATTGGTGCTGAGCCTGAATTAACGGTCAGCCTGATTCCGCAGGCACACGCGGTTGTGTTTATATTGGCGGCAGACACCGGCGTCACCAAATCTGATTTGTCGATTTGGAAGGATCACCTGATCACCGAGCAGACGGATTACTCCTCGCGTTTGGTTGTGCTCAACAAAATCGACACGCTGTGGGATGCACTTTCTACACCCGATCAAATAAGGCTAGCAGTTGAGCGCCAAAGGCGCACCTCGGCAGAGATTTTGGCGTTGCCTGAAAACCAAGTGATTCCAGTTTCTGCGCAAAAAGGGCTGGTGGCCAAAGTCATGGGGGATGCGGGTTTGCTCAAAGCCAGCCAACTGCCCCAGCTTGAGCAAGCCTTGTCTGAGGGCATGATGGGGCAGCGCAAAAAGATTTTGCAAGCAGCAGTCTCCAGCAGCATTGGAGAGCTGCGCCAAGAGGTCTCGCGCGTCATCACGATGCGTCGCCGCGATTTGCAGGAGCAAATGATGGAGCTGCGCGGCTTGCGCGGCAAAAACGCCAATGTCATCAAACATATGCGAGGGCGCATCGAAAGCGAGCAAGCCGAGTTTGATGCCAGTGGGATGCGCATCCATGCGGTGCGCTCAGTGCATTTGAAATTGCTGCGTGAGGTGTTCACTGCTTTGGGCACATCCACGCTTCGTGCCGAGCTGCGCCAGCTCAATGAAGCGCTGCGCCAGCCGGGCATCAAGCTGGGTGCGCGCAAAGCCTATGCTGAGACTTTCGGGCGCTTGCGCGATATCTTTGGCCACACCAAGCAGCTCAATGGCGAAATCCACAATATGCTGGCCACCAGCTTTCGTCAGCTCAACACGGAATTCGGTTTTTCGTTGCAAACACCGCGTGAGCCCGAGCTGGCGCGCTACCAAAATGATCTGGATGCTGTGGAGCGCAGCCATGCGCAATATCTAGGCTTGGGCAATGCCTTCCGCTTGGCTCAACCTGAATTTGCAGATCGGCTGGTGCGTGCCTTGGCCACGCGCTTGCGCGTGGTGTTTGAATCGGCCTTGGGCGAGGTCGAGCTCTGGAACAAATCTGCAGCTTCGCAGCTTGATGCCCAATTGCGTGAGCGCCGCAAGAATTTCGCCAAACGCCTTGAAGCCATCGAGCGTATTCAAAATGCGGCAGTCACGCTGGATGATCGAATCATTGAGCTCGACACCCAAGATGCAAAATCAATCGAGCTCGACACCAAGCTTTCTTTGCTCACCAGCATGCTGGTGGATGCGCCCGTGCACCCGGATTCCCAGCGCGATGGCTTGCTGGCTCACGCAAGCGTTTGAGTGGTTTTGAGCTTGCAATCATCGCTGTTTCAGCTGGATCATGTCTAGGCGAGAAGAGCCGTTTTCGGCGATTCTTCTTGCTTGGCATGCAAAGCATGGCCGCACAGGATTGCCTTGGCAAAATACGCGCGATCCTTATCGCGTGTGGCTCAGTGAAATCATGCTTCAGCAAACGCAGGTGGTCACGGTGCTTGGCTATTACCAACGCTTTTTGCAGCGCTTTCCGAGCGTGCGAGAGCTGGCCGCCGCCCCTCAAGATGAGGTGCTTGCCCTGTGGGCAGGCTTAGGCTACTACTCCCGTGCTCGCAATCTTCATGCCTGCGCAAAGGCTGTGGTGAGCCTGCATGCTGGTGAATTCCCGCGCACTGCCGAGCTGCTGCAAAGTTTGCCAGGCATTGGGCCTTCAACCGCAGCGGCTGTCGCATCTTTCTGCGTTGGTGAGCGTGTCGCAATACTGGATGGCAATGTCAAGCGTGTGCTCACGCGCGTGTTAGGTTTTGGCGGCGATCTAGCTGCTCGTAAAAATGAGCAAGCGCTTTTGCAACAAGCCACGGAGCTGCTGCCCAAGCGTGATGTGGCCAGCGCTATGCCGCGCTACACGCAAGCGATCATGGATCTGGGTGCGACCATCTGCACGCCCCGCCTGCCAAGCTGTGGTGCTTGCCCTTTTGAGCAACGCTGTGTTGCTAAAGCGCAGGCGAGGGTGCAAAGCTATCCCGTGAAAACCAAAAAGCTCAAACGCAGCAGCCAAGCCTTGTGGCTGCTTTGGGCAAAGCGAAGTGCCGACACACATAGCGCGGTGCTCTTGCAAAAGCGGCCCACACCGGGTGTGTGGGCCGGGCTGTATTGCTTTCCGCTCTTTGAAAGCTTGCAAGCTTTGGAAGAGGCCATCTCACCCAATGAGCGGGCTGCTCTCAAGGCGCTACAGCCATTCGTTCATGTGCTCACACACAAGGATTTGCATTTGCATGTGGTGGTGTTGGAGCAGGCCTCTGCGCTGCCTGAATTGGGGGATTGGGTGGCAGATTGGCGAACTGTAGGGCTGCCTGCGCCTGTTAAAAAACTGTTGTCTTCTTAAGTGATTGCTATATATTCAGTAGCATACTTTGCATATTTTATGCCGGCAAAGCGATGTTTTCTTCTAGATATAGCCTAGAGAGGGCTGGCGCGGCATTTGTAGCCGCTCTGGCGACAACGCGCATCCTGAGCATCCAGCCGTTATGATCGTGATCATGACATCACAACCCCTATCGCTCAAGCCACTTGATGGTTTTTCTTACTCTCGCGCTACCTTTGAAAACTTGGTCGACAGCGCACTCGCGCATGCTAAAAAACTGAAATGCACCGATGCCGCCGCCGAAGCATCGGAAGGCAGTGGCCTCTCAGTTTCTGCCCGTTTGGGAAAACTAGAAAATGTGGAGCGCAATCGCGATAAATCACTCGGCGTGACGGTGTATGTGGGCAAGCGTCGCGGCAATGCCAGCACCTCTGATTTTTCCGAAGCAGCGATTGCGCAAACCGTGCAGGCGGCATATGACATTGCTCGCTTCACGGCAGAAGATCCGGTGGCTGGCCTGCCTGATCTACAAGATGTGGCTACTTCTTACCCGGATCTTGATTTGTTCCATCCGTGGGTGCTGAGCAGCGAGGCCGCGCTGGAGCTGGCGCTGCGCTGTGAAAGCGCTGCGATGAAGACAGACAGGCGAATCACCAACAGCGAGGGCGCTGGCGTATCCGCGCAGCAAAGTCACTTTTTTGCTGGCCACATGCGCGGCGGGAAAATGGGCTTTCGCGGTGGCTATGCATCGAGCCGCCATTCGATGAGCGTGGCGCCGATTGCCGGCAAGGGCGATGGCATGCAGAGAGATTATTGGTACAGCTCGGAGCGCAATGCTGTTGATATGGCCAGCCCAGAGAGCATCGGGCGCTATGCGGCTGAGCGAGCCCTCTCGCGCCTGAATGCTCGCAAGATTGCCACCACACAGTGCCCCGTGTTATTTGAGTCCCCTTTGGCTGCTGGCTTGCTTGGCAGCTATGTGCAAGCTGTCAGCGGCGGTGCGCTGTATCGCAAGAGCTCGTTTTTGCTCGATTCCATGGGCAAACAAGTCATGCCTCAACACATCGACATCGCTGAAGACCCCCATGTGAAGGGTGGCAAAGCCAGTGCCCCGTTTGATGAAGAGGGCGTGAAAACACAGGCTCGCAAGGTGCTGGATGCGGGCAAAGTAGGTGGCTATTTCCTCTCCACTTACTCAGCCCGCAAGCTCGGTATGCGCACCACGGGCAACGCAGGTGGCTCTCACAATCTCACACTGACTTCGCGCCTGACGCGCAGCAGCGATGATCTGCAAGCCATGCTGGAAAAGTTGGGTACAGGTCTCTTCGTGATCGAGCTCATGGGGCAAGGCGTGAATTATGTGACGGGTGATTATTCGCGTGGCGCTACTGGCTTTTGGGTCGAGAAAGGCCGCATTGCCTATCCCGTGCAAGAGATCACGATCGCGGGCAACATGAAAGATATGTTGAAAGGGATCGAAGCAGTAGGCTCAGATGCCTACACCTTCGGCGGCAAGCGCACCGGCTCGATTTTGGTGAACCGCATGAAGGTGGCTGGGAGCTGATTCTTAAGCTTTTTGGGCAGATAGCCGGCATTGAATATGATCAGAGTGCTATTAAATTAAGAGTCATCAGATACCTCCACGCGCATCCCGGCAGCAAGCAAGCGCTGCTCCAGCACATCGCCCAAAGCCACACTCGGCGTGATCACGCCAGCCGCCGCAGGCAATTTCTTCTCGTCTAGCGCTATGCACAAGGCTGATTCACACATCATCTTGACTGTGGCGCGGTTGCCGGCATCGAGTTGGTCGCTGATCAGGCCGCGCAGTTTTTTGCCGGAGCTTGATGTGCCCACCAATTCGATTTTGAAGAAGCCGCGATCCATGTTGGCCACGCTGGGGCCTTGGCCGGGCTGCGGGAGCCAGCGTTTGGGCAGCAGGGGCAGGGCAGCTAGGGTGAGTTTGCGCAGGGGAGCGGTGGCCATGAGGGAGCTTTGCACTTTGCTGCCCAGGCCCATGCCCAGTGCCGCTGCGCCTGCCAAGGCTGAGCTGCCGTAGCGCATGTATTCTTGATACACCACGCTCTGGCCGCGCAAGGCGGTGCTGCGGCGCACCACGCGGGTGTTGATCGGGCCCATGATGAACAGGCCGAGCCAGCCTTTGAAATCTGCATCGCGGTGGCTGCCGATGGGGTCGCGGTGCATGCTCTCGTTTTTTGCTCGCGTGCCTTCTGGGTTGAGCAAAAACAGATCTTGCACCGCGCCCAGTTGCCCGGTTTCCATCATGTTGAGCATGGAGGCGAGCGTGCCGCCATTGAGCCCGCCGCCGCTCAACGTGAATGCGGCTTTGATCTGTGTGCAGGCCTCGCCATGGCGCACCAGCATTTCGCGCTGCATCAGATACGCGCCCAAATCGCTGGGCACAGAATCAAAGCCACAGCTGGGCACGATGCGTGTGCCGTCGGTGCAAGCTTGCGCATGGTGCGCGTCAATCATCTGTCGAATCCACGGCGTCTCGCCGGTGATGTCGCAGTAATGCGTTTTGGCGCTCACGCAGGCGGCTAACAGCTTGCTGCCGTGCAAAGCATAAGGCCCAGCGCAGCTCAGCATCACACGGGTTTGCGCGGCTAGGTCGGCGAGGGCTGAGGCATCTTGCGCATCGGCCACGATGATCGGCGCATCGGGCGCATCTGCCGCCACTCGACTCGCTTCGAGCTTGGCAAGAGAGCGCCCAGCAATCGCCCAGCGCAGCCCTGCGGCATGCTGGGCAAGGTAAGCAACAGCCTGCTGGCCCACAAAGCCTGTGGCACCGTAGAGAATCAAATCATAGGGCTTGGTCATGGCGAGCTTTCTAGCAAGATATTAATTCGCTCAACTTTACAGCAGCGATGCACAAAAGCGAGCTCATCCCCCTACACTTGCTAACGATGGATGGTGTACCGCGCTTTTTGCTGTTTTTGCCGATGATTGTGCTGACGGCCTCTTTGATGGAGGCTGTGGTCATGCAATGGCGCATGCCGGGCAGCTACGATTGGCGGGCGTTTGGTGTGTCACTGCTGGATTTGGTGGTGCGCAATCTACAGCGCATTTTGATTCCCGGTGTGCTGTTAAGCCCGGTGGCCGATTGGGTCTGGGCCAATCGGCTCATGACAGTGCCACTCACGGGCCTGTGGGCTTTTGCGGTGCTCTTTATTGGCCAAGAATTTTGCTATTACTGGTATCACCGCGCCAGCCACCGCGTGCGGTTGATGTGGTGTACGCATGCAGTGCATCATTCACCCAATCAGCTCACGCTGGCTGCGGCTTATAGGCTGGGGTGGACAGCGTTTTTCTCCGGTGCGATTTACTTTTTTCTGCCGCTGATCGTGCTGGGCTTTTCGCCGCGCGTGGTGCTGGCGTGTTTGGGCATCAATTTACTCTACCAATTTTGGCTGCATGCCACGTGGATCCCCAAGCTCGGCCCTTTGGAATACATCCTCAACACACCCAGCGCTCACCGCGTACACCATGCGGCCAATTTGAATTACCTGGATGCCAACTTCGGTGGTGTGCTGATTATTTTTGATCGCTTGTTTGGCACCTACGCGCAAGAGAAAAGCGAAGAGCCTTGCCGCTATGGCTGGGTCAAGCCGATGAACAGCCACAACCCTTTGAAAGTGGAGTTGCATCAGTGGATGGCGTTGTTCAAAGATTTAGGCGCTGCCAAATCTGTGCGTGAAGTGCTGGGCCTGCTGTTCAAGCCGCCCGGCTGGCGTGCGCAAGGGCCCGGCGAGACGACGGAAGAGTTGCGGGCACAAAATGCGTTAGTAGCGACGCGCTGAACGCTGCGCAACAGAAATTCGCAGAGCAGTTTGATACGATGCACTCTGGAGATACACCATGCAACCCTTTCACCTCGCCTTTCCCGTCACCGATCTCAAGCAAGCCCGCGCCTTTTATGGCGATTTGCTCGGCTGCCCCGAGGGGCGCAGCAGCCCGGAATGGGTGGATTTCAACTTTCACGGCCACCAAATCGTCGCGCATCTGTGCCCGACGATGAACACCGATACCGCCAAAAGCGAAGTCGATGGCCACGGTGTGCCGGTGCGGCATTTTGGCTTGGTGATGAATCTGCCCGATTGGGAGGTGCTGGCTGCCAAGCTCAAAGCCATTGGCACCCGATTCATCATCGAACCCTATATTCGCTTCAAAGGCGAGCCCGGCGAGCAAGCCACCATGTTCTTTCTGGATCCGTTTGGCAATGCGATTGAGTTCAAAGCGTTTAAGAGCATGGAATCGCTGTTTGCGAAGTGATTTTGAAGCGTTTTGAACACTTGGCCGGCATAGAATCTGCAAAGATTGCTATCAAATTGAGAGTAAACAGATGACGCTAGCCATCAACTTTGATGACATCACACAAGCCGCTGCGCGTATTGCAGGCATCGCAAATCGCACGCCGGTGTTGACTTCGCGCACGGCGAACGATCTCTGGGGCGCGGAGCTTTTCTTCAAGTGTGAAAATTTCCAGCGCATGGGTGCGTTCAAGTTTCGCGGGGCTTACAACGCGCTGGCGCAATTTTCCCCTGAGCAGAAGAAGCTGGGCGTGTGCGCGTTTAGCTCGGGTAACCATGCGCAGGGCATTGCGTTGTCGGCGCAGATTTTGGGGATTCCAGCGGCGATTGTGATGCCACTGGATTCGCCAGCGGTGAAGCTGGCAGCCACGCGTGGCTATGGTGCGGAGGTGATCACGTATGACCGCTATACCGAAGACCGCATGGCCATCGGCCAGAAATTAGCCGATGAGCGCGGCATGACGCTGATTCCGCCGTATGACCATGCGCATGTGATGGCCGGGCAGGGCACGGCGGCGCTTGAGCTTTTGCAGGAAGTGGGGCAGTTGGATGCGCTGCTTGTGTGCTTGGGCGGTGGCGGGCTGATCTCGGGTTGCGCGGTAGCGGCCAAGCATTTGAACCCGAAGATTCGCGTGATTGGTGTAGAGCCCGAGGCGGGCAACGATGCGCAGCAGAGCAAGGCTGCGGGCAAAATCATCAAGATTGATACGCCCAAGACGATTGCCGACGGCGCGCAGACGCAGTTTGTGGGGCAACTGACTTTCCCGGTGATTCAAGCGTTGGTTGACGATATCGTGACGGTGAGCGATGCGCATTTGATTGAGGCGATGCGTTTTGCGGCAAGTCGGATGAAGATGGTGATTGAGCCCACGGGCGGGTTGGCGATGGCCGCTGCAATGCAAGGCGTTGTTGGCATCAAAGGCCAGCGTGTTGGCGTGTTGATCTCGGGCGGCAATGTGGATATTGCCCAGTTGGCCAAATACCTCGCTTGATACAGGCGCGCCGAACACGCTCAATGGCTGCGCCAGCGTAAGGCTAAACGCGGTCTCGGTGTGAGATTTCCACCACGATGGCACGCGTGGCCAAGCCAGCAACGAGCTGCTCCGCTGCAATGCGATTTTTGCTGTCGAGATTTGCATCCCATTCATCCAGCAAATACACCTTCGCTTGCGTCCGTGCGCTGATTTCTTGCAGGCTGCGCAATTGCTTCTCGCCAGATGAAAAGCCGCTGGATTTTGGATTGTGGCTGGCAGATTCATCCGCTGCGTTGTCATCGTCTGGTTCGTCGTCTTCTTGGCTACGCGCTTTCAAAAAATCGAAAGACAGCTTATCGCTCGTTGGCCAATAGAAAGCTTGCGTGCCGAGCTGCGCTTTCATGGCCACCAGCAAGCTCGATTTGCCCATGCCATTGCTGCCGCGCACCAAAATGCGGCCTGTGGGCTGCGCCAGCACCTGCGATATGGCTGTGTCCACATCAAGGCATGTCAGCAGTTGCGCGTCGCGCTGCAAGCTCACGCCGCCAAATCGAATGCGTTGGTTGAATTGCGCATCCGGCGCTGGCCGCATCGCCTCGCAGGCGCCGCCGATGCGCGTCCACACCGCGAGCAGATCATTCCAGCCGGAGGCCAAGCCATAGATGTTGTAAGACAAATCGATTTGCCGAGGCAGAGTTGCGGCCAATGCGATCAACAAAGCACTGTCACCCACGTTGCGCCCCGCCACCCAAGCCAGATAGGAAAACACCACGATCAACGCAAAAATACCACTCACCGTTGCAATGCCCTCTCTGGCCATGATGGCGCGAATTTGCGCATGCAATGCGCCACGCAAACGCTCTTTGAAGCCGGCATGCCAAAGAGAGAAGTTGTAGCGATTGCCAGCGGTGATGTTGTCCCAAGCCGTGTAGGAGTGCGCCGTCATGCGATTGGTCTGGCGCTGCTGCGCCAAGTAAGCTTGAGAAACTGGTTGACGAACAAACCATTGCAAAGCCAAGAGCGCCACAAACACCAAGGCATACACCCCTGGCAAGCCTGCATCGATGGCATAGCCCAGCACGATGGTGTTAAAGATCAGGCCAAATAGCAGCTTCAAATCAGCTTCGAGCTCATAGATCAATTCAAAGAGGATGTGAAATGTCTCGTTGGTCAGGAAGGGCTCGACCAATTCGCGTTGAGGCCGATCACCCAGCAAGGCAGGTGAGCTGCGGTTGTCTCGGGCAAAGCGCAGCATGTAACGGCCATAAGCCCCAAAGCCTGCGCGCTCAGCAAAAATCCAGCTGCTGGCACCCACGATGTAAGAGGCCGATTGCACGGCCACGATCCAGGCAAAATCGGAAATCAAAAACGCTTGGTTGGCCACATCGTGGCTGGCCTGAATGATCAAGGCCGTGGTGGCAGCCGCCAAGCCCGCCTCGATCACGAGCAAGGCAAGCATCCAATAAAAAGGCGAACACAACAAAAACCGAAGAAAATCCTTGCGTTGAAAAGGCTGCTTGGCAGCTAGAGAAGAGGGCGGCATAGCTGTGAAGTGTAAATCCGAGAGCGCATCTTTTATTTTCAGATGCCTGTCAACGCGCAGCCCAGCGAGCCGTTATAAATTGACTTGTTGATGAAAGGCTTGCCTGGCAATCAATCAAGAAAATCGGAAGCCGAGCTGAAAAGCAAGGCGTTTGCAAAAACCCTCGTTTTGGAGATTTCACCATGAACAACGCAACATCAAAGCCAAAGAAAAGCAAAAAGCCAGCTAAGAAGGCTCCTGCCAAGTAATTGGTTGCTTCTCAAACAAAAACCCGCTATCAGCGGGTTTTTTTTGGTCTAGGCGAAATTGATTACTTCACCGTCACTTCAATCGTCGCAGCCATATCTTTGCCATAACTTAAATGGTAGCCATCGGCAAATTGCATGGTGAGCTTGTATTGGCCGGGTGCGAGTTTGAGCTCAGCCTCGGTTTGTCCTGCGCCGAAGTGAACGTGTTTGTCGTCAAATGGGATGATCTCGCCAGCTGGTTTACTCAAGAGATTGATCAGCACGTGATGGTGGCCTTTGCCCGGATTTTGGCCAGCAGCGGCAGGCTGGACGTCCATGCCTTTCACGCCGAATTTGACCTTGAAGGTTTGGCCAACAGTCGCACCGTTCTGGGGCTCCACAAACCAGACACCTTTTTCTGCTGGCGCTTGGTTAGGGTTGGGATTGTTCATGCTGGCGCAGCCCGACAGCGCCAAAATAGAGGCGGCTGCCAATGAAAATATCAGGCGTTTGCTGCGATGGTGAATGCTTTGCATACAATGTCTCTTTCGGTTTTGAAGATGTTGTTGGGAAAAGCAGTGTGCCACAGCTTTTGCACAGGCGTGCAAACCACAAACTAACCCAGCGATTGATTCAAACTATTTAACACGCAGCTGATCGCAGCGCATCAAAGATTCCATGTCTCAATACGTTTACACCATGAACCGGGTTGGCAAAATCGTGCCGCCCAAGCGCCATATCCTCAAAGATATTTCGCTCTCTTTTTTCCCTGGCGCCAAGATTGGCGTGCTCGGCCTGAATGGCTCAGGCAAATCCACCTTGCTCAAAATCATGGCGGGTGTGGACAAAGAAATCGAAGGCGAAGCAATTCCAATGCCGGGCATCAAAGTGGGCTATTTGCCACAGGAGCCTCAGCTCAACCCGGAGCACACCGTGCGCGAAGCGGTGGAAAGCGCAATGGAGGCGGTGCTGGCTGCCAAAGCGCGGCTGGAGCAGGTGTATGTGGACTACGGCGCAGAAGATGCTGATTTCGACAAGCTCGCTGCTGAGCAAGCCGAACTTGAGGCCATCATCGCTGCCGCTGGCGACGATACCGGCCATGCGCTAGAGATTGCAGCCGATGCGCTGCGCTTACCCGAGTGGGATGCCATCATTGGCAAGCTCTCCGGCGGTGAGAAGCGCCGCGTCGCGCTATGTCAATTGCTCTTGTCTAAGCCCGACATGCTGCTGCTTGATGAGCCAACCAACCACTTGGATGCAGAAAGTGTGGATTGGCTGGAGCAATTCCTTGCGCGCTTCCCCGGCACCGTGGTGGCGATCACCCATGATCGTTACTTTTTAGACAATGCTGCTGAGTGGATTCTTGAGCTCGATCGTGGCTCAGGCATTCCATGGAAGGGCAACTATTCCACTTGGCTAGAACAGAAAACGGATCGTTTGGCCAAAGAAGCCAAAGGCGAAGAAGCGCGCACCAAGGCGCTGAAGAAAGAGCTTGACTGGGTGCGCCAAAATCCTAAAGGAAGGCAAGCCAAATCCAAAGCGCGCATTGCACGCTTTGAGGAGCTCTCCAGCCAAGAATATCAAAAGCGCAACGAGACCTCGGAGATTTTCATCCCTGTGGCTGAACGATTGGGCAATGAAGTGATTGAGTTCAATGGCGTATCTAAAGCCTTTGGCGAGCGGCTCCTGATTGATAATTTGAGCTTCAAAGTGCCGGCGGGTGCGATTGTGGGCATCATCGGGCCGAACGGTGCGGGCAAATCTACACTTTTTCGCATGATTGCAGGTAAAGAGCAGCCTGATAGCGGCACAGTCAAAATTGGCACGACGGCACAGATGGCTTTTGTCGATCAAAACCGCGACAGTTTGGCGGATGAAAAGACCGTGTGGGAAGACATCTCAGGTGGGCTGGATATGCTGCAAATTGGCAAATTCACGGTAGCCAGCCGCGCCTACTGCGGGCGTTTTAACTTTTCTGGCAGTGACCAGCAAAAGCGCGTGGGCAATTTGTCGGGCGGCGAGCGCGGACGTTTGCCTTTGGCCAAAACGCTGATTGCCGGCGGCAACGTGCTCATGCTCGACGAGCCTTCCAACGATTTGGATGTAGAAACCTTGCGCGCTTTGGAAGACGCTTTGCTTGAATTTGCAGGCTCGATCATGGTGATCAGCCATGACCGCTGGTTCCTTGACCGCATTGCGACCCACATCCTGGCCTGCGAGGGAGATTCGCAATGGACTTTCTTTGACGGCAACTATCAGGAATACGAAGCGGACAAAAAGAAACGCCTCGGCGAAGAAGGTGCCAAGCCCAAGCGTGTGCGCTATAAAGCGCTCAAATAAACGCATGAACTGCGGCGTGTGTGAGCTTCCAGTAAGATAAAGGGATTAAAACCAGCCATGGCCACTTCCAAACCCCGTCCTCTAGGCGTTATTGACGAGCCCTTTGGTGCGCGCGTCACGCTGCGCCAGTGCCTGGATGTGGTGTTGGATCAAGCCCCTGGCTTGATAGAAAAAACCATTGAAGCCTTGGGTGGCACGAGCGATAAACCCATCAAGGGCATCGGTTTGGTCCGGCCCAATTTCCCGCCACCCGTTCAAGCCGTAGTGCAACTGTTGATTGCTCACAAGCATCAAGCCATCGAGGTGTTTGTTGAGCGCCTGCGTTATTACGTTTATTTGGGAGTGGGCACGAGTGCGCAGTCGCCCCAGATGATGCGCTTTGAAGACTTGAAGCTTTTTGAAGAAGAAGATTTAGACGAAAGTATTGAGGTGGCCGGGGCTTTGCAAGAAGTGACGATGCTCACCGACGACATCGCTCCCACACTCGATGCGCTGATCAGCTCGCTGCTGGGCTGGATCACGGTGCAATCGCAGATTAATCCACTGCGCCCAGAAATGTTTGCTCGCGCCTTGCGTGACTGCATTACCGATCAGGTGGCTGATGTAGAGATTCGCGGCGCGATCATCTCGCATGCGGCCGCTCGTATGGGCATTTTGTTGCGCAAGCTGTATGGCGAGTTGTGCCAGTGGTTGAAATCTTACGGCGTGGAAGAGGCATCCACTTCGCAGCCCGCGAATATGTCCAGTGCAGCCAAGGCCAACCCGAGCAGTGTGAGCAATTCAGTTGCTCGCACCTTGTTAACGCTTGATAAACTGCGCCGCTTGCTCTCTGGTGAACTGGATGGCGAATCGCGCCGGGCACAGGATTTCCTTCACACGGTGCCCGCCTCTGTGGTGGCGCTGCAAGACATGCGCCAAGTCGAAGCCATGGTGCAGCGGCTTGAGAAAAAAGCCAAAGACTCCAAAGACAATCCGCAAGCCGATGCCCAGCGCAAGGCAGCACAGGCGCGCATGGCGCTCAAAGACGGCCGCGAGCTGGGCAAGCAGCTGGGCGAAGAAGTCGTGCGCCTGATGCTGGACAACCTGATCCAAGATGAGCGCTTGTTGCCCCGCGTGCGCGGGCATTTGCAGACGCTCGAACCTACTTTGATGCAAATTGCGCAGGACGATGGACGTTTTTTTAGTGACAAACAACATGCCGCTCGCCAGTTTCTCGACAGTGTGACCAACCGCAGTCTAGGCTTCTCGCACGAGCGAGAAGAAGGCTATGAGCCTTTCCTGAAATCAGTTGAACAAAGCATTGCCTTGCTACACAAGAAAACGAATGCGGGTGAGACAGTGCAACTGGCCTTTGGCGAGGTGATGGAACGACTCGCTGCTATCTGGACCAAGCTCGATGCGCAAGAGAATCTGCGGCGCGAAGAGGCAGCTCGTTCGCTCTTGCATGCAGAGCAGCGCAACACGATTGCCCAATATGTGGCCTCTGAGTTTCGCCAGCAGGCACAAGATGTTGAAGTGCCGCAAATGGTGCTGGATTTTGTCTGCGGCCCTTGGGCGCATGCTGTGGCTGAGAGTCAGCTGCGCTGTACCGATGGCCGCACCGATCCGCAGGGTTATCAAGGTTTGGTCATCGAGCTGTTTTGGAGCGTGCAGCCGTCCAAGGCCAAGCGCAATCGCAAGCGTTTGGTGCAGCTTATTCCTAACATGCTGGCCAAACTGCGCCAAGGCTTGGCGATCATCGAGTTTCCAGCGGAGCGCATCACAGATTTCTTTGCTGGCCTGATTGAGCTCCATGAAGTGGCTCTAGAGGGCGGGCGTCAGCAGGCGGCGCAAGTTGCTGAGGCTGCCGCAAAAGCCGCGCGTTTGAAAGAGGCGCAAGCCGATGATGGTGTTCAGGTCAGCGAAGGCACGCAGTCGCAGTTTGACGAAGCTGAAGCTGCGGCCACACGCGCTGAGCTGGAAGCTTTGTATGCTGCCAGCGCCGAAGCACCGCTGGCAGGGATCGAACCCGAGCCGGCTGTAGTAGTCGATGCTGAGCCGGACAGTTTGTTTGAAGATTTTCCCTCTTCGCATCACGATCCCAAAGACGCGCAAGATGGCGTGTGGCTCGCGCAAAGCGAGGTCTCGGGCGCAGGCTTTGTGAATGAACATGCTGTGATGCCGCTGGATGTGTCGTCAGCTGTTCCGGCGGCGGATACGCCTCCGAATGCGCCCCAGGTGAATGTCACGATTCCTATTGGCTCTTGGGTCGAGCTGATGCTTGAGGGTGCTTGGGTGCGTGCGCAGCTCACCTGGGCCAGCCCGATGCGCAGCCTGTTTATGTTTGTCTCACGCGGCGGCAAAGCGCATTCCATGAGTAAGCGCACAATGGACAAGCTCAGTTCGCAAGGCATGATTCGGATGGTCTCCGACGGTCAGTTGGTGGACAAAGCGTTTGATGCCGTGGCACAAACCGCGCTGCGAAACAGCGTGGGCGAAAACCGCTCGGGGTCTTAAAACCTTCGCTTTTGCCTTCAAAACGGCGCGGGGCAGTCCAATATCAATGCGCTTGCTGCGTCCATTGGATGCTGTAATTGCAGGCCACGGGCATGTAGCATCAGCCGCGCAGCAGCATCATGCGGCAGGCCATACATCTGATCGCCCACAATCGGATGCCCAATATGTTGCAAATGCACGCGCAGTTGGTGAGTTCGGCCTGTTTGGGGCTCTAGCCCTAATAGAACCTGCGCAGAGTGCTCATTTTTTGATAGCGTTTGAAAATGCGTGACAGCATGTTGTCCCGCTGCCTGATCAATCTTGCGCAAGGGCCGTTGCGGCCAATCCACTGCAATCGGCGCATCAATCACGCCGCTGCTTGGCAGATCGAGGCCATGCACCCAAGCATGGTAAGTTTTCTGGATCTGCCGCGCTTCAAACGCTGCGCTCAAAGTTTTTTGCACGTGAGCCGAGAGCGCAAAGAGCAGCAAGCCGCTGGTGGCTTCATCGAGCCGATGCACCAGCAAAGCCTGAGGAAAACGCCGCTGCACGCGATGCAGGGCGCAATCGGATAACTCTGCGCCGCGCCCGGGCACAGAGAGCAGACCAGCGGGCTTGTTGATGGCGATCAGATGCGCATCTTGATAAACGATGTCCAAACCCCCATCAGATGGTGGCGCATAGGGCTGGCCGCGCAAAAGGGCAGAGCTTGAAGCTGAAATTGGCATCAAACAGTTTCTGCTTTCTTGATGGGTTGCAGTGGCGCGCCCAAACTGCGCAGCACATCGCGCACCATCTGCGCTCGGTCTTTCGGCTCGGGCAGTTCGCGTTCGATGCGCAGCTTTTCGTTGCCTGCGAGTTTGATGTGGCGATTCTTCTGGATCAAGCGCACGATGGCCATTGGGTCAATCGGTGCGTCTTTCTTGAAAGTGATGGTGATGACCCATGGTGCAGCCTCGACTTTTTGCACACCGAAAGGCTGCGAGAGTATGCGCAGCCGATGCACGTCGACCAAGGTGGCGGTGGGTTGCGGCAATTTGCCAAAACGATCCACCAGCTCTTCCACGAGATGATCAATCTGCTCGTTGGTTTTAGCGGTGGCGAGTTTTTTGTAGAACGACAGGCGCAAATGCACATCGCCGCAATAGTCACTGGGCAGCAGAGCAGGTGAATGCAGATTGATCTCAGTGGCGGCGGCCATCGGGTTGAGCAGATCGGGCTCTTTGCCCTCTTTCAAGCAGCGCACAGCCTCTGAGAGCATTTCGTTGTAGAGCTGAAAACCCACTTCGAGCATGTTGCCGCTTTGGTTTTCACCCAGCACCTCGCCTGCGCCGCGAATTTCCAGATCATGCATGGCCAGATAGAAACCGCTGCCCAGCTCTTCCATTTGCTGAATGGCTTCCAAGCGTTGACCCGCTTGCTTGGTGAGGCTTTCGGTGTCGGGCACCATCAGGTAGGCATAGGCTTGATGGTGGCTCCTGCCCACACGCCCGCGAAGCTGATGCAATTGCGCCAAGCCAAATTTATCAGCGCGCGAAATCACAATCGTGTTGGCGCTGGGCACATCAATGCCGGTCTCAATGATGGTGGAGCAAAGCAAAATATTGAAGCGCTGGGCCACGAAATCGCGCATCACACGCTCCAGCTGCCGTTCTGGCATCTGGCCATGCGCGACGGCAATGCGTGCCTCGGGCAAAATTTCTTCTAATTTTGCGCGGCGGTTTTCAATCGTCTCCACCTCGTTATGCAGAAAATACACCTGCCCGCCGCGCTTCAATTCGCGCAGCACGGCTTCGCGGATCACGCCGTTGCCTTCGTTGCGCACAAAGGTCTTGATCGCTAAGCGGCGCTGCGGCGCAGTGGCAATCACGGAGAGATCACGAATGCCCTCCAAAGCCATGCCCATGGTGCGCGGAATCGGTGTGGCAGTCAGCGTGAGCACATCTACTTCGGCGCGGAAGGCTTTCATGGCCTCTTTGTGGCGCACACCAAAGCGATGCTCTTCGTCGATGATAAGCAGGCCGAGGTTTTTGAACTTGGTTTTTTCACTCAGCAGCTTGTGGGTGCCGACGATGATGTCCACACTGCCGTCTGCCAAGCCTTTGAGTGCCGCTGTGATTTCTTTGGCAGAGCGAAAGCGGCTCATCTCCATCACTTTCACTGGCCATTTGGAGAAGCGATCAGTGAGCGTTTGAAAATGCTGTTCGGCCAGCAGTGTGGTTGGTGCAAGAATAGCCACTTGTTTGCCGCCGGTCACCGCCACAAAGGCTGCACGCAGGGCGACTTCCGTCTTGCCAAAGCCCACATCGCCACAGACCAGCCGATCCATCGGCCTGGGAGAAATCATGTCTTGAATCGTGGCATGAATGGCGGCGCGTTGATCGGGCGTTTCTTCAAAGCCAAAATCTTTGGCAAAGGCTTCATAGTCTGCCGGGGAATAGCGAAAGGCGTGGCCTTGGCGGGTGGCGCGGCGGGCGTAGATGTTGAGCAACTCGGCAGCGGTATCGCGCACCTGCTCAGCGGCTTTGCGCCGCGCTTTTTCCCATTGGCCCGAGCCTAGGCGGTGCAGCGGCGCTTCATCGGCTGACACGCCCGTGTAACGGCCAATGTTGTGCAATTGGCTCACGGGCACATAGAGCACAGCATCGTCGGCATACAGCAAATGCAAAAACTCTTGCATTGCAGGTGTGCCTTCCGCATTCTTTTGCCCCACATCGAGATTGACCAAACCTTTGTAGCGCCCAATGCCATGCTGCGTGTGAACGACCGGGTCGCCCACTTTCAGCTCACTCAAATCTTTGATTAGCGCCTCAACATCGCTGGCCTGCTCTTGCTTCTTTCTGCGGCGCACGTGCCCTTGTGCGGCAAACAGCTCGGTCTCGGTAATGAAGTCAATACCGCCTTCGTTCCATGCAAAACCTGCTGCCAACGGCGCCACAGCCATGCCAGCTTTTTCATCACTCGCTTGAAACTCAGCCAAGCTGTCAAACACGGGCAGCACGATATGGCTGGCGCGCAGAAAATCCATCAAGCTCTCGCGCCGGCCTTCGCTTTCCGCAGCAATCAAGACGCGGTGTTTGCTGGTTTGAATATGCGCCTTGAGTTGAATCAAAGGCTCTTCGCTTTCGCGTTGCGAAGCCAAATAGGGCAACTTAGATGCTATAAATTCAGTAGCATCCGGCGCAGTATCTTTAAGGGCTAACTGCTCAAAACCATTGCAAAACCCATAGAACTGCTCGCTCGTCAGAAACAGCGATTCTGGCGGCAGCGCAGGCCGCTCGGGGTCGCCCCGGCTCATCGAAAAGCGCTCTTTCGCGTCTTGCCAGAAGCGCGAGAAGCTGTTTTCTAAATCGCTGTGCAAGACCACCGTGGCTTGGCCCAGGTAATCAAAAATCGTGGCCAGCTCATCAAAGAAGAGCGGCAAATAATATTCAATGCCCGCCGTGGCCACGCCATTGGCCATGTCTTTATAAATACGGCTCTTGGTCGGGTCGCCATCGAGCAGTTCGCGCCATTGCGTGCGAAATTGTTTGCGTGCATCTTCGTGCAGCGGAAACTCGCGCCCAGGAAGCAAGCGCACTTCGGGCACGGGATACAAACTGCGCTGCGAATCCGGGTCAAAGGTGCGGATCGAATCGACCTCGTCGTCAAACAAATCCACCCGGTAGGGCACCGCGCTGCCCATGGGGAACAGATCAATCAGCCCACCACGCACGGCATATTCACCGGGGCTGACCACTTGCGTTACGTGGCTGTAACCCGCGAGAGTGAGCTGTGCTTTGAATTTGGCTTCGTCTAGCTTTTGCTTGGTTTTGAAATGAAAGGTGTAGGCCGCCAGAAAGCTGGGCGGCGCTATTTTGTACAGCGCAGTCGTTGCCGGGATGAACACCACGTCCACCGCTTCTGGATGCGCACGATCTTTGCTCTGCAAAATCCGCCAGAGCGTGGCCAGCCGCTCGGAGATCAAATCCTGATGCGGTGAAAAAGTGTCATACGGCAATGTTTCCCAATCAGGAAACATCACCGAGCGCAAATCTGGCTGAAAAAACGCCAGCTCGTCTTGCAAGCGCTGCGCATCGGAGGCTTCCGCGCAAATGATCGCCGTGATATGGCCACGTTCTTTTTGAGATACAGCAAATTCGCCCAGCATCAGCGCATCTGCGCTCGAAACAGGGCGCGGCATCGCATAGCGCTTGCCGACGTTAAGTTTGGGGAAATCCATTGTTTTGTTGCCGAAATGACGAATACCCCGTTTCTTGCGAGACGGGGTGTGAATATCTTGCATTTTATCGGCTCATACAATCCCGTTATGTCCTCACTACCTTTACCAAAATGTTTCGCGCTCATCCCCTGCGGCGGCGTGGGTTCGCGTTCGGGTGAAGGTTTGCCCAAGCAATACCGCTCGATTGCTGGGATGCCGATGGTGGCGCATACTTTGGCGGCGTTTGCTGCTGTGCCGCGTTTGTCTTCAACAGCGGTGGTGACCGCACCAGATGATGCTTTGTTTGCACAGCATGTGAAGCTACCGAACACTACGTTTTTCATAGCGCCTCGCGCTGGAAATACGAGGGCTATCACGGTATTTCAGGGTTTAAATTCCTTGCTAGAGCAGGGCGCAGGTGCGCACGACTGGGTGCTGGTGCATGATGCGGCGCGTTGTTTGATTACAGCTGAGCAGATCAGTGCTGTGATTGACGCTTGCTTGGATGACGAAGTAGGTGGGCTCATGGCTTTGAAGCTGCCCGATACTTTGAAGCAAGAAAGCGCAGGCCGCGTGAGCGCCACGATTGACCGCGCAGACAAATGGCTGGCGCAAACGCCGCAGATGTTTCGCATTGGCGCTTTGATGGCGGCCTTGCAAGAGGCTGGCGATGCGGTGACGGATGAGGCCAGCGCCATGGAGTCGATGGGCATGCGGCCCAAGCTGATTGCCGGCAGTGCGCAGAATTTCAAGGTCACTTACCCAGAAGATTTCGCACTCGCGCAAGCTGTGCTGCTCTCCCGGGGCGCGTAAATCCTTGCGCTGAGCGCTGCATCAGACGCAGGCGCAAAATGGCGCTATTTCAAGGAGTCACTATGCCCGCCAAAACCATGACTGATCTGTTTGATCAACTCGGCCTGCCCTCCGATGAAGCTTCGATTCAAATTTTCCTTGCGCAGCACGATGGCGTGTGCCGGGCGTGTGGTTTGGAGCAAGCAAGCATTTGGAATGAGAGTCAGCGCACGTTTTTGAAAGAAGCCGTGGCGCAAGACTCTGAGTGGTCAATCAAGGCGGAAGCTTTGATGGCTGCGCTGAGCCGCCCTGCATAACGAGCATCCATAATAGTGGAATGAATTCTGCAAACCTCTCGCATCCCAAATTTCGCATCGGCGAGGGCTGGGATACCCATCAGCTCGCGCCGGGCCGCAAACTCATCATTGGCGGCGTGGAGATAGAGTTTGACAAAGGCCTACTCGGCCATTCCGATGCCGATTTGCTCTGCCACGCCATCACCGATGCGCTGCTCGGCGCTGCTGCATTGGGCGACATTGGCCGCCACTTTCCCGATACTGATCCTGCTTTCAAAGGCGCTGATTCCATCACGTTGCTGATCGAGGCCATGCGCCGCGTGCGCGAGGCGGGCTACACGCTGGGCAACTTGGATGCCACCGTGATCGCGCAAGCGCCAAAGCTAGCCCAATACATCCCCGCCATGGTCAGCCGCATCGCCCAGGCGCTTGCTGTGAGTGAGGGTCAAGTCAACATCAAAGCCAAGACCTACGAACACCTCGGCCCGGTGGGGCAAGGGCAGAGCATGGAAGCGCGTGCGGTGGTCTTGCTGTATTGAATCGCTATCATTTAAATAGCAATCTACGCTGATTCTGTCTCGGCTTGATGGCAAAAGTCTTCTAAAGGTCGTGCGAAGACGTTGTATAAGCCTATGCGCTACCTTGCACATTGCATTGTCCTCATCCGCCTGCTTTGGGCAGCGCCATGCTCCTTGCTCGGGCTGCTGATCAGCGTTGCCATACTGCTGGCGGGTGGAAAGATGCGCTGGGTCGGTGGTGCTCTGGAATGCTGCCTCGCGCAAGGCAGCGGCATCGCCCATTGGCTGCAGCGCCAGCAGCCGTTTGCCGCGCTCACGCTCGGGCATGTCGTGATCGCGTTGCAGGCTGAAGATTTGCAGCGCTGGCGGCGGCATGAGCGTGTGCATGTGCGGCAGTTTGAGCGCTGGGGCGCGCTGATGCTGCTGGCTTACCCGGCGGCAAGCGCGTGGGCTTGGTGGCAGGGGGAAGATCCGTATTTTGCCAACTGCTTTGAACGGGAAGCTTATCTGGCAGAGGCTATCGTAGAAGTTTGAACACTCCTGATTCAATAGCACTGTGCGCTTATTCTATAAGGGCTAGAGGCCAAAAAGAGCCTCAAAATATTCAAAAAACACTTGCAAATCATTCTTTCGCAGGCATCGCCATCCCGCCCAGCATCAGTTCTCCATCGTCAGTCGTCCCATCGCTGCCAATCGGCGATTTTTCATGGCCCCCGTCCAATTGATGAAACCACCGTGGCCTAGGTGCAAGCTAGCGGGCCTTCGCGGCAGCCAGTTTTTGAATTTGCGCTGGTGTGCCGGACCACACTTCAAAAAAGCCGTCACGCTGCTTGTTTTGCAACCAGGTTTCCCAACGCGTATTGGCCAGTGCGGGGTCGGTGATGGCTGCTGCGAGGCTGTCTTGTTCGATGCCCATGGATAAGCTGCCGCCGCCTTTGCCATTGGGCAGATTTTTGGCTTTCAAGATCACGCTTTGCACACGTCGCAGCTCAGCTTGGGTAGCCGGGGGCAGGGTGTAGATCAGCCAGCGGCGGCCCGCGCTGGGGGCTTCGAGGCCCAGGGTGGAAGCGGAGCTAACAGCCAACTGGAGGGGCAGTTTTTTGTCGATGGCTTCGAAGGCGCTGGGATCGCGCGGTTTCATTTGCACGATCAACAGTGGCACCACGTTTGCAGGCGGCGCCAGCCGGCCGTCCACTTGCAATGCCACCATGAGCTCCGCAGGATTGGCCTCGAGCAGCTCGTTTTGCATTTGCACCAAGCGCGGGATAGAGCGCAGGGGCACGCCGCCGCAGGCGACCAGCCCCAGACAGAGCGTGACCAAAGCAACGGAAAAAAATAAAGAGAGACTTTTTTTCATGGGAATTAAATATTGTTTGTTAATGCGAAATTATTGTATTACAATAATTAAATGTCAAGCCCCATGCATTGAAACCAAGGAGTCACCGATGCTTTCTAAAGCCCCTTCAACCGCCGCAGCCGACCCGCTGCAACGTATCCGCCGTATCAGCCAAGCGATGGTCTGGGCTTGCTGGGCGATGGTGATCTTGCTGCCTATCGCGCTGGTGTATTACTGGGCCATCACGAACGCGCCTGACTTGGCAACGCAATACGGCAACTTGCGAGCCAATGCCATTCTTGCGCCCCTGCAGACCTGGCAGCGCGTGGCCGCAGCGGCCGTCACTGCAATACCGCTTGTGCTTCTGCTGATGGGCGTGTGGCAAGCCAAGCGCTGCTTTGCGCAGTTTGCCGCGGGCCAGCTTTTTAGTGCGCAGGCCACCGGGCATTTGCGCCGCTTTGCTGGCTGGATGGCCGCTGCGGCTTTGGCTGCGATCGTCGCGGGTGCCGTCACCTCGGTGCTGCTCACGCTGCAAAATCCGCCGGGCATGCGCCAACTGGCGGTGGGCATCAGTTCAACCCATGTGTTTAGCTTTTTCTTTGCCGCGCTCGTCTGGCTGATGGCCGATGTGATGAGCCAAGCCCAGGCGCTGGCTGAAGAGAACGCGCATTTTGTTTGAGCGAATGTCTGCACCATGCCCATCGTCGTTCAACTAGATATCATGCTCGCGCGGCGCAAGGTCAAGTCCAAAGATTTGGCTGAGCACGTGGGCATTACCGAGGCCAATATGTCTTTGCTGAAACAAGGCAAAGTCAAAGGCGTGCGCTTTGACACCCTCGAGAAAATCTGCGCTTATCTGCAATGCCAGCCCGCAGATATTTTGGTGTATGAGGCCGAACCTACGAATGCTGGGGTTTGAGATGTTTGCACCGCTCCGTAAGGGCGGTGATGCGCAGATGAAACAGCGTAAATTGATTACTATTTTTTTGATAGCAACTTACGCAGTATTTATGACGGCTAGAGCCCTAAAAGGCTTAAAAATCAGCCCGCAGCAGGCTCTGCAATCCCACCCACCACATTGCTAAAACCGCCGTCCACATAGGTGATCTCGGCGCTCACGCCTGCGGCTAAATCGCTCAGCAAGAAAGCGGCCACATTGCCTACGTCGTCAATCGTCACGTTGCGGCGAATCGGGGAGTTTTCCGCCACCACACTGAGAATCTTGCCAAAGCCCTTGATGCCGCTGGCGGCCAGGGTTTTGATGGGGCCGGCGCTGATGCCATTGGCGCGCAGGCCGCGATTCTTTGCGCCCAACGATTCCGCCAAATAGCGCACGCTCGCCTCCAAAGAAGCCTTGGCCAAGCCCATGGTGTTGTAGTTGGGCACCACGCGCTCGGCGCCCAGATAGGTGAGCGTGAGCACAGAAGATTTATCGTTCAGCATCGGCAGGCAGGCCTTGGCCATCGCCGGGAAGCTGTAGGCCGAAATGTCATGCGCAATTTTGTAGCCCTCGCGCGAGAGGCCATCTAGAAAGTCGCCCGCAATCGCCTCGCGCGGCGCAAAGCCAATCGCATGCACAAAACCGTCAAACTTCGGCCAAGTTTGCGAGAGATCCGCAAACATCTTGGCAATCTGCTCATCTGAGCCCACGTCGCAATCAAAAATCAGCTTCGAGCCAAAATCCGCCGCAAACTCCGTGATCCGATCCTTAAACCGCTCCCCCACATAAGAAAACGCCAACTCCGCCCCCTCGCGGTGACAGGCCTTGGCAATGCCATAAGCAATCGAGCGGTTCGATAAAACGCCGGTGATCAGTAATTTTTTGCCAGTCAGAAAACCCATGGTGTGCCTCTTTGTTCGTGTCAGTTGCAATGTGGCCGGAATTGTCGCATGCACAGCAGGGCCTAGGAGATGTGAAACTTTGTGCATAGAATCAGCCAAGGAGACCGATTTGACGCCAGAAGCCCGCGCCCGACAAAGTATCGATGCGCTGGTTGTTGCAGCGGGTTGAGCTGTACGGGTTTGGAAAGCCGGCATTATTTACACGTCGGGCGAAGCAGTTCGTGGTGTGGACGTCCGAGAATTTCAGCGTAAAGTTGCTCAAGGCTGGCGAGTTCTCTCCTTGGTAAGTCAAAATAGGCGAATTACATCAATCGAGCACTGATTCATGCGGCTACTGCACTACCTTGAAATCGAAAACTTCAAACGCTTTGGTGAAAAGCAGCGCATAGAGCTTGACCACCCCGCGGTGCTGATTGGTCCGAACAACTGCGGCAAGACCAGTGCAATTCAGGCGCTGGCGTTGTGGTCCCAAGCTGTCAAGACTTGGTTTGATGTTCGCCAAGACTCAACCGCTAAAGAACGAACCGCGACGGCACTCAACCGTCTCAACATCGTTGCCGTTCCTGTGCAGCGCACACGCTTCTTTTGGCACAACACCAACGTACGTGCTGGAACCAAAGACATTGCACTCGTTATTACTGTGGGTATAGAGTTTCAGGGGCAGGTGATTGCTCTGCCGATGCGTTTTCGTAATCAGGGGGATGAGCTTGTGTATTGCTCTCCCGACGACTCCGTTGTCGGTAATTTGGAATTCCTTAAATATGCAGCTCACATTAGCGTAGAGCTTCTGTATCCGATGTCAGGGTTGGAAACTGAAGAGCCCATCTTACAGCCGGGTCGAATAGATGTGCTTTTGGGACAGGGTCAAACAGCGCAAGTGTTGCGCAACCTTTGTCTTATGGTTGCGAAGGACACACCGGACGATTGGGCTGCGATCGTTAAGTTGATGAAGCGCTTGTTTAACGTGACGCTAGAAGCGCCGCAAGAAACCACACGCGGAGCAATTGAGATGCGTTACAAGCAGGCGGGTGTTCGTGAGGCGTTAGATGTTTCCTCAAGTGGGCGCGGGTTTCAGCAGATGTTGTTGATATTTGCGTACTTGTATTCTCACAAACGCAGCGTGCTGCTGGTGGATGAACCAGACGCGCATTTAGAAATACTGCGCCAAAAGCAGGTGTATGTATTGCTTCGGGATATCGCAGCACAAAATCAATCGCAAGTGGTGATGGTGTCGCACTCTGAAGTTATTTTGGATGAGGCGCTTGACAACAATTTGACGTTACTCTTGGATGGCAAGGCCGATGACTTGGCGCGCAAGACTGATATCCGCAACAGCCTCAAACACTTTGGAGCCGAGCATTACATCAAGGCTCGCGAGCGAGGCTACGTTCTATATGTTGAAGGCGGCACTGACGTGGATATGCTGCGCGCTCTGGCGGAGCAGTTAAGGCACCCGGTGGCTAAAGTATGGGACGAGCGGATCAACTCTTTTTACGTTCAAAACAATTACCCCGACAAATCACTGGATAGCGAACTAGAGCGTGTTGAAGGTGGTTTTGGAGTCACGCCTCGCGAGCACTTTAGAGGGCTTGGTAACTTGCTCCCTGACTTAAAGGGGTTGGCGATTTTAGATAACGATGGGCGCGATCGTCAAGGCAGCATAGAGGGAAATTTGCAGCTGACCTATTGGAAACGCTATGAAGCCGAAAACTACTTTGTAACCCCGGATATTTTAAAGCGATATGCTCTTGGGCAATATGCAGAGATGGACTTATTTGGCAACCATCAAGCAGAAATTGATGAGGTACTAAATGCTTTGCTTCTTGAACAGGTATTTGACGGCGTGGCCGCCGATTTTGACGCCTGGAGTCAATCGCCGCCAGAAGCTGTGCGGATTGTTTGGGAAGCCAAGACCCAGCGGGTCAAGCTTAGTATGTTTGCCGAAGAGTTTTTTCGACGTCTATCTGTAATCGTGGGCGGTAGCATGCTATTGAAGAAGGGTGAGCTTCATCGCCTAGTCGCAATGGTAGACGCCAAAACAGTTGCCGCAGAAGTAGTGCAAAAGCTTGACTTGCTCTACGCGCTCTTTCAATCCGCAAGTGAATCGCAATCGGCCAGTCAGCCCGCTATTTCATAAAAACTAGCCTACCACCGCTCTTGCCAACTCAGTTGCGGACATGCGGTTCAAGCAAGCAATGCAAACCCCCTTTTCCCTTCGCATCTTCGTAGCCGATGGTGACCCCGACGGTCTGCGCATCGTTGATAAATCCAACTGGATCGGCAAGGCGCTGGTGTTCCCGCGTGCGCTGCTGCCGCAGGTCAAGGCGCGGCCCGAGCTGGTGCAGACGGGCGTTTACCTGCTGCTGGGGCCGCGCCCGGATGGCGAGGGCGACATGCTCTACGTGGGCGAGGGCGACCCGATCCGCCCCCGGCTGGAGAGCCACTATGCGCAAAAAGACTTCTGGACCCGCGCCATTGGCTTCACCACCACCACGGCCGGTCAGCTCAACAAGGCGCATGTGCAGTTTCTGGAATCGCGCCTCATCGGCTTGGCTCGCGCCGCCAAGCGCATGCCGCTAGACAACGCCAATCAACCCGCCGAGCCCAGCTTGAGCGAGGCGGACCGGGCCGACATGGAAGTCTTTTTGGCCCACATGCTGGGCATGCTGCCGGTGCTGGGTGTGCATGCGTTTGAGCAAGCGCCCAAGGCCCCCGCCGCCAAGGCAGGCCCGGTGCTCAGTTGCAAAGGCAAGGGCGTGCAGGCCATGGGCTATGAGGCGAGCCAAGGCTTTGTGGTGAGGGCGGGTTCGCAGGCGGTGACGGACACCGCGCCCAGCATGGCGCAGCATGTGCGCGGGATGTTTGACCTGCGGCAGGAGCTGATCAGCAATGGCGTGCTGGCCATGCAGGGCGGGCTTTACCAATTCACGCAGGATTACAGCTTCAGCTCCCCCAGCACGGCGGCAGCCGTCGTGCTCGGCCGCAGCGCCAATGGGCGGGTCGAATGGAAGGCAGCAGATGGGCGCACGCTGAAGGAGATTCAGGAGGCAGAGGCGGGGCAGTAGCTGCCGGGCTGCTTGAAGTCGCAAGCTATCGCTTCAGTTTTGATAGCACTCTGCGCAGTATCTATGCCGGGCGGACGCCGATTTGGCCTGAAAAACGAGATAGAAATCTGCCTTAATGCATGGATATATAATCAGGCATCACTTGCTGGAGTGAAATGAATATGCAATGCAAACCTCTTTTTGGCGATTTGATTGCGGCTGATGATGGACTGGCCGAAGAGCTCAAAGCCGTGGATGGGGCGGCGGATTTGACGCTGCTGCTGCACCACGCAGGCAAGACCCGCGCTGATCTGGCTCGCGCCCTAGGCTGGAGCCGTTGGCGGGTGACGCAGGTGTTGTCTGGTCAGGAGAATTTGACTGTGCAGACGATTGCAGCGGTGTCCAAAGCTTTGGGCTTTGCCTTTGATGTGGCGTTTCGCAAGGCAGGCGCTTTGGCTGTTGCACAGCCTTGGGATGCCTCGGATTCGAAAAGCTTTGGCGCATTCAAGGGTTAAGCGCGTTGGGTTCGTTCAAGTCGCTTGATACGCTTATCACACGTGAATCCGGAAATCTGTAAAAATCCTATAAAAATCAATTACTTACTATCACATGGCAACCAATCGCTATCAAGCCACTGGGGTTGAGGTGGAGTTTGAACCTGGCTCTCGCGGGCGCGTGCTGCGCAATTTGCTGGGCATCACTCGTGTGCGCGACATGAATTTGGCGGAATCGCAGGCGCTGGAGATTGCGCAAGATTTGGCGCTGGACAGGTTTGATGCCGATCATTACTTCACAGCGCAAGATATTTGTGATTTGCACACCTTGTGGCTTGGCCCGATTTACCCGTGGGCGGGTGAATACCGATCGGTGGATATTGGCAAAGGCGGTTTCCAGTTTGCGCATGCTCGCCTCATTCCTGGGCTAATGGCGCAGATTGAGCAAGGTGCGCTGCGAATTCACACGCCTTGCCGCGTGGGCGACGATTCTGCATTGGCGCTGGCTTTGGCAGAAGTTCATGCAGAGCTGGTCTTGGTGCACCCGTTTCGCGAAGGCAACGGGCGATTGGCGCGTTTGCTGGCGCTGCTGATGGCCTTGCAGGCAGGCCTGCCGCCGCTAGATTTCAGCCCGATGCTGGGACGCGGGCGGCGAATTTACATTGGCGGCATCCATGCCGCGATGGGGCGAGACTATCGGCCTCTGGCCGCCGTGTTCGAGAAAATTATCGTGCGCTCGAAGCGGCGCGCTGCTGCCAATAAGCGATAAAGCTTTTCTGGGTGGCAGGCGCTTGAGTGCCAGTTTGCACCGCAAACGGAGCGCGAATGCCTTCCACCGCAGATGAGGTTTTTGCAGAAACCCTGAGCGCAGCCTTGCGCAAAGCTGTGGTGCGGCTTTGGAGGTATGGGTTGGAGTTTTTCAGGCTCATGACTTGATGTTACTACGTCTGTGCGTGTTTGTGGGGCTCAACAGGTGGATGCATGGACTTTTCAGTGCAGGAAGGAGCTGCTATTTTTGTGATAGCACTCTGCGCAGTATCTATGACGGGTGGAGGCCAATTTGGCTTAAATTTTGAGGGTTTAGCCATGCTTTACATTCGCTGTTCGCGAATAGCGAATGGGGCGTATGCAATATGCAGATTGCATAGGATGGCAGAGGCATAATTTATGCGGAAAGCAGGCTGCCTGTTCATTTTTGCGGCATGTTCAGAAATTTTGAACAAGCCACTGCATTGGACAAGCTTTTGTCCAACATTGCTTTTTGTCCAATAATCGTGGACAATAGCAAATAATGGACAAAACCCATATCATTGATTACGGTGAAATTTTGCCCCAGGCGGCATGCGAGGCCTTGCGCGGTTTCGGGCTGGTCGCGCATGTCGAGGCGAATGAGACTGGTAATAAAAAACAAGATGCGCATTGGCCAAGGGCGACTACGGCAGACGGAATAGTTGTGCTCGGGCGAGGCGAAAGCTTGCGGCGCTATGTCGTTGAGGTCGATAGGCGGTTGCGCCCTGCACAGCTGGGCTCTGCTTTACGTAGGTTAGATTTTCAGCGGGGACGGCATAACTTGCCGGGCTTGCTGGTGGCGGACCACATAACACCCGATATGGCTGAGGCTCTGCGCCTGCAAGGGCGGGAGTTTGCTGATGCAGCAGGCAACGCGTACATTGTGCAGCCTGACTTAATGTTGTATGTGACGGGGCGCAAGCCGGTGCTCAAAACGGCCACGCCACAGATCGGCCGCGCTTTTCAGCCGACGGGCTTACAAGTGATTTTTACGTTGCTGTGCCATCCGGAATGGATCAATCTGCCTTACCGAGAACTGGCTGCCCGCGCGGGCGTGGCGCATGGCACGGTGGGCTGGGTGATGCCAGATTTACAGCAGCAGGGCTTTGTCACGGAGATCAAAGGTAAGCGCGGCACGCGCCGCCTGTATGAAGGTGAGCGGCTGCTGGCGCTGTGGGTGGATGCGTATACGCGCCAGCTTCGTCCGCGTTTGGCCCTAGGGCGCTATTTTGTGCAGACGATAGACGACTGGCGCGATTGGCCGCTGGCGGCGCATGCTGCGCAATGGGGTGGCGAGCCTGCCGGGGCGCTGCTCACGCAATATCTCAAGCCAGCAGAGCTGACGCTTTACGCAGAAAAAATGCCTGGCTTGCTTGCTGGCAAATATCGTTTTATGAAAGAGGCTGATGGCCAGCATCGGGATGCTGTGGAGGTGCGCAGACGGTTTTGGAATTTTCCCGAAACGGAGAGCGAGGTTTGCGTGCCGCCCGTGCTAGTGTATGCAGACTTGCTTGCCACAGGCGATGCGCGATGTATGGAGACGGCCAAACGGCTGTATGAAGAGCATGTTGTTCGACTTGTCCGCCAAGCTTGATTTACAGCCGCTGTCTGAAGTGGTTCGCCCTTTGCAGCAAGAGGCGGCTAAGCTGGATGCGCGGCTTTTTTTGATGGGCGCAGCGGCGCGCGATGTGATGCTGCTGCATGCCTTTGGCATCAAAACGCTACGCCTCACGGAAGACATGGATTTCGGTGTGATGGTGAAGGATTGGGCAACTTTTGATGCCTTGCGCAGCGCGTTGCTGGACGGCGGACAGTTTGAAACCAGATCGAAGGATGCGACACACAAGCTTTGGCATCGCTCGGGCAGACCGCTGGATATCGTGCCGTTTGGCGGCGTGGAAAGGCCTGATCGCACCCTAGCTTGGCCACCTAAGGAAGAAACGATTTTCGATTGATTTGGTATGCAGGAAGCCATGCAATCTGGCCATGATGTGCGCCTGCCGGGCGATCTGAGTTTGACCGTGCCCAGCTTGCCTGCTTTGGCCTTGCTGAAGATCACGGCTTGGCAGGATCGGAAACTCACGCATCCCGGGCGCGATGCAGGAGATTTGATGCTGTATTTGCGCCACTATCTTGATTGCGATCAATACGATCATGCTGCCAAGGATTACCCGGAATTGTTTGAAGCAGCGGATTACGACCACGAGGTCACGAGTGCGCAGCTTCTGGGACGCGATTTAAGGCAGTTGCTCAGCGCTGAGGCCGCCGAAAGAGTGCTGAAGATCATGCTGCCAGAATCTGATGCCAGCGGTGCGCGCTTGCTGGCCACGCAATCGCGCTTGGAAATCGGTGCAGCCAGCAAAATCATTGCGGGCTTGTGCGAAGGCTTGCGCCACACCACCCAATGAACCCATCTTGCGGCACAATGAAACCATGATCCGATTCGGCCTTGCTTGCCTTTTTGCTGCTATTTCACTGCCTGCTTGGGCGGGCCACGCCTATTCCCTGTGGGGTGATATCAAATACCCCGCAGGTTTTGCGCATTTTGATTATGTGAACCCGAATGCGCCGAAGGGCGGCGAGCTGGTGGCGGTGAGTAATTTGCGGGTGAGCACGTTTGATAAATACAACCCTTTCACCATTCGCGGCACGGCGCCGGCTTATCTGGATACGCTGCTGTTTGAGGGCTTGCTCACGAGTGCGCAGGATGAGGTGGGCACGGGCTATGGGCTGCTGGCGGAGGACGTGACTGTTGCGCCCGATGGGTTGAGCGTGGTGTTTAAGTTGCGTGCCAATGCGAAGTTTCACAACGGCAAACCGGTGGAGGCAGCGGATGTGAAGCACAGCTATGATGTGCTGATCAGCAAATTTGTGCGGCCTGCGTATCGCAGTTTGTTGGAAGATGTGAGCGGTGTGGAAGTGATCGATGCGCGCACAGTACGCTTTAATTTCAAGAAGAAAAATCGCGAGCTGCCCCTCACCGTGGGCGGCATACCGATTTTTAGCCGCGATTGGGGTGTGGGCGCGGATGGCAAACGCAAGCCGTTTGACCAGATCGTGATGGAGCCGCCGATTGGAAGTGGGGCGTACAAGATTGGCCCAGTGAATTTCGGCAAAGACATCACTTATGTGCGCGATGTTAACTACTGGGGCAAGGATCTGAATGTCAGCCGTGGCTTGCATAATTTTGATCGCATCACGATCAAGATTTACAAAGACAACACAGCGCGGCTGGAAGGTTTGAAAGCGGGTGAATTTGATTTCATGCAATCCTATGGGGCAAGCGAGTGGGTGCGTCGAGTGACGGGTAAGCGCTTTGACAATGGTTTGCTTACGAAGCGAGAATTCAAGCATCGCCTTCCAACAGGTTTCCAAAGCTATGTGATCAATATTCGCCGCGATAAATTCAAAGATGTTCGCGTGCGCGAGGCACTTGGGCTTGCGTTGGATTTCAATTGGCTCAACTCTAGGATGGCTTATCGGCAACTTGAGCGAGTCAACGGCTTGTTTGGCAACACAGATTGCAGAGCCACCGGCTTGCCATCAGAGCAAGAGCTGGCGCTGATGGAACCTTACAGAAAAGACATTCCCGTTGCAGCGTTTGGCGCGATGACGCAACCGCCCAATTCGAGCGCCAAAGAGCCAGATACACAAGAGCTGCGCGGCAATCTGAAGAAAGCGGTGGCTCTTTTGAAAGAAGCTGGTTGGACTGTGAAAGATGGTTTGATGCGAAATGCAAAAGGCCAAGCGCTGTCGATTGAGTATCTAGATAGCTCGGAGGCCGGCCTGCGCTCACATGCAGCATTGATTCGCAATCTGAACAAAATCGGCATTGAAGTTAAACCTAGAATTGTTGACTTTGCGCTTTATCAAACTCGATTGCAAAAATTTGATTACGATATTATTTCTCTTGCTTATCCGGGTTCCAACAATCCCGGTCAAGAGTATCGTGAAATGTTTGGCAGCAAAGAGGTCGACGTAGAAGCCGGGCAAAATTATTCTGGTATCAGGAACTTAGCAGTTGATGCCTTGGTAGATAAGATGGTTGGAGCTCAAACCAAGGCTGAGTTGTTGCCTGCTTGCCGTGCGTTGGAGCGCGTGATCGCCCACAGCCACATTCTTATTCCGCAATGGACGAGTGGTCAACATAATCTTGCATATGCGGGTAAAAAACTAGCTTTCAAAGAGCCGATGCCGCCCTATGCCAGAGCAGATGCTTGGCTGTTAGATACTTGGTGGATCAAGCCAGCGGGGGGGCAAAAATAATGCTGGCCTACATCCTCAAGCGCTTGCTGCTGATGATCCCCACGCTGTTTGGCGTGCTGCTTCTCACCTTTGTGGTGATTCAATTCGTGCCTGGTGGGCCGGTAGAGCAATACATGGCCGAAAGCAGAGCGGCGAAGGCGGGCGGGGCAGAGGGCGCGGCGTTTGGGTTTGAGTATCGGGGCGACAAGGGCGTGGATGCCAAGCGCTTGGCAGAAATCAAGGCGCTGTATGGCTTTGACAAACCACCCATCGAGCGCTTTTGGATCATGCTCAAGCAATACCTCACGTTTGATCTGGGCAAAAGCTTTTTTCAAAACAAACCGGTGTGGGATTTGATCAAAGAAAAACTGCCCGTCTCCATCTCGCTGGGCTTGTGGACGTTTTTTCTCACTTACTTGATTTCTGTGCCACTAGGCATCAAGAAGGCGGTGCGGGCGGGCTCGAAGTTTGATTTGTGGACGACGCTCATTGTGTTGATTGGCTATGCGATTCCGGGCTTTGTGCTCGGTGTGTTTTTGCTCGTGGTCTTTGGTGGGCAGTTGCAATGGTTTCCGCTGCGGGGATTGACCTCTAGCAACTGGGAAACTTTGAGCTGGGGCGCGAAGATCGTGGATTATTTGTGGCATATCGCGATGCCTGTGACAGCGATGGTGCTGGGCAGCTTTGCAACAATCACGATGCTCACCAAAAATGCGTTTTTGGAAGAAATTCGCAAGCAGTATGTGATCACGGCGCGGGCTAAGGGCCTGTCTGAGCGCAGCGTGCTCTATCGTCATGTGTTTCGTAATGCGCTGCTTCCCATTGTCACGGGCTTTCCGGCGGCGTTTGTGGGCGCGTTCTTCGCGGGCTCGCTGTTGATCGAAACGCTTTTCTCGCTTGATGGTTTGGGGCTTCTTGGCTATGAGGCGGTCATTCGGCGAGATTACCCAGTGGTGCTGGGCACGCTGTATTTGTTTACGCTGATTGGACTGGTGACGAAGTTGATTTCTGATCTCACCTACGTTTTGGTTGATCCGAGAGTGAAGTTCGAATGAGCACGGTTTCCGCTTCTCCTTCCAAACGCGCTTGGCTGCGCTTTAAGCGCAATCGCTTGGGCTATTGGAGCTTGGTTGCTTTTTGTATTCTGGTTGTGCTCAGTCTGTTTGCTGAGCTGCTGAGTAACGACAAGCCGCTGGTTGCGCGCTACAACGGGCAATGGCTATTTCCGATGGTGCAAAACGTGCCTGAGACAGCCGTGGGCGGTGATTTTCAGACGAATGCAGATTTTCTCGATCCATTTGTGAAAGAACAATTCGCAAAAGAAGGCAATTTTGCGTTGATGCCGCTCAATCCCTATCACCACAGCACGCTGAACTATTACGCCAAAGCGCCTAATCCCGCGCCGCCCACTTGGGATAACTGGCTCGGCACAGATGATCGGGGGCGTGATGTGGCGGCGCGTTTGCTTTATGGCTTTCGTGTCAGCGTGTTGTTTGCTCTGGCGCTCACGGCCATTGGCGTGGTGCTCGGCATATTGACGGGTGCCATTCAGGGTTACTTTGCTGGGCGCACGGATTTGATTTTTCAGCGTTTCATCGAGATTTGGGGCTCAATGCCCGAGCTGTATTTGCTGATTATTTTTGCGGCAGTGTTTGAGCCGAGCGTGATCTTATTGGTGGTGCTGCTGAGTTTGTTTGGCTGGATGGGCTTGAGTGATTACGTGCGTGCTGAATTCTTGCGCAACCGCCAGATGGACTACGTGCGCGCGGCGCGAGCTTTGGGCGCGAGCCATTGGCAGATCATCACGCGGCATGTCTTGCCCAATAGCCTCACGCCTGTGATCACGTTTCTGCCGTTTCGCATGAGCGGCGCGATTTTGGCGCTTACTTCGCTGGATTTTCTTGGCCTCGGCGTGCCGCCGGGCACACCGTCGCTGGGCGAAATGCTGGCGATTGGCAAAAACAGCATCGACGCTTGGTGGATTTCGTTGGCCACCTTTGCGGTGCTGGTGATTACGCTGCTGCTGCTCACCTTCATGGGCGATGCGCTGCGCGATGCGCTTGATCCCAGAAAGGCGGATGTATGACAAGTCTGCTCCAAGTCAAAGACCTGCGCGTTTCCTTCGGCGGCAAAGAGGTTGTCAAAGGCATCAGCTTTTTCATCAACGCAGGTGAAAAGCTCGCGCTTGTGGGCGAATCGGGTTCAGGCAAATCCGTCACTGCTTTGAGCTTGCTGCGCCTCGCATTGAATGCACAAATCAGCGGTCAAGCCTTATTCGACGGGCGCGACACGCTATCTCTTTCAGAGCAAGCGCTGGAAGGTTTGCGTGGAGATGATATTGCGATGATCTTCCAAGAGCCGATGACGGCGCTCAATCCTTTGATGACGGTGGGGCGGCAAATTGCCGAGATGCTGGAACTGAAAAAGCTTATGCCCAAGCAACAAGCCTGGAGCAGAGCGCTGGAGTTGCTGAGCGAAGTGGGCATCACTGAGCCCGAACGCCGCGCCAACAGCTTCCCGCATCAACTCTCCGGCGGCCAGCGTCAGCGTGCGATGATTGCGATGGCGCTCTCATGCAGCCCCAAGCTCCTGCTGGCTGACGAGCCCACCACGGCGCTGGATGTGACCCTGCGATTGCAAATCCTGAACTTGATTGGTGAGTTGCAAAAAACGCGAAACATGGCCGTGTTGCTCATCACGCATGATCTGAATATGGTGCGCAAGTTTGCTGATCGGATTGCGGTGATGGAGCAGGGGCATTTGGTGGAGCAGGGCAGTGTGAACGAGGTGCTGGCCCATCCGCAGCATGCCTACACGCAGCGCTTGCTCGCTAGCCGGCCTGTGCGCGATGTGTTGCCTGCGCAGGCGAATGCTGCGCTGATGATCAAAGCTTCGAGCCTGCGCATCACTTATCCCAAGCCATTGGGCGGCATCAAGGGCTGGTTCAAAAAAGGCGAATTTATTGCGGTGCAAGAAGCAACACTTGCTTTGCCACAAGGCCATACGCTGGGCATCATCGGCGAATCCGGTTCAGGCAAATCCACGCTGGCTATGGCACTGCTGGGCTTGCTGCCTGCTGCGAGCATGCGGGGAGAGGTGTTTTATGAAAGAAAACTGGCTCAGCCCGATATAGAATCTGCAAAGTATGCTATGAAAAATATAGCATCTATGCGCTTTGATACAGCGCTACGGCAATCGCTGCAAGTGGTATTTCAAGACCCGTTTTCATCGCTCTCGCCGCGCATGACGGTGGAGGAAATTGTGGGCGAGGGCTTGCGTGTTCATGAGCCCTTGCTCAATGCAGCAGAGCGCCAAGTGCGCGTGCTCGCGGCTTTGCAAGAAGTGGGCTTGAACGAGGCGCAATTTCCCAATCTGCTACAGCGCTATCCGCATGAATTCTCCGGTGGCCAGCGCCAGCGCATCGCTATTGCCAGAGCGCTGATCGTGAACCCGCAAACCTTGATACTCGATGAGCCCACGAGCGCACTGGATGTGACGATCCAGCAGCAAGTGCTCACGCTTTTGCAAAAACTCCAACGCGAGCGCGGCCTGTCTTATTTGCTGATCACCCACGACGTGGATGTGATCCGCGCGATGGCGCATGAGGTGCTGGTGATGAAAGACGGCGTGATTGTGGAGCAAGGCAGCGTGGATGCTGTGCTGTCTTCGCCTCGGGAGGCTTACACGAAGTTGTTGGTGGCTGCCGCCGTTTGAAGTCAAAAATCAAACTCATTCTTTGAACGCAGAGGACGCGAAAGCTGCGCAGAGATCGCAGAAAAGAAAATCCAAAATTTGGCTGTTTCTTTTTTGCGTCTTCTGCGTGATCTTCGCGTCCTCTGCGTTCAAGCTTAAATTCTGATTTTCAAAACGTCCCCGCCACCACTTCCCTCAAAAGCGCAGCATCCAGATATTTCTTCAAAGCCGCATTCACAGAAGCTGAATCGAGCTTTTCATACTTTGCATCAAACTCCAAATTCGCATCAAAAGCACGGCCTTCGCGCAGATTGAAGGCAATCGTGTCTATCGCATTCGCGGGCTGGGTGAGCCTGTCTTTGCGGCGAGCCTGGATGGCAGATTTCGCTAAACCCACTTCGATAAAGCTATAACCCTTGTCGCGCGTTTGCGCTAAGACTTCGCGCACCGCTGTGCGCAGGCGATCTAAGTTTTGCGGGGCGAAGCTGGCATTGATGTTGATGGCGGCGGCATTGCCATACCAAGGTGCATCGAGCCAAGAAGACACGCCGTAAGAGATGCCTTCTTGCTCACGGATGCGCTGAAATAGCCCAAGGCGCGACATCATCTCCATGCCTGCTAGCAAAGGCGCGAAATCGGGATGGCGTTGGTCTAAGGGAAAGGCGATGCGGGCGGTGTAAGTGGCATTGGCTTTCTCTGGCACTTGAAGTTTGCTAAACGCCTCGCCCACGGGCACTGCATGCGCGCCTGACCATGGCGTGTGTGGTTCTTTGCTGGCCCAATCAGCCCAAAGGCTTTGCAGCTGCGCTTGCACAGGCGCGAGATCAATCGGCCCGGCTAAGACGAATTCACCAAATTGTGCGCCGCCAAAGCGCTGCCAATAGGCTTTGAGCAGCGCGGCGGTGGCTTCGCGCGTTTGGCGCTCGGTGTCTTCTAGCGGGCGAACTTCTCGTGGATCGCCAGCAGTGTATTGCGCTCGATGGTTGCGCTCAAGCAGATTGCCTGCGATGTTGTTGGGATTGGTTTTGATAGGTTGCAGGTTGGCCACCATAGCGCGTTGGTTGCGCTCAAACACGGCGGTTTCAAAAGCGGGGCGGCGCAGCAGATCGTTCATGAAAGAGATCACAGCAGCGGTGTTTTGCGCAGGAAATTCTAAATTTGCTGAGAGAAAACCTGCTGAGCTAGAAAAGCGGATGCTCGCATCAAGCTGCTGCAAGCGCGCCTGAATTTGCTGCGCGTCCATCGCTGGCGATGCGGCAGATGCGGCCATGCCATCGGGAATGTTGGGCGAGAGCATCGTGGCCAACACGCCCGAGCCGCGCACCGATTCCACTGTGCCCCAGCGCAGGCGCAGTGTGCCATGCACGCGGTCGTCTTTTGATTGGCGCGTCATGACGGCCAGTTTCAGGCCAGGCTGGCCGTTGACGGTCAAGCGGCCTTGCTGCGTGTGCTTGGCCATGGCTTCGTGTGTGATGGTGAAGCTGGCAGCATCTTTCTTCACTGGAATGATGGGTAGATTCGCGTTTTGTGAGTCTTTTAGGCCATTAGCCGTTATGGAATCTGCGCGGGGTGCTATTGAATTGATAGTGGATGCGATCAACTGCTCTACGGCTGTGGTTTCAGGCGCACGGGTTTGCGGAGCGCGGGCCAGCGTGTTGCCAGCGTTGATGGGCAGAAAGAGGCCGCTGGTGCGGTTGCTGGGCAAGAGATAGGTGGCAGCTACTTTATGAACCTCCTGCAAAGTGATCTGCGCTACCAAATCTCGCTGTAGCCAAAGTAAGCGCCAGTCTCCGCTGGCCACGGCTTCGCTTAAGCTTTGCGCCAATGCTTCGGCGCTGCGAAACATCGCACGCATGCCCGCTTGGATGCTGCCGCGCGCCGTCTCCAGCTCTTGCGCCGTGGGGCGATACACCTCCACCACTTTGGCCAAAGCTGCCGCTGAAGAAAGCGCCTTCACTTCGTATTGCGCATCCGTGTCATTCGCCGCGCGTTCAGGCAGACCAATGCCTGCCCAGATTTGCGAGGGCTCGCGTGCGGTGCGGTAGTAAGCCCATTCTGTGACCGAAAGCTGCTGTAGGGTGAGGGCTTTGGCCAGTGGCCCGCCTTCTTGGCCGAGCGTGGTGGCCAGCAGCCAAGCGGCTATGGCCTCGCGTGTGGGGCCAGCGGGGCCGTGGTAAGCCACGGCGGCGCTGGCCAGGCCGCCTGTGCGGCGCAAGATCACTTGCTTTTCGCCTTCCTGCGGTGGCTCGACGCTCCAAGTGTTGGGCAGGGGCGTTGCAGGTTTGGCAATGCTTGCGAATTCACGCCAAATGCGGGTTTTGACTTCATCGGGATTGAAATCGCCCGAGACGATGAGGGTGGCATTGTCTGGCCGGTAATGCAGTTTGTAGAAAGCTTGCAAGCGATCGAAGGGCACGTTTTCAATGTCAGCGCGGGTGCCAATCGTGGGGTGGCCGTAGCCATGCGTGGTGTAGGCGGCGCTGCGCATGCGGTCGCCCAAAATGCGTCCGGGCTCGTTTTCAGCGCGTTCAAATTCATTGCGCACCACGGTCATTTCGCTCTTCAAATCATCGGGCGTGAAACGCGCCTGCGTCATCATCGCAGCGAGCCAGCCCATCATGAAATCTAGGCGCTCGGGCAGCTTGCCGTCGTCAGTGACGAAATGGGCGAAATAGTTGGTGCGGTCTAGCGAGGTGGTGCCGTTCCAGCGCATGCCCAAGGCTTGCATATCGGTTTTGGCATCTTTGTATTTGGGTGGCGTGCCCGGGCCGCTGGGCTTGAAGAGCATGTGTTCGAGCAAATGCGCCGAGCCATATTCGCCCAAGCCTTCATGCCGCGAGCCGACGCGATAGGTGATGTTCACGCTCATGGCCGGGCGCTGCGTGTCGCGCAGCAGCAGCACTTGCAGGCCATTGGGCAGGCTGTATTCGCGCACATCGCCTAGCTCGCGCACGAAGCTCAAGGTGGCGTTGGCGGGCGTGGCGGCGGTTTGCGCGGTGGCAAAGTGAGCAGTTGCTAGGGTTGCGGTGGCTAAAAGACTCAAGATGATTTTGTTCATGGCTTTACTTTAAACTGCTTTCATTCATGGACACTTCAAACGACGCACAGTTCCTCGAACTCGCCCTAGCCCAAGCTCGCGAAGCTGCTGCTGCGGGCGAGGTGCCGGTGGGCGCGGTGGTGGTGAAAGATGGTCAGGTGATCGCCACAGGGCGCAACTCACCCATTGGCTCGCACGATCCGACGGCGCATGCTGAGATTAACGCGCTGCGGGCCGCCGCTGAGAAGCTGGAGAACTATCGCCTGGATGGCTGTGATTTGTATGTCACTTTGGAGCCTTGCGCGATGTGTGCGGGAGCGATCTTGAATTCACGCATCCGCCGCGTGGTGTATGCCGCGCCAGAGCCGAAAACGGGGGCTGTAGGCTCGGTGGTGAATCTGTTTGAGACTGCGTTGAACCATCAAACGCAAATGCAGAATGCTACTGATTTAGGAGCAAACTATGCAGATCATATAACGGCGAGCGGCCAATTATTACAAGATTTCTTTGCCCAAAAACGCCTCAAGCAGCAGCAGGCGCATCATGCCAATCACCCGCTGCGCCCAGATGCCCTGCGCACACCCGATTCACGCTTTGACAATCTTCCCGGCTACGATTTCGCGCCAAATTATCTGAGCGATCTGCCCGCCTTGAACGGCCTGCGCATGCACTATCTGGATGTTGGCGCAAAAGACGCGCAGATCACGTATCTTTGCCTCCATGGCAATCCCGCCTGGAGCTACCTCTATCGCAAGATGATCCCCATCTTCAAGCAAAGTGGCGCAAGAGTCATCGCGCCCGACATGATTGGCTTTGGCAAAAGCGATAAGCCCAAGAAAGACGGCTTTCACAGCTTCACTTGGCATCGCCAGTGCCTGCTCGAATTCATCGGGCGCCTAGATTTAAAAAACATCGTCTTGGTCGTGCAAGACTGGGGCGGTATCCTCGGCCTCACCCTGCCCATGAATGCCCCGCAGCGCTACCAAGCCTTGGTGGTGATGAACACCACGCTGGCCTGTGGCGACGCGCCACTCACAGAAGGCTTCAAAGCCTGGCGCGAGATGTGCGCCAAAAAACCCGATTTCGACATCGCCAAACTCTTCTCACGCGGCAACCCGCAGATGAGCCAAGCCGAATGCGCAGCCTGCATAGCGCCTTTCCCAGACGCAGGCCACCGCGCTGCTACTCGAGCGTTTCCGCCAATGGTGCCCGAATTTGAGACGAGCGACGGCGCAGAAATCAGCCGCAAAGCGCGAGAGTTTTGGCTAAAAGATTGGCAAGGAAAATCCCTCATGGCCATCGGCCTGCAAGACCCCGTCTTAGGCGAAGCCACCATGCGCGCCCTCCAAGTCAACATTGCAAACTGCCCCGAGCCCATGCTCATCGTGCAAGGCGGGCATTTCGTGCAAGAGCATGGTGAGGCAATTGCGCATGAAGCGGTGAAGCGCTTCAGTTCAGCATTCAATGGTACGAGCTAAGCCAAAACTTCAAGCGTCGCCAGCGAGGAAGAAACGCACCTCATTCATCAAGCGCCTTTAGGCCGCCGCGCCACCATATCAATCTCAATCAGTGCGCCTTTAGCCAACCCACTCACGCCCACACAGGTGCGCGCAGGCCGCTGATTCGGCGCAAAGTAGGTGGCGTAAACCGAGTTCATCGCATCGTAGTCCCGGTCAAAGTGCAGCAAATACACACGCACTTGCACCACCTGCGCAAGACCGAGCCTCACCCCGCTGAGCACCGTTTGCAGGTTGTGCATCACCTGATGCGTTTGAGCCTCAATGCCCTGCGGATAAGGCTCATGGATCGAGGTGCCGCTAAACGGCATTTGCCCCGTCAGATAAACCCAGCCGTCAGCCTCAACAGCGTGGCTAAAGGGTGCAACAGGATCGGGTGCGCCGGAGATGATGTGGTGTTGTAGAGGCATGGTGTTTTCAAATATTTCAACAGTGCGGAACAGTTTTCGCTGCTGATGGATTGCTAAGTGAT
Organism: Variovorax sp.; assembly: GCA_031375105.1. Lineage (GTDB taxonomy): Bacteria > Pseudomonadota > Gammaproteobacteria > Burkholderiales > Burkholderiaceae_C > JANMDU01. The sequence continues at coordinate 57,557 of JANMHJ010000046.1, forward strand.
CGTTGATGTGTGCAGAAAGAAGCTGATGTGAGTCGAATGCTTATGCAGGTGGAAACCGCAATTGCGAAAATTGCCTACCCGCTTGCACCGCTTGGCGCTCGATAGCGATAGCGCTTTCAATCCAGCCCTTCTGCTCTAGGAAGATTAAAAACGCCCGGGTGCTGATTTTTTGGCAACCTGGTGGCACAAAGAAAGTGTTGCGTGCAATGGCATGGTCTTCAAACAGCAACACCGCGCTTTGCGGCGGCTCTTGCAAGGCAAACTGGCTCATGGTTTCTTGAATCGCTTGCTCGCCCAAATGCGTTTTGCGGTTTTGGCTTTTCAGGTGAGCGGCTAAGGTTTTTGTGGCGATGAGTTCCACGGAAGGTTGCGCTGCCCATTGGGCAAGTTTTTGGCTTGTCGGCGTTTGGCTGCGCGTTACCTCATGCAAAACCATATCCACCACGCCAACTTTCCACCCCGGTTTGAACAACACATCAAGCGCATCCGCGTAGGCCAGAGTGATGAGCGGGCCTGCATCGGGCAGCAGGGCAATGTCTTGTGCAGACGATGGCATAGGGCAGTGAAGTTGACAGTGAAGTTTGAGCCAAGCTGGTTAAACAGTGGGCAGCGCGTGCAGCGCCTGCACCATTTCATCCGTCGCCGCATCGGCCAAGCGCGGCATAGGCAAATGCGCCTGCGCCATCAGCAAAAACAAGTCTTCGAAACTGTCAATGCCCAGCTTGTTCATCGTGGTTTGCGCATCACGTCGCCCCAGCGAAAACGCCAGCAAATTCGGATAATTCTGATTTCCCGAAGCCTGCGCCGCATCAAAAGTCTCCACCAAATAACGCAGCTCCGCATTAAACAGCGCATTAATCGATGTGTCGTTCTGCGCCGCAATCACCTTGGCACGGCGCAGCAAAGCGCGGTCTACTGCGCCTGTGAAATTGACGGTAGTGGGTGCTGCCATGGTGATTCCTTTGAAGTAATCTGCGTGGTTAATTGCCTAGGTTAATTTTACACTTAATTGTGTGCAATACATAGTTGTGTGTATTTATCGTGCAGATACAACGCTTAGTGGTTGCCACCGCACAGACGCATTGGAAGACGAGTTTTCAGAGGGTAATTGGTCTGTAGCCCAATAAAACATAGCGTAAGCAGCTGCTAAATATGTAGCGAAAGTAGTGCTTTTTGGAAATGGCAGACCTGACCCTGATGCCCTGCAAGAGCATGGCGAGGAGATAGCCCGCCGAGCCACAGTGGTGTTTGTTTAGCCAGTCTTGCGCCATCATTGACGCATGAAAAGCAACACAGATCATCTGATTGGCCGAGGTTCACTTGCGCAACGCTACGAGCTTGGCCGCCTAGCGCGGCAAAACTGCCCGCGCGCTGCTTTGGCGCTGCACGAAAGCGGTGGGCGCGATCCGCTGGCTTTGCTCGCCGCTTCCAACGAAGGGCGGATCGCCGAATTGCTGCCCATTCGCTATGGCCGCATGCTCGAGAGCCCTTTTGCGTTTTATCGCGGCGCTGCCATGCTGATGGCGCACGATCTGGCGCAAACGCCCCGCTGCGCCGTGCAGGTGCAGCTTTGCGGCGATGCGCATTTGTCTAATTTTGGTTTGTTTGCCAGCCCAGAGCGCAGGCTGCTGTTTGGCCTGAATGATTTTGATGAAACCGTGCCCGGCCCATTTGACTGGGATGTGCGGCGTTTGGCGGCCAGCTTTGTGATCGCCAGTCGTGAACGCGGCTTTAAAAAGTCTGCGATTGAAAGCATTGTGCAAATCCTGCTCGACACTTACCACCAGCGCATGCTGGAATTTGCCGAGATGGATACGCTGGATGTCTGGTATCACCAAATGACTTCCGAGACCTTGCTTGAAATTGGCGGCGCGAGCAAAGTGGAAAAAGCGGCGATTGAAAAGGCTCGCGCTAAAGGCAGCAAGCAGCTGGTGAGTGATGCTGTGGAATGGGTGGATGGCCCGGCAGGCAAGGAGATGCGCATCAAAGACACGCCACCTTGGGTGTATCACGAGGCGCATGCTACTGCGCGGGAGATCGGTAAATTCGAGCAAGGGATTCAAGATTTTTTCATTCAATACCGCAGCAGCTTGAGCGCGGATCGGCAGGTGTTGTTTGATCGCTATGAGTTGATGGATGTGGCCGTCAAGGTACCGGGCATTGGCTCGGTGGGCACGCGCTGCTTCGTGGCGCTGTTTGCAGCAGACGGGCATCACCCGCTGTTTTTGCAATTCAAGCAAGCGCGCGATTCGGTGTTGACCGCGCCACTGGGTCTCAAAAAGCATGCGCACAATGGTCAAAGAATCGTTGATGGCCAGCGCCTCTCCCAAGCCACCAGCGATGTATTCCTCGGCTGGGCCAGCAACAAAGCCCAAGGCGCCGAGTTTTATGTGCGTCAGTTGCGCGATATGAAAGGCACGCTTGACGTGACCCTCTTCAGCGCCTCCGAGATGGCCGACTACGCACAGGCCTGTGGATACGCGCTCGCCCGCTCGCAAGCCAAGGCCGGCGATCCGGCCTTGATCGCCGGCTACATTGGCAAAGGCGACACTTTTGATGCAGCCATCAGCCGCCACGCATTCGCCTATGCCGATCAAAACGAGGCGGACTATGCGGCTTTTAAGAAGGCGGTGAAAAGTGGCGCGGTGGAGGCTGCGATGCAGGCGGCTGGCGAGGATTGAAACTCAGCCAGCAGCAGCCGTCTGCCCGCTGTTGATACGCGCTCGCATCGCAACTTGAGCTTTTGATGTGTTGACTGCCCTCACCGGCGAAACAGCTTCGCGCCTAAGCCATCTAGCAAGCGGCCATACACGCCATTGAGCCGCGTGATCTCTTGCGCGATTGGCCTTTAGCGCGCGCCAATCCAAAGCCGGATGCGCATCCACCTGCCAGCCGTAGCCCTTGGCCTGCTCAAAAGCCTCCGCATAGTGCGCCGCATAGCGATACAGTTTCTTCGGGATACAGCCCACATTCACACAAGTGCCACCCAACGCACCACTCTCGGCCACCGCAACCCGCGCCCCCGTAGCCGCAGCCATCCGCGCAGCGCGCACGCCGCCGCTGCCGGCGCCGATCACGAAAAGCTCAAAGTCAAAGGTGTTCATCGTGTTTTGCCGTTTGGGGTGTGACTTTATTTTGTTTCTAACATGCAGTCGGCTTTTTGGCGCGACTACTTACTCGCGTTTAAGGAGCGCACCAAATAAACGGCGCAACCTGCTAACGAACCGCCATGATGGTAACGCTGGTGAGTTTTGCTTCATAGTATTCAAGATATCGGATCTATTTCAGATCGTGCATGCCGCACTGGCTACGCCGGGTCAGCCGCGTACAGCTTACCCTTTTGGGGTGACGCCGACGTTCTGCAATCGAGTAAAAGCTAAGTTAGCAGCTACAAAAGCCGGCAGAAAGATATTTCTCCAAACGCCATCCTTGGTTTGCCGGGCCAGGATTGTGTATCGTTGTTTTCGGATGCAAATCAGGCTGCGGGGTAAAAGCACAACGTAGGAGCAGCTATTAAAAGCTTAGCAAATCTGCAGCTCACCTGCCGTCTGCCGCTGACATCCCAATCAATTACCCTCTTTTTAATGCTTCTGCCTGTACGAGTTGCCTCTAGTCACTTGTTAGTATGAAACATCTTGTGATTTCCGGCAGCTCGGTTACCATGACATCCTAGACCTTGCTTTTAAGTTTCGAAGACGTTTGCGAGGTGAAGTAACTTAACCCATGCTTGCGCATAGGTTTAAAAGGATGTGGGAATGGAAATTTTCAAATTTATGCAGGCTCGTCCTGCGCAAGAAGTGTCTTTAAAGATTGAGTTGTCTGCGGCCTCACCATTAGGTATTTGGCTGACAGATAATTTTTGGGATAAAAAATTACGAGTTAATCCGGATAAAGTATTGGAAAAGACGCTCGCTGATAAAGCGATGCAGCTCGATCAACTCGTATTCGGTGTCCGGATGCAAAAGTTCTTTGAAGCCATTGAAAAGAAGGCGGAAGACCCTGCGATCAGCGTGAAGTGGTTCGAAGATACGATCGAGGCGACTCTTGGTTCTAAGGTTGGTGGCCTAGCAGTGGATGCCGATTTTTTGAAAGACGAGCAACAAATCTCGGACATCTTGCTTGCTGCCAAGCTCACGAACGTCCGGCCAACGATCCCAACGGAAAAATTGGTGACGCTCATTCGCGCATTTCATTTCGTCAGACTTGCAGCGGATTCGCATCTTGGTCTCAAAACGCGAGAGTATGTCAAGGCCGTTATAAATGCTTCCGTCGTCATGCCGTCAACGGCGCAGCTCTTTGCCGACGCGCTTGTCACTGTGAGTGCACATGCAAAGGCGCGGGCGGAGGAACTACGTGGCGAGGCCGCGAAATTGGATTCGTTGCGGGCGCGTGCCAACTTATTCCAAGCGGCGATTAAAGATCTAGACACGGCCAAACCCACCGACTACCAAATCACGCGGCCGCCCCCACCCGCATCTTTCACGTATATGGCTCTGACGGCGGCATTTGTGGCTAGTAAGAGCAATATTCGGCAGGCAGCCGCAGAGCTTGTGCTGGATCTGGAAACTACGTCTGCTCCCGATCTGTCGGACAAGTTCCTCGGTGCATTGCAGGATGACATGGCGGGTATTCGAATCCTTGAGCCAGACGACTCACTCTTGGTGCGAGTCGGTTCACAATGGCTTCGGGCGCAGGATCTGAAGCCAACCCCACAGATAGATAGCAGTTCAACGACCGACACGATGCGCGCGGCTAGACCAGTTGGAATCGCGGATCTTCTTGTGGTCAAACAGAAGATCAAAAAATACGAGGCTGGAGAGGTCGCGCACATCGAGAACTGCATGGCCGGCGAAACGCGCCGCAGGAACCACGAACGCACCGACCGTCTTGAGATAGACACATTCACAGAGGTTGAAACGAGTAAGGAGGAAGAACGGGATCTACAAAGCACAGACAAGGCAGAGCTTAAGCAGGAGGCCGAGCAAATCGTAAAGTCTGACAACTCGGTGCAGGCGGGAATGTCATTGTCTGCCTCCTATGGGCCTGTCACATTGAGCACGAATCTTTCTTCTAGTTCGTCCACGGCAGAGCAGGATGCCAAGAGGCAGGCGAATACGTTTTCAAAGGAAGTGGTGTCAAGAGCCGTGAGCAGGACCATGGAAAGAACGCTCGTTCGCAGGACTGAAAAGAAACTGTTTCAGATCGTCGAGACCAACCTGCATGAATTCTCCGCCAAGGACAAGAGCGCGACGGGCATCTATCAATGGGTCAACAAAATCTACGAAGCACAGGTCTATAACTATGGACGTCGGATGCTCTATGAGATAGTGGTTCCCGAGCCCAGCGCATTTTTCAAGCAAAGTCTTTCGGGCGCAAAAGCTGAGGGGGCAACCTTGGTTAAGCCTAAGCCGATCACCTTCATTCCAGGCGATCTTAACGATGCCAACTGGTACGAAAAGGCGGCGGAGTATCAGATCGGAACGGCCACGCCTCCACCCAAGCAGTACGTCACTGCGGTTAAGGTTTACTCCAAGGCTGGGGTTGGTCCCAACACCGGTGTTCCCGACGCCGCAGATATCGATGTACCGGAAGGGTTCATAGCGCTCTCGGCGCGGGTGAGGCTCGCAGGCTCATACTACACGGGCACAAATCCAAGCGCCGATGTCACCGTGGGCACTTCGCTCACCCGCTTCACTACAGCCACGGCAGAAGTTACGGTATACCTCGATGGCCAGATCGGGAAAATCGGCACGGGCTTTTTTGCACTCAACTTCTCAGCGTTCACCATTTCGATCGAGGTAACCTGCTTCCGAACGGATCGAGCGCTTCGGCAGTGGCAGACAAAGCTGTTCGGTGAATTGGTGACGGCTTACAACTCGATGCTTTCCGTGTTCAATGCCGAGTTGGATCGGCAGCGACAGCAGGATGAAGCGCGGCCGTACGGGCGTAACCCGCTATCTGACGAACGCATCGTGCGAGGGGAGCTCAGGAAGTCCGCATTGACGCTCATACGCCGCGACAACTTCACTGGCTTCGACGCCGTGCTGGACGACCCGATTTCGGGCGGGCCATATCCTGACATGACGAAGGCCGACAACATCGCGCGCACGGTGCTTTTCTTCGAACAAGCGTTCGAATGGGAGCAAATGACCTATCGGTTCTACGAGTACTTTTGGGGTCGTAAATCTCAGTGGAAGACAGATATTTTGCTCGAGGACAAGAACGACCAGTTTCGCGCTTTTCTTAGTGCTGGATCTGCACGGCTTGTACTTTCAGTGCGACCGGGCTTTGAGAAACTGGTGGCAAACTATTTCGAGACCGGGATCATTGCGAACGCGGGTGATGTTCCGGAGCTATCTAGCCCCGAGTACCTGCCAATCCTCAACGAGATTAAGGAGGAGCTGAATGCACCTGGAACGGAGAAGGCATATGGCGATCCATGGTCTGTGACTGTTCCGACTACCCTTGTCATTCTGCAGAACGCTGCGGGGCAACTTCCTTCGTTCTGATTGGACGCAATGGCGCAATTACCCTTGAGGCTTGCTGGCCCGATCGTACGCCGGGTCTCATCAAAGGAGATGCACGTTTGGGTATTGCTGTCGCGCGCTGTATCGGTTCGTGGACGGACGTTTCGCCTTGCAGACGGCAAGAGCGGCTATACGGATGCTGACGTTCTAGGTCAGAGCGTTCAAAAGCCCGCGCTTTCGATCTCGCCGCTAATGCAAATGCACCTCATTCGGATCCCGACTCGCTCAGGCAATGGGTATCTACCAGGAAGCCTAGTGCACTACGATATTGAAGTCGAACTTGAAAAGGGTAAGTGGACTTCGATCGTGAAGGATGATGATGCTTACTGCTTTAAGAACAAGCATTTCCCAGCAGTGTTGATACCGGGGCCTCGCGTCCCGGATTACCGAATTCTGTATGGCTCGTGCCGCAAGCTCCACGCGGACGGGCGAGACCCAATACCAGCGGCTGTCGAAGCTATCGAGACTGGTGTGTCCTTAAAGCGCCCGCACGCCCTGTTCCTCACTGGTGACCAGCTATATGCTGACGACGTGTCGCAGCTACTCACGGGGTCATTGGCCGCCCTTGTCAGGCAACTAGGCGGCGACACCGAGCCGAAGCTGCCGGTAGATCGGGGAACGATCCCACCTTTGGGCGAGCCACGTGGCGACTGGCTGCGCCGCAATGCCCACTTTACTACCGGAGAGGGCGACAATCATCTTCTTGCGTTCTGTGAATTCACGGCGTTCTATCTTCTATCGTTTAACGCAGCGCTTTGGCCATCGGCCGAGGCGTTGAAGAAAGAATCAGAAACACGAATCTTGCGCGAGACTGATAAAGCCAGCGACGTGGCTTTTCGCGACGGCGATAGAACCGGATACAGATTGGCGGCGCTCTCCGCAAGAGCCTTGGAGAAGGAGCGCAAGGCGCTTGAGGAGTCGCGCACCGCGACGCAGGCGCTTTCCAAGCTCATGGCCAACGCGTCAACACTCATGATTTTCGATGATCACGAGGTCACCGACGACTGGAATTTGTCACAGGGTTGGATGCAGCGAGTAGGTGACAGCGAACTGGGCCGCAGGGTCGTGGCGAATGCACTTGCGGCGTTTTGGGTCTTTCAGGGGTTTGGTAACGACCCCGATCGGAAGGACTGCCCTTCAGCTGAGGATATCGCCGGAACGGTAGGCAGCTACATTTCGGGCAAGAAGGGGGCGGCACCGTCTTACGAAGATTTGATGCGCACCAGGATGCGGTGGCACTTCGTGTTCTCGCTGACACCTCCTGTTTACTACATCGATACTCGTACGCAACGGGTACGCGCCGAAGTGATGGTGCGTCGATACGGCCTCGAAGACAAAGAGAATGTCTCCTCAGACAATTCGCTCGCAAACGCCGCCCAGTTCGAGGCGCTGAAGGCTTGGCTGGCGTCAGTCGAGCCGAGCGAATGCCCGATCATCATCAGTGCAGTCCCCGTCTTTTCGTTCACTTTTTTGGAGTCCTTACAAGAATGGCTATCTAGCAAAGGTGAAGCCGTCGGGGAGTTGCTGGACAATGAAGGGTGGCGAAGCAATCCCGGCAGTTTTTTCCGCTTCGCCCAGGCGCTTACGGCATTTAAAGGAGAAGCGATCGTCGTGATCTCTGGTGACCTGCACTTCGGCTTCATTCGCGAGGCAGAGATAGAGTTACCAACAAGGACTGTTAGGGTTCTACAACTTACCTCAAGCGCGATTAGGAACGAGGCTCCAAGCATAGTCCGGGAAGTAATAAAGGTGCGCAGCGGCCATCCACCGTTGAAAGGTAAGCAAATATGGTGGCCTCCTACTAAGGATGGAGTAATCGGGATCCTCAAAGTCAAAGCCGACCTTAAGCCCGAAGTGATTACAGCATTCACCGAGGCATACGGCGCACATGAGTTCAAGGAGAGCTCACGAGCAATTGACTTACGCCGACCCGGTGCACCGGGCGGTGTGCCAGCGCGAAACGCGTCGGTCTTTGCCAATCACATGGCGATGCTGACGGTCGGGAGGCGCAAGCTCTTTAACAGTTTTATCCTCGATCCCGATTCAAAAGAGTACCTTGCCAGATTCGACTGGAGTTGGTGAATGAGAAGGGATTTTTTTCAGAGGCTTCAGAATCAGTTCTAAGTTTAAAAGTGGTGCACGCAAACACGGTTATCTTCCTGAGCACATCGCCGAGTTACCTATCTCGGCTTTGCAGCTCGGCGGTGATTAGGCTAACCCGCTGCCTCTTGCCCGCTTTCAATATGCGAGCGCATCGCGACCTGCGCAGCCGCCGCATCGCGCTTTTTCAGTGCTGCCATGATGGCGGTGTGCTCGGCCAGCGACTCTTCAATCCGCCCTGCCTTGAGCAGAGATTGCGCGCGGTTGAGCTTCATGACTTTGCGCAGATCCGCCACGATTTGGTCGCGCCAGCGGTTGTTGGCGATTTCCAGCAGTTTGACGTGAAATGCTTCGTTGATGGTGAAAAATTTAACGCGGTCTTTCGTCGATTTTTCCAATTGCTGGTGGATCGCCTCTAACTCTTTGAGCTGCGCGTCTGTTGCGCTCGTTGCGGCTGTGGCTGCCGCATCCGCTTCCAAAACGGCCATCAAATGAAACACATCGCGCAGATCTTTGGCATTAACTTCCGTCACATAGGCGCCGCGCCGCATTTTCATGGTGACCAGGCCCTCGGCGGCCAGCACTTTGATGGCCTCGCGCAGGGGGGTGCGGCTGATGCCGTACTCTTGGGCCAGCTTGAGCTCGTCTATCCATGCGCCGGGTTCCATGTCGCTTGCCTTGCCTGCAAAGATGCGCTGGCGCAGGAGCTCGGCTACCTCTTCGTAGAGGGGGCGCGGCTTTAGGCGGCTGTGGGGGACGGGGGCGTTCATAGAATGCTTAGTTTACACGAAACTGAATTTTGAATTCATAATTACGGATGAAAATTTGGGTAAAATACCAGCTATGACTGACAACACTAAGCCCGTTAATTCAATGCCCGCTAGCTCTGCGCCTGACAACTTCAAAACCGCCACGCTGGCCGGCTGGGCCAAGGCCGCAGCCAAATCTGCCCCGGGGGGCAATGTAGATGCGCTTAACTGGCACACGCCCGATGGCATTGCGGTGAAGCCGCTGTACACGGCGGACGACGTGAAAGACCTGCCGCACACCCACACGCTGCCCGGCTTTGAGCCCTACTTGCGCGGCCCGCAGGCCACGATGTATGCGGTGCGGCCGTGGACAATTCGGCAATACGCGGGGTTCTCGACCGCTGAAGAGTCAAATGCGTTTTACCGCAAGGCCTTGGCTGCGGGCGGGCAGGGCGTGAGCGTGGCGTTTGATTTAGCCACACACCGTGGCTACGACTCGGACCACCCGCGCGTGACGGGCGATGTGGGCAAGGCGGGCGTGGCGATTGATAGCGTGGAGGACATGAAGATTTTGTTCGACCAGATTCCGCTGGACAAAGTGAGCGTGAGCATGACGATGAACGGCGCGGTGCTGCCGGTGCTGGCGGGCTACATCGTGGCGGCAGAGGAGCAGGGCGTAGCGCAGGCGCAGCTAAGCGGCACGATACAGAACGACATTCTTAAAGAGTTCATGGTGCGCAACACCTACATCTACCCGCCCGCGCCCAGCATGCGCATCATTGGCGACATTATTGAATACACGGCTAAGAACATGCCGAAGTTCAACTCCATTTCTATTAGCGGTTATCACATGCAAGAGGCGGGCGCTAACCAGGCGCTGGAGCTGGCCTTTACCTTGGCCGATGGCAAAGAATATGTGAAGACGGCCATTGGCAAAGGCATGGATGTAGACGAGTTTGCCGGGCGGCTCTCGTTTTTCTGGGCCGTTGGTATGAACTTCTATTTAGAAGTGGCCAAAATGCGCGCCGCGCGCCTGCTGTGGTGCCGCATCATGAAGGGCTTTGATGCCAAGCAGCCTAAGAGTTTAATGCTGCGCACGCACTGCCAAACATCTGGTTGGTCGCTTACTGAACAAGACCCGTACAATAACATTGTGCGCACCACGATTGAGGCGATGGCGGCGGTGTTTGGCGGCACGCAGAGCCTGCATACCAATTCGTTTGACGAGGCGATTGCACTGCCTACCGAGTTTTCATCGCGCATAGCGCGCAACACGCAGCTCATCATCCAGGAAGAGACGCACATCGGCGCCGTGGTAGACCCGTGGGCCGGCAGCTACATGATGGAAAAACTCACGCAAGACATGGCTGATGCGGCGTGGAAAATCATTGAAGAAGTGGAAAGCATGGGCGGCATGGTGAAAGCCGTAGATAGCGGCTGGGCTAAGCTGAAAATTGAAGCGGCAGCGGCTGAGAAGCAGGCCCGTATTGATTCTGGCCGCGACGTGATCGTAGGGGTGAACAAATACAAGCTGGCGGAAGAAGACGCGATTGAGACGAGAGCGATTGACAATGTGGCAGTGCGGGATGCGCAGATCGCTAGGCTTAAGAATATTAAGCAAAATAGGGATGTAGCCGTCGTAGAATCTGCATTAGCTGCTATAACTTCTATAGCAGAGAGTGGCGAAGGCAATTTGCTAGACGCTGCTGTGAAAGCCATCCGCGCTCGCGCTACAGTAGGCGAAGTGAGCGATGCAATGGAAAAAATCTTTGGCCGCCACAGGGCCGATACGCAAAAGGTGACTGGTGTGTACGCTGCTGCTTACGACTCAGCCGAGGGCTGGGACAAACTCAAATCCGAGATCGCTGAATTCGGCGAAGCGCAAGGTCGCCGCCCGCGCGTGATGATCTCGAAACTCGGCCAAGACGGGCATGATCGCGGTGCCAAAGTCGTGGCCACAGCGTATGCAGATTTAGGCTTCGATGTAGACATGGGGCCGCTGTTTCAAACGCCCGAGGAATGCGCCCGGCAAGCGATTGAAAACGATGTGCATGCGGTGGGTGTGTCCACGCTCGCAGCAGGGCATAAAACGCTGGTGCCCGCCATCATTGCAGAGCTCAAGAAACAAGGCGCAGACGACATCATCGTCTTCGTTGGCGGCGTGATTCCTCGGCAAGATTATGAATTTCTCTACGATGCCGGCGTAAAAGGTATCTACGGCCCCGGCACGCCGATTGTGGCCAGCGCCAAAGACGTGCTGGAGCAGATTCGCAAGGCTTTTGCGTGAGTATGGCTGTGCAGGAAATTGTGGGTGCGCCAAGCATGGCGCAGCGCCGCGCGATGGCTAAAGCGATTACGTTGCTGGAGTCGACGCGTGCCGATCACCGGGCGCAAGCGGATGAATTGCTCACGGCATTGTTGCCGCATACGGGAAAGAGCTTTCGCCTTGGGATCAGCGGTGTGCCAGGCGTTGGCAAGAGCACGTTTATTGAAGCGCTGGGCCTGCATTTGATTGCTCTGGGGCATAGCGTGGCGGTCTTGACGATTGATCCATCTTCGAGCATATCGGGGGGCTCGATTCTGGGCGACAAGACGCGGATGGAGATGTTGTCGGTTCACGAGAAAGCGTTTATTCGCCCGAGCCCAAGCAGTGGCACCTTGGGCGGCGTGGCATCGAGCACACGCGAGGCGATGCTCGTGTGCGAAGCGGCGGGTTACGACATCGTGATCGTAGAAACTGTGGGAGTGGGGCAGAGCGAGATTGCTGTGGCGGCGATGACGGATCTTTTCGTGCTCATGCAGTTGCCCAATGCAGGTGATGATTTGCAGGCGATCAAAAAAGGCGTGATGGAGCTGGCGGATTTGGTGGTGATCAACAAGGCGGATATTGATCCCGATGCTGCCACCAGGGCGCAGGCGCAGATTGTGAGCAGCATGCGGATTTTTGAGATGCATGGGCATGATGCGCACGAGAAGACCGATGCGCTGCAGCGCGTGATGCTGCTTTCTGCTTTGAAGAATGAAGGCGTGGCGCAATTTTGGGATGTTGTGAAAAGTTTCAGAACTGGCCGCGAAGGCTCGGGGCAATTGCTGCAGCGCAGGCAGGCGCAGGCTGTGAGCTGGATGTGGGAGCGGATTGAGGCTGATTTGAAGCGCAATTTTTTGCAGGCAAAGCGAGTCAAAATGCAATTGCAAAAAATACAAGATCAAGTGCGCTCTGGCCAATTGCCCGCATCGGTTGCGGCTCGGCAATTGCTGCAAGAGCTGACTTTTAAGGATGCGCTATGACGCTGAGTACAGGTTCGATTGCGAAGATAGAAGATGCGACAGGTTGGCGCAAAGATCGCGTGCAGATTTTTGATTTGCCAGAAGGAAAAATGATTGTGAAAGGGCAGCGCCCCAAGCGCGGGCCTTGGCGGCACAGGCTGCTTTGGTTGATTGGGCGCTTGGTGGGCGTGGGGGCTATGAAGCCGGTGCCAGTGCCGGGTGGGCAGGCTTCGCAAGAGGTGGAGCTTGCGCGATTGAAGGCGATGGCGGATGCTGCCATTTTGGTGCCTGAGGTGATGCATATTGCACCCGAGTACTTCGTCATGCGTTACTTGGGCGGGAGCGACTTGGCTGCACAATTACGCGGGCAAGGATTTGATGCGTTTGAATTATGGAAGTCGGCTCTGCTGCAAATCGTCTTGGTTCATGACGCTGGGCAGTATCTGAGTCAATGCTTTGCTCGTAACATTATTGTAGGACAACAAGAGTCGAATCAATACATCGCAGGCATGATTGATTTTGAAGATGATCCAACTATGGTGATGACCCAGTTGGAAGCGCAGGTGCGCGATTGGTTGATCTTTCTTCAAAGCACCGTTTATAGCTTGGCGGCTCCTGTGGATGTTTTGCAAGCTGCGCTTACCGAATTGTTGGATCGTGAGCGCAGCGATGTGCGCGAGGCATTGTTTGAGCAATGCCGTCGCTTGGCTTGGCTTCGTTATCTGCCTACTTCCCGCAAGCCTTGGGGAAAAGATCTTGTGAGCACCCAAGCGGCTATGCAAGCCATGTATCTGCAGCTAATGATGCGCAGATTAGTCAAATAAAGAATTGGAAAAAATCACATGCAAACCATCCTCGAACAACTTGAATCGAAACGAGCCGCTGCCAAACTCGGCGGCGGGCAAAAGCGCATTGATGCGCAGCATGCCAAAGGCAAACTCACAGCGCGTGAGCGGCTGGAGGTGTTGTTTGACGAAGGCAGCTTTGAAGAATGGGATATGTTTGTCGAGCACCGCTGCGCGGACTTTGGCATGCAAGACAACAAAATCCCAGGCGACGGCGTAGTCACAGGCTACGGCATGATCAATGGTCGCTTGGCCTTCGCCTTCAGCCAAGATTTCACGGTGTTTGGCGGTGCGCTTTCAGAGGCGCATGCCGAGAAGATTTGCAAGGTGATGGATCAGGCCATGAAAGTGGGTGCACCCGTCATTGGATTGAACGACTCAGGCGGTGCACGCATTCAAGAAGGCGTGGCATCGCTGGGCGGCTATGCAGATGTATTCCAGAAAAACGTGTTGGCCAGTGGCGTGATTCCGCAAATCAGCATGATCATGGGGCCTTCAGCTGGAGGCGCCGTGTATTCGCCGGCGATGACGGATTTCATCTTCATGGTGAAAGACAGCTCGTATATGTTTGTCACCGGGCCAGAAGTGGTCAAGACTGTGACGCATGAAGAAGTGACCGCTGAAGAGCTGGGCGGCGCGATCACGCACACCACCAAAAGTGGCGTGGCAGATTTGGCTTTTGACAACGATGTGCAGGCGCTCGTCATGTTGCGCCGCTTTTTCAATTACTTGCCTTTGAGCAACCGCGAGAAAGCACCCGTGCGCCTAAGTGGTGATGCTGTGGATCGCTTGGAAATGAGCTTGGACACGCTCGTGCCAGAGAATCCCAACAAGCCTTATGACATCAAGGAGTTGATCCTCAAAACGGTAGACGATGGCGATTTTTTTGAATTGCAGCCTGAGTATGCAAAGAACATCGTGATTGGTTTTGCGCGGATGAATGGCCAGAGCGTAGGCATTGTGGCGAATCAACCGCTGGTGCTCGCGGGTTGCTTGGATATTAAATCTTCGATCAAAGCCGCACGCTTCGTGCGCTTTTGTGATGCGTTCAATATTCCAATCATCACCTTTGTTGACGTGCCCGGCTTCATGCCTGGCACGAGCCAAGAATATAGCGGCATCATCAAGCATGGTGCAAAGCTACTCTATGCCTATGCCGAAGCCACCGTGCCAAAGATCACCGTGATCACGCGCAAAGCCTATGGCGGTGCCTATGACGTGATGGCATCGAAGCATTTGCGCGGCGATGTGAACTTTGCTTGGCCGAATGCTGAGATCGCCGTGATGGGTGCAAAAGGTGCGGTGGAAATCATCTTTCGTGAAGAAAAGAAAGACCCCGCCAAGCTCGCCCAGCGCGAGGCCGAATACAAAGCCCGCTTCGCCAACCCCTTCGTCGCCGGCTCACGCGGCTTTATCGATGATGTGATCTTGCCGCATGAAACACGCAAGCGGATTTGCCGCAGTCTTGTGATGCTCAAAGATAAGAAACTGGAAAATCCGTGGCGTAAACACGGGAATATTCCGCTGTGATGATCTTATGAAATCGTTACGACATGACGATATGTGCTGGAGCACACAGCCTGAGTCTTTTGCTCCGTGTCCCCCGGCTGGCGCTTCGCGCGTGCCTCCTCCTTTACCTACGCAAAACACTCAGGCAGTCCGCTCTGCAATTGAAACTGAGTGCAGCCTTGCGTAACTTAGACATCTTTCCTCTTTGCACGGATGCAAAATCTCCCGTTTTGAGGCAATTAACTAAGCGTTCATCTATGACGCTTTAAACCCAGAATTATGCTTTTATCGTTCACATGAGAACATTTAATCTTTATTCATCAGAGCATATTTGTACCGAATTGGGTGCTCGCATCAAGCGTTTGCGTTTGATGCGTAATTTGAGTCAGCAGCAAGTTGCAGACATGACATCAGCTTCTTTGTCGTCGATCAGAAGACTTGAGTCGCGCGGACAAGGATCATTGTTATTGCTGGTACGAGTTGCTGGGGCAGTACAGGCGGTCAGTCATTTCGATTCTGTATTCATCGAGCCGATACAAACCATCGCGCAGGCTGAACGCGAAGAAGCATTCGCACTCCGCAAGCGTTCGCGTATGGTGAGGGCACTTAAACCATGAGTGCCTACAAGTCCAAAGCAATTAATCGCCATGCCGATGGATTGAATATCTGTCGCAATACGCTCATCGATCTTCAAAAACCTTAATGCTCGCTGATCGCTACTCTTTAAAGAAAAGTGGATGGCATCGCTTTTGGATTGCAATGTTTTGCTTAATCGCTATGACGCTTCTTCTCTCTCAGTGTTTACATACAGCTGAATCTAGGCGAGAGACGCAAAAGGATATTGAGGCTGCAAGACAACGATCTTGTAAGAAAAGCTGTGAGCCGAAGAACGGGGCTATGACTCTAGTGCCAGTGAATCCTCTTTACACGGGTACTAACGCTACAGGATGGCGACGCGAGCCAAAGTTTAAATGTGAGTGTTTTTGAAAGAGTGACTATGTTTAAAAAAATCTTAATCGCCAACCGTGGCGAAATTGCTTGTCGGGTGATGGCTACGGCCAAGAAGATGGGCATTGCTACTGTGGCGGTGTATTCCGATGCTGACAAAGAAGCGCGGCATGTGCAATTAGCGGACGAAGCGGTGCATATCGGTGCGCCGCCTTCGCGAGAAAGCTATTTGGTGGCTGACAAGATCATTGCTGCTGCTAAAGCCACTGGCGCTGAGGCGATTCATCCGGGCTATGGCTTCTTGAGCGAAAACGAGAGCTTTGCCAAGCGCTGCGAAGAAGAGGGCATTATTTTCATTGGCCCGAAGCACTATTCGATTGCGGCGATGGGCGACAAGATTGCATCTAAGAAGCTGGCGGCTGCGGCAAGTGTGAATTGCATACCGGGCTACAACGATGCGATTGAAACTGCGGAGAGTGCGGTGAAAATTGCCAAGGGTATTGGCTACCCCGTGATGATCAAAGCGAGCGCGGGCGGTGGCGGCAAGGGGCTGCGCGTGGCGTTTAACGACAAAGAGGCGTTTGAGGGCTTCACGAGCTGCCGCAATGAGGCGCGCAACAGCTTTGGCGACGATCGCGTGTTCATTGAAAAATTCGTGGAACAGCCGCGCCATATTGAGATTCAGGTGCTGGGCGATGCGTATGGCAATGTGATTTACCTGAACGAGCGCGAGTGCTCGATCCAGCGCCGTCACCAAAAAGTGATTGAAGAGGCACCGTCGCCGTTTATCACTGAAGCCACGCGCAAGGCCATGGGCGAGCAAGCTGTGGCGCTGGCCAAAGCCGTGAAGTATCAAAGCGCCGGTACGGTGGAATTCGTGGTGGGCAAAAATCAGGATTTCTATTTTCTAGAAATGAACACTCGCCTACAGGTGGAGCATCCGGTCACGGAATGCATCACGGGGCTGGATTTGGTCGAGTTGATGATTCGCGTGGCTGCTGGTGAAAATTTGCCTATTGCGCAAAACGATGTACAGCGCAATGGCTGGGCGATGGAATGCCGGATCAATGCGGAAGATCCGTTCCGTAACTTTCTGCCTTCCACCGGCCGCTTGGTGCGCTTCCAAACGCCGCAGCAAAGCATGTTTCAAGGCAACACGCAAGATTTGCAAGGTGTGCGTGTGGACACGGGCGTGCAAGATGGCGGTGAAATCCCGATGTATTACGACTCGATGATTGCCAAGCTGATCGTGCACGGCCAAAGCCGCGCTGAGGCAATTGCCAAGATGCGCGAAGCGCTCAATGCCTTTGTGATTCGCGGTGTTCAGAGCAATATTCCGTTTCAGGCGGCGCTCTTGGCGCATCCGAAATTCGTGAGTGGAGATTTCAATACAGGTTTCATTGCGGAGAACTACGGCAAAGGTTTCTCTAGCGAGGACGTGCCGCATGATGATCCGAATGTGCTCAAAGCCATCGCCGCTTTCGTGCGCCGCAAGACGCATGAGCGCGCTGCAGGCATGAGCGGGCAGTTGGTGGGTTATGAGGTGAAGTTGGAGAGCGATTACGTGGTGATCACGCTGGATGCGCATGGCGCGCACACCTACACGCCCGTGCATGTGGAAGAAATTCAAGGCAAAGTGGGCTTTGCCCGTTTAAAAATAAGCGCGATTAGCTATGAAATTCATAGCAATTCAAGGCTCAACGATATCGCCATTCACGGCACGATCAACGCTCAGCCGTTCACAGCGCAAGTCGAGCGCGGCACACGCAGCAATCCGCTGGTTTATCGCGTGTTGCACAACGGCACGCAGATTGATGCACTCGTGCTCTCACCACGCGCTGCCGAGCTGCACAAGCTCATGCCGCACAAGCAAGCGCCCGACATGAGCAAGTATGTGCTCTCGCCCATGCCCGGCTTGTTGGTCGATGTGGCGGTGCAGGTGGGGCAGAAGGTGCAAGCCGGTGAGCGTGTGGCTGTGATTGAAGCGATGAAGATGGAGAACGTGTTGTTTGCTGCGGCCGATGGCGTGGTGGGCAAGGTGCTGGCTACTAAGGGGGAATCGTTGAGTGTGGATCAGCCTATCGTAGAGTTCGCATGAACGCACATACCGCTCTCATCGTCGTCGATGTGCAAAACGGCTTCATGCCCGGCGGTGGCCTGCCTGTGCCGCTTGGGTGTGAAGTCGTTCCCATCATCAATGCGCTGGCTGCGAAGTTTTCCAACGTCGTGCTCACGCAAGACTGGCATCCCGCAGGCCATGCTTCCTTTGCCTCCAGCCATGCCGGTAAAAATCCTTATGACTTGATGAAGATGCCCTATGGCGATCAGGTGCTCTGGCCGGATCATTGCATTCAAGGCACGCATGACGCAGCGGTGCATGCCGACCTGCACATTCCTCACGCGCAGCTCATCATCCGCAAAGGTTTTCATGCAGGCGTGGACAGCTATTCCGCTTTCAAAGAAGCCGACGGCCGCACGACAGGGCTTGGCGCTTACTTGAAAGCACGCGGGATCCAAAACGTGCATGTCTGCGGCTTAGCCACCGATTTCTGCGTCGCATGGACGGCGCTAGATGCGAGAGCAGAAGGCTTCAGTGTCAGCGTGCATGAAGGCGCATGCCGCGCGATTGATCTCAATGGCTCGCTTGGCGCTGCGTGGTTGCAGATGCTTGCGGTGGGTGTACGCAAGTTGTGAGCATATTCCTCGACATTTTTGAAGTATTTTTGGCCTCTAGCCGTTATAAAATATGCGCAGTGTGCTATTAAATCAGGAGTATCCATGAGGCGCAGACATGTGCTGCCTGCTGCCGCCGTGGCGATGCATGCTGTTCGTCAATCTGTCTATGCAAGCAGTGCAACGGGTACAGACACTTGGCGGCTCAGCCTAGGCTCATGCGCCAATCAAAAGATCGCACAACCCATTTGGCAGACGATTCTTGCAGACCGCCCTGATCTGCACCTCTTCGGTGGCGACAACGTCTATGCCAGCGATCAGCCTTGGTCACTCGCGCAATTGCAAGAGGCGTATACCGTGGCGGCGCAGCAGGAAGGCATGGCGCAGCTCATGCGCAACGTGCCCTATATGGCCATGTGGGATGACCACGATTACGGCTTCAACGATGGCGGAGCTGAGTTTGCGGGCAAGCAAGCCTCCAAGCTAGCGTTGCTGGATTTTTTCAAATATCCGCAAAATCATGCTTCCCGCACGCGCGATGGTCTGTATGACGCGCGAATCATCGGCTTGGGCGAGAAGCGCATTCAAATCATCTTGCTCGACACGCGCTGGTTTCGCTCGCAGCTCTCTCGCCCTTTGATTCCCGGGCTGCCCGGCCAAGAGCGCTACATTCCAGATCCTTCTCTTGAGAAAACCATGCTCGGCGAAGCGCAATGGCAGTGGCTAGAGGCGCAGCTCAGGATGCCCGCGCAGATTCGCCTCATCTACTCCGGCATTCAAGTGCTCGCCGATGGCCACGGCTGGGAGCGCTGGGGCAATTTGCCGCGTGAGCGCCAGCGGCTGCTAGACACCATCGCTCGCACGAATGCGCAAGGCGTGATCCTGCTCTCGGGTGATCGGCATATCGGCGCAATGTATCGCGAGGCCAGCGCCATGCCTTATTCGCTCTGGGAGATGACCTCCAGCGGCCTCACGCATGCGTGGGCAAACGCGAGCGAAGCCGGGCCGAACCGAGTTAGCGATTTGGTTCGCGTGAATCATTACGGCCTCGTTGATGTGAATTGGGCTACAGCGCAAGTGCAATTGCAACTCAAAGATACCCAAGGCCGCAGCCTGCAAACGGCCACCATTTCCATGAAAGACCTTCGCGTATGAGCACCCCACGCCCCTTCAAAATCCTGGGCATTCAGCAAATCGCCATCGGCGGTACAGATAAAAAGCGCCTACAAAAACTCTGGGTCGATATGCTCGGTCTCCATGTCAAATCCACCTTCGTCAGCGAGCGAGAAAACGTGGATGAAGACATCTGCTCCATAGGCAGCGGCGTGCATGCGGTGGAGGTTGATCTCATGCAACCGCTAGACATCGACAAAAAGCCAACCGTCCACACCACGCCACTCAATCACGTCGGCCTCTGGGTAGACGATTTGCCACTAGCCGTCGAATGGCTCACAAAGCACGGTGTCCGCTTCGCTCCAGGCGGTATCCGCAAAGGAGCAGCGGGTTATGACATTACTTTTCTGCACCCCAAGGCCAGCGATGAATTTCCGATAGCGGGCGAGGGCGTGTTGATTGAATTGGTGCAAGCGCCAACGGAGGTGATTGCTGCGCTTAGAAACGAAGACTAATTCAGACTATCAACTCCCTACGAAGGGGTAACTTTGGTCAAACCTTTTTCGTGCTTATCGAGGGCTGCAACCAATAGATCAAGTAACTCTGGGAATTGCCTTACTTCTTGGTATGGGGCGAACAGCACTTTATTCGTACCTGAAACCATGCCAACACCTCGAACAATTTTCTTTGGCGGACGAGGAAAAAAGACCTCAATGACAAAGCCGAACAGCAAGAAGAATATGGACTGAAAATCACCGTAATTTCTTGGGAGCGGACTGATTAGAATTCTCCGAAGATTTTCCATCGAAAGAGATTGAATGCCTGTGGATTCTCTCAATCTACAGATCCCGACTTCGGCAACATACGGACGGACGCGTAAATTGTTTCTCAAAGAATCACGAATCTCTTTTTCAAGATCGTACGGTATGTCAACGAAACCATATGATTTGTTGGGCGACACTGCCATACGCCATATCACTGACAAGACGAACATCCGGAATCGTTGACGATCAATGCCAGAGAAGGTTACTCCCGCGTCTCCTCTGCTGACGGTAACCCTGTTGGCACGCCCTTGTAAGACAGCAATACCATAACTGTCGTAGCGATTGTTTAGATCTGCTTCACACATTTCGCACAACAAGGGTTCGCTCCAACTGTCAGAGGAGTATGAGGTCGGTGTAGTTGAATCATCTACAAAAGCAACAGCTTTTCCGTTACTGTTTCTGAAAAGTGAGCGGAATGCAGAATCTGGGAGCGCATGGGAGTCGCAGAGGTTCTTCTCGACCCCGCAAAGCTGACATAAACCAAGTTGCATATAGAAATTATCTTGTTGTTGATCAAGAATTACAGAAAATCTAGAATTTGTACAAGCCTCAAGGCCGCTTCATCCACGCAATATTTTTCGCATGCAAGCTCTGGATGTAGAGACGATCCTTGGTCTCTAGCACCGAGGTCGTCTCAGGATAAGCGCCCGTTGGGTCTTGTAGATCTTGCACAATCGTGCCGTCTTCCGTGAAGGCGATGACGTGGCCGTAGCGCGGGGGAATAGGCCAGAGAAAGCGGGGCAGGCGCAGGGTCATGCTGCGCAGGAAGGGCTTTTCGGCCATGCCGTCGACCACTGCGCTGCGCGGTTTGACCAAGCCGATCCAGAGTTTGGGTTTGCCATCTGCCGTGGGCAGGCCGCGCATGAGGTTGTCTGGGTAGCCGGGCAGGTTGGGCAAGACGATGTGGGTTGCACCGCTCATGCCGCTGGTTTGGCGCACGTCGAGGTCGCTGGCGTTGACGTCAATGCGCCAGATGCGGTATTTGCCGGTTTCGGCCACGAAGATTTGCCGCTCGTTGGCAGACAAGGCCACACCGTTGGCAAAGCTCAAGCCGCGTGCCACGATGCGCGTGGCTTTGGTGGCGGGGTTGTATTCCAGAATGCGCCCCGTTGATGATTGCTCGATGATGTCGAGCACGCTGGCTTCAAATGTGCCGCCTACGTCTTTCGGCGCAAAGCGCGTGGAGGCATCGCTCAAATAGATCTTGCCGCTCTTGGCCACGACAATCGAATTGGCATAGCGAATCGGATCGCTATTGACCTTATCCGCGAGAGCGGTGATTTGTTTGTCGGGCGCAATCGAGAGCAAGCCGCGCATCGCATCGGCTGCGATCAAGTTTCCCGCTGCATCAAAATCAAAACCGAGCACGCGGCCTTGCGTGTTGACGAACACTTCCTGCGCGCTGCCATCGGGCTGCATACGCAAAATATTGCCGCTGGCCATCGCGGCATAGAGCTTGCCATCGGGGCCGATGGCCAAATGCTCGGGGCCGACTTCTTTTCCAATTTCAATTTTTTGCAAATTCGCCAAACGCGTATTGACGGCATGCGCGCTGGTGTAGCCGGGTGCTTTGGATGCTTCCCAGGCGACAGGCTGAATCGGCACAGGCCAGAGCAGCATGTAGGCGGCCAAGAGGGCTAGGAGCGAGAGCAAGACAATGAGGGCGCGGCGCAGTGGTTTCAAGACGGTGTCTCCTTGCATGCTCGATGGCGGATCTGCATGCATTTTTATGAACGAAATACGATGATAGCCGTTATAGAACGTGCACGGTTTGCTATTAAAAACATAGTGATTAAGAACGATCAAGCCGATGTAAAGATCGGCAGCAGACGATGCACATGCCATGCGGTAGATTGAGTTTGATCAAGGATCAATCTCCGTTCGGGCTGAGCCTGTCGAAGTCCTCGCCAGCCCTTCGACAGGCTCAGGGCGAACGGTTTATATTTCAACGAATCGGATCAATCAATCTCTGAGATCAGGAATATGTTGTGTTGACACCTTTTCAAGACCCTCAAGTGGCTGCGCAGTTTGATCGCTACCCAGCAGCCGTGAAAAAGAAAATGCTGGCCTTGCGCGAGCTGGTGTTTGCTGTGGCCGCGCAGAACCGAGCCATTGGCCCACTGAAAGAGACGCTCAAATGGAGCGAGCCCGCTTACCTGACTGTGCAGACTCGCAGCGGCAGCACGGTGCGGATGGATTGGAAGCCGAAAACGCCAGAGCAATTGGCTTTGTATTTCAATTGCAATACCGGGCTGGTGGACACGTTCAGAAGCCTGTTCACCGAGGATTTTCAGTTTGAAGGCAATCGTGCCATCCTGCTCAAAATGAGCGAGCCGTTGCTTAAAAAAGAATTGCAGTTTTGTATCGCCGCTGCGCTTACATATCACCTGAAGAAGTCTTAGCTTCAGACTTCACCATCTCGCCTAATTTTTGAAAGAAAAGCGCTATCTGCCCATGTAGAACGTGCGCTACCAGCTATCAAAATGCTAGCGTCGAACTGTTTGAAATTACGCCGCGTGGAGCTGAGGTAGCCCGGGTCGTAATGCTTTTCTAGCAGCTCGGCCACCACCTGCGCCATATTGCCGCTGCGAATCATCTGTTGCCAAGCATTGATCTGCTCATGGCCGCGCAGATCGCGCAACACATCGAGCCGTTTGCAGAAAAAATCTGGATCTTTCACGAAAAAATCATAGTCTTCCAGCAGCAGCGCTACGCGCTCGTCTAGCGGCAGCTCCACACGTGCGCAGGGGCTCTCGCGCAGCGTTTGCATGAGCTGATCGGGAATGCTCACATTGCCCACTTTTTTACTCTCGCTCTCCGCCCACACGGTGCGCGAGGGATCGAGCTGGCGCAGGGTATGCCAGATGCGCATGTCAAACTGTTTTTGGCTCGGCTGCTCTTGGCCGGGAATCATCCCGAGCACCGAGCTGCGATGTTCGGCCAGTGCTTCCAGATCGAGAATTTGTGCGCCTGCGCTACCCAAGCCTTGCAGCAGACGAGTTTTACCGCTGCCAGTGGGTCCGCAGATGATGCGGTAGTTGAACTGCGTGGCCAATCGCGCGGTGTCTTCCACCACACTCGCGCGAAAGGCTTTGTAGCCGCCGTCAATCAGCGTCACTTGGAAACCGATTTCTGAGAGCACCAAAGCGAGTGAGCCGCTCCTCTTGCCGCCGCGCCAGCAGTAAATCAGTGGCTTCCAGTTTCTTGGCAGCGGGATGACTTCGCGCTCAATGTGCGCAGCGATGTTTTTTGCAGCCAGCGCTGCGCCGCGTTTCTTGGCTTCAAAGGCGTTGACTTGGACGTATTCCGTGCCTATTTGCTGGCGCTGCGCATTGGTCAAAGTGGGCCAATTGACTGCGCCGGGCAGGCGATCTAGGCCGTATTCAGATTCGCTGCGCGCATCAATGATCGTGCTGAATTCTGCGAGGCTGCCCAGCGCATCTTGCGCTGCTATTTTTTGCAATGGCATTTAGAGGATTTTCTTCAGAGCTGGCCAGACATTGTTGAGCATGATCGGATGAGCCTCTTCCTTTGGATGAATCCGGTCATTTTGGAAGAATTTCAAAGGCTCAGCCACATCGGCCACACCTTGTAGGAAAAATGGCACAAGAGGCACTTTACGCGCAGCGGCCACAGACTCAAACGCCTTGGCAAACTGCTTCGAATAATCCGCGCCATAGTTGGGTGGCACCTGCATACCCAGCAGCAGCACTTTCGCACCGATTTTTTGCGAAGCCTCGGTCATGAAATTCAAATTGTCCTCAGTCATTTTCAGGGGCAGGCCGCGCAGGGCATCGTTGCCCCCCAACTCAATGATCACATGGCTAGGCTGATGCTGCTTCAACAGCGCAGCGATGCGCGAGCGGCCGCCCGAGGTCGTGTCGCCGCTGATGCTGGCGTTGACCACTCTAGCGCTGATCTTTTCGAAGGCCAAGCGCTTTTCCAGCAGCGCCACCCAGCCTGTGCCCCGGCGCAGGCCGTATTCCGCGCTGAGCGAATCGCCCACCACGAGTACAGTGCGCGCTTTGGCTTGTGGCTTTGCTTGTGCCATAGCGAGGAGCGGCGACAATAGCCCCAACCCGCCCGCGAGCAAGCCCAAACGGCTAAAGTCACGTCTATTCACTGCTACTAACAACTCATTCATGTCTGATCCCATCATTTCTGTGGAGCACGTTTTCAAAAGCGTGACGGACTCCACCGGCACACTGGATATTTTGCGCGATATTGATTTCAACGTCCCAGCTAGGGAAACGGTTGCCATCGTCGGCGCTTCTGGTTCAGGAAAAAGCACGCTTTTGTCCATCATCGCAGGCTTAGATGTGCCCACAAAGGGCACAGTCAAGCTTGCTGGGCAAGATTTATTTGCCTTCGGCGAAGATGATCGCGCCGCCTGGCGAGCGCAAAAAGTCGGCTTCGTCTTCCAAAGTTTCCAGCTTTTGGGCAACCTCAGCGCTTTAGAAAACGTGATGCTCCCCTTAGAGCTAGCAGGCCGCAAAGATGCCAGAGCGCAGGCCACAGACATGCTCAAGCGCGTGGGCTTGGCTGAGCGCTTGAATCACTACCCGAAGGTGATGAGCGGCGGCGAGCAGCAGCGCGTGGCGCTCGCGCGAGCCTTCGTCGTCGAGCCCGCCGTCTTGCTGGCAGATGAGCCCACAGGCAGCCTAGACTTCGCCACCGGCGAGCGCGTGATCCAGCTCATGTTTGAGCTCAACGCCGAACGCGGCACCACATTGGTGATGGTGACGCATGATCGCGCGATTGCCGCGCAATGCAATCAGCGCGTGGTGATTGAGGCGGGGCGGATTGCGGTTTGATCTGCGTTGCTTGATTGCTGGGTAAATTAATGGGGTATCCCTTTAGCTCCACAAATGGCAAAATAGCCAGATGGCCGCATCCAATACAGCCCCCATTGGGGGAGCAGATTACCCCACGACCTGGGTTCAGTTTCTTGATTGGTTCCATTCCGAGCAGGCCTGCCAAGAATACTTGGAAAAATTGCGTTGGCGCGATGGTCTGGTTTGCCCCAAGTGTGGCCTAGTCAGCCAAGTCCAACGAATCAGTCGTAGTCGGCTCATCTGTCCCTCATGCAGACACCAGGCCACCGTTACAGCGGGGACAATTTTTGACAAGACGCGCACCGAGTTGCGGGTCTGGTTTGCCGCCATTTGGTACATCACCAACCAAAAGCACGGCGTGAGCGCCCTAGGCTTGCAACGCGTGCTGGGGCTGGGAAGCTATGAGACGGCCTGGACGATGCTGCACCGATTGCGCCGCGCCATGGTGCGACCCGATAGGGACTTGCTGTGCGGTGAGGTAGAGGTTGACGAAACCTATTTGGCACTCACAGATCGGCAAAACCCCATCTCTGCTGTGGGGCGCAAGAGCAACACCAGCAAGGTATTGGTGGCTATTGCGGTGGAGATACTCAAGCCCAAAGGTTTCGGCCGAATCCGCATCCAGCAAATTGAAGCTGGGGACGAAGCGCACCTGATGCCGTTTGTGAAAGAGGCCGTGGCTGCGGGGGCGACTATTCGCAGCGATGGATCGCCAGCTTACAGGAACTTGCAAGAGTCGGGCTATGAACACCGGGTCACGGTACATCTGGGATCAAAAACGCCTGCACATGAGTCCATGCCGGGCGTACATAGAGTGGCAGCGCTGCTTCAGCGCTGGATGGTGGGCACGCACCACGGCGCGGTTCAGCCGCCGCAACTGGACTATTATTTGGACGAATTCGTCTTTCGATTCAACCGCAGAACTTCACGCTCACGAGGGTTGCTGTTCTATCGCTTACTCCAGCAGGCGGTGATGACCAAGCCGGTGACATATGGAGCAATAGTCGAAATCAAGGAAAAATCCGGGATTTCGTAGATGTGGAGCTAAAGGGATACCCCATGTAAATTAACAGGAAAATCACTTCCTTGCATTTGCACCGCTTAACCGCCAGATATTCGCCATGACCGACCAAGAACTCAAAGACCTCGTTGCCAGCCTCGCTGTAGGCCAAGCTAAATCTGACCAAAAAATGGCTGAGCTAACTGCCGCTGTAGATAGACGCAACAACCCACTTTCTATTAAAATCACAGCATGCAAACCGCCACACTCACAACATCTGCACAAACTCCACGTCGCTCGAACTCAAAGAAAGCAGCCCCACAGCCTGGCGTAGCGTTGCGTCCAGTGCCACGCTTAGCTGTTGCGGATCAATCGGTGTTTGAAGCCATTGCAGCAAGCCGCCAATTCACTTTGACAGGCCTGAAGAAGCTAGTCGCCCGTTAATCGGGTATGCCAGCAAAGCCAACGCCTGCAACGGCACCCAAGGCCTGCTTATCGCCATGGCTGCAAGAAGCCTTTGCAACAGAAAGTATTGATGCGCAGCATTTCATCGGTCTATTCTTGCAATGGAAGCAAGATGGTGAGGATGAGAGCTATTTCTTTGGCAAGGACGCATTGAATTTGCAATCCAGCCTCGTGCGCCATGTGCATATGGTGCCGCTTTCCACGCCCGATGCGCTAGCCGCTTGGGATACCAATTGGCAGCGCCACAGAAAGCGTGTCAGTGATCGATTCCTCTTCTACGTTGACGGCGGCATCCATGGCTATCTTTTGCTCTACATCGTCAACGATCCGGGGGCACACGAATTTCTCAGCAAAAAAGACGCTGCCAATCAACTTGTACGCAGCGCGATTGAAGCCATGGCCGATGAGTTTTACCACTTCGGTACGGTAGCGCCAACCTCACTGTGACATGATGATTAAACGATGAATGAAATGCTCTTTAAGCCTAACCGATACGATGTATTAAGCAAGTTTGGTTTCTCGGAAGGTTCGCTTCTCACAAACTCAGAGCTGCCTTTGCTCGAAGCGGTATGTGACGAAGTTGTTCAGAGGTTGCCGATAGTCGACGGCCGATGGACTGCGGAAAAATGCTTTTGTAATTTTCATTACGTGATGTTTTTCGATGCAATAACGAACAAAAGCAACTGTTTTTATGACCTAGAAGAAAAGCATCGCCGTCGGATAGTGCGCGCGCTGGATGATGCTAATTTGTTGCTTTAAGGTCACCATAGCGAATGCTGTGACCAACTCCAAGCTCGACTTTCACCCGAAGACCAGCGGATGATTAACGTCCCCACATTGTTACTAATGTCGTTACGAGAGGTGGGCATTGCAACCACCTACGAGTAGTTTTTTTCATAACTGTTTGAAAAGAAATCAGCCTTTCGCCGTCATAGAATCTGCGTGAAGCGCTATTGAATTGGTAGCGTACATCTGATATTGGAAGACCTGACCCTAACGCTGATTGCGGCGCAATGCAACCAGCGCGTGGTCATTGAAGCGGGGCTGATGGATAATCCAGTGTAAAACCAACGCTAAGCGACATACAACGGTGCCTAGTTGAGTGGTGGTTTGTTTTGAGTGAGCAATTGTTGGTCGCGCTGTGCCTGTTTGTTGGCCTCGGCGCGTTGCTGCTCTGCTTCGATTGTTGCGCAGTCTGGAACATCGAGACTATGCAACGTAAGCTGCCACTTTTCGCCGTTGAATTGCAATTGGGTATCGACCCTGCGATCGAAATGTTCGTAGGGACCACGTCTATTTGGACCTTGGATGGACACACGCGCGCCCAAATACGCGTAGGTTGCGCGCTCGAAGTCCTCGGTCTTTTCGGGCCGCGCATGCTGCGTGACGCGCTTGCACGGCGTATGCGTCGACGCTGCCGCTCGCGCTGCACCGTCGGGAAGGGTCAACCCTGGAAACCAAAAGTCGGCGCTAGATTGGTAGGTTCCTGCGCGCAGTATGACCGAGCCATCGCCCGATTGGCCGTAGGGTCGCTTCAAGTGGGCAGCTATAGTTGGAATGTCGCGAATCAAGCGAGCATCACTAGTGGTGGCTCTGATAACGGGGAAGAACGACGTACTCGATGCATCTTGTAGGTACTTCGTTTGTAACTGGGGACCTTGTAACAACGCTTCCAATACGGCGTTGCCGTGGTAGTCTAGTTTTACGTCTTTGGGCAGAGTAACAGCAACGGTGACCTTGACGCCAATCTGCTGGCCTTGGAGCATGAGCGGCTCTTCGGCATGAAGCCGCATGTTGATTGGTGCGACCATTGATCGGAACTGAGAACGATTAATTTCATATCTCAGAAAGGATTGAAAAAATATCCAAGCTACCACCAGCGAAACGGCGGCAAGGATGCGGAACCCGACTACATTGAAATTGCGCAGGCTCACCCAAAGGAGGACGGCTGGAAGCCCCAAAAAAAAGATGCTGCCAATGAGAATATACGCAGGTAAGTCAATCATCTAGATAATTCTGGGTTACATCAACATTTCGCGGTCATTCTATATCTCAGAGAAGCCGGCTTACTGGTGCGAAGAATGCCAGTGTTCATGATCAGAGGCTAATGTGTGCGCTGAAATGGAAGTCAGGACTCCATGTGAAAGATCGCGCGATTGCGGCATCGCGTAACCGGCGCATGGTGATTGAAACTGGACAGATGGTTGCTTCAGTGCGCTGCCTAGGGCTGCCCTTAGGAAAGTCCATCGCTCGATTTATAATCGTAGGCTTTGCTGTTTGCAGCCGCAAATAGCGCTTCTTTAGCCTTTGAAATTACAAACGCATGGCTTTGATCGTACATAAATATGGGGGCACCTCAATGGGGTCGCCTGAGCGCATTCGCAATGTGGCCAAGCGCGTGGCCAAATGGGCGCGGGCGGGGCATCAGATGGTGGTGGTGCCGTCTGCTATGAGCGGGGAGACCAATCGCTTGTTGGCGCTCGCCAAAGAGCTTTCGCCTAGCAAGCCTGGCATCGCTTATTCACGTGAGCTGGATCAGCTGGCCGCTACGGGCGAGCAGGCCTCTTCCGCACTGCTGGCGATTGCCTTGCAAGCCGAGGGCATGGAATCTGTGAGCTACAGCGGCTGGCAAGTGCCGATTAAAACGGATAGTTCGTTTACCAAAGCGCGCATCGAAAGCATTGACGACAAGCGTATTCGCGCTGATTTGACTGCTGGCCGCGTGGTGATCGTCACTGGTTTTCAGGGTGTGGATCCAGAAGGCAATGTGACGACGCTGGGGCGCGGCGGCTCGGATACTTCCGCTGTGGCTGTAGCAGCTGCGATGAAGGCGGCTGAGTGCCTGATTTACACCGATGTAGATGGCGTGTACACGACTGATCCGCGCGTCGTGCCCGAAGCGCGGCGGCTGCACACGGTGAGCTTTGAAGAGATGCTGGAAATGGCCAGTATGGGCTCCAAAGTGCTGCAAATCCGCTCGGTGGAGTTTGCGGGCAAATACAAAGTGCCCCTGCGCGTGCTCTCCAGTTTCACAAGCTGGGATATTGATATCAACGAAGAGGCCAAATCGGGCACTTTGATCACTTTTGAGGAAGATGAAAACATGGAACAAGCCGTCGTCTCCGGCATCGCTTTTAACCGCGATGAAGCGAAAATCTCGATCCTGGGCGTGCCAGATACGCCAGGCATTGCCTACAACATCTTGGGCGCGGTGGCCGATGCCAACATTGAGGTGGACATCATCATCCAAAACATCTCCAAAGACGGCAAAACAGATTTCAGTTTCACCGTGCATCGTAACGACTACGCCAAAACCGTGGATTTGCTCAAAGCCAATGTGTTGCCCAAGCTCGGCGCAGCAGAGATCGTGGGCGACACGAAAATCTGCAAGGTGAGCATCGTCGGCATCGGCATGCGCAGCCATGTGGGCATTGCCAGCAAAATGTTCCGCTCGCTCTCGGAAGAGGGCATCAATATCCAAATGATCTCGACCAGCGAAATCAAAACATCGGTGGTGATTGACGAGAAATACATGGAGCTGGCTGTGCGCGCGCTGCACAAGGCTTTTGATCTGGATCAGCCTGCGGCTTGATCTGCTCTCGATCCAAGAATGCAAAAAGCCACCTCGCGGTGGCTTTTTGTTGAGCAGGCGAAAAGCTTACTTGACCGACATCACCCAAGCAGCCAGTTTGGTGGCTTCGGCTTCGTTAACTTGCGGGTTTGCGGGCATGGGCACAGCGCCCCAGTTGCCTTTGCCGGGCGTGCTGCCTTTTTGGATCTTCTCGGCGAGCATTTTCACGGCATCTTTGTCGCTGGCGTATTTGCCGGCAACGTCTTTGTAAGAAGGGCCGACCATTTTTTTGTCTACCGCGTGGCAAGCCATGCAATTTTTAGCTGTTGCGAGGGCAGTGTCAGCGAAAGCAGGGGCTTGCACGCTGCTTAGGGCGGCGGCAATGGAAAAGAGGGCTAAGAGGCGAATTTTCATTGTCTTCCTTAAAAGCGCAAGGCTTGGGTTCAAGCTATTCTTGCAATACACTGGTGATAACGCGATTCTAGGTGCTTAGGTTGACATTTGGCTGCTGAGCGAGCAGAGCCTCTAAAATTCGCCAAATTCGGTTAAGTGAAGCCATCAAAGCCCTATTTTGATGGTGTGAGTGATGAAAATGGGCGTTTTGTCCATGTATGAAGGAGTTGCCATGTTGTTCTTAGGCTTGGGTGTCGTCTTGTTATTGATGAAATACCTTGAAATGGGTGCGGTCGCCAACTGGAGCTGGTGGGTTGTTTTGGCACCGTTTGGCTTGGCTGTTATTTGGTGGGCTTGGGCGGATGCTTCGGGTTATACCAAGCGCAAAGCCATGGAAAAGATGGACAAACGCAAGGCAGATCGCCAAGCGCAGAATCGTGAAGCCCTGGGCTTGGGCACACGGCGCAAGTGATACAAGCTAACCCACCTAGATGCTATTAATTTAGTAGCGTCCTGCGCATATTCTATAAGGGCAATCAGCCCTTTTTACCTAAAAATTGCATGCAAATCACCGAAAAACCGCCCGTTGCCACGCCCTATGAATGGATCGGCGGCGAAGAGCGCGTCAAGGCGCTGGTGGAGCGCTTTTATGACCTGATGGATTTGGAGCCCGAGTTTGCACGGCTGCGCCAAGTGCATGGCGAAAGCTTGGACAACGCTCGCCAACGCACCTTTTGGTTCCTCTGCGGTTGGCTCGGCGGCCCGCAGTATTACACCGAAAAATTCGGCCACCCGCGTCTGCGTGCGCGGCATATGCATGTACCGATTGGCATTTTGGAGCGCGACCAGTGGCTCGCTTGCATGGATCGCGCAATGGGCGAGACGGGTGTGCCCGAAGATTTGCGCGCTCGCCTGCGGGAGAGCTTTTTCCAGACGGCAGATTTCATGCGCAATCAAGGCGTGCCTGCTTAACTCAAGGCGGCAAGAGACATCATGGCGATTCGAGAGATTTTGAAAATGGGCGATTCGCGCCTGCTGCGCGTGGCGCAGCCCGTGCGAGAGTTCAACACGCCAGAGTTACATGCCTTGCTGCAAGACATGCAAGACACGATGCTTGCTGCCAATGGCGCAGGCTTGGCCGCACCGCAAATTGGCGTGGATTTGCAGCTGGTGATCTTTGGCAGTGGCCAGATCAACCCGCGCTACCCTGATGCGCCACCTGTGCCGCGCACGGTTCTGATCAACCCTGTCATCACTCCAATCTTTGAACAAAATCAGCATCTGTCCGTTATAGAATCTACACAGTTTGCTATTAAAAGTATAGCATTCGATATACACTTCCAAGCTGAGTTAGATGATCTGGAAGAAGGCTGGGAAGGCTGCCTGTCGGTGCCCGGCCTGCGCGGCATCGTGCCGCGCTTCAAAAGTATCCGTTATCAAGGCTTTGACGAGCACGGCCAGCCGATAGATCGAACTGTGGATGGTTTTCATGCCCGAGTTATTCAGCATGAGTGTGACCATTTGCACGGAATACTCTATCCGATGCGGGTGAAAGACTTCACGCGATTTGGGTTTATCGACATACTGTTTCCTAAGCTCTCAGGAAACGATGATGATTGAAAATTTGTTGCGCTTGCGTTTGTCTCTGAGATGGACTTTTTCGGCTTTCTTGGTTTGTCTGCTGCAAGCCTGTGGCTCAGGCAACGATGTATTCAGCTACCAGCCCGGGACGGGCAGCTTGTACATCGATCAGCCCGCAATTGCCACTATGACCCAAGCCAACTCCGTGACGCTCAGTGTCGTGACCGATGGCAGCGGCACGAGGGTGCTGTCGATGCTGACACCGGCTACTGTGCTACAGCCCGTCGGTGCGTTTGTAGGCGGCGGTAGAGGTAACAAAGGCATTTTGGAGTTGGCTGGCTTTGATGGCCTGAAGCTTTCAGATGTGGGTGCTGTCGAGCTTGATGCCAAGTTGGTTTCAGGCAGCGTTGGCAATTTTTATATGAACTTTTTGGTCGATCTTGATTGCGTGAAAAACGAAGACCTGAACACCATGACGATCGCCGATCTGCGCGTGAACCGGCGCATCATCGTCTGGATCCCTGGGGCCGGCACTGCGCAGCCCGATGGTTACACCCGCTACAGCGTGACAGCGACTGACAGCGCTTGGCTGATCGTTGGCTCGCCCACTTATGGCATGGGGCAAAACCCCAGTGGGCCAGCGACTGTATTGGGTCTTGCGGGCTACCCCAACGCTTGCATCATTGATGGCGTATCGGTCGATGGCGGCTTGCCGCGAAATACCAGCATCCCGGCCTGCGTGACAGGCGCTGCCTTACCCACCACAGCGTCTGCGGCTTGTGGCATGCCTCACAAAGGTGCTTTGGTGCTGCTGGGTGACTCCAACAGCCTTGAGCAAAAAGAGTGGCTTGTCAAGCGCCTCAAGATCAAAGAGCGCGTTGTACTGTTTCGCTGAAGGGCTGTAGCTAACGCGCACGTTAAGCCAAGGAGCAAACCACCGGCGTGTGGTCTGAAGGCCGCTCATTCTTACGCGGCGCTTTGTCGATGATGCAGCTTTGCACTTTCGGTTTCAAAGCGTCGCTCACCAGCGTGTAATCGATGCGCAGGCCTTTGTTGCGGCGAAAGGCCATGTCGCGGTAGTCCCACCAGCTGTAGAGCTTGGGCGCTTGCTCAAACATTCTGAAGGCATCGTGCAGACCGAGGCCAAGCAGTTGGTTGAACTGATCGCGCTCAGCTTGGGTATGGTGAATCGTCTCTCGCAGGCCTTCGGGGTCATATGAGTCGCGATCGTCCAAAGTGATGTTGAAATCGCCCACCAAGACGAGCTGAGGATGCAACGCCATTTCCTCGCGCAGCCATTCGCGCAGAGCCTTCAGCCAGCGCATTTTGTATTTGAATTTGTCGGAGCCTGGCTCTTGGCCGTTGACGAAATAACCGTTGACCACGCGCACGCAGCCCAGCGAGGTTTGAAGCGTGGCCGCAATGATTCGGCTTTGCTCATCTTCAAAACCCGGGATGTTTTTCTGCACATCGGCGACTTGGCTCACTGCCTCGTTCCGAGTGAGCCAAGCGACGCCGTTGTAAGTTTTCTGACCAAACGCTTGCGCACTGTAGCCGGCCGCCTCAAAGTCAGTAAACGGAAATTTTTCATCCGTCAGCTTCAGCTCTTGCAAACCGAGCGCATCAATCTTCTGATCTGCAGGCTGCGCGGCCAGCCATTCAAGCAGTTGGTTGGCGCGGATGTTGAGGGAATTGACGTTCCAAGTGGCGATTTTTAGAGTCATTTTGGCTTGTACCCGTTATATATTGTGCGTGGAGT
Source organism: Variovorax sp. (assembly GCA_031375105.1). Lineage (GTDB taxonomy): Bacteria > Pseudomonadota > Gammaproteobacteria > Burkholderiales > Burkholderiaceae_C > JANMDU01. The sequence goes on from JANMHJ010000046.1 coordinate 91,716, forward strand.
GCTATTTATTTGATAGTAATTCGAGAGTCGCTTGAAGTCTTGCAACCCAGCTCAAGCACTCGATGATGTGCTCGCTGCTGTTCGTACATACGTCACAAAACTCAGCTTCAAACCATTCGCCGCCACCAGATTCCCGCGCTGCACTTCGCGCCAAGCATCGTCTAAAGTTGGCGCAAAAGCATCACCTTCAAATGTCCCATCAATCTCAGTCACCACCACCTTGTGAGCCAAAGGCAACCCCTGCGCATAAATCTGCGCACCGCCAATCACCCATACTTGCGGCTCTCCAGATTGCTCACAAAACGATAGCGCCTCACGCAGATTCTGTAGCGGCAAACAGCCATTTTTCTTTAAAATTTCACGCGTTTGCGCATCGGAAGAAATCACCACATTCAGCCTGCCAGGCAGTGGCCGAAATTTAGGTGGCAATGAATCCCAAGTCTTACGCCCCATGATCACTGGGCAGCCCAGCGTCGTGCGTTTGAAATGCGCCAGATCCTCCGGCAAATGCCAAGGCATCTTGCCCAGATGGCCGATCACGCGGTCATGGGCTTGTGCCCAGATGAGGTTGATTTGCATCGTCATCAAGGAGTCTTCTTCACACCGCCACAGGCGCTTTGATCGCCGGATGGTGCTGGTAATTCACCACTTCAAAATCTTCATACTCATAATCAAAAATCGAAGCTGGCTTGCGTTTGATCAGGAGTTGTGGGTAGGGCATAGGCTCGCGGGCGAGCTGGGTGGTGACTTGCTCCACATGGTTGCTGTAAATATGGCAATCCCCGCCCGTCCAGACAAAATCGCCCACGTCTAAATCGCATTGTTGTGCGAGCATGTGCGTCAGCAGCGCGTAGCTGGCGATGTTGAAGGGCACGCCGAGGAAAATATCTGCGCTGCGTTGATAAAGCTGGCAAGAGAGCTTGCCTTTGCCGCCGGGCTCGGCAGCGGGCGCCACATAAAACTGAAAAAACGCATGGCAAGGCATCAGCGCCATCTCGGGCAGCGCAGCCACGTTCCAGGCGCTGACGATGATGCGGCGCGAATCGGGATTGGTTTTGAGCTGATCGACCACTTGCGTGATCTGATCAATATGCCCTCCGTCAGGCTTGGGCCAACTGCGCCATTGCACGCCATACACCGGCCCCAGATCACCCGTTTCTTTATTTGCCCACTCATTCCAAATCGTCACGCCACGCTCTTGCAGCCATTTCGCATTGCCATCGCCACGCAGAAACCACAGCAGCTCCAAAACAATGGATTTCAGATGCACCTTCTTCGTGGTGACCAGCGGGAAGCCCTCCGCCAGATTGAAGCGCATTTGGTGGCCAAACACAGAGCGTGTGCCCGTGCCCGTGCGGTCGGTTTTGGCCACGCCGTGCTCGAACACATGGCGCATGAAGGTTTCGTATTGGTTGCTTGGCATGATGGAGTCAGAGTTTCAATAGCCGCCGAACAGGGTGTCCATGGCATCTTGGATGCTCATTTGCTGTGCAGCGAGATGATCGACAGGGCGCTTCAATTCAAAGGCGGCGATGGCCATGAGCGCGGCAGTGTTCATGATAACGAGTTGACCTTGAATGGAAAATTGTGGGTTGAGGTTGCGCACGCTGGCCGGCAAGCTAGAGGGTATCTGCAACGGCACCACAACGCGTGTTTCAATCAGATCGAGAAAAGAATTTTGCACATCGAGCAAATAGGGCATCCATTTGCGCTCAACCGGATCTGGATGCTGATAAACGTCAAAACGTGCCATGTGCCTCAAGCCTTTTTGCCTGTGCTCAGAGCCGTGCCCCAAGTGCGGTATTTTGCAAGCGGCAAACCCTCTTGCTCGATGCGTGCGTTGTAAGCGGCAAAGGCTTCGCGATTTTCCTCGCGCCATTGCTCCCAGTATTGGCGTTTCATCTCTTGCGAAAACCAAGCATCCACCGTTTGCGAAATGTTGATACCCAGTTTCTTCGCCAGATCAATCGAATCGGCCGATAAGGTGAGGTTCACAGCGCGTTTGCCGGATTTGCTGGCGCTAGAGGATGGGGCTAGGGAAGTCATGCAGGGCTCCTATGTGGTGAAATCATGCGGATTAATCATGCGCATGATTTTCGGGCATTATGACATGCCCTAGCCCTGTCAGAATCTGAGGATGACCGTCACCCGCAAGCAGGAAGCCGCCCCAGCCACGCCCGAGCCGCTGGACGTGCTCATTATCGGCGCGGGGCTGTCGGGTGTGGGCGCAGCACGGCACTTGCAGAAACATTGCCCCGATAAGCGATGGGCGATGGTGGATGCGCGCGATGCGATTGGCGGCACCTGGGATCTGTTTCGCTACCCCGGTGTGCGCTCCGATTCCGATATGTACACCTTGGGCTACAACTTCATGCCTTGGCAGGAGCGCAAAGCGATTGCTGTTGGCTCGGATATCTTGCGCTACATCCAGCGCGCCGCTGATGAGGGGCAGATCAAAGAGAAGCTGCATCTGGGTCTGCGCGTTGTCAAGGCCAACTGGGTGAGCTCAGAGGCGCTTTGGCATGTGACGTTAAGCCGCAGCAGCGATGGCGCTCAGACGATTCAATGCACAAAGTTTTTGTATTTTTGCAGTGGTTACTACAGTTATTCGCAAGCCCATCAACCCGAATTCAAAGGGCAGGGTGATTTTGCAGGGCGCATCATTCACCCTCAGTTTTGGCCGAAAGATTTGGATTACTCAGGCAAGCGCGTTGTGGTAATCGGCAGCGGCGCAACGGCTGTGACGCTTGTGCCCGAAATGGCAAAAACTGCCGCACATGTGACGATGCTGCAGCGCTCGCCCACCTATGTGCTCTCGCGCCCCTCGGTGGACGCCATAGCGCAAGTCTTGGCTCGCGTGCTGCCCAGCCGCTGGGCTTATGCGCTCACACGTTGGAAGAATGTGCTGATGGGCATGTATTTTTACAGTGTGTCCCAACGCAAGCCCGCCAAGGTCAAGGCATACCTGCTCGATCTGGTGCGCAAAGAAATGGGCGAGCAGTATGATGTGGATCAACACTTTTCGCCCAACTACGGGCCTTGGGATCAGCGCGTTTGCGTCGTGCCTGATTCAGATTTGTTTGCGCAGATCAAAGCTGGCCGCGCCACCATCGTCACCGACACGATTGAGCGTTTCAGCAAAGAAGGCATCGTCCTCACCCGTGGCCAAGAGCTGAGTGCAGACATCATCGTCACCGCCACCGGCCTCAAGCTCAATGCCTTGGGTGATGTGGCCATCTCCAAAGACGGCGTAGCCTATGCGCCCGGCCAGTCAATAGCCTACAAAGGCTTGATGCTATCTAATTTGCCCAATGCTGCGCTCACCTTCGGCTACATCAATGCCTCTTGGACGCTGCGCGCCGATCTCACCGCCGAATATGTCTGCCGCCTACTCAATCACATGGATCGCCATGCATATCGCGTGGTGGTTCCGAAAGCCGATGCTTCTATCGCCACCCAAGCCTTCATGAGCCTGAGCTCAGGCTACGTGCAGCGTGCGCAGGCGCATTTGCCAAAACAAGGTGATCGTGCGCCTTGGCGCGTTTTGCCAAGCTATCTCGCTGATTGGATCGCCTTGCGTTGGAGCCGATTGGCAGATGGCGTGCTGACGTTTGAGTCATAAGCATGCTTGCAGTCGTTATACGGCGCGTCGCTCTTTCCAAGCATTGCTTGGTCAATTGCCCAACGCCACTAAATCTTGCCGCTTTTGCTTGCTTAAGAACTGCAGAGACATCAAGCTAATCATGTCGCGCCGGTTAAAGCGGATGCGTCAGCGCTGCTACGCATCGCGACGGAGCATCGGAGCACCGCTGCGCATCTATGCATTCAAGCGACTATTTTTTATCCTTTTCGCCCTCTACCCGTTATAAAAACTGAGCAGAGTGCTATCAAATTAAGAGTTAAAGCTGACCGGAATGCGTCGTCTGCCCAGTTGCTTGAAGCCATCCGCGTGGCTGGTGAATCTGCCGGCAAGAGCTTTGCCGCAACTCGGGCAGGCGTTGTAATTCAGCGCATAGCTTTCAATATGATGCCAATCGCGCACGATGAGCGGAGTTCGGCAGCTCGTGCAATGCGTGGTGCCACCTTCCGCGTCGTGGATGTTGCCGGTGTAGACGTGTTGTAGGCCGCTATTCATTGCGATCTGGCGGGCGCGTTGCACCGTGCTCGCGGGCGTGGCGGCGCGGTCCGTGAGTTTGTAATCGGGGTGGAATGCGGTGAAGTGCAGTGGCACATCTGCGCCCAGCTCGCGTTCGATCCATCTTGAGAGCGCTTCGATCTCTTGATCCGAATCGTTGGCGCCTGGAATGAGCAAAGTGGTGATCTCTAGCCAGCAGTTCGTGGCGTGGCGGACGTGAACCAATGTGTCGAGCACAGGCTGTAGATCGCCTGCGCAAAGGTTTTGGTAGAAGGCTTGGGTGAAGCCTTTCAAATCGACATTGGCCGCATCCATCTTGGCGTAAAACGCGCGGCGCGGGGCTTCATGCATGTAGCCGGCCGTCACCGCCACGCTATGAATGCCCTGCGCGCGGCAGGCATCGGCCACGTCCATGGCGTATTCGGCAAAGATCACCGGGTCGTTGTAGGTGAAGGCGACCGATTGCACGTCGATGCCTTGGCTTTTCAATTCACCGCAGGCGTTGGCGATTTGTGTGGGAGATGCGTTTTGGCCAAGCTTGTCGGTATCCCGGCTTTTGGAGATGTCCCAGTTTTGGCAGAATTTACAACTGAGATTGCAGCCTGCCGTGCCAAAACTCAACACCGCTGAGCCGGGGAAGAAATGATTGAGCGGCTTTTTCTCGATGGGGTCAACGCAGAAACCGCTGGAGCGGCCATAGGTGTTTAAAACCATCGCGTCACCCACACGCTCGCGCACAAAGCACAGCCCCTTTTGCCCTACATGCAGCTTGCATTCGCGTGGGCACAGATCGCATTGAATCCGGCCATCGGGCAGGGCATGCCACCACTGCGCTGGGTGAAGCACAGTTGGGTAAGGCGCAGTGAGCTCACTCATGGAATTTCTGCACTTGGTAGCGGGACAGCTTCACATCGGGTGACCAAAAATCAAAGGGCAGGCCAGCTTTGACTTTCAAATGCGCGAGGAAGGCGCGGGGCTCTGGGATTTGCTCCCAGACTTGAGGCAGGTAGGTGCTTCGGAAGTGCTGGCCATTGTGCTCTGCTTCAAAGATCAAGCCATCGATGCCGGGCCGCAGTTGCCACAGGGCATGAGATTCGTTGGCATGCTCCAAGGGCTGGGGCGCTGAGAGCACCGAGACTTCGACGCGCAACTCTGGCAGCTCTTGGGCTGTCACTTGGGGAAAGCGTGGATCTTGCAATGCGGCGGCGAGCGCATTGGCCTGCACATCTTTCGCTAGCGGGCGATGCGCTTGCAGGCTACCGATGCAGCCTCGGAGCTGGCCTTGGCGGGTGAGGGTGACAAAGCTGGCGCCCATCGCTTCGAAAGCGCTCAGATCAAGCGGCGTGAAGGGCTGGCCAGCGATGTGGTGTTGTAGTTGGTGGCGAGCGAGTTGGACGAGTTGCTGGCCTTGAGCAGCACTCAGCGCGGAATCTTTAGAAGGAAATGAGTCATTCGCCCTTATATTATCTACATAGTTTGCTATTAAATGAGTAGTATCCATCGCTGGGCTGGGCGATGCATGCAAAGCGAAACTGGCATAGCCAACGACGCGCTCGCGGCCTTGGGGCGAATTGCCAGCGGTGTCGCCAGAATTTAATCGCTCGATCTGAGAAATGCGCAGGCCGCGCTCTTGGGCGAGCAGCAATGCGCCGTTGACCGGCGTGGCCCCGCAGGCTTGTTGGTGATTCAAAGTGGCATCCAGCGCGAGGATTTTGGCGCAGCTGGCTGCATCGATGTCGTTGGCTTGCTCGTAAGTCTGAAAATGAGACAGATCCGTGCTGATCACAAACACGGTCTCAGAATCGCCCCAGAGCCGTTGCATCACCCGCACCACCGACTCGCGCGGCGCATCACCCACCAGCAGGGGCACGAGGCTGGCTTGCGGTAAGGCGCGCTGCAAGAAAGGCACATGCACTTCTAGGCTGTGTTCTTGGGCATGCGCGTCGGGCCGCGTGGAGATGAAGGGCAGATCAGCAATCGCATCAAAGCCCAGTGTGTCGAGCGGCATTGCGCCCAGCGGCGTGGCAAAGCTGCCTGAGCCGGGCAAGGCAATGCCTTGAAAATACACGCGATGCGCTGGGCCCAACAGCACAACACGACGAATCTGCGAAGCATGCGCCGCAAGCAGCGCATAGGCTTTGCCAGCCGTTTGGCCGCTGTACACATGGCCGGCATGCGGCGCGATGATGATTTTGGGCGGGCGGCTGCATTGCGGCGCTGGTGTGGCTTGCAAAAAACCGTCTACTTGAGAAGCTAGCTGCTGCGCATCTGCTACAAAAAACGTAGCACTTAGCGAAGATGGCCTAACGGCTTGCAGCAGATTTTGCTTGAAATTGTGCAGTGTTTGCAAGGCCTGTTGCCCTGCGGCTGAATGCTGCGTGCTCTCAAAACTCACGCGCCGCAACGCAGCCTCCAGCAGGCCGATCTGGCCGCTGCGCAGGGCTTCGTCAACTGTCATCGCCTTACTGGGTTGCACTGCCCGCTGGCGGTGCGACCGGAGAGATCGAGACCGACACTGACGGCGCGGGCGGGGCAGTGAGTTGCGCGGGTGTGAGGTTAAGCGGCTTGCTTTGCAAGGCAGCCAAGAACTGCACTTGGTTCAAATGTTGATGCAGCGGACGAAATGCGAGTTCGAATTCCAATTGACCGCTGGACAAGATTTTTGGGGCAGCCATTTTTTCTGGCTTGCATTGTGTGCCGCAAGCTTTGCCCAAATCGCGCTGTACAGCGCGACCAGCTTCCAAGGCACTGCCTTTCGCACCTGCTGTGCCAAAAGTGGCGCGGGTGGTGACGATGAGGCGGCCCAGGCCGCCTAAGGCACTGTGTTGCAAGCCCATTTCGCCGGAGAGTATGTCGCGGTTGGGCGATGGCGAGACAGAAGTGCTGGTGGGCGATTTGGCTGCCGAGGCTGCGGCGCTACCGGGTTTGGGCTGTGGCACGGCTGGCAGGCCGAGCACATTGGCTTCTTGTGCAATAGCAGGTGCAGCTAAGAGCAAAGGCCACATCAGCAAGGCAACGCCGAGGCGGCGAACTGGGGAAAAAGAGGGAATCAGGCGGTTCATGGCCTGATTTTCGCATTGAAATGCGCAGAGAGCTGCGCTGATGAAATCAGGGTTTAGTGCAAGTGGCGAGGCTTGCGACCACCCCCACCATGCCCACCCAAGCCGCCAGCAGCGCCCGTGCCACCGCGCAGGCTGCGCGGAATCGTCAGCGAGCTGACCATGGCATCAAAGCGTTTGGTAAACATCTTGTCGATCTCGGTCACCACGTCGCCCATTTCTTCTTTCTCAAAATGGCGCTCCATCACAGCCGTCACATCTTCAATCAGCATATCGCGCTGCACCTGCATGATGTCGCCGGGCGTGGGGCCCACGAAGAGCATCACAAAATCGTCACGCGATTCTTGTGCCTCGTCTTCATCTTCATCGTCAAACTCTGCGTCATAAATGCTCACTTCAATCGCCGAGCCTGCGCAGGCCAGCTCATTGAGATTCATGCACATTTCATCGAGGCAGCTGCGGAAATCTTCGCCAGCAGAGACCGTCCAGCACATATTTAGCAAATGCGCTTTCTCGTCCACGCGGATGCCGGGCTCTTCTTCATAAGAGCTGACCGCACCCTTAGCCAGCGAAGTCGCGCCCCCGTAAGACCACAAGGGCTTGAGCGCGTCTTGTAGTTGAGCGTAAGTCACATCCTCGCGCAAAGGCACTTCGCCATGCACGTGGATTTCAAAAGGAGGATCGTAGGATGAGGCCATGGAGATAGTTTAGTACTTTGGCGAAGTGATGTGTATTTTTTTGATGCCGAAAGAATGGGTGCTCGAACCGGAATCGAACCCGGCACGCTTTCTGCTATGAAAAATTGGTGCCTCGAACCGGAATCGAACCGGTACGCCCGCTATGAACGAAGCGGCGGATTTTAAGTCCGCTGTGTCTACCTATTTCACCATCGAGGCAGCTTCTTGCAGAAGCGATTCATGGATTGTCAAACAAAAACGCCCCGAACTTCAGCCGGGGCGCAATGATTTCAGCAAAGAAATCTGGAGGCGCGACCCAGAGTCGAACTGGGCTAACCGGATTTGCAATCCGGGGCATAACCGCTTTGCTATCGCGCCTTGAAACCGATTCGATACTGATCCAAGAGAAATCAACATCTGAAACCAAAAAGGGAAGCTAGGCTTCCCTTTTTGCAAGAACTGGAGCGGGAAAAGAGTCTCGAACTCTCGACCTCAACCTTGGCAAGGTTGCGCTCTACCAACTGAGCTATTCCCGCGAGAGGCCAAATTATAACGCAGTTTTTCAGTGTTTCACGACCTTGGACTTTTCTGTTGATTTTTCTTGCGCTGCTGATGCCACAACAGCAGCCACGGGCATCATTTCTTCATCAGTGAGAGGCACAGGCATGCGCTCCAAAGCGGCTTGCAGCACTTGATCAATCCATTTCACGGGGATGATCTCCATGCCGTTTTTCACGTTCTCTGGAATCTCAGCTAAGTCTTTCACGTTTTCTTCGGGGATGAGTACAGTCTTGATACCGCCGCGCAATGCGGCAAGCAATTTCTCTTTCAAGCCACCAATACCTGTGACTTCGCCGCGCAGCGTGATCTCGCCTGTCATGGCCACTGCTGCTTTCACGGGGATGCCAGTCAGGGCAGACACAATCGCAGTCGTCATAGCAATGCCTGCGCTGGGGCCGTCTTTGGGAGTCGCACCATCGGGCACATGGATGTGAACGTCTTTCTTTTCAAACATCTCATCCTTGATGCCCAAGCGCTGGGAGCGTGAACGCACCACGGTGCGCGCGGCTTCCACCGATTCTTTCATCACATCGCCCAGCGAGCCGGTGCGCGTGATATTGCCTTTGCCGGGCATGGTGGCCGCTTCGATGGTGAGCAAATCGCCGCCCACTTCCGTCCAAGCCAAACCCACCACTTGTCCGACTTGGCTGTTTTTCTCAGCAATGCCATAGTTGAATTTGCGCACGCCAATGAAATCATTCAAATTCTCGGCATTCACAATCACTTGGCCCACGTATTTCTTGAGCAAAATGCCTTTGACCACCTTGCGGCAAATCTTCGACAGCTCGCGCTCGAGCGAACGCACACCCGCCTCACGTGTGTAGTAGCGCACGATGTCGCGCACTGCTGATTCCGTCACATCCAGCTCAGCCGCTTTCACGCCATTGTTTCCTAATTGCTTGGGAAAAAGATAGCGCAGCGCAATGCTGGTTTTTTCGTCTTCGGTGTAGCCAGACAAGCGAATCACTTCCATGCGATCCAGCAGTGCGGGCGGAATGTTCATTGAATTCGATGTGGCAACAAACATCACATCGCTCAAATCAAAATCAACATCCACATAATGGTCGCTGAAGGTGTGGTTTTGCTCTGGGTCGAGCACTTCCAGCAACGCGCTGGAAGGATCGCCGCGCGAGTCGTGCCCCATCTTGTCAATTTCATCGAGCAAGAAGAGCGGATTCCGCGCGCCCACTTTCGTCAGGCTTTGCAAAATCTTGCCGGGCAAGGCACCAATGTAGGTGCGGCGATGGCCACGAATCTCAGCTTCATCGCGCATGCCGCCCAAGGCCATGCGCACATATTTGCGGCCTGTGGCTTTCGCAATTGACTGGCCGAGCGATGTTTTACCTACGCCGGGCGGGCCGACCAAGCAAAGAATCGGCGCTTTCACTTTGTCCACACGTTGCTGCACAGCAAGATATTCAAGGATGCGGTCTTTGACTTTCTCTAAGCCAAAGTGATCCGAGTTAAGCACGTCTTCTGCATTACCTAGGTCATGCTTGATCTTGGTCTTTTTGCTCCAAGGCAGGCCGATCAACACATCAATGTAATTGCGTACCACGGTCGCTTCGGCAGACATGGGCGACATGAGTTTGAGCTTCTTGAGCTCGGAATCAGCCTTCTTGCGCGCTTCTTGCGGCATCTTGGCGGCTTTGATCTTTTTCTCGATCTCTTCGATATCTGCGCCTTCTTCGCCGTCCCCGAGTTCTTTCTGAATCGCCTTGACTTGCTCATTCAGATAAAAATCGCGCTGGTTTTTCTCCATTTGGCGTTTGACGCGGCTGCGGATTTTCTTGTCCACGTTGAGAATTTCAACTTCGCGCTCGAGTTGCTCAAATACATTTTCTAAGCGCTCTTTCACGCTGAGGAGCTCCAGCACCGCCTGCTTGTTTTCTAATTTAAGCGGCGTGTGAGCGGCAATTGTGTCGGCCAAGCGGCCTGCGTCATCAATGCTGGAAATCGAGGTGAGAATTTCAGGCGGAATTTTTTTGTTGAGTTTGACGTATTGGTCAAACTGGCCGACCACTGCGCGGCGTACGGCTTCGATAGCGGTGGCTTGCTCGGCATTGAGCACGGGCGGGGCGCAGGGTGTGATGTTGGCATGAAAATGCACTTGCCCTTCGGTGATTTGGTTCACCGTAGCGCGCTGCTGGCCTTCAACGAGCACTTTGACCGTGCCGTCAGGCAATTTGAGCATCTGCAAAATGGTTGAGACGCAGCCCACGCCAAACATGTCTTCCACCACGGGCTCATCTTTCGCAGCAGTTTTTTGCGCGACGAGCATGATGCGGCGATCTGATTCCATCGCCGTTTCAAGCGCCTTGATGCTCTTGCTGCGACCCACGAAGAGTGGAATCACCATGTGCGGGAAGACGACCACATCGCGCAGCGGCAAAAGTGGCAGATCCATCGGCTCAGAGGGTAGGGGGGTGGCACCGGACATGGCTTCTCATTTCAAAAAATTCAACTTGTGGCCACCTGCCAGAAATGTGGCAGTGGTCAGGCTTTTTTCGCTTCTTCCCGATAGACGAGCAATGGCGGCTTGCCTTCATCGATGGTGGATTCATCCACCACCACTTTGGCGACATTGGTCGTATCGGGCAATTCAAACATGGTGTCGATCAGCGCCGCTTCAAGGATTGAGCGCAGGCCACGTGCACCTGTTTTGCGCAATTGAGCCTTGCGAGCGATGGCTCTCAGAGCATTCGGGCGCACTTCAAGTTCCGCGCCTTCCATGGCGAGCAGCTTGGCGTATTGTTTGACGACAGCGTTTTTCGGCTCGGTCAAAATCTGCATCAACGCATCTTCGCTCAGCTCATCGAGCGTGGCGATCACAGGCAAGCGACCAATCAACTCGGGAATCAAACCGAATTTGATCAAGTCTTCAGGCTCAATGTCTTTGAAAGTATCGGTCAGGTTGCGTTGCTTCTTGCTTTTGACACTCGCACTAAAGCCGATGCCGCCCGCTTCTTGCCGTGCTTCAACTACCTTTTCTAGGCTTTGGAAAGCGCCGCCGCAGATAAAGAGGATATTCGTGGTGTCGACTTGCAAGAAATCTTGGTTCGGATGCTTGCGCCCGCCTTGGGGCGGCACACCGGCCATCGTGCCTTCAATCAGCTTGAGCAGAGCTTGCTGCACGCCTTCACCGCTCACATCACGGGTGATGGATGGGTTGTCTGACTTGCGGGAGATTTTGTCGATCTCGTCAATATAAACAATGCCTTTTTGGGCTTTTTCGACATCGTAATTGCAAGCCTGAAGCAGCTTGGAGATGATGTTTTCCACATCTTCGCCGACATAGCCTGCTTCAGTCAGTGTGGTGGCGTCGGCCATCACGAAAGGCACATTGAGCATCCGGGCCAGCGTTTGCGCCAGGAAGGTTTTTCCCGAGCCAGTGGGGCCAATCAGCAAGATATTGGTCTTGGTCAGCTCGACATCGTCTTTGCGAGCTTTTTCTTTGTGGCGCAGGCGTTTGTAATGGTTGTACACAGCGACAGACAGCGCGCGTTTTGCGGTTTGCTGGCCGATGACATAGCCATCTAAATGCTGCTTAATCTCCAGCGGCGTGGGCAGATCGTTTTTGGTTTCTTTATCAAGCTCGGGCGTGACTTCATCGCGGATGATGTCGTTGCACAAATCAATACACTCATCGCAGATGAAGACCGATGGCCCTGCGATGAGTTTCTTGACTTCGTGCTGGCTTTTGCCGCAGAAGGAGCAATACAGCGTTTTCTCGCTGGAGGAAGTGCCTTTACGGTCTGTCATGGGATGTTTCCAAAAGTCCGATTAGCACAATGATACTGCTTGCAAATGCTGTTTCAGCCACTGTTACGTATGTGCTTTACTGTTGTGCTCAGCCGGGGCGCTTGGCAATGACTTGATCCACTACGCCATATTCTTTGGCTTCGTCAGCAGACAACCAGAAGTCGCGCTCCACGTCGCGGGCGATTTTTTCCAGAGGTTGGCCGGTGCGCTCGGCATAAATTTTGTTGAGCTGCTCACGGGTTTTCAGAATCTCTCGGGCGGAAATTTCAATATCACTGGCCATACCGCGTGCGCCGCCGGAGGGTTGATGCAGCATCACGCTGGCATTGGGCAAAGCGATGCGCTTGCCTTTGGCGCCTGCGGTGAGCAAAAATGAGCCCATGCTGGCGGCCATGCCGGTGCACAGCGTAGAGACATCGGGCTTGATGAAATTCATGGTGTCATAAATCGCCAGGCCAGCGCTGACCGAGCCGCCGGGGGAATTGATGTAGAGAAACACATCTTTGTCTGGGTTTTCACTCTCCAGAAAAAGCAACTGAGCCACCACGAGGTTGGCCATGTAATCTTCCACCGGGCCGACCAAGAAAATGATGCGCTCTTTGAGCAGACGGGAATAAATGTCGTAGGCGCGCTCGCCACGGCCCGATTGCTCGATCACCATGGGAACCATACCCAAAGCTTGCGCGGGTTCAAAGGTTTTCTCAGCGAATTTGTCAAAACGACTCATGGATGGCTCCTTGCTATGCTTACTGTAGCGCAAAATGGCGCGGGTTCACGCTCGAACTTAGAAATTGATCTGATAAATTGACACAAGAAAAATGCAAATGGGGCCTGCACCCAAGGATGCAAGCCCCATCATGCGCGTTTTCTTCGCTCTTACTGCTGACCCATCAGCTCGTCAAAAGCCACAGATTTCTCAGTCACTTTTGCTTTGGAGAGCACGAATTCTGTGACGTTGTTTTCAATGATCACCGCTTCGACTTCTGCCAAGCGTTGGCGGTCGCTCTGGTACCAGCGAATCACATCGGCTGGCTTTTCATACGAAGCGGCCATTTCTTCGATATGCGCTTTGATTTGCTCGGGCTTAGCGCCCAGATCGTTCTGCTTAACCAGCTCTGCCACCACCAGACCCAAACGTACGCGACGCTCAGCTTGCGGGCGGAAGATGTCTTCGGGGATCGGCGCTTTGTCTGCGTCTTTGATGCCGCGCGCCTTCAAATCAGCGCGGGCGCTCTCGCCCATACGATCTAGCTCAGATTGCACGATGCTCTGGGGGAGATCGAGCTCGGCCTTGGCAATGAGCGCGTCCATCACAGCGCCTTTGTTTTTGGCGATCAGGCGGAATTTGACTTCACGTTCGAGATTTTTCTTGATGTCGGCACGCAGGCCATCAATGGAGCTGTCGGTAATGCCGAGTGATTTGGCAAAGGCTTCGTTGACTTCGGGCAAATGCTGGGCTTCGAGTTTCTTGATGGAAACCATGAAATCAGCGGTTTTGCCAGCGACATCTGCGCCATGGTAATCCGCAGGGAAGGCCAGCGGGAAGGTTTTGCTTTCACCGAGCTTCATGCCGCGCACAGCTTCGTCAAACTCTTTGAGCATCTGGCCTTCGCCGACCATGAAGGCGAAATCATCGGCTTTGCCGCCTTCAAAGGGCTCGCCGTCAATCTTGCCGACGAAATCCACCGTCACGCGGTCGCCTTCGGCGGTGCCGTCTTGCGCAGAGCGCTGGGCGAAGGTGCGGCGCTGTTTGCGCAGGATTTCTACTGTGCGGTCAATCGCTGCGTCAGACACATCAGCGGTGGTTTTTTCCACTTCGGCGCTGGCCAGATCGCCGATTTTGACTTCTGGATAGACTTCAAACACCGCATCGAAGCTCATTTGGCCTTCGGTGGCAGGCGCTTCAGACTCAGAGATTTTGGGCATGCCGGCCACGCGCAGTTTGGCTTCGTTAGCAGCGCTGGAGAAGGCTTCACCGACCTTGTCGTTGATCACTTCGTAATGCACGCTGTAGCCATAGCGCTGCGTCACGATTGACAGAGGCACTTTGCCGGGGCGGAAACCATCGATCTTGACTTGGCGAGAGAGCTTGCGCAGGCGCGACTCAACTTCGGTCTGGATAGTGGCCACGGGGAGCTGCAAGGTCATCTTGCGCTCAAGTTTTTCTAAGGTTTCAACGGCGACGGCCATGATGGGACTCTTTTTCAAAAACAAAAATGCTGGTGCGCGGGGGGGGACTCGAACCCCCACAGTGTTGCCACCGTCAGGACCTAAACCTGGTGCGTCTACCAATTTCGCCACCCGCGCGGGTATCTAAACTCAAACGCCTCTGACTTTTACAAGCTCGCTGCGCGTGAAATCGGTAACTCAGCATTTTAACCCGTATCGCCCACAGCTCTGCGCCCGTTACTCACAAAAAGCGGCACAATGAAGCGCATGAAAGCCGCCCTGCACCCGTCACGCTCACTTTGGCTAGACGCTCTGTTTTTGATAGCACTCTACGTAGGTTCTATAACGGCGAGCGCCCAAAATGTGGCATTAACAGGCGTATTGGGCAGCAAAGCGCTGGTGGTGATTGATGGCGCACCGCCCAAAATGCTCTTGCCTGGCGAGACGCAAGCTGGCGTGAAGCTCATCAGCGTATCGGGCGATCAAGCTGTTTTGGAGATTGCTGGCAAGCGCGCCAGCCTACGCGTGGGAGAAGCACCGGTCAGCTTAGGCGGCGGCGTGGGCGCGGCGGCGGGTAGCAAAATCGTGCTGCCCGTGGGCTCGGGCGGGCATTTCATGGCCAATGGCAGCATCAATGGCCGCGCGATTCAATTCATGGTGGACACTGGCGCAACTACAGTATCGATTGGCATCAGCGATGCCGTGCGGATGGGCATTGATTTCCAAAAGAACGGCACACCTGTGCGCATGAACACCGCCAACGGCGCCGCGCAAGCTTGGCGCGTGGTGCTCAATTCGGTGCGCGTGGGCGATGTGGAGATTTACGAGGTGGAGGCCGTGGTGGGCCCAAATATGCCGTTTGCGCTGCTGGGCAACTCTTTCTTGAGCCGCTTCACGATGAACCGCAACAGCGACATGATGGTGCTAGAGCGGCGCTATTAAAACTATGATTTTGATAGCACGATGCGCAGATTATATAAGGGCGACCAGCCCTTTTCTCTTATTTTTTCGCCCCTAGCTTGGGCTCTTTGCCAGCCAGCAGACGGTTGATATTGTCTTTGTGACGAATCGCCAAAACCAGCGCCATGATAAAGATGGCAAACAGCACCGCTTTAGAAGAATACCAAGGCCCACGGTCTCCAAGCAGGTAGAAAAACGGCGCAAAAGCCGCTGCCGCAATAGACGCAAACGACACCCAGCGGAAGAAAAACAGCAAGATGCCAAAGCTGGCCAGCACGGCCAAGCCCAGCAGCCAGTCAATCCCAAACAGCACGCCCGCAGCCGTGGCCACGCCTTTGCCGCCTTTGAATTTAAAAAATACCGGAAACACATGGCCTAAGAAAGCCGCCAGCGACACCATGGCCAGCGTACCGTCGCCCAAGCCATAGTTTTTGCCAAACAGTTGCACCAAGACCACAGGCACATAGCCCTTGAGCGCATCGAGCACCAGCGTGATCACAGCGGCTTTTTTCGAGCCCGAACGCAGCACATTGGTCGCGCCCGGATTTTTGCTGCCATAAGTGCGCGGGTCTTCCAGGCCAAAGAGTTTGCTCACAATCACGGCGAAGCTGAGCGAGCCCACCAAATAGGCCAGGGCAGTGGCGATCACGGGGTTAAGAAATTCCAAGATACGGTCTCCAAGTCAGATTTTTAAAGTGCTTTAGGCGGTTTGCCGTTATATATTCTACGTAGTTTGCTCATCATTTGATAGCGGAGCAGAGGTGGCGGAAGGGTGGGCAGGTGAGGGTGCAACTGCGGGGGTAGGCGCGGCGGGTGTAGCGGAAGAGAGCGCGGCTGCAGCTGCGGGCGCTGAGCCAGGCCCCGGCCGAGGCGGCTTGGGGCGCGGCGGTTTGGCGGTGTGCACGATTTGCGTGGCTTTGTCGAATTCGCCCGCCAAAAAATGTGGCACGGCTTTAAGGCTGCGAGCGATGGTTTCGTCAATCAAACTGCGCTGCTCTTGCATCGGCTTTTGCAACACCCAAGACAGCACCTCAGATTTCACGCCCGGATGGCCAATGCCAATGCGCAGCCGCCAATAGTCAGCGCCCACCAGCTCAGAAATGCTGCGCAGGCCATTGTGTGTTGAGCTGCCGCCGAGCTTAACTTTGGCTTCGCCGGGCACCACATCCAGCTCGTCATAAGCCACGAGGATTTCTTCCGGCAAGATTTTGTAAAACCGCGCGAGCGCCGCCACCGATTTGCCCGAGAGATTCATAAAGGTCTGCGGCTGTAGCAGCCACACGTTTTGCCCATTTTGCGAAGTCCGCGCCACCCGCCCGTGATACGCCTTGTCCATGGCAAGATGGCATTTCCACTGCTGCGCCAGCGCGTCCACAAACCAAAACCCCGCGTTATGCCGCGTAGCCTCGTATTCCGCGCCGGGGTTGCCCAAGCCAACAAACAATCTGATCATGGGGAGTGATTATCCATGTGGCGCACCTTGATTTTGCTGAGAAAGTTGGCCATCCGTTGCTCGAAGCATCCCTTTGCCTTGTGACTGACGGCTGGATGTTAGTTATTCAAGAGCAAATGAATAGGCAAGTGCTGTGCATAAAGTTTGAAATCAGCATCGGTAGTGAGGATCGGAAGTTTGCGGCTGCTTGCCGCAGCGCAAATCAGGAAATCTGTGCTGCTGCCCTGAATGCCTTCGCTGCGGCACAGGTTGAAAAACTCTGCTGCACGCTCGTAATCTTGCTGCGAAAGTGCAATATCTTCAAAAGCGCGCAGCTTGGTTTGCAAAGCTGTGAATTGCTCTCGGTACTTGATGCCACTGAGCAATTCTTGCCGGATTGCGCCCATCATGCAGGCACGTCCATCCTGAATCAAATCCCTCAATTGGGCGATCGCGTTGGCAAACGCTGCATCGCTTTGAGTGGTCTGGATGCTGGATTTGTCCGCAGCTAGTGGACGTCGCAATGCTAGCGACCATACGGAAGTGTCAACGAGCACCTGCACGGCTCACCTTGCGTTGCTTTTTGTAGTCGTAATCTGCGTCGTAATCGATGCTGCCAAACAGCTCCAACAATTTGCCTTGATGCCGTTTGCGGATGTATTCCATCAAAGCCAGCGTCACCACAGCTTTTTTGGTGCGCAAGCCACTGACCTCCAAGGCCTCATCGAGGAGTTTGTCGTCGAGGGCAAGATTTGTGGCCATTTTTTTTGCACAATCGAATGTGTGGACAGATGTGTGATTATACACAAGTAGCCGTCTCGTGTGAAAGCTAAAGTAAAAAGGATGGGGCTTCTTGTGATGTTCATGAAGCGCAACAATCACTCGCCAGCTTAGAATCAAAAATATGAAACCAGACGAGCAGCATCAATTGCTTCCAGAGGAGGCCAAACGGTATTTTGACGTTCTGCTCGAAAGAGCATTGAGTCAATCCTCGGTCAAATTACAGAAAGAACAAGAGGAGTTCCAGCGCAACGAAACGAGTAACGGGCGAGAGCTGTTTGGCGAAGGACACGCCGCGCGGCTGTCGAAAATCTACATCGAGAATTTGTCTGATCGAGCAAAAATCATCGTAGATACTACCAAAAAAGTGCATGCGGGTTTTCACAATCCATTGCACGACGGAGTGGATGAGCAACTCGTGAAATGGGCTTTGGATGTGCTGACAAACTCTTGCCGATCACTGCAAAGTGCATTTAATAGCCATTTGCAGCATTTTGGTGACCAAAATAGGCCGATCAGCCAATTTGATCTTCGCAAGGCAGCGACACAAACTTGGCTTGACAACAGCATCCGGCATGACCTATGGGAATTGCGCAACGTCCCTTCAAAGAATCCTAAGCCGAATATCGAGATGAATTCAATGCAAATGACGTATAACTTTCATGGCAATAACGCCACAGTGGTGAATGCCACAAATTCCACCGTGAACATTCAACAGCAGTGGACTGCTGATAGCTCAAACGAAATGAAGCTTGCTGTTAAGGCGCTGAAAGACGCATTGAAAAACTCAATAGAGGAGGGGGGAAGCGATCTCGCCGACGCATCATCAAGGCTTGATGATGTTGATCAAGAATTAACACATCAGGTACCCAATCAATCTAGGATTGCAAGTTTGCTCAGCGCAGTTGGCGGGACTGTGAGCACGATAGCCAGCATCCAACCCGCCTACGAATACGTCAAGGAAGTAGCTAAACAGCTAGGATTGAACATTTAGCTTCATGCGGAAAATATTGGGCGCTTGGATCAGAATTTTTTTGGAAGGCGCGTGAAGGCCAGCTCTCGATTCCCAAGCCCTTGATCGCGTGTGTTTTCAAAAAACATTTAAGGGCCGACTGCCTCACGGTAGGCCGCAGGCTCAAAAGGTGGAGCGACACCTTTCGCAAGCCAATCCTTCGTACATTGCTCAAACTCAGGCTAGGCCAGAGCGCTGATCATTCCACAAGCTCAGGGCGAACGGTATATACGCTACTAATTCGATAGCAACCCACGCAGATAGTATATCGGGCAGAGGCCAAAAGTGATCAAAAAATCAACGTCCAACCAACCGAATCATCTCCGCCACCATCGCCAGTCTGCGTGGGATGCGGTCAATCAGGATGTATTCTTCTTGGTCGGAGTGGTAGTTGCCGCCGGGTAGGCCCATGTTTTCTACGACGGGTTTGCCGGATTGGGCGGCCCAGGCGGCGTCGGTTCCACCGAAGGTTCGGGGGAGGAAATCGATTTTTCCGCCGAGTTGGGTGTAGATGGTTTTGGCGAGCTCGGCCAATTGTTTGCCTTCGCGTGAAGCGTTAAACGGCGGGAAGCCGATGCCGTCTTGCACGTCGAGCCGGGAGCTGGGGAATTTCTTTTTGTCGAAGAGGGCGCGGGTGTGTTTGGAGAGTTGCTCGAAGGTGGGCATATCGGCCACGCGCACGTCTGCGGTGGCTGTTGCGTCGGGCAGGCCGTCTGCTTTAATGGTGCGGCCGGCTGAGCTGCTGGCTGTAATTAAAGCGCCTTGCACCTGCGCTTGCGATGCTGCGGCGATGAGCTTGGCTTCTAAGGCTTTGAGATCGAGCGATTTGGGCGCGGCGATTTCGAGTGCGGCTTGGGCGCGATCTGGAATGACGTTGGGCACCAAGCCGCCGCCGGCTCTGCGCCATTGGCGTTGTACGCCCGTTTCCGCGTCGAGCAGAGCCGAGACGCGTGCCACCAAATGCGCCATTTCCACCACGGCGTTCACGCCCAGATGCGGATTCACGCCGGCATGCGAGGCTTTGCCGGTGATTTGGAATTCAAAGGTGGCAAATTGCAAATCGGCAGCGGGGAGTTTGTCCATCAAATCGGGTGTTTCGGCGCGGGCCAGCGTCCAGTTCATGCGGATGTTTTGCACTTGTGAAGGCGTGTCTTTGCTGCGCAAAATCAGATCAGCCATTTCTTCGATGGGGCGGTCTGCCAGCGTCAGGCGTGTGGTGGAGATCTTGACTTGCGAGCGCCCCGCGCCCGCCGTGCCCATGACGATGACTTCTTCATCGCCTGTGCCTTCGCCCGAGAGCACGGCATCATGCTCGCCCGCGAGGCGGCGAATCAGATCGCGCGAGCCTACCGAGCCGCGCTCTTCATCGGAGTTGAACAGCATGGTGATCTGCGCGAAATCGGTGTAGCCGCGCGTTTTGAGAATTTTCATCACATGCAGGAAGACGGCGATGCCGCCTTTGTCATCTGCGATGCCGGGGGCGATAGCTTTGTTGCCGTCGATACGGAAAGGGCGGGCGGCGGCGGTGCCAGCGGGATAGACCGTGTCCATATGCGCGATGAGCAAGAGTTTTTTCTTGCCTGTGCCTTTGAAGGTGATTCTTAAGTTTGGGCCGACGATGCCGTTGGCGGGAGCGATGCGCTCGCTTGTGCCGCCCAGCTCGCGTGCCATCGCTTCAATAGTGCTGGCCACGCCACTCATGCCTTCTGCTTGGCCAGTGCCGCTGTCAAAGCTGGTGAGTTTTTTGAGAGTGTCGAGTAAGAGTGGGGCCTCTTGGGTGGCCAGGGGCAAGACGGCGGCATCTAGGGCGGGCGCGGCGCTTTGGGAATGCAGGCTTGGGGCGGCAAAGGCAAATAAGGCAGCGGCTAAGAGTTGCCGACGCTGGGCGGAAGGGATGGGTATTGCACACATGATGAACTCCTTGGGGTAAATCATTCTACTGGTTGAAACCTCAGGCGTGGTGCTGCAAGATGCCAAAACGGGTTTACACTCAAACGTGATTTATTGCCGAAAATACTGCTTGGCTACAGCCCCTCACAGGGCGAGCTAAGCGAAGGAGCACAAGTTGGGTAAACGAGTATTTCTAGATTTTGAGCAGCCGATTGCGGAGCTGGAAGGCAAGATTGATGAGTTGCGCTATGTGAGCAGTGAGAGCGCTGTGGATATCAGCGAAGAGATTGATCAGCTTTCCAAAAAGAGCACGCAGCTAACCAAAGATATTTACAGTCAGCTCTCGCCCTGGCAGATCACAAAAATCGCACGGCATACCGAGCGGCCATATACGATGGATTACGTCAACGAAATTTTCACGGATTTCGTGGAGATGCATGGTGACCGACATTTTGCCGACGATCAATCCATCATGGGCGGGCTGGCGCGGTTTAACGGGCATGCTTGTATGGTGCTCGGCCATCAAAAGGGGCGCGATGTGAAGGAGCGCGGTATGCGCAACTTTGGCATGTGTCGGCCCGAGGGCTATCGCAAGGCACTGCGCCTGATGAAGACGGCGGAGAAATTCAAGCTGCCGGTGTTCACCTTTGTCGATACGCCGGGCGCGTTTCCGGGTATTGATGCCGAAGAACGCGGCCAGAGCGAGGCGATTGGCCGCAATATTTTTGAAATGGCGCAACTGGAAGTGCCGATCATCTCTACCATCATCGGCGAAGGCGGCTCCGGCGGGGCGCTGGCGATTGCGGTGGCTGATCAAGTGCTGATGCTCCAATACTCGGTGTATTCGGTGATCTCACCTGAAGGCTGCGCAGGCATTTTGTGGAAAACTTCTGATCGCGCACAAGATGCCGCAGAAGCCATGGGCATCACTGCGCATCGCTTGAAAGCGCTGGGCCTGATCGACAAAATCGTCAGTGAGCCCGTGGGCGGCGCACACCGGGATCACAAGCAAGCCGCTGCATTCCTCAAGCGCGCTTTGACCGATGCCTATCGCCAAATGGCCGATCTAAAAGTGAAAGAGCTGCTGGACAAGCGCTACGAGAAGCTGCAAGGCTTTGGGAAATTCACGGATACGAAGGCGGATGCGAAGGCTTGATTGGCTCGCGCATGGGCAAGATGCTCCACTTGCCTCTCCCTTATGTGGTTGCCTACAGCGGCGGCGCGGATTCAACCGCTTTGCTGCTGATGGCTTTAGAGTCTGCGCCGGAAAAATACAAACATTGGGTGAGCGCGGTGCATGTGCATCATGGTTTGCAGGCAGCGGCGGATGATTTTGCGGCGCATTGCGAGGCGTTTTGTGTGGCGCGGGGCGTGCCGATCACGGTGTTGCGGGTAAATGCTCAGGCAGCCAGCGGGCAGAGCCCGGAGGATGCGGCGCGCAGGGTGCGCTATGAAGCGATTTCAGCGCATGTTTTGAAGCAATATCGGCCACTGCCCGTTATGGAATATGCGCAGAATGCTACTAAATTAATAGCAAATGCACCCACGGTGTTACTTGCTCAGCATGCCGATGATCAGGTCGAAACGCTGCTTTTGGCGCTCTCGCGCGGTGCAGGCGTGGATGGGCTGGCGGGGATGGCGGCGCGGTTTGAACGGCATGGTGTGCAGTGGGCACGGCCATTTTTGCAGGAGCCGCTTTTCATGGGCGCGACGCAGATTCGCACTTGGCTGGTGTCAAAAGGCTTGAAAGCCAGAGCGCCGGGCAGCGAGAATTTGGGCGAGGGCTGGGTGGAAGACCCGACAAATCAGAGCTTGCAATTCACGCGCAACCGCATCCGTGCTCAACTGCTGCCAGCGCTGCGGGAGGTGTTTCCGCAGTATCGTGAGACTTTTGCACGTTCAGCTCGAAATATGGCTTCAGCCGGCGTGTTACTTGCGCAGAGTGCTATGGATTTGGAAGCGATTGTTGGTTTGCCACCGCAGATCAAAGCGCTGCAAACTGTGCCGCGCGAAGCCCAAACCAATTTCTTGCGCCATTGGCTCAAAACGCAGCATCAAACGATGGGCTCGGAGGCGCAGATGAATGAATTGCTGGATCAGATCGCGGCCTGTACGACGCGCGGCCACAACATTCGCATTAAGCTGGGCGGCGGGTTGGTGCTGCGGGATGGGGATGTGTTGCGCTTTGAGCGCAGCAATTAAAGCAACTGCCCGTCGTTCGTGAGCAAGGCGTGATCGAGTTTGCCAATCAGGGCAGACAAACGTGCATCGGGGCCATAGTTGCTGGCCGGTGAAGGCGCGATGGGCGCTGGTGCGCTGACTGGGGCAGCGGCCGCTTCTGTCTCAAATGCCAAATTGAGCGCAGCGAGCACAGCAATGCGATCACGCGCTTTCACTTTGCCTGCATCGCGGATACGGCACATGGCGGTATCGACTTTTTCCACAGCAGTGAGCAAGCGCTGCTCTCCGCCTGCTGGGGCGGCCAGCAGATAGCTTTGGCCCATGATTTGCACTTCGAGCTGTTTCATGACACGGTGGGCTCTGAGGCGTGTTGTTCGGGCAGGCGCTCGATCAGCGCGTCAATGCGCGAGCGGGCAGCGGCCAGACGAGATTTCAGCGTATCGCGCTCATGCGTCAGTGCGTTGACTTGTTCGAGCAGCAGCGCGTTGGTGCGCGAGAGTTCTTCGTGGCGCAGTAGCAAGCGCTCGGTGCGCTCGATCACGGCATCGATCTGCGCGGTCATGGGCGCAGTCATCGCCGCATCTTGAGCATCTGGGGCATCTTGCATGGCATCGGGCTTGTTTTGAAGAATTCGCTGTTAAAAACGGCTGTAAGTCTTTGATTCTAGGCTAGGTTTTGTATTTTTCGCAAGTGTATTTTGTGGTGCTAACGTCGACTCAGTGACATTTAGGCAACGGTTTAGAATGCAGGTGTTGGTGCTCGCGGTGCAATTCTGCGCCGCAGTTCAACGGGAAGCGGAAGAGTTCGTAAGAATTTGAGCCCGCGCTGCCCCCGCAACGGTCGGTGGACGGTTTGATTTAACGCATCAAACCTGCTTGCAAGCTTGACGCCACTGGATGGAAACATCTGGGAAGGCCTTGCAGGTTGAATCCACCAAGCCCGGATACCGGCCAACAAGGCGATGCGCTTGTCCACCTGGGCGAGCGCGTCACATTCGTCCACGTCAGCGGGGAAGCTGACACCGGACATGCTTTGTTCTTTTTATTCCTATGAAAACTTCTCGTTTCGCGCGTCACGGCTTGGCTGCTGCATGCGCTATTTGCTGCGCTCCTACTTTTGCGCAAACCGCGGCTACCCCTGAACTCAAACCCATTATCGTCAGTGCCAGCCGCATGGAGCAGGCTTTGCAAACTGCGCCAGTGGGGGCGAGTGTGATTTTGGGTGAGCAAATTCGCGCTAGCAGTGTGCGCGATGCCAATGAAGCCGTGCGTTTGCTCGGTGGCGCGCCTTCGCGCGGCGATCTCACGGGCGGGCGCGAGGCCAGTATTGATTTGCGTGGTTATGGCGAGGCTGCTCAGCAAAATTTGGTCGTGGTCATTGATGGCATCCGCATTACAGAAAATGAGCTGGCCAGCGCGCGCCTCTCGGCGATTTCGCCGGAGATGATTGAACGCATTGAAATCATTCGCGGTGGTGCAAGCGCGGTGTGGGGCGAGGGCGCAGCAGGGGGCGTGATTGCAGTGACCACGCGTGGCGTGCGAGCTGGCCTCTCAGCCACTGGCTCAATGGCCTTGGAGAGCTACTCGGGTCGCGATGCGCAGGTGTCGGTGGAAGCCGGCTCGACGGATGGGTTTGGGTTTTTTGCCCGCTTGCGCGACGTTAAGAGCGACGGCTATCGCGAGAACTCTGCGAGTCAGCAAAATACCTTTTCGCTGGGCACCACACTGCAATCCGGCGAGTTTTCGATGCGTCTAGGCATTGATCGTGATTCCACGAGCAACCGATTTGCTGGAAATTTATCGATTGCGCAAATCCAAGCCAATCCGCGCCAGAGCCTCACGCCGCTTGACAATGGCAATGCTTTAACCGAGCGTATCAGCGCTTCGATGAGTTATCGCACAGGTGGCTTGATGCTCGCGCTCGACATCGCGCAGCGTGATCGCAGCATCGTCTCTGATTTTGTGGCCAGTGGATTTTCTGCCAGCGGCAACAGTCAGAACTCGCAAGTGTCACCGCGCCTCAGCTACACAGCCGATCTGGGTAGCGTGAATCTTGAAGCTTTGATAGGCCATGATCAGAGCAATTGGCGAGCCAATTATCAAAACAATTTTGGCCAAACCGAAGATGCCACGCAGCGCAACAGCGCTTGGTATGGCAAGCTAGATGCGCTGCTGCCCACACAAACGCGCCTCACGCTTGCGGCTCGCCGCGAACAGGTGCGCAAGGGCGCGCAAGACCCTGGTGCATTTCCTGCGCTCAGCTACAACAATAGTTTTTCCTTACCCGCTTGGGATATTGCCGCCAATCAAACGCTGGCGCCCGGTTGGGATGTGTATGCCCGCACCGGCAAAAGCTTTCGCGTGGCCAATGTGGATGAGAGCCGCTTGGTGAGTGCCACTTTGCTGCCTATGACGGCGCGCGACACCGAGTTGGGATTGAAAGTGTTGCGAAGCAGCAGCAGTGCTGCGCTGAGGATCTTTCGTCAGCAATCTGTGAAGGAAATTGCCTATGACCCAACTGTTGTTGTACCCGGGGCATTTTTTCCGGGCGCAAACGTCAATCAAGACGATATCGCTCGCAGTGGCGTGGAGCTAGAAGGGCGCATGCAGATTGCCAAGCAGTGGGATCTGAGCGGTAGTGTGCAGTTCATCAACGCGAAGTTTGACGGCGGCCCTAACATTGGAAAGCGTGTTCCCCTAGTTTCCAACACCACAGCAAGTGCTCGCGTGGGTTACGCCATTACTGCACAGCATCGCATTGAAGCAGCTATGCAGCACCGAAGCAGCGCGCCCATTGGTGGCGATGTGAGCAACACCTGCGTTGATCGCGTGACGGCCAACACGCAGCTAGATTTGCGCTATAGCTGGCGCGAAAAAGCGAATGGCAAAGGCTGGCGCTTGAGTGCAGCGGTGAACAACCTCACGGATCGCAAAACTTTCAGCTACGGCTTTAGCAATGGTTGTGGTTCTATTGGTGTGTATCCCGACGCAGGCCGCGCCTTACGTGTGTCGGCGGGCTACACCTTCTAAGGCACAGCCACACCATGCGCGAACTCATTCTCGGCGGGCAAAAAAGTGGCAAGAGTCGCTTGGCTGAGGAGCGAGCTCGCGCATGGCTAGCGCAATCTTCATCGCACAAGGCGGTGTTGATTGCGACGGGGCTGGCGCATGATGCGGAGATGAGGCAGCGCGTTGCAAGGCATCAGGCAGATCGCAAGATGGCCTTGCCTACTTTGCTTTGCGTGGAAGAGCCGATGCAACTGGGGCAGCGCTTGCGGGAGATTTCGGATAAACAGACGCTGGTGGTGATTGATTGCTTGACGATGTGGCTGACGAATCTATTGATGCCCTCGGGAGATGATTTTTTTAAGAAAAATTGCCCTCCACCCGTTATAGAATCTGCGCAGAGTGCTACTAAATTAATAGTAGATATGCAAGATGCTTTGACACAGGTCAGCGGCCCGGTAGCACTGGTAAGCAATGAAATCGGCTTGGGTGTGATTCCGTTGGGGCAGGAGGTGCGGCATTTTGTGGATGAGCTGGGCAAGCTCAATCAAGCGGTGGCGCAGCGCTGTGAGCGGGTGACGTTGATGGTGGCGGGATGTGCATTGCGCTTGAAGGGGTCATCATGAAACGTGTTGTCTTGGTTATTTTTGCTCTGCTGCTGATGTGCTCTGCTGCTAAGGCTGCAGATGTTTCCGTGATGGATGATCGCGGCAAAGTGCAAGTTTTTTCGCAATCGCCCAAGCGCATTGTGAGTGTGTTGCCTTCTCTGACGGAAAGCGTTTGTGCATTGGGGGCTTGCTCGCGATTGGTGGGTGTGGATCGGTACTCCAACTTTCCTGCGAGTGTGAAAATGCTACCGCAGGTGGGCGGCGGGCTGGATCTGAATATCGAGGCGATTGTGAGATTGAAGCCGGATGTGGTGTTGGCGGCGACTTCCTCGCGCGCAGGTGAGCGGCTGGAGCAATTGGGGATCAAGGTACTGATGTTTGAGCCGTCTAGCCATGAGCAGGTACGTAGCAGTTTGCAGCAGTTGGATGCATTGCTGGGGACGCAAATGGCGCAGTCATTGTGGAGTCAAGTGGAACAGGACTTTATGCAAGCTGCCAATTTTCTACCGCTCTCAGCGCGCGGCGCAAAAGTGTATTTTGAAGTGGATCGCACGCCGTATGCGGCTGGCGATGCTTCCTTTATTGGGCAGACGCTCTCCAAGCTGGGTTTGCGGAATATCGTGAGTAAATCGCTCGGCGCGTTTCCGAAGATCAACCCTGAATTTGTGGTTCAGCAGCAGCCAGATGTGATTGTGCTCAGTGAGCGGCATGCGGCGGAATTGCCCAAGCGGCCGGGTTGGAAGCAACTGAAAGCGCTGCAAAACAAAGCGGTTTGCGAATTGACCGCAGCAGATGGTGATCTGGTGGTGCGCAGTGGGCCGCGCTTAGGGGAGGGCGCGAAGGTGCTGGCGCAATGCATTGCGAAGGTGATGAAGAAATGATGCGGCCACAAACGAGTTCTGTGACTCTCGCGGCTTGGCTGATTGGCACTGCGTTGCTGCTTGCGCTGCTGGGTTTGCAGGTGGGTAGTGAGGGTTTTGAAATACTCAACTGCAGTGGGCTCGTCAATTGCGCGAGCTTTGGGCTGCAAAACGCGGATGCAGCGATGTGGCAAGTGATGACGGAGATTCGTTTGCCGCGCGGTTTGGGCGCGTGGAGCGCGGGCGCGTTGCTCGGCCTAGCTGGTGCGCTCGCACAAGGGCTGTTTCGCAATCCGCTGGCCGATCCGTTTTTGCTAGGCAGCGCATCAGGCGCGACGCTGGGTGTGGTTATCTTGCTTGCGGCATTGGGTATTTCGCCGATGGCGCTTTCGTGGCTGCAAAGCCTAGGGCTCACGGGTGCAGCCTTCGTCGGCGCGTTGCTTGCTGTGGGGCTGACCTTGATGCTCGCGCAAGGCGTGGGTAGCCCGCTGCGGCTGCTACTCGCGGGTGTGGTGGTGGGCGTGGTGCTTGGGGCGCTGAGCTCGCTGTTGCTCACGCTCGCGCCAGAGGTGATGTTGGCAGTGCAAGGCTTCATGCTGGGCAGCACGAGTTTTCTGGGCTGGAGCGCAGTGGCGGTATTGCTAGCTGCGCTGCTGATGTGCTTGCCAATAGCGCTGCTGGCGGCGCGGGCTTTGGATGGGTTGCAGCTGGGTGATGCAGCGGCGCTGAGCTTGGGGCTGCCTTTGCCTGCGATTCGGCTGATTCTGGTGGCGGTGATTTCGCTCGCTACAGGTGCGGCTGTGGCGCAAACAGGATTGATTGCTTTTGTCGGCTTGGCAGCGCCGCATCTCGTGCGCGGCTTGTGCAGAGCGCAGCATCGCGCGTTGATTTTGCTGAGCAGCTTGTGTGGCGGCGCGTTGTTGCAAGCGTCTGACTTGCTTGCTCGTGGGCTGGCTGCACCGCGTGAACTGCCCGTGGGCGTGCTCACAGCGGTGTTGGGTGGTGCGTATTTGCTCTGGCTGATGCGCAAGAGTGCGCAGCGTGAGAGCGCAAGCCACAAGGAGATGCTATGAATTCAGTAGCACTCCGCGCACATTCTATAACGGCTAGCCTCGGAAAACGCTTGATGTTTCAGTGCTTGAATCTGAGTTTGCCCGCTGCGAAGTGGATCAGTATCGTGGGGCCCAACGGTGCGGGTAAATCCACGCTGCTCAAGGTGTTAGCCGGTTTGCTGCCGTTTGAAGGCGAAGTCTCGCTGCACGGCAAAAGCCTCAGTAGCATTCCTCCGCGCGAACGTGCCCAGCAGCTCGCTTGGCTTGCGCAAGATGAAACCGGCGGGCTGGATATGCGCGTGAGCGATTTGGTCATGCTAGGCCGCTTGCCCCAGCAAGGCCTGCTCGGCAGCATCACAGCGCAAGACAGCGCCGCCTGCGAATCAGCCATGCAGCAAACGCAAACATTGGAGTTTGCCCAGCGCCCGCTCGGCGAACTCTCCGCCGGCCAGCAGCAGCGCGTGCGCCTTGCAAGGGCGCTGGCCACGCAAGCCAGCGTGCTCCTGCTGGATGAGCCGCTGGCCAATCTCGATCCTCCGCATCAAATCGACTGGCTCAACGCGATTCGCAAACAAGTACAAAGCGGCATCACGGTGATCAGCGTGTTGCATGAACTGCCGATGGCGCTGCTGGCGGATCAGATGGTGTTAATGCAAGACGGCAAGATTGCGCATCAGGGCGCATGCAGCGATGCGCAGACGCATCGCGCCATGGAAGAGATATTCGACAAACGGGTGCGTCTGGTGAATGTGGAAGGCAGTTGGGTTGTGCTGCCGAATTTAAGCTAAAAAGAGCAGTTTACCGTTATATTTCCTGCGCTGATTGCTATCAAAAGATGTGCGATGGATGACGCATCGGTCAATCAATCTTCGCCCCAGAATACTTTACCGCCTCGCTCCATTTGCGCGTTTCAAAGGCTTCGTAGGCATTCAAATCTGCGGCGTTCATGAATTTGGCTTGGGCGCCTGAGGCGGCGAAGCGCGAGATCACGTCGGGTTGCGCGAGGACTTTGGCTATTGATTCTTGCAGCTTGGTGACGATGGAAGCGGGCAAGCCTTTCGGGGCATAGAGCGCGACCCAGCCTGGGGCGTCGAAATCTTTGAGACCAACGGCTGCGCCGCTCTCCGAGATGGTGGGCACGCCGGGCAGGGCGTCGAGCCGCGCCAAGCCTGCGATGCCGAGCGCTTTGACTTTGCCAGCGCGGATTTGCGGGCTGCTCGCAGCAATCGAATCAAACATCACCGGCACTTGCCCCCCGATCACATCTTGCAGCGCGGGCGCTGAACCGCGATAGGGAATGTGGGTGAGATAAGTGCCGGTGCGGCTTTTGAGCAGCTCCATGGCCAAATGATTCGTCACGCCATTGCCGCCGGAGGCGTAATTGAGCTGGCCGGGGCGCTGCTTGGCGTATTGCACGAGCTCGGCCACGTTGTTAAAAGGCGCATTCGGATGCGCCACGAGCACGATGCCGACGCTGGCAATGTGCGCAATCGGCGTGAAGTCTGCGGGTGCATAAGGCCGCTTGGCGTACAGCAGAGGCGCAATCACTTGGGTGGAGGTGCTTCCCATGAGCAGCGTGAAGCCATCAGCAGGTGTTTGCAGCATCACTTGACTCGCCACCAGGCCGCCCGCGCCGGGTTTGTTGTCTACAACGAAGCTGCCGCCCAGCTCGATTTGCAACCCTTGCGCGAGAGCGCGTGCAAACACATCTGTGCCGCCGCCTGCGGGAAAGCCGACGGTGATTTTCACGGGTCTGGAGGGGTAGTCACTGGCTGATTGAGCGGATGCATTGCGGCTACCAGATGCTATCAAAATAGTAGCACTCTGCGCTTCTAATATAACGGGTAACAGCCCTTTTTGCATAAAACTGCGGCGCGTGGAGGTGAAGATGATTTTGCGCATGTTCAGCATTCTTGAAGACAAGGAAG
This sequence comes from Variovorax sp., assembly GCA_031375105.1. Classification (GTDB taxonomy): domain Bacteria; phylum Pseudomonadota; class Gammaproteobacteria; order Burkholderiales; family Burkholderiaceae_C; genus JANMDU01. Next base: position 121,787 of record JANMHJ010000046.1, read on the forward strand.
AGTGATCAATCCGCCAGCGTCTTCGGTTTGAAATCACAGTAGGCCGCCACGCCGCATTTAAAGCAAAGCGGCTTGCGCGCCATGCAGACGTAGCGGCCATGCAAAATGAGCCAATGGTGTGAATCCACGGCGTATTCCGCTGGCACGCGCTTCAGGAGCTGCATCTCGACTTGCAGTGGATTTTTCCCGGGCGCGAGACCGGTGCGGTTGCTCACGCGGAAAATATGCGTGTCTACCGCCATCGTGGGCTGGCCGAAAGCCACATTGAGCACCACATTGGCCGTCTTGCGGCCCACGCCGGGCAAAGCTTCGAGCGCCTCGCGCGTGCGCGGCACGATGCCGCCATGCTGCTCTACGAGAATTTGGCAAGTCTGCATCAAATGCTTGGCCTTGCTACGAAATAAGCCAATCGTTTTCACATAACTTTCCAGCCCCGCTAAGCCAAGATCAAGAATCGCCTGCGGCGTGTTTGCAACGGGGAACAGTTTGCGAGTGGCTTTGTTCACACCCACATCGGTCGCCTGCGCAGAGAGCAACACAGCAGCCAGCAGCTCAAACACACCCGTGTATTCCAGCTCGGTATTGGGCTGCGGATTGGCGGCTTTGAGGGTAGCGAAGAAGGGGGCAATGTGGTCTTTTTTCATAACTAACTGCTCAAAGTGAGCAGGGCAAATCGTAGCGCTGCGCGCATATCGGTTTGGCTCATGCTGGGCATGTTTTTCTGCTGCACGGCTTTGGCTTGCTCAGGTAAATACGGCAGATGAATGAAGCCTGCGGGCAGCTTGGCTTTGTTTTTCTCCAGCAAATGCATCAGCGAGAAAAAGACATGGTTGCAAACGAAATGTCCGGCAGTGCTCGATAGCTCTGCGAGCATGCCCTGCGCCAAAACAGCATCACGCATCGCGTGAATGGGTAAAGTGGAAAAGTAGGCAGCGGGTGCTGTTTTCAAAATCGGTTGGCCTGCGCGCACTTTGCCTGCGTTATCGGGCAAAGCGGCTTCGTCCCAATTCACAGCGATGCGCTCGATGCTGATGGCCGCGCGGCCTCCCGCTTGGCCTAGGCAGACAACGGCGCTGGGCTGATGCGTTTTGATGAGCCGAGTCAATACATGCGCAGACTCGCCAAACACGCAGGGCAACACCTCGCCTTGCACGCGCATCCCAGCAATCGTTTCGCCATGAAGGGCTTGCACGATGGCCGCGCTCGGGTTGAGCTGTTGTGCGCCAGGATCGTCGCCAAAGGGCTCAAAACCCGTCAACAAAAGCGTTTCTGGAGATTTTCGTGAATTAATCACGCGGGACTTGGGGGTTCGTTCTATTGGCATGTCCTCCATTGGATCACACTTGCGTTATGTCAATACAGGCCAAGCTTGTTTGCTCCAAAAAAGTGAGCGAGCTTCGTATTTCAACGTCCACCCCATGCAAGACATGGAAAGCACAGGAGATCACGATGTTTGCAACGATCCAACCCAGCCCCAAGGCCAACACCGCAGCAGCCGGCGTGAGCGCCAGCCTCGTGCCTACCGAGTTGGGTTATGCCAGCGGCTTGGCGCTGTTGTCGCGCTTTTCGCAGTTGATGACGCAAGATGGCCAAGCTGTGGACACGCGCCGCATGCAAAGCGACAGCAGCTATGCTTTCGAGCAGCTCGCCCTCGCTCACACCAGCCAGTACGAGCGCCTGCGCCAATGTGCAATGCAGGTGTTTGCACTGTTTCACGAATAAGATTTTTTAGCGCCCCTTGTGCGGTGTACGATGATGGGCTACATCATCAGGAGACCGCGCCATGAAATGGGAAGGCAACCGCCAATCAGACAACGTTGAAGACCGCCGTGGCCAGCCAGGCGTGGGTGGAGGGAGCGGTTTTCGCTTGGGCGGTGGACGCGGTATGGGTTTGGGCACGATCGTGATCGCGCTCGTTGCAGGTTGGATTTTTGGCATCAACCCAATGACGGTGTTGGGTATTTTGGGCGGCGCTGAAACGACGCAACAGGTCCAGCAAGCGCCCGCAGCAAGGCCTCCGAAAGACGATGCGATGGCGGCCATGGTGAGCACGGTGTTGGCCGATACGGAAGACGTATGGGGGCAAATTTTCAAGCAGAGCGGTGCGCAGTATCCCAATCCTAAGCTTGAACTCTTCCGAGGCCAAACGCGCACAGCCTGCGGCGCTGGCCAAGCAGCGATGGGGCCGTTTTACTGCCCCGCCGACAGCAAGGTGTATATCGATTTGGGTTTTTACGACACCATGAAAAACAAGCTGGGTGCGCCTGGCGATTTTGCGCAGGCTTATGTGATTGCGCACGAAGTCGGACACCATGTGCAAAACGTGCTGGGCACCAGCGGCAAGGTGGATGCAGTGCGTGGAAAAATCAGCGAACGCGAGCAAAATCAGCTCTCTGTGCGCTTGGAATTGCAGGCCGATTGCTATGCCGGCATTTGGGTGCATTACACCGAGAAAAAATACCGCGCTCAAGGCAAGCAGTGGCTAGAAAAAGGCGACATTGAAGAAGCGATGAACGCCGCTCAGCAGATCGGCGACGATGCGCTGCAACAAAAAAGCCAAGGCCGCATCGTGCCCGACAGCTTCACGCACGGCACCAGTCAGCAGCGCATGCGTTGGTTCAATCAAGGCGTTCAAACCGGCAGCGTCAAGAGCTGCGATACGTTTAGCGCCAAGCAGCTCTAATACACGCTTGCCTGACGAGTTTGCTGGTGAATTTCATTTATCTCGCTTCCCAAAGCCCGCGCCGCGCTCAGCTGCTTGATCTGCTGGGTGTGAAGTATGAATTGCTCTTGCCCGGCAATGAAGAAGATGCAGAGAGCATTGAGATTGCTCTCAAAAGCGAAACGCCCAGCGCTTATGTGCAGCGGGTCACAGGGCTCAAGCTTGACGCGGCTGTGCTGCGCTTAAAGCGGCGCGGTTTGCCCATAGCATCTGTTCTGTGTTCGGATACAACGGTGGCTTTGGGGCGAACGATCTATGGCAAGCCAGAAGATGAGGCAGATGCGGTGCGCATGTTGTCTGAATTAAGCGGCAAGACGCATCGGGTGTTAACGGCCTTGGCGATGCAAAGGGGCAAGCAGCGCATGCAAGCGTTGTCAGTCTCCAAAGTCACGTTTGCAGAGATGACTCAAAAGCAGATTAAAGCCTATGTGGCAACTGGCGAGCCCTTGGGTAAGGCAGGTGCATACGCGATTCAGGGCAAGGCGGCGGCGCATATCAGCCACATCCGTGGCAGCTATAGCGGCATCATGGGGCTGCCGATGCATGAGACAGCAACCATGCTGGTCAAACTCAAGCTCTTGAAATAAAGTGCTTCTTCATATCATCACCGTGCGATTTATGGAAACCAAGCCATTTTGCAAAATTTAAACAGTCTTTTGAAGGGAATCAACCCTCATGCGACCTTAGCTCAGCGACATTTGTGGTTGATTGAGCTATTGGCTTGGCTGCGCGGAGACCGACAATCCGTGGCGGCCAAAGTACAAAGGCTCCATGAGTTGCTTGATGCGTTGGAGAATGACCCAGTTCAAACGCAACGCTTCAAAGAATGGTGGCAAATACTGGCCACCACGGTGGATATGACCACCTTGCTGGCAGATTTTGGTTTTGCGCCACGTGCGGCCTTCATTAGTGAATTGGGCCAGCGCTTACGTAGAAAACTTCTTCCCGCCACACCTGAGACCACCGATGCGGCTGAGCTGTTTGAGTTGACCGTTGATCCAGAAGGAGATGCACTGTGGATGAACGCGATTGAGACCGATGATTTGCAACGCATGGCGAAGCTTTTGTATTTGCCATCGTTGATACCTGGCTTGAGCGTTTGGCAACATGAACTGCTAGACGCCATTACCTATTGCGCCAGTCAAGTGCGCTCAACAGGCTTTGCTTCTGAGGTGCGCCTTCGCCTGAGTGAGCCTGAGGGGCAGACCCGCCCTTTTCACGCGCTCGCAGCCGATGCAGAGAATTTCCGTAACGCTTTCATTGAACAAGCACGCGATCACGTCAAAGTAGAGGCATGTGCTCAGCAGCTTCGCGAGCGCTTGGAGAGTTGTCGCCAAATGGCCACAGGGGTCTACAACCATTTGGAAGAACATGGCATATCTGTCGGCTTGGTCTTTAGGCTACGACAAATGCGCATGCGCATCTTGCGGATTCGTGAGTTAATGGATTGCTTGCAAACTCAAAGCCCCGAGACCAGTGCTTTGCGCTTACTAGGGCACTTTGCCACACTGTCTGGGCAAGAACGCAGTGTGCGAGCATTGATTTCTGCGAATACTTCATTGCTGGCGGCCAAAGTTGCCGAGCGCAGTGCTGAAACAGGTGAGCACTACATTACACGCGATAGAGCGCAATACCAAGCGATGCTACGAATGGCCGCAGGCGGTGGCGCTTTTATGTCGATCACCACCTTGCTCAAATTTGTCCTAGGCGGCTTAGTTGTTTCTGCATTTTGGGCGGGATTGTTTGCTGGCATGAACTATGCGCTGAGCTTCGTCATCATTCATCTGCTTCATTGGACAGTTGCCACCAAACAACCCGCCATGACGGCTCCCGCCATGGCTGCCAAGCTCAAAGACATTGAAAGGCCTGGCGCATTGGATGATTTTGTTGATGAGGTGACGCATTTGGTACGCTCTCAGATGGCTGCTGTGGCTGGAAATTTGGCCCTTGTGATCCCTTGCGTATTAGTCGTCTGTGGAATATGGTGGCTGCTCAGCGGCAAGTCTGTGATAGATGCTGCGCAAGCGGCTTATGTGCTTAACTCGCTCTCATTGCTTGGGCCAATGGCCTTGTTTGCTGCTTTCACGGGGGTGCTGTTGTTTGCCTCAAGCATCATTGCAGGATGGGTAGAAAATTGGTTTGTCTTGCATCGGCTCGATTCTGCGCTGCGGTACAACCCGCGGATCACGCATGCATTGGGCAATGAGAGGGCAGCACGCTGGGCAGTGTTCTGGCGCAAAAACATTTCTGGATTTGCTGCCAATATTTCGCTTGGCCTGATGCTCGGACTGATTCCTGCCTTTGCGAGTTTCTTTGGTTTGGGGCTGGAAGTTCGTCATGTGACTTTGTCAGCCGGGCAAATTGCCGCTGCCGTCGCTTCGTTGGGGTTGGCTGCATTTCAGTTGCCAGTGTTGTGGTGGTGTATCGCAGCTATTCCTGTGATGGGATTTTTGAATTTGGCGGTAAGCTTTTATTTGGCCTTTAGGGTCGCATTGTCTGCACACAACATCAGTTTGACAGACCGCAAGCGCATCAGCAGCGCTATCTGGGCAAGACTGCGCTCGCAGCCGCTCTCATTCTTTTTACCAAAAGGCGCTTGAAACTGAGCCATAGATTACTTTGGTCGAGGCCGCTTCAAAGTGGGTTGCACAGCCTGTAACCGGCCTGATCGCAACTCAGCCACGGTTTGTGCAACCGCCAAAGCGACGTTGCGTATTTCTGCTTGCAAGAGCAAATCTAGATCAAAGGCATCGTAACTGCGCCTCGTCGATGCTTTTCTTGGTTGCATCCATTCACTAGAAAGCAAAAAATTGGGATCTGAATAGCCAGCTCCTGCTTTCTGAGTGAAAGGTGCTTTTCTACCTTCTGTGTAGGCGAGCCATGCAATGTTTTCCAATCGGTCCAGTGCAGGAGATTCAGCAAGATAGGCAGGATCTAAATAGCTGGCTTGAAATCGCTTGCTGAAAACATTGCACGTAAACATGGCGGGTGCTTGGCCTATGCGTATTTTTATCATGATGAGCCTTTGGTCGAGTCGTCACACTTTATAAGACGCTATTCTTGCCTGCTGTCAGCAGGCCACCTTTTTGCGCTGTAAGACAAATCCCCGTGGCGGGCATGTTCATAATGCGTGCTGCCCTACTTCTTTTTTGCGTAACTTTTATGACCATGCAACACGACATTCTTATCAACTGGAGCCCCCAAGAAACCCGTGTGGCCGTTATCGAACATGGTGCTGTGCAGGAGTTGCACATTGAGCGCAGCTTGGAGCGCGGTTTGGTGGGTAATGTGTATTTGGGTAAGGTGGCGCGGGTGCTACCGGGCATGCAATCGGCTTTTATCGATATGGGGCTGGAGCGGGCGGCGTTTTTGCATGTGGCGGATTTAGCCAACGCAGTTCATGCGCGTTATGCAGACAATACGCCACGCAGTGCGCAGGGTGCTGCGCCTGTGTTGCCGATTGAAAAGCAAGTATTTGAAGGTCAAGCCTTGATGGTGCAGGTGATCAAGGATCCAATTGGCTCCAAAGGTGCGCGGCTGTCAAGTCAGATCAGTTTGGCTGGGCGGCAACTTGTTTTTTTGCCGCAAGACGATCACATCGGTATTTCGCAAAAAATCTCACCTGAGCAGCGCGAGAGCCTGCGAGCGCGTGTGCAAAAGCTGTGGGAAACACATTCTGCGCAAGAGCAGTTCAAGGGTGGAGGTTTTATTTTGCGCACCAATGCCGAAGAGGCTAGCGATGCCGAGTTGCAAGACGACATGGTTTACTTGCTCAAAACTTGGCAGCGCATCAAGCTAAGTGCTACAAAGTTACCATCACAATCTTTACTCCATACCGATGCCAATCTCTTGCAGCGCGTCTTGCGTGATATGGCCAACGAAGAGACGCAAACCATTCGCATTGATTCGCGTGAGCAGTTCAACACGCTGATGGATTACGGCAACGAATTCATGCCGCATGCCGCTGCCAAATTGCAGCTCTACAAAGGCGAGCGGCCAATTTTTGATTTGTTCAATGTGGACGAAGAGGTGGCCAAAGCGATGGAGCGGCGCGTGGAATTGAAATCGGGCGGCTATTTGATCATCGACCAGACCGAGGCGCTGACCACGATTGATGTGAATACGGGCGGTTTTGTAGGCGCGCGCAATTTTGACGACACGATCTTTAAAACCAATCTTGAGGCAGCTGGCGCGATGGCACGCCAGCTGCGTCTGCGCAATCTGGGTGGCGTGATCATTGCCGATTTCATCGACATGCTTCGCCCAGAGCACCGCGAGCAGGTGCTGGCAGAGCTCAACAAGCAGCTCGCCCGAGACCGCACGAAGACCAAAGCGGGCACGTTTTCCCCGCTCGGCTTGGTCGAAATGACGCGCAAACGCACTCGTGAATCTCTCGCCCACATACTTTGCGAGCCCTGCCCGGCCTGCCAGGGAAAGGGGAGCGTCAAAACGCCGCGCTCGGTGGCCTACGACATCCTGCGCGAGATTTTGCGCGAAGCGCGGCAGTTCAATCCCAAAGAATTTCGTGTGATCGCCGCGCCACAGGTGATTGAACTGTTCCTGGATGAAGAAAGCCAGCACTTGGCTGGCCTGTCTGACTTCATCGGCAAACCGATTTCTCTGCACTCAGAGAGCACGATAGTGCAGGAGCATTACGACATCGTATTGATGTGAAGTTCATGATGGATTGAGTGCTATTAAATAAATAGCACACTATGCAGGAAATATGGGGGGGGGGATGCCGTTTTTTCTTAAAATTGCGACCTACGACCGCCCTCGCAACCGAACAACCGAGGTCACAGTCCAAGTGCTGCGATGCCTGCCTTGGCAATCTGCGCATCTTCTGTCGATTTCACGCCACTCACGCCCACTGCGCCAATAACCTGACCGTCTTTCACGATCGGCACGCCGCCTTCCAGCATGCCTTCAAGCAAAGGTGCGCTCAAGAAACTCGTGCGGCCTTGGTTGATGATGTCTTCATAAATTTTGCTCTCACGACGACCCAGAGCAGCAGTGTGAGCTTTCGCGGGCGCGATGTGGGAGGAAATCGCCGCCACGCCGTCTAGGCGCTGTAGGCCGAGCAAATGACCACCATCGTCTACCACGGCAATCGTCACCGCCCAGTTGTTTTTGTGGGCTTCTGCCTCGCAGGCTGCGAGGATGGTTTTTACGTCAGCCGCTTCGAGCATGAATTTGGTTTTCATCGGGGATTCCAGTTGTGTCTAAGATGTCAAAGAACATGAGCATAACCGCTGGTTGGCTGGGCTTTGGGCGGCTTGAAGTCAAAAGAATCCATACAAAAAGTAGGAGACAAGGCCTCAAATCGCAGTTATCACACTTGAAGGCGCTTTTATTTTAAAATATTGCCACGCTGCATGTTTCATAGCAGTTTGAAGGAGTATTTTCATGAGTGAGCAAATTGTTCTGCAACCTGGCATGGCGTTGGGATCTGCTGAGCGCAATCGCGTTTTGCGCAATACCTATTGGCTTTTAGCGCTGAGCCTTCTACCGACCGTGTTGGGCGCTTGGCTAGGCGTGGCCACTGGTATTACCAAGGGCTTGACGGGTTTCATGGGTTTGGCAGTCTTCTTGGGTGGTGCGTTTGCGTTCATTTACGCGATTGAAAAGACGAAGAATTCAGCCATGGGCGTGCCCGTGTTGCTGGCCTTCACTTTTTTCATGGGCCTGATGCTTGCGCGCCTGCTCTCGATGGTCTTGGGCTTTAAAAACGGCAGCGAACTGATCATGACCGCGTTTGCTGGCACGGCAGGCATCTTCTTCGTCATGGCATCTGTTGCCAGTGTGATCAAGCGTGATATTTCTGGTATGGGCAAATGGCTCTTCGTTGGTGCGTTGGCTGTGATGGTTGGCGGCATCATCAATGTGTTCATCGGTTCGACCATCGGTATGGCCGTGATCAGTGTGATGTGTATTGGCATTTTCTCAGCCTACATGCTCTATGACCTCAAGCAGATCATGGACGGCGGTGAGACCAACTACATCAGCGCCACTTTGGCTCTGTACATGGACATTTTTAATGTTTTCCAAAGCTTGCTTGCATTGCTCGGCATCTTTGGCGGCGACCGTGAATGACGGCTTCTTGAAGCAGACATGAAAAAAGCGCCCGAGGGCGCTTTTTTCATGAGACAAAATCCGTGAGGATTATTTCTTTGGCTCAACAGCCTTCTTGGCAGCGTCAGCAGCAGCACCGGCGGCAGCACCAGCAGCAGCTTTAGCAGCATCAGCAGCGCCTGCGCCTGCAGCCACAGCACCTTTGGCAGCGTCAGCAGCAGCACCGACAGCGGCACCAGCAGCGGCACCAGCAGCTGAAGCAGCGCCAGCAGCTGCGGTAGCGGCACCAGCAGCAGCGGAAGCAGCGCCAGCAGCAGCTGAAGCAGCTCCAGCTGCGGCTTCAGCCACAGGAGCTGGGGCAGCTGCGGGTGCAGCGGGAGCTGGTGCAGGAGCAGCAGCTTCTTTTTTGCCGCAAGCGGCAAGAGCCATGGCAGCCATCAACGAGGCCAAAACGAGGGTCTTTTTCATTGGAAGTCCTTATAGGGTAGATGAGAAAACAATTTCCGGAAATTGTCAAAGCTGCAAAAGCCTTGACGCTAGCAAGGCCGGCTCGCGCCAGCCTTGCGGGTTGCACACAAGGCACTCGAGCTCCCTGCACACAACCCAGAATTATAGCCCGTTACAGGGGCACTTTGCAAAAAAACGTAGCAAACATGCCAGCGTGTATGCGCTTGGTGAGCGAGCACTTGGCTTGGCTTAAACTTGGGGGGTCTTGTTTGCGTCGTTAAGGCGCTTTAGTATGTTGGTTTTTCCTTGCTCACTTCCACTCGCCCACCTACCGAGCCAGCCGACGCACTGCTGGCACTGATCTCTGAAGATATGGCTCGCGTTGATGCCGTGATCGCGCAGCGTTTGGCCTCGGAAGTGCCCTTGGTCGGCCAAATCAGCAACTACATTATTTCAGCGGGTGGCAAGCGGTTGCGCCCAGCCTTGTTGTTGCTTATGAGCGGTGCATTAGGCTACACGCAGTCACACAAATACCAGTTGGCAGCTGTTGTGGAGTTTGTTCACACCGCCACACTGTTGCATGATGATGTGGTTGATGAATCTACATTGCGCCGTGGGCGACCGACGGCAAATGAATCCTTTGGCAACGCTGCCAGTGTGTTGGTGGGCGATTTTCTGTATTCACGCGCGTTTCAGATGATGGTCGAGTGCGGGTCTATGCGTGTGATGTCCATCCTGTCCGAGGCGACCAATGTGATCGCCGAAGGCGAGGTATTGCAACTGATGAATATGCACGATGCCTCGCTCAATGAGGCGGCCTACCTGCGCGTCATCCGTTCCAAAACAGCCAAGCTGTTTGAAGCCAGCGCTCGATTGGCTGCGGTATTGGCAGGCAGCGATACAGCCACAGAAGAGGCCTGTGCCAGCTATGGCCAAGCCTTGGGCACTGCTTTTCAGGTCATAGATGATGCTTTGGATTACGAGGGCGACACATCACGCATGGGTAAAAACTTGGGCGATGATTTGCGTGAGGGCAAAGTTACCTTGCCGTTGATCGTGGCCATGCAGCGCGCATCCCCAGCTGATGCAGCTCTGATTCGACAAGCCATCGAACAACCCGAAGCAAATCGTTTGACCCAGCAACTCGATGCCATTATGGCCGTGATTGGGCGAACCCAGGCGCTGGAAGCCACCCATGCTGCTGCACGAGCAGAAGCTGATCGAGCCGTGACCTCCCTCCGGCCGCTGCCGGAGTCAATTTACAAGCGCGCTTTACTCAAGTTAGCGCATCAATCGGTCACGCGTACCGCTTGAATGCCTCGCAGTGTGTGCACTTTGGTATGTCGTTAAGCTCCCGAAGCGGGTTCGTTTTGTCTCATCTTTGCCGTTTTGTGCTGTATTTGGCATAACAAGCTTGGGCCTTGTGCTTGATGTGGTGTATTCTCGGGGATGTATGCCTGATCAGCAGCCCGCATTCTTGGGTGGCTCAGGCGGCATTCACTGACTATGGCTGTTGTTGACACTCCGCTGAACTCCCCCTCGTCTGTGGCCTTGCCCGGCACAGCGCGAGCTTTGGTCATGGCAGGCAAGCTAGACCAAAAAAAAGCGGAAGACATCTTCCGCAAGGCGCAGTCGTCCAAAAACAGCTTCATTGCCGAGTTAATTAACTCAGGAGCGATCTCAGCGTCGGATTTGGCGCACACCATGTCTGCTGCCTTTGCCTCGCCGCTGATTGATCTGGATGCGGTTGATCCTCAGCGTTTACCGAAAGGCCTGCTGGACAATAAGCTCTGCCAAAGCCTGCGCGTGGTGGTGCTGGCCAAGCGTAACAACCGGTTGATTCTTGCCACCGCCGATCCTTCAGACCAAACCACGGCTGAGAAGATTAAATTTGCCACCCAGTCTGGCGCAGACTGGGTGATTGCGGAATATGACAAACTGACCAAGATGGTGGAGGCTACGGCAGTTTCGACTGCGGAAGCGCTGGATTCGATCATTGGCGCACCAGGTGACTTCGAGTTCGACGAATCGAGCATGGAGGTGACGGTAGACGAGCAAGAAGAAGCCGCTACTGATGTCGACGACGCACCCGTTGTTAAATTCCTGCAAAAAATGCTGCTTGATGCCTACGGCATGCGCGCCTCTGATCTGCACTTTGAGCCTTACGAGCACACCTATCGCGTGCGCTTTCGCATCGACGGCGAGCTGCGCGAAATCGCTTCCCCACCTGTATCTATCAAAGATAAATTAGCTTCGCGGATCAAGGTGATTTCCAAGCTGGATATTTCTGAGAAACGCGTGCCGCAGGATGGCCGCATGAAGCTCAAGGTCGGTGCGGATCGTGTGATTGATTTCCGCGTTAGCACTTTGCCCACGATGTTTGGCGAGAAGATCGTGATCCGTATTCTCGATCCGTCTAGCGCCAAGCTGGGCATTGAAGCCTTGGGTTACGAAAAGGTGGAAAAAGACCGAATCATGGAAGCGATCAGCCGTCCCTACGGCATGATCTTGGTGACCGGGCCCACCGGTTCTGGTAAAACCGTGTCGCTCTACACCTGCTTGAATCTCATGAACAAACCGGGTGTGAACATCGCTACAGCAGAAGACCCTTGCGAGATCAACTTGCCTGGCGTGAATCAAGTCAACGTGAATGACCGAGCTGGATTGACCTTTGCTGTGGCGCTGAAATCCTTTCTGCGCCAAGACCCAGATGTGATTATGGTCGGCGAGATTCGTGATCTAGAAACAGCGGACATCGCCATCAAGGCCGCGCAGACCGGACACTTGGTGCTCTCGACTCTGCACACGAATGACGCGCCTACGACGCTGACGCGTATGCGCAACATGGGCATTGCGCCTTTCAATATTGCTTCCAGCGTGATCCTGATCACGGCGCAACGCTTGGCTCGCCGCTTGTGTGCCAATTGCAAACAGCCCGCTGATATTCCGCAAGAAAATCTGATTCAAGCGGGTTTCAAAGAAGAAGACATCGATGGCAGTTGGACACCTTACAAGCCAGTAGGCTGTTCAATGTGCAACAATGGCTACAAAGGTCGCGTGGGCGTTTACCAAGTGATGCCCATCAGCGATGATATGCAGCGCTTGATTTTGGCTGATGCCAGCGCGATGGATATTGCCATTCAATCGCAAAAAGAGGGAGTGCGCAGTCTGCGGCAATCGGCGCTTCACAAGGTCAAGGTGGGTATGACTTCGCTGGAAGAAGTTATCGCCGTGACCAACGAATAACGGCAGCACCAGCTACACAGGACGGAGAATCGCATGGCCACTGCAGCAAACAAGAAATCGGACGTTAAGGAAGTTGTCTTCGAATGGGAGGGCAAAGACCGCAATGGCAAAATTGTGCGCGGCGAGCAGCGCGCTGCCAGCGAAAACCAGGTCATGGCTTCACTGCGCAGGCAGGGCGTCATCCCAGGAAAAATCAAGAAACGCAAGATGCGTTCGGGCAAACGCATCACGCCGAAAGATCTAGCAATTTTTACGCGTCAGCTGGCCACCATGATGAAGGCTGGCGTGCCTTTGTTACAGGCGTTTGACATCGTTGGCCGTGGCAACGCCAACCCCAGCGTTACCAAGCTGCTCAATGACATCCGCACTGATGTCGAAACTGGCACCTCTCTGTCGACCGCTTTCCGCAAGTATCCGATGCACTTCGATAACTTGTATTGCAATCTCGTTGAAGCTGGCGAAGCGGCAGGTATTTTAGAAAGCCTGCTGGATCGTTTGGCGACTTATATGGAGAAATCCGAGGCAATCAAATCAAAGATCAAATCTGCTTTGATGTACCCGATTGCAGTGGTTGTGGTGGCTTTTGTGGTGGTGTCGGTGATCATGATTTTTGTGGTTCCCGCCTTCAAAAGCGTCTTTTCCAACTTCGGTGCTGATTTGCCCGCACCTACACTGTTTGTGATTGCTATCAGCGAATTTTTCGTCAAATGGTGGTGGTTGATTTTTGGTGGTATCGGCGGTGGTTTGTACTTCTTTATGCAAGCTTGGAAGCGCAACGAGAAGATGCAAAAAATCATGGATCGCTTGTTGCTCAAACTGCCTGTATTTGGCACATTGATTGAAAAATCTTGCATTGCCCGCTGGACGCGTACGCTTGCCACCATGTTTGCAGCGGGTGTGCCCTTAGTGGAGGCACTTGATTCTGTGGGAGGTGCCTCTGGCAATTCGCTTTACATTGATGCCACAGTGCGCATCCAGCAAGAAGTTTCCACGGGCACCTCGCTCACCGCTGCGATGCAAAACGCGAATTTGTTTCCGTCGATGGTGATTCAGATGACGGCGATTGGCGAGGAGTCCGGCTCGATTGACCACATGCTGGGCAAAGCGGCGGATTTTTATGAAGCTGAAATCGATGACATGGTGGCGGGTCTGGCCAGTTTGATGGAACCTATCATCATTGTGTTTCTAGGCACGATTGTGGGTGGCATCGTTGTTGCAATGTACCTGCCCATCTTTAAACTGGGCGCTGTGGTCTGATGGCTGCGGTGGCTTGGTTGGAGGCGGTGCCCGTCGCATTGCTGGGCATGTTCATCGGCAGCTTTCTGAATGTGGTGATCTACCGCCTGCCAAAAATGCTGGAAGCGCAGTGGGCGGCTGAATGCCATCAGCTGACGCATCCCGATCAAGTGCTGCCAGAGCAACCTCGCTTTAATCTCATGATGCCGCGCTCGCGTTGCCCGCACTGCGGACATCAAATACGATGGTATGAAAATATTCCGGTGCTGAGCTATCTCGTGCTCGGTGGTAAATGCTCAAATTGCAAGGCCAAGATCAGCATGCGCTATCCGGCTGTTGAGCTGCTTACTGGCGCTTTGTTTGCCTACTGCGCCATGCGCTGGGGTTGGAGCTGGCAAACAGCTGCCTGGTGTGCGTTTTGCGCAGCTTTGGTGGCGCTCACTTTCATTGATTGGGACACCACCTTGCTGCCCGATGACATTACATTGCCCTTGGTTTGGCTTGGACTGATCGTGGCCGCGCTGCGCTGGAACACTGAAGTGACGTTGGCAAGCTCTGTTTGGGGGGCGGTGGCGGGCTATTTGTCGCTTTGGAGTGTCTATTGGGTGTTTAAGCTCGTCACGGGCAAGGAAGGCATGGGTTATGGTGATTTCAAGCTATTTGCTGCCTTGGGCGCTTGGTTTGGTTGGCAGGCCTTGATCCCGATGATTTTGCTGGCTTCTGTGATCGGGGCGATTGTTGGCATTGTTTTGAAGCTCAACAGTGCACTGAGAGAAGGTGGCTATGTGCCGTTTGGCCCCTTCTTGGCGGGCGCAGGTGTTGTGGCCCTGATTTTTGGCCCGGCCACCATTCTTAAGACCATCGGGCTTTGAGCCATGCTCACCATCGGTTTGACCGGCGGCATTGGCAGTGGCAAGAGCACCGTGGCAAGCATCTTGGCTGCGCAGGGCGTGCCGGTGATGGATGCAGATGCCATTTCGCGCTCCTGCACCCAAGTGGGTGGCGCGGCCATGGCAAAGATTCATGATGCATTCGGTGCTGCCGTGATCGCGCCTGATGGCAGTCTGAACCGCGATGCCATGCGCGAGCGTATGTTGGCAGACAAGCAAGCCAAGGCTTTGTTGGAGAACATCATCCATCCGCTGGTGGGCGAGCAGATCAACGCGCAACTCCAACAAGCTGAGCAAGCTGGCGTAGAGATCGCTGTGATCGACATCCCCTTGCTGGTTGAAGGCGCAGCGCGCTGGCGCAGCCGCTTGCATCGTATTTGGGTGGTGGACTGCACGAGCGCCACGCGAATGGAGCGAGTACGCCGTCGAAGTGGCTGGCCAACAGTGCAGATTGAGGCGGTGATGGCGGCGCAGGCCAGCCGAGTGCAGCGCTTGGCCTGCGCCGATTCTGTGATTTTTAATGACGCAATGCCTGTGGAGCAGTTGCGTGAGCAGGTATTAGAGCTACTTGCGCAACAAAAGCCTTACGCTGCTGCTTGAGCATGCATCACTTCGGGCTATGATTGCAGCCAATTCAAACCCCGCCCGACTTTAGCGCCTCATTCTTGTGATCCTCTACGAATACCCCTTCAACGAACGCGTGCGCACCTACTTGCGCTTGGAGCATCTGTTTGAGCGGCTGGGTCAACTCTTGGCGCGCGATGAGGCGATTGATCATCACTTCGCCTTTGTCACTATTTTTGAAATCATCGAAGTGGCCGCGCGCTCTGAGCTGAAATCCGATGTGCTCAAAGATCTTGAAAAACACAAACAGCACATGGTCGCTTTCCGGGTCAATCCAGGCATTGCGCAGGATGTGCTTGAAGGCGTTATCACACAAATTGAAACCGCTTTTTCTGCCGTGAACTCTCAAACCGGCAAGGCCGGTGCATCGCTCAATGACAACGAATGGATGACCAGTGTGCGCAGCCGCATCGCCATTCCTGCAGGTACCTGCGAATTTGATTTGCCAGCGTATTTTCATTGGCAGCATTTGAGTGCTGTGCGCCGCCGCGAAGACATGATGCGCTGGGCCAGCTCGCTGTGGCCATTGGCGCAATCCATCAATTTGCTGCTCAAGCTGTTACGTGATACGGGGTCTGCACAAAAGGTGATGGCTGTGAGCGGCCATTTTCAGCAAAACCTGCCGCAAGGCCGCAGTTTTCAGTTGCTGCGACTGCGCATGGATGAGCAGCTTGCCCTCGTGCCTGAGATCAGCGGCAACCGTTTGATCGTCTCGGTGCGCCTGCTGCGGCCTTCGCCCGACGATAAGCTACCCGTAGCTGCTACAGAAGATGCGGGCTTTGAGCTGACACTTTGCAGTTGAGCAGGCCTGATGGAGAACAAGCCACCGATCGTGCGCTGCCCCGCCTGTGGGGGAGACAGTGTGTTTGCGCCCAGCAATGCTTGGCGGCCATTTTGCAGCCAGCGCTGCAAACAGATTGATTTCGGCGCTTGGGCCAGTGAAGAGTTTCGCGTGGCGGGCAAGCTGGAAGACCTAGACCCGAGCGAGTTGTCAGACCTCGGTGACCAAAGCGCCACTCGGCACTAGGCGCTTGGCATTGTCTCTGGCAAGGTGGCCAACACCACACCGATCAAGGCGATGCCAAACGCCACCATCTGCAAGCCCTGCATGCGCTCGCCCAGAAGCAACACACCCACTGCCGCCGCTGAGATGGGCAGCATCACCGTAAACACACCGGCTTGAGACGCAGGCACAGTTTTCAAACCCGTCATCCAAAGCCAGATCGTCCACACGCTGGCAGCAAATGAATAAAATAGCAGCAGCAACCAAATGGGCAAAGAAACGGCAGAAAAGTCAAAACTCCAAGCTTGCCAAAGACCCAAAGGCAACACCAGCAAGAAGCCCCAAAGGTTGATCAGAGCGGTGATGCGCTTTGGCCCCAGACTGCCGGTGAGCTTCTTGCCGATCACCGCATAGGCCGCCTCACACAACACCGCACAAAACACCAACAGATTGCCGAGCCAAGCCGTTGTTGATGTCAAATCGGCTGCTTCCCCTTGTAATATCTGGGTAGATTGCTCACCTTTTGATAGCGAAACCAAAGCAATCCCGAGTACAGCGCAAGCCACCGCTGCCCACACCCGCTTGCCCACACGTTCACGCAAAAACAGCCAACTCATCACCGCCACGCAGGCTGGAATACTCGCCATGATCACGCCTGCCGCGACCGCACTCGTCATGCTCACGCCGTAGAGCATGCAGATGGAGAACAGAAAATTGCCGAGAAAAGACTCCAAAAACAGCAAGCGTTTCGTAGGCGCACTCATCGGCGCTTCTTCGAGAGGTCTGCGCAACCAATGTAGCATCGCCAGCCCGCCGATGCCAAAGCGCAGCCAAGCCAGCAAAAGCACCGGAAACACCATCACCAACTGTTTAGACAGCCCGACATAACTGCCCACCAAGCTCATCGACAGCGCCAAACAGGCAAAAGCGACCAGAGGAGACTTCAAAGTCGAAGCAGAATCAGACGAAGTAGGATTCACAATACGTTCTCACACCAAACCATTGCATACGATCATGCCAGAACCACAACTCTTCTTCGTCTATGGCACACTGCGCCGAGGTGATGACAACGACATCACCCAACTGTCGCCAGCGCCCGAATTCATGGGAAGCGCCAGCATCTTTGGAACGATGTTTCACTTGGGCGGCTATCCGGGCGTGACGCTGGGGGGCGAAGGGCAGATCGTGGGCGAGGTGTATGCAGTGAGCACCGAGCTGGAAAAAACGCTCGATGCGATTGAATCTGAATATCCCGCGCAACCTGATGAATACGCTAAGCGGCCCATTCGCGTGCAGGTCGCAAGCCAATGGTGTGACTGCTTTGTGTATGAGATCAACCCTGCTTACACGGCTGGCAAACCCATCATTTCGAGCGGTGACTGGGTGAAAGACCGTTATCTATGAGCAACGATGTTCGCCCCGAAGTCATCATCACTTGTCTGAAAAAACGCCTCTCGGGCGTGACGACAACGATCATCAATTTGCTGCCTGTGCAAGCCAAGCTGCTGCGCTTGGGCGCGGTGGGCTCAGGGGCAATATGTTGATTTCTCTTACAGATCACGCCAAAAGGAAGCCAGAGACCAACTGCGCTAGCTGCTTGGGTTGATCATGGTGGAGCATATGCCCCGCGTCTTCAATCCGCTCAATGCGCACGTTCGGAACATGCTTCAAACGCGCGTGGTAATCAGTCAAGGTGTAGCGGCCTTTGTACCAACCCGTCATGGAGTCGTCGGAAGCTTCGATGGCGAGCAGGGGCATGCTGATGCGCTGATACAGCGCGAGCGTTTCTTCCACGCGAGAGAGATTCGCGTTGATGATTTTGTGAGCGGGGTCGCCCAGAATTTCAAATTCACCCGCAGCATTGCGAGCCGACCAATGCTGCGCGAGCCAATCGGCTTTGTCTTGCGAGAGGCGCGGGTTGGTTTTCATCAGGCGCGAGGCGACACCTGAGAGCGCTGGATAGGCGCGCATGGCCATCTCAGCGCGGTGGTGGCTTTTGAGGTGATCGAACCACTGGGCGTAGCGCGTGGGCGCTTGGGCGGCCTTGGTCTCGGGCATGCCGAAGCCTTCTAAATTGATCAGCTTGCGGATACGCTCAGGGCGCACGCCTGCATAGCCCATCACCACGTTGCCGCCCAAGCTGTGGCCAAGCAGATCAACCGGTGCTTCGGGCGAGTAATGGTCAATCAAAAAATCCAGATCGGCCATGTAGTCTGGTAGCCAGTAGTTGTCGGTGTCTTCACCTTGGCAGCGTTTGGCGGCGTTGTTCATATGATGCGTGAGGCCATAGCCGCGCCAATCGGGGGCGATGATGTGGCGGCCGGCCAGCGGCGTGTTTTCCAGCGCGTCCACCACGAACTGAAAAGATGCGCCCACATCCATCCAGCCATGCACCATCACCAGCGGCTGCTGCCCAGCTTGCGGCTGCCCCCAAGTGCGCACATGGTAGTTATGCGTCCGGATGCGGACAAACTCGGATTGGGAGGCGCGTGCAATTGTGTACATTTGAGCTATCTTAAGTGAATCATGGTGCAGCGCACCACGAAACCCGTCATGCCAGCGACAAGCCTTCCCGTTGACAACTACGCTGCCCTGCATCGGCAGTTCCGTTGGCATGTGCCTAAGCACTTCAATATGGCGCAGGTGTGTGTGCGGCGCTGGGCAGAAAATCCGGACACTATGAAATCCATAGCAGTCCGCGCACATTCTATAAGGGCGAAAGGCCCAAAACACTTTAAATCCCAGCAAGAATTCTTGACCTACCAGCAGCTCGGCGAGCAGGCCAACCAACTCAGCCATGTGCTGGGCCAACTGGGTGTGAAACGGGGCGATCGTGTGGCGATTGTGCTCCCGCAGCGGCTGGAGACAGCGGTGGCTTATATGGCGGTGATGCAAATGGGCGCGGTGGCGATGCCGCTGTCCATGTTGTTTGGCCCCGAGGCGCTGGAATACCGTTTCAACGATTCACAGGCGGTGGTGGCCATTGTCGACGACAGCACGGTGGAATCTGTGACTCAAATTCGCGCCCAGTGCCCAGCTCTGCGCTGCTTGGTGGGCATTGGCGACGCTGCTGCGCACTGTGAGGTGGATTACGCGCTACAAACCTTGATGCAGAGCGAGCAATTTCCGCTGGTCACAACGCTGGCCGATGATCCAGCAGTGTTGATCTATACCAGTGGTACCACGGGGCCCGCCAAAGGTGCGCTGATTCCGCATCGCGCCCTGATTGGCAACTTGACAGGCTTTGTGGCCAGCCAGAATTGGTTTGGCTTTGATGGCAAAACCAATGCGTCAACGGATGCTGTGTTTTGGAGCCCCGCAGACTGGGCTTGGACGGGCGGCTTGATGGACGCACTCTTGCCCACGCTGTACTTTGGCCGCGAAATCATCGCCTTTAATGGCCGCTTCTCGCCCGAAGTGGCCTTTGATATTCTGCAAACCCAGCGCGTGACGCACACCTTCCTCTTCCCCACAGCGCTTAAAGCCATAATGAAGGCGTTTCCAGAGCCTAAAAAGCGCTTCAAATTCAAGTTGCAGGCGCTGATGAGCGCGGGAGAAGCCGTGGGCGATGCGGTGTATGACTATTGCGAGCATCAGTTGGGTATCAAGGTCAATGAGATGTTTGGCCAAACCGAGATCAACTACATCGTGGGCAACTGCAACAAATTCTGGCCTTCCAAGCCGGGGAGTATGGGCAAAGGCTACCCTGGCCACCAGGTGGCCGTGATCAATGATGCAAGCCAAGTTTGCGGCCTCAATGAGGTGGGCGAAGTCGCAGTAAACCATTTGGACGTGCACGGCAAGCCAGACCCGGTGTTTTTCTTGGGTTACTGGAACAATGAAGCGGCCACGCTGAAGAAAACCACTCTCTCGCCTGAAGGCCAGCGCTGGTGTCGCACCGGTGATTTGGCTTACGCGGATGCACAAGGCTATCTGTGGTATCAAGGCCGCGCAGACGATATGTTCAAGGCCGCAGGGTATCGCATCGGGCCGAGCGAAGTGGAGAACAGTTTGGTCAAACATCCTGCGGTGCAAAACGCTGCGGTGGTGCCCAAGCCAGACAAAGAGCGTGGCGCGGTGGTCAAAGCCTACATCGTGCTTGCTCCTGATTTCGTAGCACTCCGCGCAGATTTTATAACGGCTAATGACCTAAAAGGCTTAAAAAACTACGATGATGAACTGATCCAGGGCATTCAGGCGCAGGTGCGCGGCCAACTCGCGCCCTATGAGTATCCGAAAGAGATTGAATTCATCGACGAGTTGCCGATGACGACGACGGGTAAGGTGCAACGGCGCGTGTTGCGTTTGGCTGAAGAAGAGCGTTTTCGGGTGGCCATGCTGTGAATTCTCAGATCTCTGGCTTTTGTATTCGAGCCGCCGAGCCTGAGGATGCGGCGGCGTTGTCCGCCTTGATCGGCAGCGAAGGTGTTTTTGAAGGCACATCGCAACTGCCGATGATGCCTGTGGCGTCGCGTTTGGATCGTTTTGCGAAGGTCGATCCTGCCGGGCTGCTCTTGGTGGCTTGCGCCACGGTGAGTGGCCAAGAGCAGATCGTCGGCATGATCGGCCTGCATCTGGTGCAGCCCGGTTTGCGCAGGGCACATGTGCGCGGCCTCGGTATTTCTGTGGCCAAAGCTTGGCAAGGGCAGGGCGTGGGGCAGCGCCTCATGGAAGTTGCCATGCATTGGGCAGACAACTGGGCGGGCATTTTGCGTATTGAGCTGACGGTGTTGGTGGACAACCAGCGAGCGATTGCTCTGTATGAGCGCCACGGCTTCGTGCAAGAAGGCCGGATGCGAGCGCATATCTTGCACGACGGTGTGTTTGCCGACACCTTTCTGATGTCTCGCCTGCATCCCAAACCGCCGATGCTACCCTGAGCGTTGCGGCATACTTAACCTCATGAATATCATCAATCCTCCCAAGCGCCAACTCGGTACAAGCAACCTTCAGATTCACCCGATTTGCCTGGGCACCATGACTTTTGGTGAGCAGGTCAATGAAAAGGATTCGCATGCCATCCTTGCGCATTCAATCGCGCGTGGCGTGGATTTTATGGACACAGCAGAGATGTACCCCGTGCCGCCGACGGGGGAGAAATTCACCGTCACCGAGACGATCATTGGCAATTATTTCAAAGCCAATCCCGGTGTGCGCCAGAAATGGACGGTGGCTACGAAAGTGGCAGGCCCTGCGCGGGGTATGGATTGGGTGCGCGGCGGCAGTTTGAATGTCACGCCTGCACAGATGACGCAAGCCTGTGAAGACAGCCTTCGCCGTTTGCAAACCGATGTGATTGATCTGTATCAAATTCACTGGCCGTTGCGCCATGTGCCTGCGTTTGGTGCGCCGTATTTCAACCGGGCGATTGATGCAGAACTGGCAACTAACACTTCGATCCATGATCAGGTCGATGCGCTCTCCAAACTCGTCAAAGCAGGCAAGGTGCGCACGATTGGGATCTCGAACGAATCGCCCTATGGCGTGATGGAATTTGTGCGGATTGCTGAGCAGCATGGCCTGGAGCGTATCGTGAGCGTGCAAAACCCGTATTGCTTGACGAATCGGATTGTGGACAACGGCCTGGATGAAGTGATGCACCGCACGCAAGTAGGCTTGCTGGCTTATTCGCCGCTGGGTTTTGGCGTGCTCACTGGTAAATACGATGCGCTTTCTAGCCTGAGTGACACTTCTGCTTCACCCGAAGCCAAGGCAGGCCGAATGGCTTTGTATGAACGCTTCCAACAACAGCGCTGGGGCAGACCAGAGCATTTGGTGGCGGCGCGGCGCTACAACGCGCTCGCCAAAGCCAATGGCCTCACGCCCACGCAGCTCGCATTGGCTTTTTGCTACCAAAACTGGCGTGTGGCCAGTACCATCATCGGTGTGACTTCGATTGCTCAGCTTGACGAATGCTTGAATGCTTGGGCAACGCCGCCGCTGTCCAAAGAGCTGCTTGCTGAAATCGACAAAATCCGCTGGGAGATGCGAGATCCTGCGCTTTAAGTGCAATGTGCGCGACCCTGCAATTCGAAAGTTTTGAGGCAAACTGAGTTTGGGTGGCAATCTTCAATATAGTTTTTATTAATTGGATTTAGAAATTTAATAGGCTTAACATTTCCTAATCATCCCGCATACCGCGCAAGATGAGCGTCTGAAGAGTCATCCACTCTGAAAGGAAATTTGTATGTCTGTCGAAGCTAAAGCCCTATGCCCTTTTTCGGGCAGTGTCCCTCAGCAAAGTATCGCCAGCAAACCCGGCAATGCCGATTGGTGGCCGAAGCAACTCAATTTGGGCATCTTGCATCAGCACGATGCCAAATCCAACCCGATGGATGAGTCATTTGACTACGCCAAAGAATTCAAATCGCTCGATCTGCATACCGTGGTGGCCGATCTCAAAGCTTTGATGACAGATTCGCAAGACTGGTGGCCAGCCGATTGGGGCCATTACGGCGGCCTCTTCGTGCGCATGACATGGCATGCCGCAGGCACCTACCGCATTCACGACGGGCGCGGCGGCGCAGGCACAGGCAACCAGCGCTTTGCCCCGCTCAATAGTTGGCCTGACAACGTTAACCTCGACAAAGCGCGTCGCTTGCTTTGGCCGATCAAGCAAAAGTATGGCCGCAAGCTCTCATGGGCTGATCTGATGGTGCTCGCAGGCAACATTGCCATGGAAACGATGGGCTTCAAAACCTTCGGTTTCGGCGGTGGTCGCCCAGATATTTGGGCACCTGAAGAAGACATTTATTGGGGTCCTGAGGCCACCTGGCTCGGCGACGAGCGTTACAGTGGCGACCGTGAGCTGGCCAACCCGCTCGCTGCCGTGCAAATGGGCTTGATCTATGTGAACCCGCAAGGCCCCAACGGCAACCCTGACCCGGTGGCTTCAGGCCGCGATGTGCGCGAAACCTTCGCCCGCATGGCGATGAACGATGAAGAAACCGTCGCGCTCGTCGCCGGTGGTCACACCTTCGGCAAAGCCCACGGCGCAGGCGATGCCGCGCAAGTTGGCGCTGAACCGGAAGGCGCTAGTATCGAAGAACAAGGCTTGGGCTGGAAAAACACGGTTGGCAGCGGTAAGGGCGGACACGCCATCACCAGCGGTATCGAAGGCGCTTGGAAGCCCAACCCAACCACTTGGGACAACGGTTATTTCGACATGCTCTTTGGCTATGAATGGGAACTTAGCACAAGCCCCGCAGGCGCTCACCAGTGGACTCCCAAAAACTGCAAACCAGAGCACATGATTCCTGATGCGCACGATATCAGCAAAAAGCATCCTCCAATGATGACTACCGCTGACTTGTCTCTGCGCATGGATCCCGCCTACGAGAAAATCTCACGTCGTTATCACCAAAACCCAGCCGAGTTTGCCGATGCTTTCGCACGCGCATGGTACAAGCTCACGCACCGCGATATGGGTCCGATCGTGCGCTACCTCGGCCCGCTCGTGCCGAAAGAAGAGATGATCTGGCAAGACCCGATTCCAGCGGTCGATCACAAGCTGGTCGATGCTGCTGACGTGGCCGCGTTGAAAACCAGCTTGATGTCATCGGGTTTGTCGATCTCCCAACTGGTCTCCACTGCTTGGGCTTCAGCATCGAGCTTCCGTGGCAGCGACAAGCGCGGCGGTGCCAACGGTGCGCGCATCGCTCTCGCGCCGCAAAAAGATTGGGCTGCCAATCAGCCTGCTGAGCTGGCCGCGATCTTGCCCAAGCTCCAAGCGATTCAGAAAGACTTCAATGCAAAAGCCGCTGGAGGCAAAAAAGTCTCTTTGGCAGATCTGATCGTGCTTGGCGGCTGCGCAGCGGTCGAAGCGGCGGCGAAAAAGGCAGGCGTGAGCGTCACCGTGCCCTTCTCGCCCGGCCGCATGGATGCCACGCAGGCGCAGACCGATGTGGACTCGTTTGCCGTGCTCCAGCCCTATGCCGATGGTTTCCGCAACTACGTGAGCAAAGGCCATGAAGCCGCAGCTGCAGAAATGCTGATCGACAAAGCGCAATTGCTGAAGCTGAATGCGCCTGAGATGACGGTGCTCGTCGGTGGCCTGCGTGCCTTAAATGCCAATGTGGGTAAAGCGCAGCATGGCGTGTTCACACAGCGGCCTGAAACCCTGTCAAATGATTTTTTCGTCAACCTGCTCGATATGCGCACCCAATGGCAAAAATCAGGCACGCAAGCGGGCGTGTTGGAAGGGCGAGATCGCAAAAGCGGCCAAGTCAAGTGGACTGGCACGGTGGCTGATCTGGTCTTCGGCTCCAACTCGCAACTGCGTGCATTGGCTGAGGTGTATGCCGCCAGCGATGCGCAGGAAAAGTTCGTCAAAGACTTCGTTGCGGCTTGGAATAAGGTGATGAATCTGGATCGCTTCGATCTGGCTTGATCTCTCAGGAATTTGGACAGGAGATCGATCCGAGAAATACAGCGCTCATGACTCTGGTATCAATGTGCGTTGTATAATTTAGGGCTTCGGGAGATTAGCTCAGGGGTAGAGCACTGCATTCACACTGCAGGGGTCGCAAGTTCGAAACTTGCATCTCCCACCAAAACCGAAAAATAAAAATGCCTTGTGTTGAAAGACACAAGGCATTTTTTATTGTCTCGTCGCGTAGCAGCTCTACAACCTCAGATTTTTAAGCGTTTTAGGGCTCTACCCGTTATATATTGTGCGCTGAGTGCTATTAAATTTATAGTATTGATGTGTCGCTCAAGGCAAGTGAATCGTTGGTGCTCAGCGGCGTTCAAGCCAGATTTCAAGCCGTGCGCGAAGGCGCTGGCAGTGCCAATTTCGCTTCATGCACCACGCGCAGGCAATCTTTGATGTGTTGCTCACCCAGCCAGCGCAGGACGGAGTAATTCAAGGCGGCGCTGGCTGCTTGGCCTGCGAGCGGAACATATTTGGCAGCTTGTGCGGCAGTCAGGCGAATGCCGACGGTTTTCATCAGGCTGACGATCAGGCTTTTGGTGATGAGCTTGCCAAGAAGAGCTCCACCTACTAAAGCGATGGCTGTTTGCACGCGCTCACGCTGGTGCAGAGGCATTTGGGCGATTTGCTGCGAACCGAGGCCAAATTCTTGGTTGATTTGCGGAATCAATTTGGAAAGCAGGGCAGCATCCACCGCCCAATCCAAACCTGGCAGCGGCACCGCGCCCGCAGCGGCTGCCACTATCGCCCGGCGATTGATCAGCTTGCGCGCACGCGCCACGCGCTCAGCCAGTGCAGCGCTCAATTCGGTGGCGGCGTGAGCCGTTTCAGGCTGACGGGCCACTGCTTCCACCGCCAGATTTCTTGGTCACCAAGCCGTAAATCACCAACAAGATCACGGCACCGATCACGGAGGCGATGAAGCCCGCCACATCGCCTTGCTTGTAGAGGCCGAGCGCTTGCCCAGCATAGCTGGCTAGAAACGAGCCTGCCACGCCAAGCACAGCAGTCATGATCAGGCCAAGTTTGTCGTCGCCGGGTTTCACAGCGCGGGCAATCAGGCCCACCACAAAGCCAATCACAACCGTCCAAATGATGCTCATCATGTGAGTTTCTCCTCGATAGATTTAAAAGTTGCCCGAAGGCCAAGAGACTTTACACCAAACGCATGAATGAGCTGCTGGGTGACCCTCTAAGGGCGGTCATGCTGCCTGCAAGGCATCCATCTTCTCGGACAGTTCAAGCCATTTCCATTCGCAGTTTTCTAGCTCGCTGGCGATCTGAGCAAGGCGTTTGTTGGCCTCGACCAGTTCATGGCTGGCCAGTGCTTGTGTGAGTCTCTCATGCAGCAGAGCTTGTTCTGCTTGAAAGCCTGCAATGCTCGCCTCCAATTGCTTGAGCTGTGTTTTCAAGGGTTTGGCTTTCTCCGCCAAGGCAGCGCGTTCGCGTGCTTCCTGCTGGCGCTGCTCTTTGCTCTTGAAGATGGTTTCAGGCTCGTTTTTTAAGCTATTTGAGCCATTCGCCCTTATAGAATCTGTGGTGGGCGCTACTGATTTAATAGCAATTGATTCTGGCGCAAGTGTTTTTTTGGTGAGAGCTTGCGCATCCGCTTTCATCTTGGCTGATAAGCTTTCGCGGCGCTGTTTGGCCATATCGAGCAAATACTTTTGGTAATCATCCAAATCACCATCAAACGGCTCAACAACACCAGCGCCGACAAGCCAGAATTCATCACACACGCTGCGTAGCAAAGCGCGGTCGTGGCTGACCAGCATCACGGTGCCTTCAAACTCATTGAGCGCCATTTGTAGCGCTTCGCGAGTCGTCAAATCCAAATGGTTGGTGGGCTCATCCAGAAGCAGTAAATTCGGTTTTTGCCACACCACCATCGCCAGCACGAGCCGCGCTTTTTCGCCGCCACTCATGGTGCCCACTGCTTGATTGACCATGTCGCCATTGAAGAGAAAATTGCCTAAAAAATTGCGCAACTCTTGCTCGCGCCCAGGCGCGCCGGTTTCTTTGGCCAAGCGCGTCATGTGTTCTAGCGGCGAGCTTTTTTCGTGCAACACGTCCAGTTCTTGCTGCGCAAAATAACCAATCGAGAGGCCTTTGCCTTCGGTGATGATGCCGCCTAGCGGCGCGAGTTGCTTGGCCACGGTTTTGACAAAGGTGGATTTGCCCTGCCCGTTGGCACCCAAAATACCAATGCGCTGACCCGCCATGACAGACTTGCTGATGCCTGTGAGAATCGGTATTTGCTCACTCTCGTTTTGATAGCCCAAGGTGGCATCTTTGATGGAGAGCATCGGGTTGGGAATATTCTGTGGCTCGCGGAATTCAAACTGGAAATCAGCGGCGGTGAGCATGGGAGCGATGCGTTCCATGCGCTCCAGTGCTTTGACGCGGCTTTGTGCTTGCTTGGCTTTGCTGGCCTTGGCTTTGAAGCGGTCAATGAAGTGCTGCAGATGCGCAATTTTCTCTTGCTGTTTGCCAAATGCTGCTTGCTGCTGCTCCATGCGAAGGATGCGCTGCTCTTCAAAAAAGCTGTAGTTGCCGCCATAGCGCGTGACTTGGCCGCTATCGATGTGCATCGTGACTTTGGTGACCGCATCCAAAAATTCGCGGTCGTGACTGATGACCACAATCGTACCTTCAAAGCGCTTGAGCCAGCTCTCTAGCCAAACGAGTGCATCCAAATCCAAGTGGTTGGTGGGTTCATCGAGCAGCAGCAAATCGGCGGGGCACATGAGGGCGCGAGCCAGCTGCAAGCGCATGCGCCAGCCGCCTGAGAAGCTGTTGACAGGGCGTTCGAGCTCATCCACCGTGAAGCCAAGCCCGAGGATCAGCGCTTGGGCGCGGGCGCGGGCATCGTGAGCACCGGCATGATCGAGCTGTGCATACACCTCGGCAATGTGGTTGCCAGCGGTGTCTTGGTCTTCATGCTGCTCCCATTGGACAAGCTCTTCGTTGAGCTCAGCCAAGCGCGTGTCGCCGGCCAACACGAAATCTGTGGCGCTATCTTCCGTCTCAGGCATGTTCTGTAGCACCTGTGCCATGCGCCAACCGCTGGGCATGAAGAAATCACCTTTGTCTTCATGCAGCTCGCCGGTGAGAAGCGCAAACAGGCTGGATTTACCCGCACCATTGCGGCCAACCAGCCCCACTTTTTCGGAAGGTTGAATCGTGACACTGCAATCTTGCAGCAGCATTTTGGCTGCGCGGCGCAGCGTGATGTTTTTAAGGGAGATCATGTCGAAGGCGAGCCGCTAAACGGCAGTAACGCAAGGCGGGGAAAATTCAGTTGCTCTGTTGGTTGGAGCGCCTGCGCTCGTCCATTTCGCGCCGCTCTACGCAGACGGGATGGTTGCGGAAAACGGGTTTTTGGCATTGATCGGCCATGCAAATTTGGAAGCCGAGCAAAACGCGGTCTGCGCAGGCTTCGCGTGGGCCGGCAGAGCTGCGCACTTCGGCGGGCGCGGGAGCGGGTGCTGCTGCGGGGCTGGAGGGAGGCGGGGTCTGTCGCTGCACCGGCGCTGGTGCAGCGACAGGAGCTTCAGGCGCGGGGGTGAAGGTGCGCACGGGCTCGGGGCTGCTGGCACGGCGGTTGAGCGCAGTGGCTTTTGCGGCTGACGCTGCGCGCGCCGCTGCAAGGGCGCGTGCAGCGGCAGAGGCAGGTGGCAGCGGGGCTGAAGCCGCGCCGATAGGCGTTGAAGCTGGCGTGCTGCTAGGCGCAGTGCTGGGGCTGGTGGCAGGTGTTGCCGTGGTGGAGTTCAAGGCGCTGGATGCGGGTGCGGTGGGGGCAGTTGGGGCAGCGGCGCTTGCTGAAGCGGAGATATCAGGCGGGCTGACATTGACTGTGGTTGTCACAGGGCTTGGAGCAGCTGTTTCAGCATGTGAGGCAGGCGCGGGGCTGCGCATCATGAAGAAGGCTGCACCCGCCAGAACGATGGCACCCAAGCCCGCGAAGATCAGACCTTTAGAGGATTTACCGGACGCATTTGCAGAAAGAGGTGCAGGCATGGTTTGCATGGGGCTAGCCGCCATGGCGCTGGGATCGCGTTGGCCAGGCTGAGTGCCATCCAATGCACCCGGCTCAGTGCCGGGAAACTGTGTTGCGGCAAACTGTGTGCTGGGGCCGTATTCAGAATCATTGAATGCGCTGGGCGGTAGGGTAGGGTCGTCATGGCCCACGCCTGTCGCTACGATAGCACCTGTGGAGCCTGGCGCGAGCATGGCGGGCACACTGCCATGCACCAGGGTTGCGTCGCCAGGTTTACGCAGTTGGGTGGCTTCGTAGCGAGATGCCGCACCTGCGGCGCGTTCGGCATCTGCCAGGTTTTTGAGTCTTCGTTTGGCTAAATCAGCATAAATGCCCACAGGGAAGCGCTTGAGGAAGCCTTCGAGCACTTCATGCTCATTGCTATCTTTGATGTCTTTCCAATACACCAGCTCAAGCTCTTGCGTGACGGTGCTGCCACCGGTGCCGGCTTGGGTGATGCTGCCCGGGAAGGTGCCCATGCCTTCGAGCACGGCTGGGCGCGGCTGAGCAGAGGGCGTGATCGTCAGGTCAGCATTGTTCACGGCAGCTTTGAGCGCAGCAGCGAACGCTGCGGCATCAGCAAAACGATCCAACTTGCTTTTTGCCAAGGCCTTGGCCACCACCTTGTCTAGCGCTGGTGGCAACGCGCCCACGATCTGGCTGGGCGGCATGGGGTCTTCTTTGACGATTTTTGAAACGATGTCCAAATAACCTTCGCCGTCAAACGGGCGCACGCCAGTGATCAGCTGATACAGTACGATGCCCGCAGAGAACAAATCGGAGCTGGAATCCACGCCCTTGCCCGCCACTTGCTCGGGCGACATGTATTTGAGCGTGCCCACGGTGCCGCCGCTGGTTTTGGTGGCTTCGCCAGAATCTGTGATTCGGGCCACGCCAAAGTCGGTCAGCTTGATGCGGCCTTCTTTGGTGAGCAGCATGTTGGCGGGCTTGATATCGCGGTGAATGATCTTGTTTTTATGCGCGTAATCTAAAGCGGAGAGCAAATCGGCCATCATGTAGGCGGTTTGCTCGAGTGAGAAGCGCTTGCCTTGGTCGAGGAAGTGCTTCAAATCTTCGCCTTGCACAAACTCCATCACGATGTAGGCGGTTTTGCCCATCGCATCTTCATGTTGATTGGAGTCGTAGACGCTAACGATATTGGGATGCTGCAAGCGGCCAGCCGAACGCGCCTCCGTCTTGAAGCGCTGCTCATATTCCGCGATCTCGGCGGCAGCCATGCCCACCACGCGCACCGTCTTGATAGCAACACGGCGATCCAAATTGGGATCACGCCCTTCATACACCACGCCCATGGCCCCCTGGCCGAGTACGCGCAGGATGTCGTAGCGGCCCAGATGCTGCATGGGTGGTGGGAGATCGGTCATCAAGTTGACATTGAAAGGCTTTTGGTTTCACATTCTAAGCGCCCGCTGTGACAAAGCGTTGGATGCTCGCACCCAGTCGTTACAAACGCGCTAAATATCACGCAGCAAAGTGTTACGCGAGAGCAACAGTACCTGATCGTAGCCCGCGCTGGTTTCCAGCCACACCGACTCCAGTCGGGGGAAGGCGCGCTCGAAATACGCTCTCTCGTTACCAATTTCCAGCAAGAGCACGGCTTGCTCGCTCATCACGGCAGGTGCGGCCTGCAAGAAGGGGCGGATGAAATCCATGCCATCGGAGCCGCCCGCCAGCGAAATCTCGGGCTCGGCGCGGTATTCCGCTGGCAGGGCGGCCATGCTGGCGCTGTTCACATAAGGCGGGTTGCACAAAATCAAATCATACGGTTGGCCTGCGATCCCTAAGCACGCCGCTAAACCGTCGGAATGAATCAGTTCAATGCGCTCTTGCAAACCATGCTTTTTCACATTGATCGCGGCCACAGCCAGTGCCTCTTGGCTGATGTCTGCACCCTGCACCTGCACATCAGGAAAGGCCATTGCGGCCAACACCGCCAATGAGCCGTTGCCTGTACACAGGTCAAGCACGTTTTTCGTGTTTTCGCTTAAAAAATAATCCAGCGTGCCTTGTTCGTCTGCATCGGTTAGCAGCTCAGCAATGAAGCTGCGCGGCACGATCACGCGCTTGTCCACATAAAACGCTACGCCTTGCAGCCAAGCCTCGTTGGTGAGGTAGGCGGCGGGTTGTCTGGTTTCAATACGCGCTCTCAAAAGAGTAGCAATCTGTGTAGATTCTATAAGGGTAACAGGCCGGTTTTCCTCTGAATTCAGGCTATCCAGAGGGAGTTTCAAGCTCCAAAGCACGAGCCAAGCGGCTTCGTCAAAAGCATTGCTGGTGCCATGGCCATAGCTCACGCCAGCGGCTTCTAGTTGCAAGGCTGCGGATTCGATAAGTTGCAAAACAGTCTGGGTCACATCACACCTTCAAACATCATCACATCGACACTATCGCCCGCTTTCACATGGCCTTGATCATGATGTAGCACGATCAGGCCGTTGGCCGCCACCATGCTGGACAGTACGCCCGAGCCTTGGTTGGCGCTGGTGATGCGCACCTGCAAACTGCCATCGGGCGCGCGAGAGACGCAGCCGCGCTGGTATTCCGTGCGGCCTGGTTTTTTGCGTAGGCTCTCAAGGCTTGCAGCTTTCAAATACAGGGGCTCGGAACCATATTTCTCAGGGTTCGCGCCACTCATGCGCAAGAGGGCGGGGCGCACAAAGCAAAGCATGGTTACCATGGTGGCCACCGGGTTACCAGGCAGGCCAAACAAGATGCACTGTTCGCTATCAATTTCATAGCTACTTGCGCTTATTTTATAAGGGCTAGAGGCTGATTTATCCTCAGAAATCGAGTTTGAAGAGCGCACCAGCCGCCCCGCAGCCATCGGGCGGCCTGGGCGCATGGCAATCTTCCAAAAAGCCACATCACCCAGCTTTTTCATCATCGCCTTCGTGTGATCCGCTTCGCCCACACTCACGCCGCCGCTGGTGATGATCGCATCGGCCTGCGTTGCCGCTTGCAGGAAGGCGGCTTCGAGCAGCGCCGGGTCGTCGCGCACCACGCCCATGTCAATCACCTCACAGCCCCAGCGCTTGAGCAAGCCAAACACCGTGTAGCGGTTAGCATCGTATATTGCCCCTTCGCGCGGCGCATCGCCCAAGCTCAGCACTTCATCGCCTGTAGAAAAATACGCGACCCTCAGTTGGCGGTAAACCAGCACCTCGCTGATGTTCAAACTGGCCAACAGCCCAAGCGCAGCGGGCGTGAGCAGCTCACCTTTTGAGAGCGCCACGCTGCCCGCCAGCAAATCTTCGCCAGCAAAGCGGCGGTTGTCACCTGTCTTCAGCACGTTCTCCGCAATGCTGATCGCGTTGCCCGACACGCTGCAAAGCTCCTGCGGCACCACCGTGTCCAAGCCAGCAGGCATCACGGCCCCCGTCATGATTTTCACGCATTCGCCCGCCGCCACAGCGCCTTGCCAAACCTTGCCCGCCAACGCTGTTCCCACGATCTTGAGCTTCGTGACTTGCTCAGCAACCAACGCAGACCCCGCAAACGCAAACCCGTCCATCGCCGAATTGTCATGCGCCGGCACACTGATGGGCGAGACCACGTCCTGCGCCAACACCCGATCCAACGCATCAAACAGCGCCACCGTCTCCAGCATTTGCACAGGCTGCACCAGCTGCGCCAAAAACTCATTCACCTTGCCCGCAGGCAAGGCCAGCGGGTCGTAGCCTTGCAATTCAGCGGCAATTATCGAGAGAGATTTCATGGGGTTTCGTTGTCCATCTGCGCAGGCAAATCCATCGAATCGTGCAACACGCGAAGCACAGTCAATGCGGAGGCGTTAATGCGAAAAATAATCATATGACGGGGCTTTTCTATCGCTCCAGGTTGCGTTTTGATGCAGCTGAAGCGAAGATGATAGACAAACACGCCTTGAGGCAACTCTGGATGCTGCCTCGCACCCAAGCGAGTTGGCTCCGTAAGCAAATCAGCCAACGCATTTTCTAGCAGTTCGTCATAGCGCAGACAGGTGATTTCACCGAATCGGCTTTGTGTCCAAGCTTGAATAGATGACAGATCCTCCAGCGCCTTGAGCGTGAATTCTGGCTGCAATGGCATTGTCAAGCCTTGGGCGCGACGGATTGGGATCGCATGCTTTTCAGATATTGTCCGAATTCTTTGGAAGATTTGAAGCTGACCACACGCCCTGTCGCAATATCATCATCTGCTACCTGTATCGCATCGCGCAGTGCACTCAGCTTGGCATCTTCTTGCATCTGTGTTTTTTCCATCAAACGAAGACTCTCCCGAACCACTTCACTCACATTGTTATAGCGCCCGGAAGAGACGAGCTGCTTGGTGAAATTCTCAAGATAAGGGGTGAGGGCGACGCTGGTAGGCATGCTAAAGCTCCGTCAAAATGCTGTTTATTAAACTTTAACATATTCCGCCCAATCAACGGGTGGCCGCAATTGCAGCCGCATCAGCAGTTTGTCATGAAACACACCGTTCACGCAGATCGCTCGCGGCAGCAGGCCGTAGGGCACAAAACCGGCGCGCTCATACAGGCGCACAACGTGGGCGTTGGAGGCCGTCACAGTGAGGATTAATTGGTCAAATGAGTGACTTGCCCTTATGAAATCTACGCAGTATGCTATCAAATCAGAAGCGATTCCTTGGCCTTGTGTCGCGCGGCTGACAAACATGCCGAGCACGGTGCCGATGTGGCGCTGCTGGATTCGCGTGGCCACTTCTAGCCCGATGCTGCCGACCAGAAGATGCTGCGCATCAAAGGCGCCCCAGAGTTTGTTGCCATACGCATCCGGCGCTGAGATGCGTGGGGCATAGCTCTCAAAGCTGCGCTGGCGCTCGGTCTCGAAATCAGAAGTAAAAGCTTCTGGAAAATCTCTCAGCGCCTCATCGCGCAGAGCTTTGTAGGCGGGCAAATCTTGCATGCTGAGCAAGCGGAGGGTGTGCTTCATCACGGGGTCAGCGCGGGCATCAGCCATGCACTTCCGTCTCGCCATGCTTGGCCAGCAGCTCCATCAATTTCTTGCGAATGAGGATGCCGGGGCGATCTGAATCCATAGAATATTCAATGCCGCGCCGCCGCAGGTCAATCACGGCATCGGGGTCGGTGGACTCCAAAATATCTTGGTCTTCGCGGATGATTTGCGCATCAAAATCAACCAGCATCTGCGCCGGGCAGTCTTGCTCAGTGTCGTTACGAAAGAGCCATTGGCAGACCTGAATATTGCCATCGTCAATTGGCGTGAAGCTGTTGATGATGATGTGGCGACGGCCGGGTCTTCCCTCGTGAGCGGGGTATTCAATGTCGAGCCTTCTGGCAAACGGCAGAAAGTAAGCATTGCGCATGTGGCGCATGGTGATCTTGGTGCTGACGCCGCTGATGCGCTGGAAGCGCTCTGGGTTGGCGGCTTCAATGATGGTCTCCGCAAAGAAGCCGGTGTCGGTGTCCACCAGTTCGTATTTGCTCGGCTTGGGGCTGGCAGCGATGCCAAAGCTGGCGCGGTGCACGAAGCTGAAATGCGCGTTGTCGAATGAATTTTCAAGCGCACGCATCGGGCTGGTTTGCCAACGCTCGTAAAACTGAAAAATCGTGCGGTATGCCGGGTCTGAAAACTCTGGTACGTCGGGAATGTCGGCCAACGGCTCATCCAGCGCCACCCAGACGTAACCATACTTCGCTTGGCAGCGATAAGCGGTGGTTTTGTAGTCCGCAGGAATCTCGCGCTCAGGCTCGTATTGCGGAATGCGGATGACACGGCCCGAGGGCGCATACGTCCAGCCGTGGTAGCCGCATTGCAGGTTGCCTTGGTTGCAAGCTATGCCCGCAGCATCCACACACCAGCCTTTAGAGAGCTTGGCTGTGCGGTGGCAACAGCGGTCGCGCAGGGCGGCGGGCTGGCCTTGCGCATCGAGGAAAAGAACGATGTTTTGCCCAAGCAATGTAAAAGGCTTGGGGCCACCTGCCAAGAGCGACAATGGCATGACGGCATGCCAAAATTTGCGAAGAATGGGTTGTTGCGTGACCAGCATGAAGTGTTTGCACAAGCGCTTGAGTGTGCTTGTGCAAACACTATTTTGTCAGCAAATCAAGCTGTAAAAAACTTCTTCAGCTTATCCGTCCAAGTCTCTTCATTGGGTGAGTGCTTCGCCCCGCCTTTGCGCACAGATTCGTCAAACTCTTTCATGAGTTTGCGCTGATGCTCGGTGAGCTTCACCGGCGTTTCTAGCGAGACGTGGCAATACAAATCACCGGGGTAGCTGGAGCGCACGCCTTTGATGCCTTTGCCACGCAGGCGGAAGGTTTTGCCGTGTTGCGTGCCATCCGGGATGTCGATGCCGACTTTGCCAAGCTTATTGGGCTCAGTTTCCAGTAGCGTGGGCACTTCGATTTCTCCGCCCAGCGCAGCTGTGGCAAAACTGATCGGCACTTGGCAATGCAGGTCATCGCCATCGCGCTCAAAAATATCGTGTTTGGCCACGCGGATTTCAATGTACAAATCGCCCGCTGGCCCGCCGTTGGTGCCCGGCTCGCCATTGCCTGCGCTGCGAATGCGCATGCCGTCGTCAATGCCAGAAGGAATTTTCACTTCGAGCGTCTTGTTGTTTTTGATCTTGCCCACGCCATGGCAAGCATTGCATGGCTCGGGAATCAGGCGGCCTGTGCCTTTGCAGGTGGGGCAGGTTTGCTGCACGCTGAAAAAGCCCTGGCGCATCTGCACTTGGCCATGGCCTTGGCAGGTCGTACAGGTGATCGGCTTGGTGCCAGGCTTGGCACCATTGCCGCCGCAGGTGTTGCAGTTGTCCCAGCTCGGAATACGGATTTGCGCTTCTTTGCCAAATGCCGCTTCTTCGAGAGACACCTCCATCGCATAGCTCAAATCGCCACCACGATAGACCTGCCTGCCGCCGCCTTGCCGGTTGCCGCGCCCGCCGCCAAACACATCACCAAAAATGTCACCAAACGCCTCGGCGAACCCACCAAAGCCTTCTTGCCCACCGCCACCTGGGCCGCGCATATTCGGATCCACACCCGCATGACCATATTGATCGTATGCAGCGCGTTTGTCAGCATCAGAAAGCATCTCATAAGCCTCTTTGGCCTCTTTGAATTTCTCTTCAGCCGCTTTGGCCGTGTCGCCCTGATTGCGGTCAGGATGATGCTTCATCGCCATTTTGCGATAGGATTTTTTGATGTCTTCATCGCTGGCGTTTTTAGGAACACCGAGGATTTCGTAGAAGTCGCGCTTGGCCATGGGGTGGACTTTTTAATCGATCTTTGTTTGGCAAAACGCCGCGATGATCTTTTCAGACCATCGCGGCGGCTTTTAAAGCTAGGAAAATCAGGTTTTTTTCACTTCTTTGACTTCTGCATCAACGACGTTGTCGTCAACGGGTTTGGCATCCGCTTTACCAGCATCTTGCCCCGCAGTTTGCGCACCGGCTTGCTGAGCCGCTTGGGAGGCTTGCATGTCTGCATACATTTTCTCGCCAAGCTTTTGCGCAGCCAAGCCGAGGGCGGCTTCTTTTTGGTCGATGGCGGATTTGTCTTCGCCTTTGAGGGCTTCTTCCATCTCTTTCAAAGCAGCTTCGATTTTTTCTTTCTCACCAGCTTCTAGCTTGTCGCCGTATTCAGTCAGTGATTTCTTGGTGGAATGCACCATGGCTTCGCCTTGGTTTTTGGCTTGGATGAGTTCGAGCTTTTTCTTGTCGTCTTCGGCATTGAGCTCAGCATCTTTGACCATGGCTTGGATCTCTTGTTCAGAGAGACCTGAGTTGGCCTTGATGGTGATCTTGTTTTCTTTGCCGGTGGCTTTGTCTTTCGCGCCCACGTGCAAGATGCCGTTAGCGTCGATGTCGAAAGTCACTTCAATTTGCGGCGTGCCGCGCGATGCGGGTGGGATGCCTTCGAGGTTGAACTCACCCAAGCCTTTGTTGGCCACGGCCATCTCACGCTCGCCTTGATAAACCTTGATCGTCACAGCAGGCTGGTTGTCGTCGGCCGTGGAGAAGGTTTGTGCAAACTTGGTGGGGATGGTCGTGTTTTTCTTGATCATCTTGGTCATCACGCCGCCGAGCGTTTCGATGCCCAAGCTCAGAGGCGTCACGTCCAAGAGCAACACGTCTTTGCGATCACCGCTCAAGACCTGGCCTTGAATCGCCGCTCCTACTGCAACAGCTTCGTCCGGGTTCACATCTTTGCGTGGCTCTTTGCCGAAGAATTCTTTGACCTTCTCTTGCACCTTGGGCATGCGCGTCATGCCGCCCACAAGAATCACGTCTTGAATATCGTTCACGCTGACGCCAGCGTCTTTGATGGCGGTGCGGCAAGGTGCCATCGTGCGCTCAATCAGCTCTTCGACCAAGCTTTCTAATTTTGAGCGGGTGAGCTTCATGTTCAGGTGTTTCGGGCCCGAAGCGTCAACGGTGATGTAGGGCAGGTTGATCTCGGTTTGCTGGCTGCTGGAGAGCTCAATCTTGGCTTTCTCGGCCACGTCTTTCAGGCGCTGCAAAGCCAACACGTCTTTCTTCAGATCAACGCCGGATTCTTTCTTGAATTCGCCAATGATGTAGTCGATGATGCGTTGGTCAAAATCTTCGCCGCCGAGGAAGGTGTCGCCATTGGTGGAGAGCACTTCAAATTGCTTCTCGCCGTCCATATCGGCAATGTCGATGATCGACACGTCAAAGGTGCCACCGCCCAGGTCATACACGGCGATTTTGCGGTCGCCTTTGCCCACCTTATCGAGGCCGAAAGCCAAAGCGGCTGCGGTGGGCTCGTTGATGATGCGCTTCACATCGAGGCCTGCAATGCGGCCTGCGTCTTTGGTGGCTTGGCGCTGGGAATCATTGAAGTAAGCGGGCACGGTGATCACGGCCTCGGTGACTTCTTCGCCGAGGTAATCTTCGGCGGTTTTCTTCATCTTGCGTAGCACTTCGGCAGACACCTGCGGAGGCGCCATCTTCTGGCCACGCACTTCCACCCAAGCATCGCCGTTGTCGGCCTTGGCAATCGTGTAGGGCATGAGATCGATGTCTTTCTGGACTTCTTTCTCTTCAAAACGGCGGCCAATCAAGCGCTTGACGGCATACAGCGTGTTTTTTGGATTGGTGACGGCCTGATTCTTCGCAGGCGCGCCCACGCGAATTTCGCCATCTTCCATATAAGCAATGATGGACGGCGTGGTGCGCGCTCCTTCGGCGTTTTCAATCACCTTGGTGGTGTTGCCTTCCATGATCGCCACGCAAGAGTTGGTGGTTCCTAAGTCAATGCCAATGATTCTGCCCATGATGTTTGCTCCAGTAATTTTCAAAGATGTGTTGTAAGTGTGGATATGTCGGTGGTTTTCAAGGGCTTTGAAGAGAGAACTTGCGGACGCGAAGGGCGCGAAAGTTGCGCGAAAGACGCTAAAAACAGCCCAAAAGGAAGAAAAAAGAGAAAAATGAAAGAATCTTGTCGGAGATTGATTTCAAATTTTAGGTATTTCTTTTTCGCGTCTTTCGCGCAACTTTTGCGTCTTTCGCGCACCGGAAGCTAGGTCTTCAAAGCCTCAAATAAGCTACTTTGCAGCCGCAACCGTGACCAAAGCCGGCCGCAGGGTGCGCTCAGCAATCGTGTAGCCTTTTTGCAAGACGGCAACAATCGTGTTGGCATCTTGCTCGGAGCCTTCTGGCGCGGGCACCACGCTAATGGCTTGGTGTTTGGCCGGGTCAAGTTTGTCGCCCTGCGCGGGGTTGATTTCCAGCACTTTGTTGCGCTCTAGGGCGGATTTGAGCTGGCGCAGGGTTGCTTCAGCGCCTTCGCGCAGTTGTTCGTTGGTGGCGTTTTGGATGGCCAAGCCGGCGGTGAGGCTATCCATCACCGGGAGCAGGCCTTCGGCGAAGCTCTCGACCGCGTATTTGCGGGCTTTGCTCACGTCTTCCTCGCTGCGGCGGCGCATGTTTTGCACTTCCGCTGCGGCGCGCAGGTTTTGGTCGTGCAGATCGGTGGCTTTGGCCTTCAAGCTGGCCAGCTCTGCCAGGGCGACGGTTAAAGCATCTGCGCTGTCAGCTTCATTGGCGGCTAAAGCGGCTTCAATTTCTTCCGGAGAAGCATCCGCAGGTGTTCCTGGCGGAGCGATGGGTGCTTGGGATGCCGATCCGGCAGCTGAGGCGGCAGAAGGCTTAACTTCTTGGTTTTCTTCGGGTTTTTGATGTTCAGACATGGTGTGGAGAGAAGAAATACAGATCAGCCCACAACATGGTGGTGCTGGAGGGTTTTTCAAGAGGCGCGCCGTACAGCGCAAGTGAAAAAAAGGGTGCTATTAAATCATGAGCACTCTGCGTATATTTTATAACGGCAGATGGCCGATTCGGCTTAAAAAATGCGCTTCAAACAGGCAAAAAAACAGCCCGAAGAGAACTTCGGGCTGAATAAGGAAAATTTCCTTGGAGTAATCAATCAGGCTGAAACTTATTTCTTCTTGGCTTTGGCGCTGGTCCACTTGGTGGCGAATGCGCCCAAGTCGCTCATGCGCTTCAAGAGGTCGGTACCGCCGCTGGTCAGGCTGTAGCCAGAATCGCCGTGGCCCACGAGGGAGGCTGCGCGCAACTCTTTCAGGCGGGTGTTCAGGGTGTTGGGGGTGATGCTGCCCACGCTGTCTTGCAGCAGGCGAAAGGTTTGAGGGTGGCCATCTTTGAGAGCCCACAGCACGCGCATCGCGTAACGTGATTCCAGCAGATCAAACAGGGCGTTGACGGCAGCATTGTCTTTAGCGCTCATGAAAGGTGACTCCTAAGCAGTTTTTGATGAAGTAGTGTCAGAGGTTTAGTCTCGAACTGATTGAAATATAACGCTTTTTTAGAAAAACGCTACAACTTTCGTAGCTAGCTATGCTTTTTGATGCAGGGAAAACCCGAATTTGTAGCAAATTTGCTGCACTTTTGGGAGCACGCTTTGTTTTGTACAGTCGTTTTCAAGCCGATTGAATGCAAATTCAGCCCCTGATTAAGCGATGCCTAAGCGCCAAAGATGGGTTTTCTCGCGCGAACGAGCGGCAAAGAAGGCATCCGTCACATCGTTGGCTTTGGGGTGTTTGGGCGAGGTGCTGAGCTGCCCAATCACCTGCAAACCAGCCTCTTGGATATGCGTCAAAAGCTCCGCATGCGTGCGCAGGCCCAGATGCTCGGCCAGGTCAGACAAAATCAGCCAAGCCTCGCCGCCGGGCGCTAAATGCGCAGGTACGCCCTGCAAAAAGCCCTTCAGCATCTGGCTGCCCTCGTCATACACCGCCCGCTCCAGCGCCGAGCTGGGCTTGCCCGGCAGCCAGGGCGGGTTGCAAATGATCAGATGAGCGCGGCCATAGCTACTTGTTGGAAACAAATCCGCCTGAATCGCTTGCACTTGTGGCACCGTGCAGCCCAAGCGCTTCAGATTGTCTTGTGCGCAGGCGAGTGCGCGCGGATCGAGATCGGTAGCGATGATTTTGCCAATGCCGCGTAAGCGCAAAATCGCCGACAGCACGCCGGTGCCTGTGCCGATGTCAAAGGCCAGCAGCTTCTCGGGTGAGCCTAAAGCCGTGGGCAAAGGCGCATCCAGCACCAACTCCAAATATTCGCTGCGCACCGGGGAAAATACGCCGTAATGCGCATGAATCCGCTGCGGCAGCCCATTTTTACCAAAGCCCAGTGAGCGCACTTCCACGCCCTTTTTGCGCCACTCATGGGCACTGATGATGCCCAGCAGCTCGCGCAGGCTCACCACCGAGTGCGTGATGCCTTGGCTCGCCTTACCGTTAGTCTTATCGCTCGTCTTGTCACTCGCAGGCCCCCAAGCCTCGGTGCAGGCTTGCACCACATCCGGCGCACGGCGCAGGGGAATTTGATAGTCAGCTTGGAAGGGCAGCAACACCATGCCCAGCACGCGGGCACGTTGTGCCTGCGCTTGGCGATGCTTATAAAAAGCGGCGGCAAGTTGTGCGGGGGAAGATTTGCTGGAGGGTGTGGCAGCGGGTGAAGCACCTGAAGTGGGTGGCAGCGGGGCTGATGCCACTTGTTCAAAGCCCGAGATCAAAGCTGCGCTCGCCCGAGCGGCAGCCGCTGCACCAGCGCCGCGCCGGGGCGGGCGCTTGGGGCGCTCTGCGCGATTTTCCAGCCGCCGCTCCAGCGCCTGAATCAAATGCTTCGCATTCTGAAAATCCCCCCGCCAAAGCAGCCCCACGCCTTCGCTGGCCAGCTTGTAAGCCGTATCCGCGC
Organism: Variovorax sp.; assembly: GCA_031375105.1. Classification (GTDB taxonomy): domain Bacteria; phylum Pseudomonadota; class Gammaproteobacteria; order Burkholderiales; family Burkholderiaceae_C; genus JANMDU01. Next base: position 162,728 of record JANMHJ010000046.1, read on the forward strand.
TCATCGTGTCATCCGCGATCTGAATGCGCTTGGGCGGCAACACCCCGCGCTCGCTGCGCCAGAGTGCGGTATGCGAAATGTCTTGCTCAGACCACGTGATAGTTGCTTCGGACATGGCCTGCACCTTGCTGCTAGAAAAAGAAGTGATTTTAGCCGATAGCCGTTATATTATCTGCATAGAGTGCTATATATTTAATAGCATTTGAGAGATACGCCGTGAGATTTTTTGCGCCACATTGCATGATAATATAAACAGTATTAATTTGGCCTATTCAACCAACTCACCTAGACAGTCAAGCCATGAGTCAGCTCCCCGCCCCCGCATTTGCCGATATCGTCCAACTGATCACCGCAGCCAAGCTTCGCGCCGTTCAGGCGGTTAACACTTCGCTGATTGATTTGTATTGGCAAATTGGCGAAATCATCAGCCGAAAGATTGCCGCAGCAGAGTGGGGCGACGGGGTGGTCAATCAGCTGGCAGACCACATTGCCCAAACCCAGCCGGGGCTGCGCGGCTTTACGCGGCCAAACCTCTTCCGAATGCGGCAGTTTTATGAAACCTACAAGGACGATGAAAAAGTCTCAGCACTGCTGAGACAATTGCCTTGGACGCACAATCTCACGATCATCAGCCAGAGCAAACACCCCGAAGAACGTGAGTTTTACCTGCGCATGGCTGTCAAAGAGCAATGGTCAAGCCGCGAGCTAGAACGCCAATTCAAAACTGCCACGTTTGAACGCACCATCTTGGAGCCTGCAAAAGTCTCAGCAGCGCTGAGACTTTTGCATCCCGAAGCCATCAACGCCTTCAAAGACGCCTACATGCTCGAATTCCTAGGCCTCCCCGGCGATCACAGCGAATCCGATCTGCACCAAAGCTTGCTCGCCAAGCTCAAAGCCTTCCTCGGCGAGCTGGGACGAGATTTTTGCTTTATTGGCTCAGAATTTCCCGTGCAAGTCGGCGGGCGAGATTTCGCGCTCGATCTGCTCTTCTTCCACCGCAGCCTCAATTGCCTCGTGGCCATCGAGCTCAAAGTAGGCCGCTTCGAGCCCGAATACCTCGGCAAGCTCTCTTTTTACCTAGAAGCCCTAGACCGCGACGTACGTAAACCCCACGAAAACCCCGCCATCGGCGTGCTCCTGTGCGCCAGCAAAGACGACGAAGTAGTTGAATACGCCCTCAGCCGCACAGCTTCGCCAGCGCTCATTGCACAATACGAGACGCAGTTGCCGGATAAGGCCCTGTTGCAAAGCAAGTTGCATGAGTTTTATTTGCAGAATACAAACGATCATGAAGATCTATCGCATGCCGGCGTAGGCAAGGAATTTGCAAAACGCTCCATTGCGATTTAAGCTGCTTCGCCACACGCGATCACGCTCGCTAGCGCAGTTGAGCTCGTGTGGCTAGTGCTAACGACCCAAGCAACTATGCCCCGTTGCGACTCGATTTGTAGCAAGTTGCGATACAACCGCACAGTAGGTGCGCCGGTTCTTAGTGTGATTACCTCTACATCTGTGAATGCGACCCCGTCACCCCAGCCAATGCCTAGCGTTTTTAGAATAGCTTCTTTGACTGCAAATCTTCCAGCTAACTTATGAATCTGATTTTCACCAACTCCCGAGCTCATAATTTCCGATTCAGTGAAAGTTCGATTCAGAAATTGCTTCAACGGCTCAGATAGGAGTCGTTTAAAGTCGTTGATATCAACTATGTCTACTCCATGGCCGAGAATAAGTCGATTGGCTTGGCAAAAACTCATAATGTCCATGCTGTCGTTAAGCAGAAAGATTCGTTTTAATCTAGTAAGTAACGGCTTTTCAGATGTTTGACTTGGCTGGGCCAAGATACGCCATAGTCTTTGCATCAAGGTCAACGTGAATACATCCACCGTTGTTGCTCAGTACTTGGCGCCAGACATCAAAACCTAACAAAATCGCCTGTTGCCACTCCCCCATTTTTCTCTCCTTTACTTCAAGCAGCGATGTGATACCTTTAATAGTACGTAGCAGCTGATAGTCCAGATCGGTCACCCCATTGAGCCAGTAATGTTCTTTTGCGTAATCAAAGACTAACGCTGAAACCGCTTCATCAATTACTTGTGCTCTGCCTCCATCTTGAACTTCATCTATATTTGGGATGCTGCGTCTTTTTTTCCCAAACAGTTTGCGAATCACCGGAGACCAGCCAAGTACAGCAACATACCCGAGGTGAAATACGTCATGGAATCTATAACCATCAGGATCGTCTGCGTTGTCGGTTAATTCATCTCCCATTTTTTCGCCATTTACGAGGAAGCGAATTTTCTTCTTATCTTTTACGGCAACTTCCTGAAGCTCAACATTAAATTTTCGTGGGAAGCTCTCATTGATACCGAAGCCAGAATCAAAATTAAGAGAGGATGATCTTTCACTGCCCCATCGGCTTTGAGTTTTTTCCAAATTTATTCGGGCAATCTCATCTAATTGCAGGCCAAATTTTTCAGCAACGTTTGCTACATACCAAAGCAAATCACCCAATTCCTCGGCGATACGATCCTTAAACAGCAAGTGAGATTTGCCATCACGGAGGTGTTTTTTGTACTCACTAAGAAGCTCACCGGTTTCTCCAGCAAGACCTAACAACGGGACAATTACGTCGTCGCCAGATAGCGAATCTTTTCGGCCAGGTACGCGGTCGGTCTTTTGGGCGTTGCGCTGATATTCATTCAAGTTCATTCGGCGTCTCCAAGGGGTAAATTGCGTTGCTCGTCTTTACTTGGTCTTCGTTTCTTAGGCCGCCCATTTGCAGCGCTTTGAACTTGAAAACTTGATTTTATTTTGTCATTTATGCCCCATTTTGGTGGATACCATGGTTGAGTCACTGCGCCACTGGGAATGAATTTCTGCTTTATTCGCGTACGTCCAGATATACCCGCAACACTCGGGTGAGCTACCCGAGCATATTTATCTACCTCGCAGAACAAATTCTGGCAATCAATTAGCTGAAGTCGTCGACCCCACAGAGTCTGGAATGTGAGCCCGAGTCTTTCAAATTCGATTTCCTGCCTATCCACCATGAGCCGTATGAGCTCAGCATCGTTTAAACCGGCGGCGTCGGAGAAACACTTTTTAAGCCCATCCCGCGCACCTGGCCCAGGCATTACAAAATCCATTTCAGAAAAATTGGTGATCTCGCTATAGTTAACATCAGTGACAAATTGATAGGCTAGAAAATCGCCAATAGTCGGATAACTTCGGATAAGCTCAAATGCATGCTGCATCTTTTTCAACTTAGTTAGCTGCCCAGCTAAATCATCTGCCATCATTTTTTCAAGCAATTTGAGATGGTTTTGGTGTTTTGCTGCGTAGCCGAAGGCAGACCCGCCCGGCGGCATGATATAGGCGGCGGAATAGATTCGTTCCCCAATTTCTCGGGCATAACTTAATACTCGGTTATAGGCATCAAATTTATAGGTTTTGAAAGTAATGGCACCGAATTCCTGCTCTAAAAGCTCCCAAGTTTCAATCTTGTTGAAAAGCTTGAATAGCAAAATGCGAAAGAGAACCTCGCGAGGTGAGCTTGGAAGATCATCCCTATAGATCACCTGCCTAATCAGATATTGACTAACCCGATCTGAAGCCCGATACGCGTTAGTGAACTTGTGCGTAGAGATAATGGCGTCGGTAGTCCAAGGTGGAGCCGTATTGTTTAGTCTACGAAAATAGACGTTCTGTCGCGCCGCTGCAAATCGCCAGTAGCTATCGAAAACTTCGGTTAGTTTTATTGGTGATAGATGCGATGGGATCCGGTGGCTCAATTTACCTACGACGTCTTTTGACGCCGAGGTGTCAAATAACCCATCCTTCATTTCAGCATGCTCATCGATTTTGTTTTTGCAGGCGGGATTGCCTCGACTTTATCTTCGTTGGCCACGCAAGTGCGAGCGACTGATAGCAACGGGATTAGCTCAGGATGTTTTTTTGGAATATCGTCAAGCTTTGCAACTCCAATACTAATATTCAATCGAATTAGAGGCAGGTGCATTTCATTCGCCATGAAAGCTCCCAGTCGAGCTAACCCCAGATAGTTTCCATACGCTTTGGCAAAAAGTTGCTGGGTTGCATAGAAGGCATTTACTACTAATCCTTCACTAGTTGGCTCAAAAGTGACATGTTGAAGGCAAGGAAATTGCAATTGTGCGTCTGCAACGTGGTCTCTTCCTGGGTCAAATATGCTTGCCTGAAACATTGAGCGCCTCATTGCTTGCTTTTTATCGTTGAATTGAGAAATAATCCATTCAAGCTGATTGCCTTCGTAAGGGCCGCGGCCATAGCTCATCAGGCGCTCAAAGTAAAGTCCTCGACGATTTGCGGGGCGGTTCATTGCCTGATATCGTGGGAATGCATCTCGGTAGTATTTGAATAGCTGTGAACGATTTCCTTGTGCTAACTGCCAAAGACGTTGAGGAAAAATTGTGAACGCGACATCTTCAATGTTCCTAAAACCTTTATGAATTAGCAGTTTGTCTAACTCGTCGCGAATGGAGCTAGTTTCATTTGATAAACCTTGTTCATTGAAACCAGTAACACTCAGAATTAGAGGCGATATTTCATGCCCAGGATGATCTGCGATGTGAAGCAAAATTTTCGCCCATCCTCTAGACAAATTGTTGTCTTCAATTAACAGTGGGCGTATGGCGCTGCTGGATTTCTTAGTCATCTTTGGTGTCCTCTAAATGGCGGTAGTGTGCGAGTCCGACATATTGGCGCGGAGCGATTCGCACGAACGTCGCCCACGTTGTTCCTGGAATTACTACCCGTGTAATTGCGGATTTCATGGCACGGAATAACCGTCCACTGGGCAGGTCGCGCTCTGGCATCAGAACCCCTGTATCTACGACCACACCTGGAGGTAAAAGTAGCAAGGCCCCCTCTTCAGCGTCAAGGGTTGGGGAATTCCAGTGTTGATCAGCTAGTGTTAGCGATTCCGGTACAGCCTCGCCAAGCAATTCCGTTCGAATCATTTTTGGCGTAATCCGACCCAATAAGCCGCGCTGAACAGGGTTGATCATTCCGATGCCGTGCGCGAGATGGTTGACCAGAGTTGACTGTCCAACTCCAAAATTGCACGCAACTGCATACATATCCATCGCGGTAGCCTTGTTTGGATCTAGCCCACGTTTCTGGAACGCTTCTCTTAATCCTAAAGTCGGCATTAGTACGAAGGCCGCAAAGGCATCAGCTATTACTTCATTGGGGGGGCGATACGCTGAGTTTGAGGCATCATCCCTAAGTTCATCTATAGTGGAGCCATGCCCAAAAATGTGATGCCCTAGCTCATGTGCGCATGTAAATGCTCGGCGTGCAAGTGGCCGCAGTGCTGATACGTGAATTCGTGGCTTCGGGTGTCGGTCGTACATGCCTTCCATATTGATGTCGTTGAAACGAACCACGACACCATGTGCGTCGCACAATCCATAGATACACGTAGGTATCTTCAGGTCGATGCCGGCTTTGAGCCTTGCAGCTATCGAGGCCTGCATTGCTTTCATAACTAGGTCCTTGCGCACTTGCGGCGAAGAGGCTGTTAAAGGGTAGGAACTCATTTGCCTGCGCCCTCATTTTTCGTATCCCCACTTCGCATGGACGCAAGTAGCCGCATGAGTCGATCTAGCTCATCTGGCTTCAATTTGCTCAGCTCTCTCGCCGCAAGTTGTAGTCGCGGATCGTTTGTTTCTAGTTGCTCAGCCGTTTCGGCCAATAGCCAAGAGACGGTGACGTCATAAACATCGGCAAACTTAGAAAGTTCTTCAGCTGAAACCCGCCTGTTTCCAGCCTCGATCTCAGAAATAGTTGGCCTATGCATGTCCAGAAGTTTTGCGACCTGGCCTTGTGAAACGCCGGCCATTTTTCTGGCTTCGCGCAATCGGGCCGCTATTACGTTGCGTTTGGAGTCGTGTGCTTCAGTCATTGCGCGTTAGCCTGCTTAGCTTCTGATGTCGAATGGTTTGCAATCAATGCAACTACCATCGCGACCGTACTGTCGATAGTCAATGGGTTGCAGGTCTTACCCTCGCTGAAGATATTCACGTCGTTGTCGATGGTGATACCTAGTTTTTCTGCAAGCATTCCAGTTGCTACTGGCCAGATCTTGCTATCGAACTGTGGCAAATCCTCCAGTGGCTTGGTAGTGCCAACAATAGTTGGGCACTCCAGCCCGCTAGCTGTCTGTATAGTTTGTAGGATTTCAATTAGTTTGGCCTTAACAAAATCGCTGTTCATTTGAGATTTCCTTTGGTCATTACCGACCGTAAGATAATCTTACCATATATTTTTCATGAATGCAATCACCCAAAAAAAACGTTCCGTAAACGTCTTGGTCTACACCACCGAAACCGGCCGCATCTGCCCCGATTGCAGCCAGCCCGTGGCGCAGTGTCAGTGCGCGGCAAACAAGAAGGCGCTGGCTGCGGCGGGTAGCGCGTCTGCGGATGGCTTTGTGCGCGTGCAGCGCGAGACGAAGGGGCGGGGCGGGAAAAGTGTGACGCTGGTGCGCGGGCTGGGTTTGGATGTTGAGGCGCTTACGGCTTTAGGCAAGCAGCTTAAAGCGGCCTGCGGCTCGGGCGGTACGGTCAAGGATGGCGTGATTGAGGTGCAGGGCGATCATGTGGTGACATTGATCGCGGCGCTGCAAAAGCGGGGCTATGCTGCCAAGCGAGTGGGTGGATGAATTTAAATACTGACTAAAATTACAGTCTCACGCTGCTGCGCTAAATTTAAATTCCTACCAACATGAAAACGACTCCATCGCCATCGGCTCACTTTGACAGCATCACAATCTTTGAAACTGAAGACGGCAAGACGCGCGTGGAAGTTCGCTTTGAACACGACAACGTTTGGTTGACTCAAAAGCTCATGGCTGAACTGTATGAATGTTCGCCAGACAATATTTCTCTGCATTTAAAAAATATCTTTGCAGACAAAGAGCTTGAGGAGGCGGCAGTTACCGAGGATTCCACGGGAACTGCCGCTGACGGGAAAAGATATCGAACGAAACTCTATAGCCTAGAGGCCATTATTGCGGTGGGCTACAGGGTGCAAAGCCAACGCGCAACACAATTTCGCACTTGGGCGACGGATCGCTTGAAGGATTACATCCTCAAAGGCTTTGCGATTGATTCCACCCGGTTTAAGCATGGCACGCGCTTCGATCAACGCTATTTTGAAGAGCTGTTGGAGGAGGTGCGTGAAATTCGCGCGAGCGAACGCATGGTGTATCAAAAAATCACGGATATTTATGCCACTGCGGCTGACTATTCCGCCAATACAGTGGCAGCCGAACAGTTTTTCGCTGCCGTACAAAACAAGCTTCATTTTGCGATTACCGGGAGCACTGCGGCTGAGATTGTGGCCAAGCGTGCCTCTGCCCAACATCCCAACATGGGATTGACCAATTGGCGCAAGGCGCCAGCGGGAAAAGTGCTGAAAACCGATATTGGTATTGCTAAAAATTATCTGCAAGCCGAGGAACTGAAGGCACTCAATCACATCGTTGATATGTATCTGGATCATGCGGAGTTTCAAGCCAGCCGTGGCAGACTGATGAAGATGCGCGATTGGGCTATTAAGCTTGATGCTTTTTTGAAATTCAATGAGCAAGAAATCCTGCAAGGCAAGGGCGCGATTTCTCATTCTGTGGCGCTGGCATTGGCTGAGAAAGAATATGCCGCATTTCGCATTGAGCAAGATCGCCGCTATGAATCAGACTTTGATCGCCTTGTCAAAAATCTGCCCGCTCATAAAAGATCGATCAAGCAGTAGCGCATGGTTGCTTTAGCAGTCGTAATTCGTCAAGCCATTTCTAGCGATACTTTGCAGCCTGCGCGGGTGGCGAGCTCGATGAGCATGTCGAGGCTGATTTTTTCCCACTTCCCGCGCACCAAATCTGAAACACGGGATTGTGCGGTGCGCAGCTCTTTGGCGGCTTGCGCCTGCGTCCAGCCGCGTTTGGCAATGAGCAGCTCCAGATCGCACATGAGCTGCGAGCGCATGCCGAGCACGACGGCTTCTTCAGCAGAAAAGCCCAAGTCTGCAAACACATTGCCTGAGCCTGTGGTGATTTTCTCTTTCATGCTGCAAGCTTAACTGGCTTACTTGCAGCTAAACGAAGCCGCATCTTCCAAGCTGCCTGCGCCTTTGTAAGTGGCCACTTGCGGATAGGGGCAGAGCGGGCGGGTGCGGGTGGCGCTCCAATCTTTGGGCAGCTCGGCATTTGCGCCGCCTGCATTGCCTGCGCCGCGTGCTGAGGCTAGGATGCTTTGCGGGGCGATGCCTTGCTCTACCCATGCCACCAGCGGGGTGAGCGCGTCGAATTGGTCTGCGGCGGGGCCGGCGCTGCAATGGTTCATGCCGGGGACGGGGAAATAGCGGGCGAAATCCGTGCCTTTGCCGCCTTGCGCATCATTGACGCGATCCCACCATTGCGCGGTGTCTGTGGCGGAGAAGATGGCATCGCTCACGCCGTGATAGAGCAGCACTTTTGCGCCACGGTTTTTGAGGGCTTGCAAGTTGGTGGGATCAAACTTTCCGGGGGGCGTCATTTGTGTGTTGGCCGATTCAGGGAAGCTGGCATTCGTTGCGTAAATCGCAGCGTAGCCTTCGTCGATGTTGACGGCGAAAGGGTTGCTGATGGAGCGCGGTGGAGTCATGAAGATGTAGCCGGCGGCGGGGTCAAGCACTTGAGAGTTGACGAATTTCCATTGCGCCCAGTTGGCGCCTGCGATGCCGCTGTCATAGGGGAAGGGCGCGTAGAGGGGCGTGCCGGCGCTGGTTTTGCCGCCTGCGTGGACGGCGGCGAGTTGCGTTTTTTGCGCGGCGTTGAGGCAGGAGCCATTGCGCTCGTTATTACGCTCGGCCGTGCAAGTGGGCACGTCTCGCGCGAGATCAAAGGCTTTTTGGCAGGCTGCGGTGTTTTGGATCAAGCCATCTTTCGCGCCGTCGAGTGCGTCGCATTTTTCCAGCATGGCGTTGGCCACGGTTTGGCGCTCGGCGGCTGTGAAAGCTGTGCCGAGGTTGGTAATGGCAGCGCTGGGGTTGAAGGGGTGTGTCATGGTCGCGCCGGGGCTGGCGAGGGCTTGCCAAGCGGGCAGCGCCCAGAGTTGCTGCAAGGCTGCGTTGGGCAAGCGGTAGCCGGGTGCGCCCACCAAGTAGCCGTCGTATTGATCTTGATAGCGGGATGCGGCCACGAGCGCATGCCGCCCGCCGTTGGAGCAGCCGCCGATGTAGGAGCGGTCTGGTGCTTTGCCGTAAGCGGCGGCGATCAGGGCTTTGGCCATGGGCGTGAGCTTGCCAACGGCTTGGTAGCCGTAATCGGCGCGGGCCTCTCGGTCTTCGCCAAAGCGGGGATTTTGCCGGCCGGTGTGGCCTGCGTCTGAGCTGATCACAGCGAAGCCTTGCGCGAGCGCCCCTGTGAGCGGGCCGCCGCCTAAAGCGCCAAGCGCGAGCTGCACCACGCCATCTATGCCGCCGTTGACCTGATGATAAAAACGGCCATTCCAATCTTTGGGCAGGCGCATTTCAAATTGAATTGCAAAGTCTTGGTCATTGATACCTTTGCGTTGATGCATGGCACCTTTGACAAGGCAATGCTCGGGGGCGGAATAGGCGGTGGTGGCTGCACCGGGGGCTGCACTCAGGGCGATTTTTCCAGCGGCAACCGATGCAGCCGATTCGAGAGCCGTTTTATCAAACCTGAAGCTGCTTTGAAGTGCTGCGCATACACTCAAAGTGGCTGGCTTGGCTTCGGAAAGCGCGGGGGAAGACGCACCGTTCAGATTAGCGCATGCTCCTAAAATAAGAGCACTCAGGGAAGATAATATAAGGGCAATAGGCCGATTTTTCTTTAAAAATAGATGCATGCATGTCTCCTCAGGTGTTGTGTGTGTCTTCAGAGGAAGATGAGTTCAAGCGCAGCGTTCTTTGAACCAATCTGGAATCTCAATGGCTTTGATGCGGCTTGCATCATCTGGATGCTTGATGCACAAAGCGCGGCGCTCTGTGCCTTCGCAAATCAGTGTGTCGCCGCGTTTGATGATGTGGCGATGAAGCAGAGTTTTGCTCGCCCATTCTTCAACCGACGTATGAATTTGCAAGCGCTCGCCATAGGTTGCGGGTGCTGTGAATTTCGTGTGAATCTCTAAGAGCGGTGTGCCGATGATGTTGTGCGTTTTGACCAACTCGCGCCATGGCGGGATGCCGCATTTCACGAAGAAATTGAGCGATGAGGCATCCATCCATTTGTTGAAATTGGCAAAGAAGACGATGCCCGCCGGATCGCAGTCGGCGAACATCACTTCTAATTCATAGATGACAGTTTTATTCATGCGATGGATTTTCGCAGGAATGCCTTTGTTGATCAGGAATCTGCGCGGAAATTCAGTGCCTTGACCAAGCGGCCAGCAAACTCGGTGTCCACTTTCATGCGCTCGGCAAATTGCTCTTGCGTGACGGGGGTCACGTGGGCGGCCAAGGGTGCCATGGCCTCGACCACGTCGGATTGCGCAAGCACGGCGCGCAGCATCGTGGAGGCGCGATCACGCACAGGCTGGGGCGCGGTGGCGGGCAAGAAGAAGCCAAACCATTCGCGGATGACGAGTTCGTCAAAGCCCTGCTCGCGATACGTGGGCACGCTGGGCACAAAGGGCGAGCGCGTGGGGCCGGAGGTGGCCAGAATGCGGATGCGGCCACCGGCGTGGTGCTGCAACCAGTCTCCCAACGGGGAGGACATGGACGTGATCTGGCCACCCAGCACCTGAGGCACGCCCGGGCCTGAGCCGGGGAAGGGCACGTTCACCGATTGAATATCAGCGATTTGCGCAAATCGCCCGGCCAGCAAATGCGGCATGGAGCCTGCGCCGGGGTTGCCCACACTGGCTTTGCCGGGATTGGCTTTGGCCCAAGCCACATATTGGCGAAGATTGGTCACCTCAGCGGGCACGGCGGGGCCCACCACAAAAGCGTGGTCGCTGGCATGGCCAATCGTGATCGGCGCAACATCGGCTTGCGCGTAAGGCAGCTTGGAATAAGAATGTGGATACACCGTGAGCATGGAGGCCGGGGAGTAGAGCATGGTGGCACCATCGCCAGCAGCGGCCTTGAGGGTGGTGACACCGATTTGGCCGCCCGCACCAGGGCGGTTTTCAATGATGACATTGGTGGCATACACACCGCGCAGTTTTTCACCGACGCGCCGTGCAAAAGCGTCCGTCGTGCCGCCCGGCGGGAAGCCGACCACGATTTTGAGATTTTCAGGGATGCTTTGTGCAAAAGCGGGCAGTTGGCCGAGGCCGAGAGCGGCTGCTGCACTAGCACCTTGAATCAGAGCTTGACGACGAGTCTTCATGGATGTCTCCTAGTTGAAAAAAAGTGAACGGGTGGTTAAAGCGGTTTGAGAAGGCCGGGCGCGGCATCAGCATACAAGCTCTCCACCAAGCCAGCGCGATGGGTGAGAAAAGCCCGCTGATTGATGCTGCCTTTGTCGGTTATCTCGCCTTTATCAATGCTGGGCGGCTCGGTGATGACCACGGCGCGGGCGATACGGCTGGCTGAGCCGGTGCCGCTTTGCGCTAATGTGCTCAGCATGTTTTGCATGGCCGCTTGCAAGGTAGGATGCGCGGCGATGTCTGCGAGCGTTGCGCTCTCGGGCAATTGCAAAATTTTGCGGCAGGGAATCAACGCGGGAATCAGCAGCGCGCCCACTTCTTTCATGTTGAGCCCGGTGATCACGGCATCTTGCAAATACGGCGCACCGGCTGCAATGATCTTCGCGCGCAGCGGGCCCACGCTCACGAAGGTGCCAGTGGAGAGCTTGAAATCTTCGGCCACGCGGCCATCGAATTTCAGGCCTTGATGGATATCGCTCTCATCAATCCATTTCACCGCATCGCCTGTGCTTAAAAATCCTTCTTCGTCGAAGACTTCTTTTGTGGCTTGCGGGTTGCGCCAATAGCCGGGTGTGATGTTGGGCCCTCTGTATCGCACTTCGGTTTTGTCGCCAATCTTCACCAACTTCAATTCAAGCCCTGCGCAAGGTAAGCCGAGATCGCCTGCCTTCACATTCACATTCGTAACGAACAGGCCAAAAGGCGCAGATTCCGTCATCCCCAAGCCAGAAGTCATGGGGATGCGGTAGCCCAGCTCAAGTTCCTCAATCTGGTAGAGCAAATCCCAGACCGGCTGCGCGAGGGCTGCGCCTGCGTAGAAAAACATGCGCACATTGGAGAGTAAATTTTTGCGCAGCGCGGCGTTGTGCTTCATCTCGTTGGCCAGAAATTCAAAGCCAATCGGCACGTCGTAATACACGGTGGGCGCGATCTCGGTGAGGTTGCGGATCGTCTCAGCTAACAGCGCGGGCGTGGGCTTGCCGTCGTTGATATAGAGCGTGCCGCCGTGGAAAAGGGTGAGATAAAAATCGTGGTTGCCGCCGAAGGTGTGATTCCAAGGCGGCCAATCCACCAGCACGGGCGGAATGTCAAACACGCTGGGCTTAGATTGCTGGATCTGCTGCTGATTCGCGCAGATCATGCGCTGCGTGTTGATCACCGCTTTGGGCAGCTTGGTCGAGCCGCTGGTGAAGAGAAATTTCACGATGGTGTCGCCATCTGTCGCTTGCATTGCAGCTTGCACAGCGGGTGTGATTTCTGTGGCAATTAATGAGGCAAAAGCGATGGTAGCCGTTATATTGTCTGCGCGGAGTGCTATTGAATTAGTAGCAATGGGTATGTCATTGGCAACCGTGACTTCAATCGCTTTGCCATACTTCGCCCAATCACTCGCATACACGAGGCCGGGCGTGATGGTGTCTAACACGTGGCGCAGCTTGCCGTAATCTTGGCTCATCAGGCTGTAGGCGGTGGAAACGGAGCAAAACGGAATGCCCACGGTCATCGCACCTAAGGCAAGCAGCGCATGCTCCAAGCTGTTTTCGCTCAAAATCGCCAGCGGACGCTCTGCGCTCAGGCCGTGATTCAGCAGGGCTTGGCCAATGGCCTGCGCTTTTTGCCAAGCCTGTGCGTAAGTGATGTGAATCCATTGTCCATCTGCGCCGCCATCATGGCGAGGGCTTCGCCGTGCCATCCAGCTTTGATCGGGTCGCTCTGTTGCCCAATGTATGAGGCGATCCGTCATGCGCTCGGGATAATTTTGCAAGGCTTGTTCGGCGCGCAAATACATGCAGCCATCACGTTCGCTGCGAACCGCACGCGTGATGCCGAATTCAAATTCGCGGAAACGTGGGACTGTTGTGCTCATGATGACAATCTTCAACTGGCCTTGACTTTGGGGCCACGGCCATCGAGAAACTCTTGCACCCGCGCTTGCGCCTCAGGTGCAGTTTCCACCACCGAGGCCATGAGAGATTCCATCAGCAAACCATGATCTGCCGTCATTTCTGTGATGCGCGGCAGGGCTTGCAATAAAGCGTAATTCGTCATCGGTGCGTTGCCGGCAATGCGCGTGGCCAGCTCCATGGCTTTGGCCACCGCGCCTCCTGCGGGAACGAGATATTGCGCAAAGCCCACCGGTACAGCTTCCGCTGCTTTGTATACGCGGCCAGTAAGCATCATGTCGAGCATGCGATGTGTGCCGATCAATTTAGGCGCACGCACCGAGCCGCCACCACCGACGAAGATGCCGCGTGCGCCCTCGGGGAATGCAAAGAAAGCCGTCTCGTCTGCCACGCGAATATGGCAAGTGGCCGCCAGCTCCATGCCGCCGCCCACGCAAGCGCCATGAATGGCAGCCACCACCGGGCGCATGCCTTTTTCAATGCCGTCAAACACGCGATGCCATTGGCGAGAATGGTGCAAACCTTCCACACTGGTGCGGCCCTTGATCTCGCTCAAATCCAGCCCCGCGCAGAAATGATCGCCTTGCCCAGAGATGACAACAGCGCGGCAGCTCTCGGGCAGTGCTGCAAAAGCTGCTTCAAGCTGAAGGATCACGCTGTCAGAAATAGCGTTGCGTTTGTGTGGGCGCTCAATGCGGATATGTGCGACTGCGTCTGTGTGTGTGGTGGAGATATCGGGCATGGTGTGATTCAAGAGATTCATTCGTTAATTTAATCAAACTCAGGCACTGACGAATCAGTGGTAACCCTTAATTCTTCGAAAGACTACTTGACTAACAGTTAGTCAAACTAAATAATAACGCCATGAGCCTTTCTCAAATCACAGGCTATCAACTCACCCGCGCCAACATCGTGGGCTTGGCCAACTTTGCGACAGACATTGAGCGCGTGTTTGATCTGCGGCCTGTGGAATACACTATTCTTGAGCTCGTGCGCGAAGGCCAATGCAACACGCCCAGCCAGCTGGCAAAAGAGCTGAGCATCACACCGCCCAGCATGTCGGTCTGGCTCGACAAACTCTCTGAGCGCAAGCTGCTCGCTCGCAGCAAAAGCACGCTGGATGGCCGCGCCAGCCAAGTACAGCTCACACTCGCAGGCACTCGCCTGATCACGCAAGCGCATGAGGCCTTGCTCAAAAGTGAGCAGCGCATGCTGAGCGTATTGAGCGCTGGCGAACGTGTGATGCTACTTGAAATCCTCCATAAATTATGCGAAAAACAGCCTCTACCCGTTATAAAACCTGCGTAGAGTGCTATTGAATCAGGAGTCATCATGAAAACACAAGACCTCATCGCCATTGATACGCACACGCATCTAGAAGTGTCATGCCGCAACCCGTTTGACAACTACGGCGAAGAATACGACCGCGCTGCCGACAAGTATTTCAAAAACGCCAAACGCCCCACAATGCAGGAGACGATTGACTATTACCGTGAGCGAAAAATCGGCTTTGTGAATTTCACCGTGGATGCCGAAAGCAACCTCGGCCGCACGCGCATCAGCAACGAAGAAATTGCCGATGCCGCTGCGGCCAACCCAGACATCATGATCGCCTTTGGCTCGATTGATCCGCACAAAGGCAAGATGGGTGCTAGGGAAGCTCGCCGTTTAGTGGAAAGCCATGGCGTGAAGGGCTTCAAATTTCACCCCACGGTGCAGGGCTTTGAGCCCGCCGACAAAATGGCCTGGCCATTGTATGAAGTGATCGCCGAACACAAGCTGCCCGCCATCTTTCACAGCGGCCACAGCGGCATCGGTAGCGGCATGCGCTGCGGCGGCGGCCTGCGTTTGCAAAATAGCAACCCCATGCTGCTGGAAGACGTGGCCATCAACTTCCCTGACATTGAGATCGTGATTGCTCACCCGAGCTGGCCGTGGCAAGACGAAGCGCTATCGCTCGCCATGCACAAACCCAACATCTGGATTGACCTGTCAGGCTGGAGCCCAAAATATTTTCCGCCCCAACTCGTGCAATACGCGAATACTTTGCTCAAAGACCGCATCTTGTTTGGCAGTGACTATCCGCTCATCACGCCTGATAAATGGTTGAAAGATTTTCAGGAAGCAGGCTTTAAACCGGAAGTGATGCCGGGGATTTTGAAGAACAATGCGATGCGCTTGCTTAAGCTCGCCTGATGAGCGATCAGATGAAACTTGACTAGCTGATAGTGAGAATGCGATACCGACTTCACAGATTCATGTATCAAAATCAAAAACTAAATTTTTAGGACACACACCATGAGCGCCACCTCTCATTTACCCGCCCGCTATGACCATGTCGGCAGTTTCTTGCGACCGCAATACCTGCTAGAGGCGCGTGCTCAAAAAGCCAAAGGCGAGATCACGCCAGAGCAGCTTCGCATGGTGGAAGACAAAGCAATCAGCGAGATTGTGAAATTCCAAGAAAGCGTGGGCCTGAAAAGCATCACCGATGGCGAGTTTCGTCGCACTTACTTTCACTTGGATTTTCTGGAACAGCTAGGCGGCGTGAAGGTCGGCGAGATCACGATGACGGTTGACGCGCAAGGCAAAGAGCATTTGGTGCCGCCCGCGATTCATGTGGTGGGCAAAGTCACGCATGCGAAGAATATTCAAAAAGCAGATTTTGATTTTCTGAAAACTCAAGTGTCGAGTAGCAACACGCCGAAGGTGACGATTCCATCGCCAACGATGCTGCATTTTCGCGGTGGCCGTGCGGGCATTGATCGCAAAGCCTATCCTGAGTTAGAGCCTACTTTCTATGACGATGTGGCACGCGCCTACGGTGACGAACTTCAATCGCTCAGTGCCGCAGGCTGCAATTATGTGCAAATGGACGACACCAATTTGGCCTACCTCTGTGATCCCAAAATCCGCGAAGGTGCACGCGCGCGTGGTGATGATCCTGATGAGCTGCCGCGTCGCTATGCCGCCTTCATCAACAAAGTCGTCGCCTACAAACCCGCAGGCATGACGCTGGCCATGCACCTGTGCCGTGGTAATTTCAAGAGTACATTTGCAGCCAGCGGAGACTACGAGCCGGTGGCCGAAGCGTTGCTGTCCGAGATGAATATCGACGCCTACTTTTTGGAATACGACGACGACCGCTCCGGTGATTTCCGCCCGCTACGCTTCCTGAAAAAAGGCAAAACCGTGGTGCTCGGTTTGGTGACCACCAAATTCGGCCAGATGGAAAGCAAAGATGCTTTGAAGCGCCGGATCGAAGAGGCTGCGAAATATGCACCGCTTGATCAGCTTGCCTTGTCTCCGCAATGTGGGTTTTCTTCGACCGTGCATGGCAACAATATTGCCGTGGAAGACCAGCGGAATAAATTGCGCTTGGTGATTGAGACTGCGCAGGAAGTTTGGGGTTGAACTTTTAGTTCGCTCCCGTTTGCTTGCACGCGTAGCCTGCCGCAAGAGCGGAGATAGCTGCACTTTTTCTAAAAGACTCATTCCCGTTCGGGCTGAGCTAGTCGAAGCCGAGCCCTTCGACTGGCTCAGCGTGCGCTCTGACCCAGCAGAAGTATCAAGAACTACCGAGTTCCAATTCTTTCAACTGCTCCTCTTCCCGCGCATGCAAAAGCGCCTGCACGGTCTCGCGCAAATCGCCTTCCATGATGAAGAGCAGTTTGTACAAGGTGAGGTTGATGCGGTGATCCGTCATGCGGCCTTGGGGGAAGTTGTAGGTGCGGATGCGGTCGCTTCTGTCGCCGCTGCCGATCAGGCCTTTGCGGGTGGCGGCTTCTTTCGCTGCACGTTCGCTGCGTTCTTTTTCTTGGAGGCGAGCCTGCAACACTTGTAGCGCTTTGGCTTTGTTGCTGTGTTGGCTGCGGCCATCTTGGCATTCGGCAACTAAACCTGTTGGCAGGTGAACAACGCGCACGGCAGAATCTGTTTTGTTGATGTGTTGGCCGCCTGCGCCGCTGGCTCGGTAGGTGTCGATACGCAAGTCTGCTGGGTTCAGGGTGATGGCTTGGTGTTCATCAGGCTCGGGCATCACAGCCACCGTACAGGCGCTGGTGTGGATGCGGCCTTGGGTTTCGGTGGTGGGCACGCGCTGTACGCGATGGCCGCCGGATTCGAATCTGAGTTTGCCGTAGACGCCGATGCCTGCGTCGCTTCCAGAGCTACCCTCCATGCGCAACACCACCTCTTTGTAGCCACCCACTTCACTCGGCGATTCGCTGATAGTCTCCACTTTCCAGCCTTGCGCGGTGGCGAAGCGCGTGTACATGCGAGCAAGATCGCCTGCGAAGAGGGCAGATTCATCGCCGCCCGTGCCTGCACGGATTTCGATGAAGGCAGCGCGTTCGTCGTCTGGGTCTTTAGGCAGCAAGAGGCGCTGCAGTTCAGCTTCAATTTGAATCAGCTCGGCCTCGCCTTGCGAGATCTCTTCTTGTGCCATGTCAGCCATGTCCGCGTCTTGCAGCATGTCTTTTGCTGAGGCGATATCGCGCTCAATTTGTTGATAACGTGCATAGCGGCCCGCCGTCGGCGTGACTTCTGCATGCTCTTTGGAGAGATCGCGAAACGCTTTCATATTCGCCATGATGTCGGGCTGACTCAGCAAGCTTTCCAGATCATGCAAACGGTGTTGGATCGTTTCGAGTTTGTTGCGGAGGAAGGATTTCATGGAAGAAGGAAGAAAACAGAGAAAGAAAACGCTACAAATTCAGTAGCATGCTGCGCAATGAATACGCCGGCTAGAGGCCGTTTTCTTTTGAATTTTTGAGGTAAAGGCGCTGCACAGCCTCTTGCGCGATAGCGCGTTGCTGTGCATCTTGTGCGCCGAGTTGGCTGTAAGCCGGATGCAAAAACTTACTTGCCACACCGCGCGAGAGCGCTTCTAGCACCGCATCAATGTCTTCGCCTTTGGCTAGCATGCGCTTGGCTCGCGCAATCTCAGCGCTGCGCCATTCGTCGCTCTGCGCATTGAGCTGTTGAATCAGGTTGCTCGTGCCTTCGCTGCGCTGCTGCATCCAGCGCAGAAAATCTTGCACGCCTGCGTCCACAATGATTTCTGCTTGCTCAACAGCCGCTTGCCGAGTGGCCTTGGCCGTTTGCACCACGCTGGCCAGATCGTCCACGGTGTAGAGATACACATCATCCAGCGCTTTGACTTCAGGCTCAATATCGCGCGGCACGGCCAGATCGACCATGAAGATGGGCTTGTGTTTTCGCGCTTTGAGGGCGCGCTCCACAGCCCCCAGGCCGATGATGGGCAAGGTGCTGGCGGTGCAGCTGATCACCGCATCAAACTCATGCAAGCGCGTGGGCAGTTCGCCTAAGTGCATTGTGTGCAGCGCAGTGTTGCTGGTGACGCTGGCAGGTACGAGCCTGTCCACCAAGGCTTGGCCGCGTTCCATCGTGCGGTTGGCAATCACCATTTGGCGCGGATTTTTCGCAGCGAAATGGGTGGCGGCCAGTTCGATCATCTCGCCTGCACCCACGAAGAGAATGCGAATTTCTGACAGGTCTTCAAACAACTGCCCAGCCAGGCGCACAGCGGCTGCGGCCATACTGATGCTTTGGGTGCCGATGTCGGTATGGCTGCGCACTTGCTTTGCCACGGCAAAGCTGCGCTGAAACATTTGATGCAAGGTACTGCCCAGTGCGCCAGCGCCTTCCGCCGCATTCACGGCATCTTTGAGTTGACCGAGGATTTGCGTTTCACCCAAGACCATGGAGTCCAAGCCCGCAGCGACGCGGAAGGCATGGCGTGCGGCGTGTTCGTTTTGCAAGGTGTAGGTGTGGCCTTGCAGTTCTTGGCTGCTCACGCCGCCGCTGCTGGCAAGCCAATTTAAGACTTGTGTGGTGTGCTGTGTGTCGCTTGCGCCGTAAATCTCGGTGCGGTTGCAGGTGGACACCAAGGTCAGCTCAGATTCGCTTTTGAGCGAGCCGCGCAGGGCAGACAGGGCGGGGGGCAATTGATCGAGCGCAAAGGCAAAACGACCGCGCAGATCCAGCGGCGCGGTGGTGTGGTTGATGCCTAAGGCCCATACAGTCATATCGCTATTATAAATTTATAGTGATTTGAGCAGTTATCCGTTATGAAATGGGCTTAGTATGCTATTGAATTTGTAGCGATCTTGTGGTTTCACTCGGCTTAGAGCGGCTGCGATTGAGGCGCTGCGCTTGGGGCATCCCACTTCGCTCGTGTCCCCTGATCGGGCTGCGCTCGCTCTCCTCCTCTACCTCGCCAAGTGAGATGCCCCAAGCGTAGGCGGCTGTCTCATGCCATGGAGCGAAAAAATCTAAGAGAAATGACCTTCTAGCCGTTATAAAACGTGCGTAGATTGCTATCAATTTAAGAGTAATTCCGACATCTCCTCATCCGTAAAACCCGCCAATCGCCGAGCCTCCTCATTGATCGGTGCTCGCACTTTCGGCGCTGAATGTTGAATACACAGCTGGCGGAAATGCGCAATCGGCTCTAGCCCATCGCGCTCGCACAGCCAGCGATACCAATGGTTGCCAATGGCCACGTGGCCTACTTCATCGTGCAAGATGATGTCCAAAATCTCTACGATTTTCAGAGCATCAGCAGAGCCGACCTTGCGCAGCTTGGTTTGCATTGGTGGCGTGGCATCCAGCCCCCGCGCTTCCAACGTGCGCGGCACGAGCGCCATGCGGGCGACGATATCGCCCTTGGTGCGCTCCACCATGTCCCACAAACCCGTGTGCGCAGGAAAATCGCCATAGTCGTGGTCCATGCTTTGAAGCTGCGCTCGCAGCAGGCTGAAATGATGCGCTTCCTCAGCTGCCACGCGTAGCCATTGCGCGTAATACGCGCTCGGCATGCCGGGGAAGCGCCATACAGCATCCAGCGCGAGATTGATCGCGTTGAACTCGATATGGCAGAGCGAATGTACGAGGCCCGCCAAGCCTCTTAGCGTAAACACAGATAGTTGCGGCACGTCTAAATGCGCGAGCAACACGGGTTGCTCGGGGCAGCCCGGCAGTGACCCTGGATCAGTCAAGAGTTGCGTCGAACATTCATGCTGCGAAGGCCATAAACAGCCTTGTTCAGCCAACCGTTGAGCAGCCAATACTTTGTCAACAGGATTTGGGCATTGCAGCGCATGCAAGGCCGATGAGCGAACCACGTTCTCTGTGATCAAAGTTGCAGACACAAGCCTGTTACTCGCAAATGCGTCTTACCCTGAATGCGGCTTTGAGTGCAATATGGTTTTCCTTGGCTCAGCTGCAAGACTGTTCATGTCTTTCATCAAAGGAGCCAGCACATCTTCAAGCTCAACTGCTTTGACTGATTCTGTAGACGTGCTTTGCGGCTGCAGTACCGCAGTCACCACTCGAAAATGCAAAAACTGTTCGTTGCGGGAATCCACAGACTCGCTCAAGCCGCGCGCGACGATGCGTTGCGCTAGCGTCGTGTGAGCCGAAGTATCCATCGTTTTTTCCACCAAAATTGCAAAGCGTGTGTCATCAATTCGGCACAACGTATCTAACTCAGTGAGCGTAGAGAGCATGCAAGAGGCGGCTACCACCAAGGCGCGGTCACCAATGGGGCGGCCATGTGCATTGACGATCTCTGCATGGTTGGCCAATTCGACGAGCATGAGGGTGTGGAGCGGGCCATGTCGCTTTGCGCGCCGCAACGAATCGCGTACACGAAGCGTGAGCACGGGCAATACTGCGAGCCCGGTCAAGGGGTCTGTTTGATCAATAGCGCGCATACGGGCGCGATTCTCGTTGAACTCTTTCGCCCGTTTCTGCAAAACATAGAGCAGCAAGGGGATCTCAATGGCTGAGCCAATCAATACAGCGTATTGGCTCAGCCAACCGTCTGCAATCACGCCAGCGCTGCGCAGTGCGGGGAATGGATAACCGAGGTGTACTGGTAAAAAGCCTAAAA
Source organism: Variovorax sp. (assembly GCA_031375105.1). Taxonomy (GTDB): domain Bacteria; phylum Pseudomonadota; class Gammaproteobacteria; order Burkholderiales; family Burkholderiaceae_C; genus JANMDU01. The sequence goes on from JANMHJ010000046.1 coordinate 183,970, forward strand.
ACAACCAAGCGCCATATTTTTCGCCACGCCGCCACACCCAAAGGCACAAACCAATGCTGAGCAACACAGAGAACAAGCCAAATAAATTCAGAACCAAAAATGTGGTGCGATTGGTCAACGAGACGTAGATCACAGCAAACAACACGCCAAAACACACCCACGCCATCACGGCCTTGTCTACAGGTTTGCTGTGCCGAGCCAGTACGCAAGCTTCGCGCACAAACCAAATGCCAGTGGAGGTGAGTAACAACATGAAAATTGCGGGTGAAGCGTTGTTCCACGCTGCCCAGTTTGGCCAGAAATACAAGCCACCAATGCCAGTAAAGGCCAGCTGAAACAGCAGCATAAAGGCAACATAAGCGCTGTAGGCGATGAAGGCGCGATCGCCATACAGGCGCACGTGGACGATGCCCAAAAAGAGCACCAGCAGGCCAAAACCAAAGTAACCGCCGAGCAGCAGAGCCGCCCAGCGGCGTTTGCTGGCCAGAGAGCCTTCACTGATCAGCTGCAGGCGCGGTGCAATGGCCGCGGGTTGGTTTTCTAAGCGCAGCCAAACCGTGCTGGCAGCGCGCAGATCGAGTTGAAACACAGGGGTTTGATCGGGGTGATCCCATTGCGCGACAGGCAAGTGGTCGCCAGCGCGTTGCTCGGTCCATTGGCCTGTTTCAGAGCGCTGAAACAGGCTGGCGCGATCAAAAAAAGTGCCAGAACTCAATTGTAAAAACCAATGCCCTTTGGCCTCTGATGCGGGTAAATCCAATCTCATCCACAGGGCGGATTGTTTGGCCAGTGCAAAACTTCGGTGCGTGACCAAGGGCTGAAAAGTGTCAGGTGTTGCCTGTGAGATTTGCTCAATCGTGGCTTGGCCGCTTTCGTCAATCCAATACTTAGCTTGTAGTGTCACTTCCGCTTCGCTGAGCGATGCGCTGGGCTGAGCCCAGGTCAAGGCTGGAGATAGGATGGCCAAAAACCAAACCGCAAGTACAAAGATGGCATTGAAAGAGGATTTGAGAAGGGGTGTGCCTAGCATGGAGCAATGGTAATTTTTTATGTGGCAGGAAGCAAACGGCTAGGCTGGTTCAATGAATCATGGGGGTAGGAGCACGTTAGGGTGCCGGGTGATGCCGTGAGCGGTTAAAGTGGGCAGGGCGATGATACCAAGAGCCGCGTGTGGTGAAAACATCTTCCAATCGGTTCAGCCAGCGGGATGCTTTGGGATCATTTTCCCACTGACCAATCGTTTGATGCAAGTTATCCAGCACGCGATCAGGCAGTGCTAAAGGCCGGGTTTGGCTGAGCAAGAGTTTGGTGAGTAAGTGATATCCCAGCACCCGCGTGAACATACGGCTGAGGGAAAACTGCCGCGAGAACAAGCGACCCACCGCATCTAGTGCGCCCACAAGGCCGCGCAAGAGTGCAAAAAGTATGCGGGTCGGCCAAGTGGCTGGCTCTGCCAAACCGATATCCCGGGCTGTTTGCGGGCCCACCAGCCATTGCGTGAGCGGCACAGGCAGCTGACGCAAGATGGGCAGAGACAAGCTGCGCGCCAAAGCATCCATCAGGGCGCGGCCCAGAGCAGGGCGCACGTCGGGCTGAGGCGTTGATCGGCGGGCGGTCGCTTGCATTTGATCGAGCATAGCCTGCGCTTGCGGCATGGCATGCGCCATGAATTCTGTGCGAATGCCTAGGACATGACCCATGACGTTCCAAGTGTGCAGATAGGCCTCTTCGTCATCGCGGCCAAGACCTTGATTCAAGGTGCGCAGGCCTTTGAGAAACACATAGCTGAATGTGAGCAGGGTGTAAGCGAGTTCGGTTTGATTGCATGGCATGCCCTGCTGACTCACATCCCAGCCGTGGCGCATCAAAGCAGTATGCATGCTCTCGGGCTGATCAAGGGATGGTGGTCGTTTTGGGATCAGCCCTTGCGCATGCTCAGGTCGGCCTCGCAAAATCAGATGCCGAATCGTGGCATGGATGAGTCGCACTTTAAGCACTTGTGCCAAGCCTTGGCCTTCAGCACCCATCAAACCACCGCGTAGCATCACAGGGAAAATCATGGCCGCTGTTTGCCGGATGCGATGCTCGGTATGTGCTTCTAATTGTCCTGCGATATGCAGTACATCGGCAAGGTTGGGGAGCACATAACACTCTGGCAAGCTGGCACAGAAAAGGAGTGTGCACGACAGAGGACCATCTTCTATGAAGATCGCTTCGGCACGCTCCACCTTCTTTCGATCCGCCCAGTCGGGCAGGGCGCTACCCTCGCGCAGATATGCCTGTAGCGTGAGTGCGATTTTGGCATCGGTGTCTGGTGGTGCTTGCCAGTGCTGCAGACTGGCATTGGTGTCCCAAGTAGCCATCAGGCGATTGACCTGCGCGATTCTTTGAAGGGCTGCTGCATCTAAACTGCTATTTCCATCGGGCCATGGCCCGATGATGGCGGCGATGGTGCCATCAGCCAGTGGGTCGGCCAGTCGAGATGCAAGGTCGACAGCCGAATGCTCAGTAGTGCTCATTGCGCGTCTCCTTGCTGCCACTGCCACCACGCCACGGCAGCTGCCAAAACAGGAATGCCCATGGCAAAGAATGCAACTGCACGTGTTTCAATCGGGTGACCCACCAGCACTTGAAACACCATACCGCTGGCATAGATGCCGATGGGCAAGGCAACGGCGCGTTTCAATGTTCGAAGCGTAGGAGGTATGGGCTCAAAGCGCATCATGCTTTGGAATGCAGTCACGATCACAAAGGAAATCAGCATCCAGCCCGCAAAGCCTTGAAGCGTCTCCCCAAACCAGCCGCCATCCGTTTTCTGCATCACCCATGCTTTCAACACAAAGACGAAGTAAGGATCGGCTCCCAAATCAAACGCTGTCACCAGCATGGCCGAGAGCCAGCTGGTGAGCGCGATACCGAGCCACCCCTTATGGGCAGCGGTAGGTTGTCGCCAAAGAATCAAATTCGCCAGAATAAAACCGACAAAGCACAGCGCGAACCACATCAGCGGGATCACCATGGGGACATCGCCCAGGCGCGGCCCCAAGACATCGGTGTAGGTATAGCGACCAAAAAACCAACCCTTGCTAGAGCCCATTTGTTCTGCAAACCAGCCTAAGCCCAAACCCAGCATCGCAAGAATGCGTGTGTTGCGCGCGCCGAGTACTTTTGTTGATGCCCACCAGGTACTCAAAAACAAAATGATGCAGGCGCTGACCAAGACCAAGCTCGTGGCTGAGTATCTTTGCGCAGTCACTGCTAGCAAAGCCATCAATGGCAAGCCCAAGGTGGCCAGAGTAATCCAAGGTTGAAGCAGTCTCATGGTGATTCTTTTTTTGTTTGCAAGATACGCTTGAGTTGGGCGACACCGTGAACTCAATTTGAGGATAAAGCATGGACGATTACATCCATATTTGCGATTTTACAATCTGAATCTTGACAGTATCATGAAGAAAACCGTGATTAGATCGCTATGCCTGCCCAACTGCTCATCATCAATCCCAACACCAGCGCCAGCGTGAGCGATACGCTGCGCCAGATTGCGCTGCGCGAGGCTGAGGGGTGCTGCGAAGTGCGCGTGCAGACGGCGCGATTGGGGGCGAGCTATATCAGCGATGAAATCTCGTTTGCCATTGCGGGCCATGCTTTGCTAGATGCTTATGCTTTTGACCGAGCGCAGCCTGACTTGCCGCTGCCCGATGCGGTGTTGATCGGCTGTTTTGGGGATCCAGGTTTGCTGGCGCTGCAGCAGCTCGCATCCGCGCCTGTGTTCGGGCTGGCGCAGGCTTCGATGCAGGCGGCGCATTCCCATGGGCGCTATGCGGTGATCACGGGTGGGCTCTCTTGGGTGCCGATGCTTCACCGCTTGGTGGCGCAACTGGGGCTGGATGACAAGTTAGCCAGCATTCAAGCGGTGGATAAGACAGGCGCGCAGCTCGCTGCTGATCCGCAAACTGCGGTGCGTGAGTTGGCCGATTTGTGCGAACAGGTGTTGGCAGAAGAGAGCGCTGTGCAAACGATTTTGCTCGGCGGCGCAGCGCTGGGCGGGCTGGCGCAGGCGATTGAGGCGCTGCTGCGTGAGCGCGGCTGCATGGAGGTTAAGCTGATGGACAGCGTGACCAGCAGCTTGCAAATGGCCATTGGGCAGGCCATCGCTTTGAGCAAGCAGCGGGAGGCCAAGGCTTTGCAGGGTCAAGTTGCCCAGAGCATGGCACCGATGCAAACCTTAAATTTGTCTTTTGAATTACAAAACTTGCTTGGCACTCGCGCATCGCCTTGAACGCGGCCTCACTTGGCTGGGTTTGCCCAAATGATGGGCAGTTGAAAAGTGTATACAGTGGCACGCTAGTTGCTTAGAGGGGTGTGACTTATCAGTCATTCCAACCACATCTCATTCTGATTCAAGAATGAACATTCCTCTAGGAGCAACCATGAAACGTCGTGATCTATTGGCCGCTGGTGCGGCTTCAGTTGTAGCCGCCCCCGCTTGGGTGGGCGCTCAAAGCCCAGCTTGGCCCACACGTGGCCCTATCCGCTTGGTGGCGCAGTTCCCACCGGGCGGCTTGGTGGACACCGTTTCTCGCCTGATCGCGCCGCATTTGTCCCAAGCGCTGGGTGGTCAAACCGTTTTGGTGGAAAACCGCGCTGGCGCGGGCGGCCTGATCGGCACGCAATATGTCTCGAATCAGCCCGCTGACGGCTACACCTTGCTCGTGAGCCACGCTTCGGTGCATGTGTATGCCACCGCAACACGCAAAGTGATGCCTTTTGATCCTGTGGGCGACTTCACCCACATGGGCATGCTGGTAGAGGCGCCGATGGTGCTCTTGGTGCGCGCCGCATCGCCTTTCCAGACTTTGGCTCAATATGTCGAGGCAGCGAAGACCAGGCCAGTGCGCTATGGCTCGTCTGGCATTGGTTCGGCCAACCACTTGTTTGGCGAAATGCTCAAGTTAGAGGGCAAAGCGCCCAACCATGACCACATCCCGTACCAAGGCAGCGCGCCGGCCATGCAAGATTTGCTCGGCGGCTCGATTGACAGCCTGTTTGACCCCGTCACCACCAACGTCGCCCAGCTCAAAGCGGGCTCTTTGCGCGCGCTGGCCGTGTCCACGCCCTCCCGCCTGCCTGCACTGCCAAATATCCCCACCTTTGCCGAACTGGGCTTCCCTAAGCTGACTGGCTCGCAGTGGCTGGGCTTGTCTGCCCCCAAAGGCATGCCAGCGCCGATCGTGCAGCGCCTGTCGGCTTTGATCCCAGAGATCCTCACCAAGCCTGATGTGGCTGCTCGTCTGGATGAACTGCAAACCTTGCCACGCAGAACCCCAGTGCTGGGCAATGATTTCGTGCAGATCATCAATGCGCAGATTGACACTTGGCGCGCTGTGGCCAAGCAGGCCAATGTGGAAGTGATCACGTAAACTGCTGGTCTTTAATCACAAGCGCAGGAGACACCATTGAAAATCGATCCCCCCAATACGTTCACCTCTGCGGATGCGGGTGATATCGTCAATGAATACCTGCGCTTGTCGATGATTCCCGATCCTCAATCGGCGGCGCGTTTCACGGCCGCCGGTTTGAAGATCACGTTCACGGGCAAGCGCGCCATGCGTGAGCCGGCAGATTGCACCAAATTCAACGCTTCGCGCTACAAATGGGTGAAAAAACGCATCGAACGCACCGATGTGGTGATTTCTAGCGCCGAAGAGGCCGCACGCGGCGAGACGATTGTCTATAGCATCGGCACGCTCTATGGCGAATGGCCCGATGGCACGCCGTTTGAAGGCAACCGCTATGTGGATCGTTTTGTTGTCAAGGATGGCTTGATCACGGAAACAGATGTGTGGAACGACAGCGCGGAGTGGATGTTGGTGCGCGCTGGCTTGGCTGTGCTCTGACGCGCTGATGGCTGCAATTTACTCCGGCGCTTTGCCAACACATGGCCGCTTTGAATACCAAGCGATTCATCAACGCAAAAAATATCGTTGGCCTGGCGGCGCAGGCTTAGCGGTTTACCTTGGCTTCAACATCGAGCACTTCGCGTTTGGCGAAGGCATGGGCGCAGCCATTGGCCCGGCCAGCCCGCAGCCCGATGTGCTCAACTACAGTTGGCGCGAATACGGCAACCGTGTGGGCGCATGGCGCTGCTTGGAGCTGTTTGACCAGCTGGGCATGCCCGTTGCGGCTTTGATCAACACCGCACTTTATGGGCACTGCCCTAAGCTGATTGCCGCTTGCGTCAAGCGGGGCGACGAGCTGGTTGGCCATGGCCACAGCAATGCCGAGCGGCAAGGCGTACTCGATGAAGCCAGCGAGCGCGATTTACTCATTCATTGCCGCGAAATGATGCTCAAACACAGCGGCCAAGCGCCCGCAGGCTGGCTCTCGCCTTGGATTTCCGAGAGCTTGCTCACACCCGATTTATTGCAAGAAACCGGCTACAGCTACACGCTCAATTGGTGCCACGACGATCAGCCGATGCCGATGCGCACGCGTAACGGCCAAGATCTCTGGGCTGTGCCCTATCCGCAAGAATTGAACGATATCCCGATGATCATTGCCCGCCAGATGGACGGCAAAGATTTTGCGCAAATGATCATTGATCAGCTCGATGAAATGCTCTTGCAAACCCAAGCCGATGATGCAGCGCCTTTGGTGATGGGCATCGCGCTTCATCCCTACATCGTCGGCCAACCCTACCGCCTGCGCCACCTGCGCCGCGCCTTGCAAGCCGTGGCCGCTGCGCGAGATGCGGGCAAAGTATGGATGAGCACGCCGGGGGCGATTTATCGGCATGCGGCGGGGATGGTTTAGCTTGGCCAGAGTGGAGGCCGCGATCACAGACTTGGTTTTGGAGTTATAATAAAAGTTATAACTTCAGGAGTCTGATGATGCAAACCCTCAAAGTCACCCAAATCGGCAACTCGCTGGGCGTGATTCTGCCCAAAGAAATTTTGGCGCGCCTCAAATTGGAAAAAGGCGATCAGATTTTTGTGACCGAAGCGCCGGATGGCCTTCGCCTTGTGAACAGCGATCCCGGCTTTGCTATACAGATGAAGGCTGCGCAAGAGATCATGCGCAAGCGGCGTAATGTGTTGCGTGAGCTGGCCAAATAAGGCTTTGCGATGGCAGATTGGATTTGGCTCGACCGCGAGGTCATGCTCGCAGTGCATGATGAGCAGTTGGCAGAACATGGCGGCATCTCTGGCGTGCGCGATATGAGTTTGTATGACTCCGCTCTGGCCAAGCCGCTGAAAGTAGCGGCGTATGGCGAGCCCAGCGTGGCCAAACTCGCCGCTTCATATGGCTACGGTATTGCGCGAAATCCCCCGTTTCTAGATGGCAATAAGCGCACGGCTTGTTTGGCGGCAGAACTATTTCTTGTGCTCAATGGCTTTCGTCTCTCAGCAGATAATGTGCGATACGCGCTCACCATGCTGGATGTAGCCTCCGGGCAAATCAGCGAAGACGCGTTTGCGGCATGGATTGAAGCCCATATCGCGTCTCTTGAGGCGCATTGACTCATTTTTGAAAGACCAATACATGGCAATTTACGAACTCGATGGCATAGCGCCAAAATTAGGCAAAGACGTGTGGATCGCTGATTCTGCCGATGTGATGGGCGCGGTGGAGCTGGCTGATAACGTGAGTGTGTGGTTTGGCGCAGTGGTGCGCGGCGATACGGCGTATATCAAGATTGGCAAAAATTCTAACGTGCAAGACGGTAGCGTGTTGCATGCGGATGAAGGCATTCCGCTAGAGATTGGCGATGACGTGACGATTGGCCATCAGGTGATGCTGCATGGCTGCACGATTGGCGATGGCTCGCTGATTGGCATTCAATCGGTGATCTTGAACAAAGCAAAAATCGGCAAAGGCTGCCTCGTGGGCGCGGGCTCGCTGGTCACGGAAGGCAAAGAATTTCCCGATTACTCGATGATCATGGGCTCGCCAGCGAAAGTGGTGCGCCAGTTAGATGAAGCGACTGTGGCCAAGCTGGCTTTGAGTGCAAAGCATTACGTGCTGAATGCGCATCGATTTGCCAAGGGTTTGAAAAAGATCGCTTGATCCCCATCTTCATCTGCTATGTCTGAACTCCACAAATTTATTTTCGAAGGCCTGCCCGTGCGCGGGGCGCTCGTGCGGCTCACTGATGCTTGGCAAGAGGTCTTGCAGCGCCGCGCGGCCAACACGCAAACCGGCGCGTATGCGCAGCCCGTGAGTGAGCTGCTCGGTGAAATGCTTGCAGCAGGCGTGCTCATGCAAAGTAACATCAAATTCAACGGCGCACTCGTGCTGCAAATCATGGGCGATGGGCCGGTGAAAGTGGCGGTGGCAGAGGTGCAAAGCGATTTGAGTTTGCGAGCCACGGCAAGTGTGCAAGGCGAGGTCGGTGCAGGTGCGCGATTGTCCGAGATGGTCAATGTGCTCAACCAAGGTCGCTGCGCGATCACCTTAGATCCGAAAGACAAACAGCCTGGCCAGCAGGCGTATCAAGGCGTTGTTTCTCTGCATGGCGATAAGCGCGAGAAGCTAGAAAAAATCAGCGAAGTTCTGGAGCATTACATGCTGCAATCTGAGCAGCTAGATACACGCCTCATCCTAGCCGCTGACGACCAAGTGGCCGCTGGGCTGCTCATCCAGCGCATGCCCATGGAGGGCTCTGGCAACCTCGGTAAATCCAACGAAGACGATATTGGCTTGGATGAAGCCTTCAACCGCATCGCCATTTTTGCGCAGAGCTTAAAGCGCGAAGAGCTGCTCAGCCTCGACGCAGACACTATCCTGCACCGCCTTTTCTGGGAAGAAAAACTCTTGCGCTTTGAGCCTCATGCGCCGAAATTTGCCTGCTCATGCTCCCGAGAAAAAGTCGCCAACATGCTGCATAGCTTAGGCAGCGATGAAGTAGAAAGCATCTTGACCGAACGAGAAAATGTCGAAGTCGGCTGCGATTTTTGTGGCGCGCAATACCGCTTTGATGCTGTGGATGCCGCGCAGATTTTCACCGAACCGCTAGACCATCCGCCGGGGCCGCAAAACGTGCAGTAACTTTTTCACTGATAATTCTTAATATTTCTTTCTTGATTAGGTTGGTTTTATCGTGATTCAAAATCAAAAGTCAGTATGGGTAGGGCTACTTCTAGTTTGCATTATCCTGTCGTTTTTCAATGTATCTGTCATGGCTCAAGGTACATCGCCTGGTTCGGATTCAAAAGTACTGGCGCGTTTGGAGCAAGTCAAAAAGATGCTCCAAGCAGCGACGCAGACAGACGCATCCGCATTGCTAGATGCCAAGGCAGAAATTGAGGAGTTGCCATATCCTCAGCGCGGGGATCGTCGAACCGCACGCCGCTTGAACGCCAGCGCACTTGAGAAACTCAAAAATGAGCAATTCTCGGTCTCATTGGCAGATTTTGAGGCAGCATGGCGTGCAGATCCTTCCGATCAGGAGATCAGCAATAACTATGGCTATGCTCTGTATCGCAGCAATCGATTTTCAGATGCTGAGGAAAAATTGAGATACACGTTGGCTTTAGCACCCTCTCGGTCGACTGCATGGGCTAACCTTGCTGAAGTGTTGGGTGCATCGGGAAAACCACAGCTATCTGCCGATTCTTTTGTGGTCTCGCATCGCTTTTCTCGTAATCCAGAAACAACGCGTCAATATATTGAGAAGTTTGCGTTGACCAGCGAATCGGCCGGATTAAAAGAAGGTGCCGCACGCGCTTTGAGCAAACTCTTTCCTACACTGAGTGCAAACGTTACTGTTCAAGCTCTCGCAGTGACAAGCACTGAGAGAAGGGCGATGGACATCGCTGAGCAAAATGGTAAAGCGGCATCGGCAGTGTTGCAAGCCGCTGCGAGCTCCAACGATTCTTCCGGGAAAGTGCCGGTGGCTTTGACTGAACCGATGGCAATGATTAGGCTTCGCCTACCTGACCCGCAGATTCTGGATATCTATCGTTTGGCGTCAGCTGGTTCTGGGGCAGACCGTGAAGTTCTATTGCGTTTAGCACACGGAGGTAACCTCCGTGCTCAAAATGCGGTTGGAAATTTGTACAGCCACGGTCAGGGCATTGAAACCAATCAAGAATTGGGCAATTCTTGGTACAGAAAATCAGCAGAAGGTGGGTTCATCTTGGCTCAGTTTGCTTTAGCTTATAACTATCACCATGGAATTGGAGGCGCTAAAAATGAAGCTTTGGCATTGGAGTATTACCGCCGGTCTGCAGAGCAAGGCCATCCCTACAGTATGAATAATCTTGCCGTAATGCTAGAGCGTGGACAGGGATCGGGTCGATCTGATCGGCAAGCGGCATTTGATTGGTATAAAAAGTCTGCAGAGGCTGGACTGGCGCGAGGAGCATTCAATACAGGGCATTATTTGCAATATGGTTCCGCCGGAACGGCAGATTTGCCACTTGCTGTTGCCTACTTCAAGTCTGCTGCAAATGTGGGTTTTGCCCAAGCTCAGTTGAAAGTAGCTCAGTCATTCGAATATGGTTGGGCAGGGATGGCTGATAAAAGCCAAGCGATCGATTGGTACAAAAAAGCAGCTCTCCAAGGTTTGGATGTTGCTAAAGATGCGCTGAAAAGATTGGGCATCACGGATTTTTGATGATTCATCGCGTTCGTCTCTATGCTTGGTAGTTGATTTGCAAAGTAGCCCACGCCATTTCTCTGAATGCAATGCAAACTGCTTTTTTTACTCAAAACCCCAACTTGCAAGCCGCCTGAATAGCTGATGCTCACAATCTGAGTCTGAGCATTTGTCGCATGTCCAAACCCAGGGTTTCGGAGTATTTTTTAAGTCTTTTGGTTCAATTGCCCTTATGTTACCAACATAGTTTGCTATTGATTTAATAGTACTTAAGGCGTTGAGAGTGGTTTGTAGACGTTGTTCGCCCAAACCGTAGATCACTTCAAAAGCGATGCCTGCGCTTTGCAGGCGCGTGCGGATGAGCGCATCTACCGGGGCGCGCACATGTGCGCCATCGCGCTGGATGCCGTCGGCTTCCCAGGGCATGTCTAGGCCGGTGAGGAGGGTGAGGTCGAAGGTTTTTTGGTAGGCCAAGGCGGGTGCGATGAGGCTGCTGTCTGCAAAGATGAATTCACTGTAGATGGCTGTCATGAGCGGTGTGGTGTCGGCGATGACCCAGCAGCTTGAATCTGGTTTTGCGGCCTCGGCGAGATCTCGCGCGGCTTGCTCAATGCGCAGGCGCTGCGTGAGTGCGATTTCGGCTTGTTCATGTGCTTGCGGTGTGCGGCTTTTTTGTTCGCACCACTCGCGCAGGTATTCGTCCACAGCCACAGCCTGCGCACCCGTTTCGCGCAGATGCGCAGCCAGCGCATGCGCGAGCTGGGTTTTGCCAGTGCTTTCGGCTCCGAGCAACGCAATCTTCATGCGGGCTCTTTCATGGCTTGCTGCCAAGCACGCCAGCCCACTGCGGCCATCGCTGCGAAGAGGGCATACAGGCCAACGGTAAGCCACAGGCCTTTGTAGGCAAACAGGCCGATGCTGATCAGGTTGACCACGATCCACAGCGGCCAATTAGCGGTGTATTTTTTGCCGAGCAGATAGGTAGCGGCAAGACTCAGCACGGTGGGCAGGGCATCCCACCAAGGCACATCTGAATTCGTGTATTTAGATAGAAATAGGGCGATAGCCGGCATAGATACTGCGCAGAATGCTATTAATTTAAGAGTGACGGCTTGGGGAAGGGCTTGCGGCTGCAATGCTTGGCCAGTACTGTTCTGCCCGCGAAGCCATTGCCACCAGCCCCAGAGCGCGGTGATGGCGAAGAAGATTTGCAGCGAGGCTTCGGCGTAGAGCTTGGCATCAAAAAACACGAGCACATAAAGCAATGAGCTGGCAAAGGCCAGTGGCCAGCCCCAATGAATCTGCCGAATATTGCAAACCACCATGGCCACACCGAGCACAGCGCCTACCAGCTCAGCCCAACTGGCGGGCAGACCAAAGAGGGCAAAGGCGGGCGCATTGAGAAAATCGATCATGAAGCGGCAGTTCGCATGGCTAGAAAGCACTGATTGTGCCTTTGCTGAGCTGCAAAATTGCATGCAGACTTTTCAGCAGGCTGAAATGCGGGAATAATGCGAACATCAACTTAACTGGAGCGCAACATGGCCAAAGGTCAACAAAAATCCAACAAAGAAGGCAAAAAGCCGAAGAAAGATACTTCGCCGCCTAAAGTGCTGACGGGTGAGCCCGTGCGTGCCACGATCACCACCGCCGTCATGCCGCGTGGCAAAGAAAAAAACAAGCTGAAGTAAAGCGGCTGATCTGGGTTGCTCGCTTGGCGAGCGCTCTAAAACCGCGAAAAATACTCGCGGGCCATCCAATCGAGTTTGTCTGGCGCTGCCTCCCAGCGCGCGATTTCTTGGCGCTTGATTTGTGCGAACCAAGCGAGGACTTGTTCGCCAAAACCTGAATTCAAGGCTGCATCAGCTTGCAAGGCGCTAAGCGCTTCGCTCAGGCTGGCGGGCAAAACGGCAGCGTTTTTATCGTCTGCGCTAGGGCTCTTCAAGCCGCGAGAGATGCCGTCTAGCCCTGCGTGAATTTGCGAGGCAATATAAAGATAGGGATTTGCCAGCGGCGAGCCGATACGGTTTTCAATACGCGTGGCCGAGCTTGCGGAATGTGACTCTGCTGAGATGACGCGCAGCATGGCGCTGCGGCTATCTATGCCCCAGTTGGCTCGTGTGGGGGCGAGTGCATTGGGGCGAAAGCGCTCGTAGGCATCGATGGTGGGGTTGGCTAGGGCGCAAATCCCACTCGCATGCGAGAGCAAGCCGGCGAGCCAGTGCTCACCAGTTTTTGACAGTGCTGCGTTGGTAGCGGTGAACGCATTGCGCCCCGTTTGCAAATCCACGAGCGATTGATGCAAATGCCAGCCGCTGCTCATGATGTGAGGAAACGGCGGGCGGCACATGAAGGTGGTGTGATAACCAGCGCGTTGCAAAGCCTGCATAGCCGCGCTGCGAAAAAGCGCAAAAGCATCCGCCGCATCCAGCGCATCTTGCACTTCAAACACCGCCTCGACTTGACTGGGGCCGAATTCCACTTCGAGCGATGTGAGCGGCAAGCCGAGCGCAGCGCAGGTTTGGCGCACGATCTGCAATGGCTCATCAGCACGATCCAGCCAGCGCTCGGAAAGCAAACGATAGCCGGGATGAATCATCGAGACTTCAGGCGGCAAGCCCGGCCAAGCGGCCAATTCCGGGTCGAGCTGCTGGCGGGTGCTTTCGATTTTGTAGATATGAAATTCAATCTCGAGGCCGCAGCGCATCGCAAAGCCTTGCTGCGCTAACTGCGCAATGGCCTTTTGCAAGATACCTCGTGAATCAATGGCCAGCGGCTGGCCATCCGCGCCTAGCATCTGGCCTTGCAGCCAAGCGGTGTTGGTTGCCCAAGGCAGTTGGCGAAAGCTTTCCAGCAAGGGTTTCACCGTGAAATTACTGGCCTGCGCAAATTCAGCCAGCATGGGCAGATGCGCCAAACCATCCGGCTCAAACACTTTGAAGGCCGTGCGATCACTCGTGTCTTTCAGTGCTTGCGTGCCCACCATGCCGATACCGTCTTTCAAGGCCGCTTCCAAAGCGCGCGGCAGAACACTTTTGGCCCGCAGCTCGCCATGCACATCACACCAAGCGATGCGCACTTGCTCGATGCCTGCCTCGTGCACGAGGCGCAGAATTTGATCCGCCGTCATGATGTGATCCACGATGCCTTGCTGCGCTTTTTGGCCAATTGCGCTTGCCACCAGCTCTCCCAAGCTTCACTTGGCGCAAAGCCATCGACCGTGCCGGGCGGCTCGGTGAGAAGCTGCGTTGCAGGCAGTGCAGGAGGCGTCTGCCCGGAAGCCGCAGCATCCATGGCCCGCTGCAGCCAGCGGCGATAGAGCACGATGATTTTGTCGCTCGTGGCCAAATGCTCGCGGGTGCGATCTTGCACCCCGCCCGTTGAAGCGCTCATGCTCTCCACCGCCCATTGGTCGTGCACATTGATGTCGTCTTCCCCCATGCCGAGAAAGGTGCGCGTCATCTGCTCTTCAGGCGAGAAACCCCAGCGGTTGTGTGCGCCAGCTTTGGGAATGTAGTGTGGCAGTGTGGTGTAAGGCAGACGCTGCGAGCGCATGGCGGCTTGGTCAATCGGCGCATCGAAACTGGTGAACACGCTGAACCAATACGTTTGGCCATCATCCACCGGCAGATGCCATTGCGTGATGGTGAGTGTTTCGGAAAGCGGGATGACGAAGATATGCGGAAAAATCGCTTGCGTCACGCGCACGTGAGTGGTTTGCTCATTCAAGGCACGCAGCGCGGTGATGCGAATGCCTTGCAGCGTGTCGCTCTGCACAGGTTGCGCCATGAGTTTGGGGCGATGCAGCTCGCGCATCACCCGCGTCATCGGCCAGCGCTCGCCCGCCACGTCGCCCGCTGCCGCGCTTCGAAACTGCTTGCCGCCAGCGTTGCCACCCGTCTCTTGCAAATCGGTATCTTGCAAGAAGCGATGCAGAAACGAAGGATGCGCAGGATCCATGCCCACCTCAAAGCATTGCAACCAATTCGCATGCCACAGACCTTTGAAGGCAAAACTGTGCGAAGCGGGTGCGTCAAAGCAGTCGAGTGCTGGCATGGGCTCCGCAGCGCCATCCCCCAGCCAGGCCCAGACCACACCCGCCCGCTCTTGCACCGGATAACTGCGTTGCTTGATGTGTTGACACATCGTTGAATTTTCTGGCTCGGCAGGGGTGTCAATGCACTGGCCGATGGCCTGGCCATTCACATCGCCACTGGTTTGAAACGCCCAGCCGTGAAAGGGGCAACGAATCGCCGTGTGAGCACCTTCAGAAGCCGATTTTTGAAGAGAAATCGGCACTTCCCCGTTATAAAATCTACCTAGTGTGCTATCACTTTGATAGTTAATCGTTTCATACCGAGCGAATGCCAAATTCGCCCCGCGATGCGGGCAATCACGGTCTAGTAGCGCCCAAGAGCCGTCATGGTTCTTCACCAACACCAAATCCTGCTCCAACGCCCGCACCGCTTTCACCAAACGCGGCTGCGCAGCGCTGCCCATATCGGGTGCAAGCAGCGGGTCAAACTCTTCGGCCAAAGCCACCGGCTGCCAAAAGCACCGCTGCAGCAATCCACCGGGCGTGCCGGCGCCGACTTGGGTGAGGCGAAGGTTCTGTTCGTGATTCATGGTTTGATGTATTGAAAGCGATAAGCGCCTGGTGTCATAGCCGCGCTGCTGCGCAAAGGGCAATCTTTGGCAGAGAGCTTAGATGCCCAAGCGCGGTAAGTAAACATCGGCACAGGATCCATGATGCATCCTTTTTGGCCAAATGGATGCAGCAAATGCAGCAATTGATGGCCCAGCTCATGCACAGCGGCAAGACCCGCCAGCTTGGCGGCTTCGTCCGGCGTGTAGCTCTCGCCTTCGCGCCAAGCGAGCCATTCGGTATCGTTGCTGGTGAAGGCGAAGGTGCTCCACACCGAGAAGCTACCCCAGTGGGTTCGCGGGTTATAGCTGGTAATGCCGTTCGTGTAGCCACCGCGAATCGCCGTATGAATTGAAGGCTGGATGTATTCCACGCTGGCAATGATTTGATTGGTGATCACAAGCTCAAAAGGCATTTGCCCATAGCCCAGCATGTTCCAGAGCGTGTATTCATGAAAAGCCTGATCGTCGATCACACTTTTGCCGTCTATTGCCTTGATCTTGAGCCATTGATTCAGGCGATCTAGATGCAAATGGGCGGCATCGCGGCCAAAGGCTTCAAAGTTGCTGGCATCGAGCTGGATGCCCTTTTTCTGCGCAAACAAAGCCATGTCTTCAAGCGGCTCGCCTGCTTTCGCGAAACCACGCCCAAAGGCTTTGGCAAGGCTTGATTTCCAAGCAAACCAAGAGCGAAAGTTGTATTGGTCGCGCTTGGCAAGCTCAGTGAATTTCGGTGGAATCGTGGAAAAAGCTTGCGCAATGGGTATCTCCACAGGCTTTGAGAAACGCACGCGAATTCCCAAGTGTTCCGAGGTGGCCTGCACCATCGTCTCTAGCATCAAAGCGACTTGCTCATCGCTCATGCGCGGCAAGCGTGGGTTCACCACATGCGCCACGCGCAACTCCAAAGGCTGCGCGCTGATCTGTGGCAGTGGCACGCTGGCAATCGCTGCTGTTTCTTGCGCACCAATTGCCAAAGCCATGAGGCAGATTATTGAGCCTACACCGATTTTTCTAAAAATATGCATACCAATGATGTTATCTGTTGGGGCAACAATGTCCCCGTGCATAAATCACGCGGTATGCTTCCACCTATGAAACTCTACAACTACTTCCGCTCCTCCGCCTCCTTCCGCGTTCGCATCGCAATGCAG
This sequence comes from Variovorax sp., assembly GCA_031375105.1. Taxonomy (GTDB): domain Bacteria; phylum Pseudomonadota; class Gammaproteobacteria; order Burkholderiales; family Burkholderiaceae_C; genus JANMDU01. The sequence goes on from JANMHJ010000046.1 coordinate 200,368, forward strand.
CTCAAAGGCTTGCCTTATGAATATATCTCGGTGCATCTGGCCAAGGGTGACCATAAAAAGCCTGAATACGCGCAAATTGCCGCAGACGGACTTGTACCCTTGCTCGATACCGGCACAGAAAAGCTCAGCCAATCCATGGCCATCATCGAATACCTAGATGAGACGCATCCGACGCCCGCGCTGCTGCCTGCCGATGCACTTGGCCGCGCCCGCGTGCGAGCGCTTGCGCAAAGCATCGCCTGCGAGATTCATCCGCTGAACAATCTGCGGGTACTCAAATACCTTGTTAAAGACATGGGCCAAAGCGATGAGGCCAAGAATGCTTGGTATGTGCATTGGTGTCGCGCGGGCTTGGAGAGCTTCGAGAGGCAACTGGCGCAGCAACTGCAAAGCAGCTATTGCTACGGTGACACGCCAACGCTGGCCGACTGCTGCCTCGTTCCTCAAATCTTCAACGCACAGCGCTTCAACACCCCGCTAGACGGCCTGCCGCGCACCATGGCTGCGTTTGACAACTGTATGAAACTCGAAGCTTTTCAAAAAGCTTCGCCGAAGAGTTGCCCGGATTTTGAGGCTTGAGATACGATGCCCTTTGAGCGCGTCTTGTCTGCCGCGCTTGAAAGGGCATTCTCATGCAAACCGCCACTTGGTATTCTGGCTTCGCCAAAACAGCTTCCCACTTTTGCGGAAAACCGCGCACCTTTGCTTTAGCGGTGGCCATCATCTCGGTTTGGATCGTTACGGGGCCTTTTTTTGGCTTTAGTGACACTTGGCAATTGGTGATCAACACCGGTACGACGATCATCACCTTCCTGATGGTTTTTTTGATTCAAAACACACAGAACCGCGATACCGAAGCCATCCAAATCAAGCTCGATGAACTCATCCGCGCGACGCAAGGCGCTCACAACGTGCTGCTGGATTTGGAGGAGCTGGAAGAAGAGACCCTGCACGCCTTTCGCCGCAAATACCAAGCGCTTGCGAGCAACGCCAGAGCGAATCTGGCGCGAGGGACGATGGATACGGATACGCCGGAGGCCTGAGCGCTTGGCGCAACGCAATTGTTAAGCTTTTGAGGCCATCAGTTTCTTCACGTTCCCCATCGCCGCCATGCCGTTGCTCCGCAGCTCTTCGAGGATGGCGATTTTTTCGTGTTCGTCTTCTTGGATGCTGGCGGTCATTTTGCTGAAGCCGTCTAGGCGTGAGTCGCGCATCCAGTTGCGCAATTTCTTGTCTTGACTCCAGCGCACTTGGTTGGTCATGTTGGTGATGGTGGATGCGATGTAGCCGGCGATATTACGTGGGAAGGGAACGACAGGGCAGAGTTGGTTTTTGATGGCATCGCTGTTTTCATCGTTACCGTAATGCATTTCCACATAGGCGCAGACTGCTGCACTGAATGAGATGAGTGGGGCGCGCACGAGCTTCGGTACGATCAATCCTGGCTGGAAGATCGGTGCCATCTCTGCTTGCTTGTGGCCAGCGTCAACGCCTGAGGCAGTGCAGTTGATATACAGCGTGCCTTTCTGCATCGGGACGCGCCCATCTGCGAGCACCAGTGCTTCGCTTTCAATCGCTTGCACGCGGCCTTTGCGGATGATGTTTTTGATTTGCCGCAGCATCTGCACTTCACCCTCTGACATGGTGGCATAGTGAAACATACTGGGCTTGTGCGAGCGATCAATGCGCAACATTTGGCCGGAAGCCTCTAGCCTTTCATACAAATCATCCACACTGGTGGCTTCGGCCAGCGCTTTCATTTGCTTGGCCACGCCGCCAATTGAATGCGCAAAAAATTCTTCCGTAGGCTGCGTGGTGATGCGGTTGACCAACCATGAGTCGCGCGGCATCACCCATTGAATGCTTTCTGGCGCTGCACCACATTGCAGCAGCCACACGGCTGCATCCATCGCTGTTTTGCCTGCGCCTAAAATGCAAAAACTGCTGGGGCGAGCCTCGCTGCTTTGCCAGATATGCGTCAGCTGCGTGGGGGTGACAAGGCGCACGCCCTCAGATACTTTGAATATTGGTGCAGTGGTGGCGGGCACTTGAGGTGTGAAGAAAGTGGCATCAACCAGCTTTTTGCGCACATTGATTTTCGTCTCTTCCCCTGAAAGGATAGATGTCACCCTGCCAATGCCGCCTTGCCCCGCAACACCATCCATGCCTGTGAAGTTGCTCATCGACAAATAGCGCACACGAGCGCTGGGCAGCAGCACCTGATGCATCACCTTGTGAAAATAACCAGTCACCTCCGCACCGCTGGCCAGCTCAAACAAACCGGCGTTGTGGCCCACCGTGTCTTTGCGCCCCGTGCCCAACTCCAGCGAGTTCACGCCGTAAAAAGCCGATGGCTGATGCAGCGCGACAAAGGGATACGCATCGTTCCAATGCCCGCCGGGCTGCGCATGCTTGTCCACAATGGTGATATGCGCATCGCTCTCTTGCAGCAGCGTGTCTGCAAACGACAGGCCGGTGGCGCCAGCGCCGATGATGAGGTAGTCTGTGTCGAAGGTGGGCATGATGTGTCTCGGTTAAGTGATGCTCTTCGATCATCGTATCAGCTTGTTTGCTGCCATCTACAATGAGCTGTTACGACTATGACACTTCCCCTTTTTCAACCCAATTGGCCTGTGCCCACGCATGTGCGCATCGTATGCAGCTTGCGTGCGGGAGGCACGTCGCAAGCGCCTTTTGACGCTTTGAATTTGGGCGACCATGTGGGCGATGATGCGGCGGCGGTGGCGGCGAATCGCTCGGCTTATGCGAAAGCTTTGGGCGCGAAGCCGGTTTACTTGAACCAGGTGCATGGCTGGGATGTGGTCGAGCTGGATGCTCAAACACCCGATGGCACGCAGGCCGATGCTTGCATCACCACAGAGAAAAACTTGGCTTGCACGATCATGGTGGCGGATTGCTTGCCGGTGTTGTTTTGCAATTCACAGGGCACGATGGTGGGCGCGGCGCATGCGGGCTGGCGTGGTTTGTGTGGGCAGGCGGGAGAGGGTGTTTTGGAGCATATTTTTAAGCGATTTAGGGCTCTGTCCGTTATAAAACCTGCGCAGATTGCTACTGATTTAATAGCAAATGATATTCTGGTGTGGCTTGGGCCATGTATTGGCCCTGAGGCATTTGAGGTGGGCGCAGAGGTGCGCGAGGCGTTTGTGACTGCCAACGATCAAGCTGCGCAGCATTTCAAGCCTCATGGCAAGGAGAAGTTTCTCGCCAACCTGCCAGCGCTCGCCAAGCAGCGTCTTCAAGCCCATGGCATCACGAAAATCTACGGTAACGATGGCAGCTCGGATTGGTGCACCGTCAGCAATCCGTCAAGATTTTTCTCGCATAGGCGTGATCGGGTGAGCGGGCGATTCGCGGCCAGCGTCTGGCTGGAATAGAGAGGGCGAGAGCGTGGTGGCGCTTGAAGAAGCAGACTCTTTTGCTGCTGCTTCTCTGAATGCTTCAAGCTCAGCTTTTTCTTTGGCACGAATCGCTTTTCGGCGCATCGGTGTGCCCAAGAGATACATCAAAATCACGCAAGGCAGCACGCCGTAGAGAAAAAACGTGACGATCGCGCCGAGCACCGTGCCATTGGGCGCAGTGGCTTCGGCCACGCTCATCATCACAACGACATACATCCAAGCAATGGCAACAAGGTACATGAGAGAGAGCAGTTTCGTGGGGATTGAACGTATTGAGGTCAGCGGCGTTAGCGGCTAGGCTATCACCATCTGGAATCGCTGCGATCACAAATAATTGTTGCGGTGCAGCAAAATATTTGAGATACTCGGGTTTTCCCGTATAAATCAAAGAATTTAGCAAAGAATTTGGAGACAAAAATGAATTTTGAGGCTTTTGCGCCTTTTCAGCTGGACGCGCACGCGATGTTGCAGCTTCAGCAGGGCTATTTGAAAGAAGTTCAATCGCTGTGGCAGCAGGGCGCATCCGCTCAACCGGCGTTTCCTGCGATCACAGACCGCCGTTTTGCCAGCGAGGCCTGGGGATCCAACCCCGTCTCCAGCTTCACCACCGCGCTGTATTTGCTCAACGCCCGCGCCATGATGCAAATGGTCGATTGCGTTCAGGCCGATGATAAAACCAAAGCCCGTCTGCGCTTTGCCACCGAGCAGCAAATCGCAGCCGCCTCGCCTTCCAACTTTCTCGCGCTGAACCCAGATGCTTTGAAAAAAGCAGCAGACACGCAAGGCCAGAGCATTGCGCAAGGCATGCAAAATATGCTGCACGACATGCGCCAAGGCCACGTCTCGATGACGGATGAGAGCCAGTTTGAGGTGGGCCGCAATGTGGGCACGACCGAGGGCGCTGTCGTCTTTGAAAACGAGCTGTTTCAGCTGATCGAATACAAGCCGCTCACTGCGCAGGTGCATGAGAAGCCTTTTTTGGTGATTCCGCCATGCATCAACAAGTTTTACATCCTCGATTTGCAGCCCGCCAATTCCATGGTGCGCCATCTTGTGCAAGAAGGCCATCGCACTTTTGTGATCAGCTGGCGCAATCCGGATGAGAGTTTGCAAGACAAAACTTGGGATGATTACATTCAAGATGCCGCTATCAAAGCAATAGCATACTGCGCAGAATCTACAAGGGCGAGTGGCTCAAAAAGCTTAAAAAGTACCAAACCAAGCCAAGTGCAAAAGAGCTTGCCTGTGGGTGCGATCAATGCCTTGGGTTTCTGCGTCGGCGGCACGATTTTGGGCTCTGCGCTGGCCGTGCTCGCGGCGCGTGGCCAAAAGCCCGTGGCCAGCGCGACCTTCCTGACCACCTTCCTAGATTTCTCTGACACCGGTATTCTGGATATCTTTATCGACGAATCCAGCGTGAAGCAGCGCGAGCAGCAGTATGCGCAAGGCGGCCTGCTCAAAGGCCAAGAACTGGCCAGCACCTTTAGCTTCCTGCGCCCCAATGATTTGGTGTGGAATTACGTGGTGGGCAATTATCTGAAAGGCGAAACGCCGCCGCCTTTTGATTTGCTCTACTGGAACTCAGACGCGACAAATTTGCCCGGCCCGTTTTACGCTTGGTATCTACGCAACACGTATTTAGAAAACAATCTGCGCAAGCCGGGCAAGCTCAACGTGTGTGGCGAAAAACTCGATCTCTCCAAGATTGATATTCCTGTGTACATCTATGGCTCGCGTGAAGACCATATCGTGCCTATTGGCGGTGCCTATGCGAGCACGCAAATTTTTAAAGGCAAAAGGCGATTCGTGATGGGCGCGAGTGGGCACATTGCCGGAGTGATTAACGCGCCTGCTGCGAACAAAAGATCGCATTGGATTGGCAAAGAAAATCACTTCCCAGCAACGCAAGCTGAATGGCTTAAAGCAGCCAAAGAACATCCCGGCAGCTGGTGGACAGATTGGTTCACATGGCTGAAACCTTTATCTGGCAAGCTTGTTGCTTCACCTAAAACCTACTCAGCCAAGGTGATCGAGCCTGCGCCGGGTAGGTATGTGAAAGCTAAGGCTTAAAACCAAATTCAACTTTCGCGTCCGGTATTATTTCTTCATCTTCAAATTCACTAACCCCTCAACCCACAAACACGAAGGAAAATAAAATGCAAGACATCGTCATCGTCTCCGCCGCCCGCACCGCTGTTGGCAAATTTGGCGGCTCGCTCGCCAAAGTCAGCGCTACCGAACTTGGCGCTATCGTCATCAAAGAAGTTATTCAAAGAGCCAAGCTAGAGGCCGATCAAATCGGCGAGATCATCATGGGTCAAGTGCTCACCGCAGGCAGCGGGCAAAATCCTGCGCGTCAAGCGATGATGAAAGCGGGCGTGGCGAAAGAAACGCCTGCGCTGACGATCAATGCTGTCTGCGGCTCAGGCTTGAAAGCCGTGATGCTCGCTGCGCAAGCCGTGGCATGGGGCGACAGCGAAATCGTTGTCGCTGGCGGCCAAGAAAACATGAGTGCCTCGCCCCACGTGCTGATGGGCAGCCGTGATGGCCAGCGCATGGGCGACTGGAAGATGATTGATTCCATGATCGTCGATGGCCTGTGGGATGTGTACAACCAATACCACATGGGCATCACCGCCGAAAACGTCGCCAAGCTGCACGGCATCACGCGCGAGATGCAAGATGCGCTGGCTTTTGGATCGCAAAGCAAAGCCGCTGCCGCGCAAGCTGCTGGCAAATTCGCAGCAGAAATCGTCGATGTGGTGATGCCGCAAAAGAAGGGCGATCCGATCACCTTCAACATGGATGAATTCATCAACAAGAAAACCAATGCTGAAGTGCTTGCTGGTCTGCGCCCCGCGTTTGACAAAGCAGGCTCCGTTACAGCGGGCAATGCAAGCGGTCTGAATGATGGCGCAGCCGCCGTTGTGGTGATGAGCGCGTCTAAAGCGGCTCAGCTTGGTCTCACGCCGCTTGCTCGCATCGTGAGCTTTGGCACGAGCGGGCTCGATCCTGCAACGATGGGCATGGGCCCGGTGCCAGCATCGCAAAAAGCGTTGACTCGCGCCGGCTGGAAAGCACAAGACGTGGATTTGTTTGAGCTCAATGAAGCCTTTGCTGCGCAAGCCTGCGCTGTGAACAAGTTGCTCGATATCGATCCTGCCAAGGTCAACGTCAATGGCGGCGCGATTGCCATTGGCCACCCAATTGGCGCATCAGGCTGCCGCATCTTAGTCACGTTGCTTCATGAGATGCAGCGCACGAATACGAAAAAAGGTTTGGCTGCGCTGTGCATTGGCGGCGGCATGGGGGTTTCCCTGTGCATTGAGCGCTGAGAATCGCGCTAGAGTCATCACAAGTCAATTTTCAAAGCGTTTTAGGCACTTAGCCAGCATAAAACCTGCGCGCAGTGCTATCAAATTTATAGTTAATCGTTTTACAAATAGGAAACATCATGAGTCAAAAAGTAGCCTACGTCACAGGCGGTATGGGTGGCATCGGCACCTCGATTTGCCAAGCGTTGCACAAGCGCGGCTTCAAAGTCATCGCAGGCTGCGGCCCCACGCGTGATCACCTTAAATGGATCGCTGAGCAAGCCGCATTGGGCTACACGTTTCACACCTCGGTGGGCAACGTGGCCGATTGGGATTCCACCGTCGAGGCTTTCACCAAGGCCAAAGCTGCGCATGGCCCAATTGACGTGCTCGTTAACAACGCTGGCATCACCCGCGACCGCATGTTCCTCAAAATGACGCGCGACGATTGGGATGCTGTGATCGACACGAATTTGAATTCGATGTTCAACGTGACCAAACAAGTCGTGCCCGATATGGTGGAGCGCGGCTTTGGGCGCATCATCCAAATCAGCTCGGTCAACGGCGAAAAAGGCCAAGCAGGTCAGACCAACTATTCCGCTGCCAAAGCCGGTATGCACGGCTTCACCATGGCGCTGGCGCAAGAGATGGCCGCCAAAGGCGTGACCGTCAACACGGTGAGCCCCGGCTACATCGGTACCGATATGGTCAAAGCCATCCGCCCCGACGTACTAGAAAAAATCGTCGCCACGATTCCTGTGAAACGCTTAGGTACTCCAGAAGAAATCGGCGGTATCGTTGGTTGGTTGGCGGGCGATGAATCAGGCTTCACGACCGGTGCAGATTTTTCTTGCAATGGTGGTTTGCATATGGGGTGATGGGCTGCTTACTTAGCCGCGGCGAGTAATTCGGCCATATCGGCATAGCCTAATTCAAGGGCCACATCAGAAGCGGTGTGGCCACGCAAGTTTTTTACACTGCGATCTGCGCCTGCGGCAAGCAGAATTCGCACACCTTCTGTCCAGCGCTGACTCACGGCTTGCGTGAGTGCGGGGTTGCCGCTTGCGGACCGGGCGTTGGGAAATATGCCTTGGCTGAGGGCTTGGCGCAGGGCTGTCGCGTTGCGTTGCTCGATGGCGGTGAAGAGTGGCTCAGTTGACATGATGATGGCTTGAGCAGAGGGTGCAGCTGATCTGGCTGAGGCGGGGGCTGAAGGTATTTGGAAGGCTTTGCTGGCTGCGTTGGGCGCTGCGGCTGTTTGACCTGCGGTTTCTGCATCGTAGTTTTGATGAAGCGGCGCGTCTGTCGGTGGGGCAACGCTAGTTGGAGCGCCGCGTGCCATGGGAGCTGCTGCAGGGAATGGGCGTGGTGCTGGTGGAACTGCGCTAGGGGCGGGAGCAGCGGGCATGGCAGCTGCGACGGGAGCTTCTGCGCGTTGTGCAGGAGCGGCTTGTAGGGTGCGCGAGCGTTCGATGGTGACTGCTACGGAAGAGGGCTGTGAGGGTGGCTCGGCTTGCGGCAACGGCTTCGGTGTAGGCACAGCGGGTGTTATGCCTTCGGCTAAGCCCATTGTGGTAGCTTTGGCGTTGGGTCGCGAGGTGATATTGGGGGCTGGAGTTGCGGGTTGCGGTTGGGTGGGCTTGGCTGCGGCGGGTGCGGGAGCAGAGACCGCTGCTGGCTGCGCAGATTTCGCGGCTTGTTGTTCTTGGGGTGTGCCGTTTTCAAATTGCCACCAGAGCAGGGCGGACAGGCCCATCACGCCGACGCTGGCAAAGGCTCGGATATTCCAGAATCTGTCGTTGGCTGCATGCGTTGTTTCGTTAGGCGCTGCATTGTCAAGTGATGTGGGTGTGTTTTTTAAGCCTTTTGAGCCGATAGCCGCTATAGAATATGCGCGAGGTGCTATTGAAATGGTAGCAAACGGTGTTGCATTGTTTCGCGCAGCTTGCATGATGCGCTCGCGCGTTGCGGCGCTGGGTGCTTCGGGCAAACCGTCTGGCAACATGGCCTTGGCTTGATCGTAGCGCTTTAGCAATTCATCTTTGGGCGTTGCAGAGGAAAGGGTGGGGCTCATGATGATGCCTCCAAGGTGTGGGGCGTGGCGTGGGGTGACCATGCGGCCAGACAAGTTTTAAGTTTGCTGCGAGCATAGCGCAGGCGGCTCTTGGCGGTTTCAAAGGTAATCTGGCAGGAGGCGGCGATCTCATCGACACTCAAGCCGCCTTCCGCTTGCAGCAAAAAAGCCTCGCGTTGCTCGGCGGGCAGCTCTTGCAAAGCATGCAAAAGAGCACTGGCTTGCTCGCGGCCTTCCATTTGCTTGACCGGGCCAAAGCCGGAATCGGCGGCTTGGTTGGCTAGCCAATCGCTTTGTGAATTGCTGAAATCTTCTGTACTGACTTCTGGTTTTTTCTTGCGCAGCAGATCGACCGTGCGGCTGCGAGCGAGCGTGAAAAGCCAAGTGCGAAACTGCGCGGTTTGGCCTTCGCTGGCGGCGTTTTGCACATACCGAGTCGCTTGCTGCGTGACGGTGATCCAGGTTTCTTGCATCACATCTTCTGCCGCTGCCCCATCGCGCAAACTGCGCACGATGAAGCGCCAAAGAGCTGTTTCGTGCCGTTGATAAAGCATCTCAAACGCCGCGACTTCGCCTTGCGCATAGCGCTGCATCAAGGCGAGGTCGGTTGGCTCGATGGCTGTTGTCACAGCGCCATCATAGGCGGCATTTTCTGCAAGATAGCGCTCAACGCCATGCGGGTGGATCGGGCACGTAGCTGGCCGTTGCGCCCGGGAAAGCGTTGGGTGCGGGCTGCGTGCGCGGGCTGGGGAGGATACCCATGGCGATGAGATTGGCATGGCTGTCGTAGCGAATACGGATGATCTCGTCGGGCTGCGGGCTGTTGCGAACGAACTGTGTGCGGCTGACAATCGACGTTTCACGTTCGCCATGGGCTGTGCCGAGTTTGGGGCTGGGCATGGGCGCTGGCATGGCTGATCCGGAGCGCTCGCGTTCCATGGCGGGAGCAGCTCTGCGTGCGTTGGCATCAGCCTGCGCGATGGGTGCGGGTGCAGCGGCTGATTGGGCAGGTGGCATGGTCGGTGCGGATTTAGCCGATGGCGCTTGTGTGGCACCAGCACTGCTCTCACGCAACTTGTCTGAAAATTCAGCTGAGCTTGGCGCAGGGCTCTCATGACGATGCGCAATAACTGGCGGCGAATACAAAGCCACAGGTGGCCGCTCTCGAAACAGCGCCACACCGATCACGCCCATATCACGCGGCTTGCCAATGCGCTCGGCATAGCTGTCGCCAGAGGCGGTAAACACAAACGCCGCAATCTCCTGATCACTCTTGCGCCAACCTTCAATGCCATAGCGTTGCCCGCTTTCAAAGACATAACCCGATTGGCCATAATCTGCCGTCTCGCCCGAGAGCACATTGAGCCCATCGACCGATGTGACAGCGAGCACGCGTGGCCCACGGGAATTGCGAATTTGAATCGCATATTTCGCACCAGGTTGCCCTGCGATCCAGTATTCGCCACGGTGATACGTCACTGGCAAAGTTTGCCCTGTGTTGCGGTCAATCACGTTCACATCGGCCACGCGGCCAACTGCGCTCGCAGTCAATGAAGCACTCGCTATGGCGACAGCGAGCGTAGTTTTAAAAAAGAGAGATTTCATACAAGCTCCAAAGTAGGTGGAGCCTGTTAAACGCAGACAACCCGTCAAACGGGGTTAAGGTCAAAGCAAAAAGAAAAATACCGGACGCAGAAGACGCGAAGGTTACGCAAAAGACGCAAAAAATACCGAATTGAAAATTGATAAACCTTGGCCGCCCTGAGCTCGTCGATGGGTTCGCGAAGGTTTGACAAGCTCAGTCCGGACGGGATGATTTGATGCGAAAAGCAGATGTTTCTGAGTCTTAAACTCGCTCAAACCTGCTCGCCAAACACCCGCATCACCGCTCTTACAAAACCGTGATCCGAGCGTGAGCGGTCTTTGCCTTCTTGCAGATGGTCGTTGAAGTAATCCACACGCCGCACATCGCCGATGCTGAATCGGCTGCGCGGTAAAAATTCTTCGCTGACGAAAATTTGATCGAGCACTTCGGGCGAACCTTGGTGCACATGGCTGTATGCCACATCGCGCTTTAAAGCCATTTCGCCTTGTACCTCATACGCATTCCAAAGCGCGGCATCGCGTGCGCCTTTGTCGTAAGCCACTTCGCCCGTTGCAGCGATGATTTGCGTGGTGACGCTGTGCGGGCCATCGTTGAAGTCGCCCATCACGATGAGTGGCTCATGCGTGCGCCTGAGCACGTCAATCACGATATGCCGCATGGCTGCAGCCTCCGCCCCGCGCATCATCAAGCTGCGCAGCGTGGCCAGTGCGGTAATTTTGTCGTCTTCCCGATCTTCGAGCGGCCCGCCTTGCGCATCTTGCAAAAACTTTGGCCGCTTGCTTTTCAAATGCGCTGTGAGCACATTCACCACTTGGCCATGCTTCATGCGCAATGAAGCCAAGAGGGGCGGGCGCTCGAATTTGGTGTGCTCGCCCAAACCTGGAATAACTAAGCGCAGCTCAGGGGGAAATTCTGAAAACGATTGGAGGTTTTGGACTTGGAGCCGCGTGACGATGCCCACACGCGGCGTGTTCTGAGCACCAGAGTGCGAATTGTTGGACTCGCCGTTATGGGTCTCGTTGTTCTCCGCCCCCGGCACAGCCACTGTGCTGTAACGCAGCCCAGAGCGAGAGACAGCCGCCTTGATCGCCGCTTCATCCCACACCTCCTGCACCGCCAACACATCCGCATTCAGTGCCGCAATCCGCCCACCGAGCCAATCTATCTTGCGATCAAATTCGTTCTGCGAATACGTATCCTGATTCGCATAAAACGTCCGCCCCTGATTGGCCAGATTTAAGACGTTGGCCGTAGCCACAGTGAGCGTGGTGACCATACGCTGGTCTTGCGAGATGGGTTGGGTCATGCGTCATTATGAGCATGAACTGATCTGATAATCAGACTTGTTGCAACTTCCCTGAAAGCAAAACAGTTGCTCCAGCCTTGCCGCGCCGCACTTGGGCATACATGTTTGCAGCCACATCACTGGCTTGCACGGCTTGGTAGTTTTTCGGAATAAGCGGGTTCAGCAGTTTCATCGCTACCAAAGCAATTTTTTCACCTGGACGGGTGTTTTGCAGTAAAGCTTCGCGGTCGCCAGCTAAGAAAGAAGGGCGGGCGATGATGACGCTTTTATAGCCTAACAAGCCAATCGCTTCTTCCATTTCACCTTTGACCCGGCTGTAGAAAACGCCTGACTTCGGATTCGCACCCATCGCCGAAATTACTCCCAATTTTGTAGCGCCACGCGCGATTCCTGCGCGGGCCACAGCCAGAACGGCATCAAAATCAACCGCACGAAATGCTTCGTTGCTGCCTGCGACTTTGATTGTCGTTCCTAAGCAAATATAAACTTCATCGATATGCGGCAAAGTGAGCGTCTGTGCAGATGCTGTGCCTAATTTTGAAAAATCGATCACGTGGCTTTGCAGCTTGGCATGCTTCAACGCCGAGGGCTTGCGCACGAGGCTATGCACCTCGCGGCAAGCGGGGCTGGCCAGCAGCAAGCTCAGAAGCTCTTTACCGACCAGGCCGGTAGCCCCCGCGATCAGAACCGTTGCCGGTGCGGCCGTCCCGACCGGCGCCACTTCCCGATCCTGTACCGCTGCGTGATCCACCGAATGAATTGCCATTTGAGTTACTTCCAAAACTGCCACCTCCACCAGAACCACCGCCACCGCCGCCGCCGGCATTACCCGAGCGGCCACGGCTGCCGCCGCCATTTGGGTTTCTACCACGTCCGGCAAAGCTGTCAATGCCAGTGCGCATTGGATCAGGCTGACCGCCTGTGCGCGGGCCGTGAGCTGGTGTGCGAGGCGCTGGGGCGCGTGCAGGTGCGCTGCCGGTGCGAGGGCCTGCGCCACCGCCAGCACCGCGCGCAGGACGCGCATTGCGCTCGCCTTCTTTGCGTGTGTTGATGCGTTGCATCATCTCGCGGCGTGCGTTTTTACCCGCAGCTGCCATCTCATCACGGCTCGGCGCTCTGCCTGCGCCGCCCCAAATCACCTGACGACCCATCGCCATGGGCTCGGCCTTTTCGCCGGACACCGGGCCAAACTCAGGCATGTCTTCGCGTGGGATACGTTGTTTGGTGAATTTTTCAATGTCTTGCATGAAACCTTCTTCGTCTAAACACACCAAGCTCACCGCGTAGCCGTCTTTGCCAGCGCGACCTGTGCGGCCAATGCGGTGAACGTAGTCTTCACTCACATTGGGAATTTCGTAGTTCACCACATGCGGCAGTTCATCGATATCAATACCGCGCGCGGCAATGTCCGTGGCCACCAAAGCACGCAGCTTGCCGCTTTTGAATTCAGCCAGCGCTTGCGTGCGGGCGCTTTGGCTCTTGTTACCATGCAAAGCCATCGCGCTGATGCCTTGCTTTTCCAAATAGGCCGCAACATCGTTCGCGCCAAATTTTGTGCGTGTGAAAGCGAGCACTTGGTTCCAATCATTTTTCAGAATGATGTGGGCCAGAGCTTGCTTCTTCTTATCGCGGCTGATCAAGCTCCAGCTTTGTGTGATGCGCTGTACAGTGGAGTTAGCGGGTGTGACTTGTACTGACTGCGGATTCGTCAAGAAACTTTGCGCGAGTTGCTTGATGTCGTCGCTGAAGGTGGCAGAAAACAACAAGGTCTGTCGTTGCTTGGGCAGATGCACCAAGATTTTGCGGATGTCATGAATAAAGCCCATGTCCAGCATGCGGTCAGCCTCATCCAGCACCAGCGTTTGCACCGTGTTCAGATCGAGCACGCCTTGGCCCACCAAATCAAGCAAGCGGCCAGGTGTGGCCACCAAAATATCCACGCCACGGCGCAGCTGCGCAATTTGTGGATTCATGCCCACGCCGCCAAAAATCACAGCAGATTTCAGCTGCAAATATTTGCCGTAGGTTTTGATGCTTTCTTCAATCTGCGCAGCCAGCTCACGTGTCGGCGTGAGGATCAGCGCGCGCACGCCCGGGTTGCCGAATTTATTGGTCACGCTGCGGCCAAAGGAGAGGCGGTGTAGCAAGGGCAGGGTAAAGGCTGCGGTTTTACCGGTGCCGGTTTGCGCACCAGCGAGCAAATCAGAGCCCGCCATCACCAGCGGAATGGCTTGCGCCTGCACGGGGGTGGGCGTGGCGTAACCCTCTTCGAGAACAGCCTTCAACAAGGCAGGGGCCAAGCCCAGAGATTCAAATGTCATTGGAAAATTTTCAAAGCGAACCCGATGAGGTTTCAAAAAATCGGGTGTTTGCGTCAGCTACCAAAACAGTAGCGAGAAGGGCTAAAACGGCATCGACGCGGATGCGGTGTTAGAAGCCAGCATTGCGCTGGAATACCTTGATTGTCTCACGAATGCGCTATCACTTTTAGAGAGGGGCGCTGATTAGCTTGTCGTTTAGCGCCCTGGCAAAGCAATATCCACGCTTTTGCCGCCATAGCCAAACTTCTGATCGCGCGCCTGCACGCGCACTTTGCTGATGCCCGCAGGAATACTCACGCCATACAAATCGCGTGTGAACGGCTGCTCGTCTTGGTGGTCGTGCCAAAGCGTGCGCTCGCCAATCGGCTTACCATCCAGCGTGGTGACTCGGAAAGCATCGGCATAGCGCTGGGGTGTGTCGTAAGGTGAGGAGACGGTGACATCAAAATCAAACACGCCTGCTCGCACGGGCTTGACTTTGACAGACAACACATCTGGGAAGCGCTGCGCGGAAGCGGCTGCTGGCTGCGATACCGTTTGAGCAGACGCTGCGCGGCCGCTAGTCATCGCCATAACTGCCAGAGAAAAAAGTACGCGGCGCAACAGCATGATCAGACCTCGCCCGTGTATTCGCCGCGCGCCGGGTAATCCTTGGCAATTGCGAAATCAATCGCGCCGAGCAGATCTTGAAACTGCGGGCGAGCAAACGGCATGGTCTGCACCGCGCCGTAATACAGCGTGCCATCCGGGCGCACGATGAACACGCCCGGCTCAGAAAACAGCGCGGGCTCTTCGATGCCGAGGGAGGTTTTGCCGCGCGAAGTGCTGATGTACAAGCCCCATTGGCGTGCGCTGCGCATGCTCAGGTCGTAGGCAAACTTCAGGCCGCTGGCCTTAACCTTGTCAGCCATTTCTTTGCCGCGCTCTTGCACATCGCTGCTTAGAGCCAAAACTTGAACACCGCGTGAAGCAAACTCAGGCGCGAGGCGCTCAAGCTCCATCAGGTATTTAGCGCAAATCGGGCAATGTAGGCCGCGATAAAAAACGATCAAATCGAATTTCTCGCCAGGAGAAGCGCCTAAAACGAAGCGCCCGCCGCCTAGCAAAGGCACGTTCAGCGCCGGCACTGGATGGCGAGGCAGCAATGCTTGCAAAGTCATGTTGGTTTCCTTAAAGAAAGTAAGGTTTTAGGATGATGATTGCGGGTTTGTCGCAAGCGACTAGCTCATCTTACAGCTGCGTGCATGAAACTACCGGGGAGTAAGAAACAGCGGGACTGTCGCGACTGATACTCAAGCGCAAAAGTGCGCCATTGTTTTTGAAATGAAAGCCATGAACATCCCCATCTTTCTCGCTCTGCCCCACGATGCCGCCCACAGGTCTGCCCGCGCACTGGTGATGGCGCTCGGCTTGATTCCAGAAGTCCTCAAAGACAACGCAGGCGCTTTGAGTGGCTTGCAGTCGCAGTTTGACCAGCATCCTCAATCCATTGCATTGCTGGATCTGCGCAGCTTGCCGTTGGCTTTCAAACATATGCTGGATTTGGTTGAGCGCTTGCCCCTCAAATATCGCCAAAGAGTCATCTTGTTTAGGCATGAGCAAGGCCCCGTGTGGCCCTCCGATCAAGCTTGGGCGAAAGAGCTTGGATTTGCTGGGTTGTTTGCAGAAGTTGATGCGTCTGCGATGCTCACCGAGGCGGCGCAGTTGCCGTCGCTCGTCGCTCAGTGCTGTGGACTCATGCCGCTCACTTCGCTGCAGCTCAGGCAGCATTTCTCTGCGATGCTCGCCAAACCCGATCCTCTCACGCTGCGCGGCTTGATCCGCGCACAATGCAAGCGCGATGCGGAATCGTTGGCGCAGGTGATGGCATCGGGAGTGAAAGCGGTTGATCGCAGCCATCGTTTCACAAGCTATCCAGCTTGCTTCCTTGGCACTGAAGCGGTGGGTTGGCTGCGTGGCCAATTCCAATGCAGCACTGAGAGTGCCCTGCAGGTAGGGCAAGCCTTGCTAACCTTGGGGTTGATTCACCATGTGGTGCACGAGCACGGGCTTGAAAACGCTGAATTTTTCTATCGCCTGGATGCGACGCAAAGCACCTCGCAGGCGCATTTAGGTCATTTACTGAAAGAAATACGCGGTGCTGGCGGCTTAGATATTGCGGATCGCACCTATCTTGGAAAGATTTATACCGCCTGCTGGGTGGGGCAAGATGCAGTGAGTTGGCTCAGCAAAAAACACCGCATGCCGCGCCATGAGGCTGAGAATTTGCTCAATCGCTTGCTCAGCTACGGTTTGATAGAGCATGTCGCGCAAGCGCATCGGGTGAAGGATGCGAAGCTGTTCTTCCGCTTCTGCTAACCGCAAACCACCGGCTGCTATGGATCTGCTGTTATTGAAACTTCGGTTTGCGTTTCTCTAAAAACGCTGCAATGCCTTCGCCGCCATTTGCGTGGTGCAAATTCTTCACGAAGAAATCGCGCTCAGCGCCAAGATGGGCATTGAGGCTGCGCTCAGGGGCATCGCTGACGAGTTCCTTGATGCTGGCGAGCACATTGGGTGCGCGGGCGGCAAGTTTTTCGGCCAGTTGCAAAGCGCTGTTGAGGGCTTGGCCTCGTTCGGTGAGTTGATTGACCACACCCAGAGCATGCAAGCGCTCAGCGGAAATACGATCACCCGTCATAAGCAATTCGCTTGCAAGTTGGCGCGGCAATTGGCGGGCGAGTTGCCAGCTGCCGCCGCCATCAGGTGAGAGGCCAACGGTGCTGTAGGCCATCACGAAGATCGCATCCCGGCTGGAGATGATCATGTCGCAGGCCAGCGCAAGCGAGAAGCCTGCGCCGGCGGCTGCGCCTTCCACGGCGGCAATCACGGGTTTGCGACAGGCGCGGATGGCTTCGATCCAGCTGTGCAGGCCTTCAATGCTGTCCTTTTGCACTTGTGGCGCGAGACTTCGGTTGTGCAGCAGGCGCTGCAAGTTGCCACCCGCGCAAAATGTCTCGCCTTCACCCGTGATGACCACCGTGCGCACATCATGGCTGCTGTCTGCATGGTTGATCGCCTCAACCCCGGCGGCGTAAATCGCGGGGCTCAAAGCATTGCGTGCGCCTGGGTTAGACAGCGTGAGCAGCTTGATTTGGCTGGCATCGCCGTAGCTACTCGCAAGCAGTTCGCCGCCGGGGAAGGGATCGCTCATGAATTCAAGCTTCCGCGTGTAAGAGGCTCAGGCCAAGCGCACCGCGCCTGCGCAGCCAAGGGCTGGCGCGATAGCGCGGATCGCCATACACAGTTTGCATATTGACCAACACCTCCAAAATGCTTGCGCCGCCCACCGCATTGCCCATGGCCAGCGGGCCGGTCGGGTAGCCTAGGCCAAGCTGCACCGCAGTGTCTAAATCTTGCGGAGTACAGATTTGCTGCTGGCACATGTCGGTGGCGATGTTCACGATGGTCGCCACCACGCGCTGCGTGACGAAGCCTGCGCTGTCGCGGATCGTGCTCACGGGTTTGCCGTCTCTGGCAAACAGCTCTGCCGCAAAGGCCAGCATGTCGGGGCGCACTGCAGGGTTGCCCATGATGACGCGGCGCTTCGTAGCGACATCGTCAAACAGCAGATCAATGCCCACCGTGCGCGCTGGGTCGTAGCGCTCGAAAACAGCGACGGTGGTGACATCCCATCCAAGCGGCGCAACGATGGTCAGCGCATGCAAGGAAGGGCTCTGGCCCGTTTCCACTTTCGCGCCCAGTTTGACGAGCAATTCAAGCAACTGCTTGCGCCGCGCCGCGTTGGGCGAGACCCAGACGGCTGGCTCATCTGCCGCATCATTTACTATGGAATTGATAGCAATCTGCGCATGTTTTATAAGGGCAGATGGCTGATTTGTCTGAGAATAATCATAAAAACCCGCTTTCGTCTTGCGCCCGAGCACACCGCCGGCCAAGCGCTGAGCCGTGATCACGCTGGGGCGGTAGCGCGGCTCCTCAAAGTATTGGTGATACACCGACTCCATCACCGGGTGCGAGACATCCAGCCCCGTTAAATCCATCAGCTCAAAAGGCCCGAGCTTGAAGCCCACCTGATCACGCAATATGGCATCAATCGTGGCGAAATCGCTCACACCTTCGCTCACGATGCGCAGCGCCTCCGTGCCGTAGCCGCGACCTGCGTGGTTGACAATGAAGCCGGGTGTGTCGGAGGCCATCACGGGCGTGTGGCCCATTTGGCGAGACACGGTCATCAGCTTCTCGCTCACATCTGCAGCCGTCTTCAAGCCCGGTATCACTTCCACTACCTTCATCAGTGGCACCGGATTGAAGAAATGGTAGCCCACAAAACGCTCTGGTTTTGAGAGCGCGGCAGCAATTGCTGTGATAGGTAATGAGGAAGTATTAGTGGCAAGAACACAACTGTCCGAGACTATGGTTTCTAGCTGCTTAAAGAGCGCTTGCTTCACGTCGATTTTTTCAACGATAGCCTCAACGATCAAATCGCAATGTTTCAAATCCTCAAGCTGCGCACAAGGCTTCAAAAGCGTCTTGCAAAGCACCACTTGTTCAGGGGATAGTTTGCCTTTTTCAAGCAGTTTGTCCCAGGTGCTGTTGATTGCATCGCGTGCATTCTCAGCAGCTTGTGGTGCCATGTCAAACAAGCTGATTTGTGCGCCTGCTTGGGCGGCTATTTGGGCAATGCCCCGGCCCATCGCCCCTGTACCGACGATGCCAATATGTGTAAATACGCAGTTCATGGGGGTGATTATCACAGGTGTGTGTCAAAATGCAGCACTTATAGAGCAAGCTGTTGGTGCTACGGGGCATTTTCCCCACGACCGAGCTTGGAGATCAGTTTAAGAAACCAATGGCCTGGAAGCGCTGGCAGTTTATCGCAGGTATCGTTTTGATGGTGGGAGCCACTGCCGCTTCAGCGTTGTCGCTGGGGCGTGTGCGTGGTACCGCTTTGCTCGGACGCGGGCTCGATCTGAGCGTCCAAGGCACACTGGAAGCGCAAGAAGCCACGCCTGAAGCCAACTGCTTTTCAGCCGATCTGTTTTATGGCGAGACGCGTGTCTCGCCTAGCCAAATCAGTATCAGCCCGGAGCGAACGCCCTCGGGCGAGCTGCGCATTCGCATCCGCTCCTCCAGCATGGTGGATGAGCCCGTCGTGACGCTGTTTTTGCGCGCTGGCTGTGGCGCAGCCGTTTCGCGCCGTTATGTGTTGCTCTCTGAGACTTTGAGTGAAGCGGAGTCGGGCGCAGCGCAACCGCTGTTTATTTCGCCTTCAGCCCTGCCGCCAGCGGTCAGTGCGTCGCCCCGCAGCGCCAATGCAGCAGCCAACGCAGGCTTGGGAGCCGCTACAGGCGCTGGCGGATTGGCTTCACCCACCAGCCCATCTTCAGCCAATGCCAACCGAAGCAACGAGCGCTCCTCTGAGCTCGCCGCCCAGCGGCAAGCCAGGCGAGAAGCACGCCTAGCAGCGCAAGAGCGCTCCAGCGCCCAAGCGCTGCCCGATGCGGCGCAAGCCTCCGCACCCCGTCCTTCCGTCGTGCGCAAAGCAAATCAGCCCAAATCGGGCGCGCCTCGCCTGCAAGTCGATCTGCTTGACCTGACCAGTACTGAGCTCAATTTGCGTGGCTCGGCTGAGCTCAGCAGTGCGCCTTCCAGCGATGAAAACCTGCGCCGCCAAGCGCAGGCATTGTGGCGCTCGCTCAATGCTTCGCCTGAAGACACGCTGCGCGACACCTTGCGCCTTGAGACGCTCGAATCTCAGATGCGCACCGCGCTTGAGCAAAGCAAGCGCCAAGGGCAAGACATCGCCACGCTTTCCAGCGAGTTGCAAGCCGCGCAGCGCGCTCGCTATCTCAATCCCTTCTCCGCCTTTTTAGGTGTGCTCGCTTTGCTGGCGCTGGCTTTGAGCTTCGTGCTTTGGCGGCGCAATGCAGGCAGCAGCCAGCCTTGGTGGGGCAGCGCGGCCTCGCAAGTCAATCCGCAAGATGAGGAGCATCTCTGGGGCCATTTGGTGGATTCGCAAAGCCCGGGCGATTCACCCGTGCGCAAAGAAGCCAGTCATCAAGAAGCAGGATTGCACAATGCATCAGCCAAGCCCAAGGCACCCAGCCGCGACACGCAAGACGACGACACCAGCCCCGGCGTGTTGGTAGGACAAGGTGCGCAAGGCCCGCTGCGCTTTGTAGACAAGCCCAGCCCGGTGGTGGATTTTGCTGCTGTGCCCGAGAAGTTCAGCATCGCCACCGCCAAAATTCAGCCGCTGGGCAGCTCAACAGCCGCAGGCCGAGGCGGCAGCATGGGCAGAGTAGACAGCACGCCGCCGCCTTCGCTCATGCCCTCAGCCACCAAGCTGAGTGGCGGCAAAGGCAACCGCAGCGCATTTGCGCACAGCGATTTTGCCAGCAGCCTGTTCGGTCAATCCCGCGTTGCAGCCGCAGAAGAGCTGTTTGACATTCAAGAGCAGGCTGACTTTTTCATGTCGCTGGATCAGCCCGAACAAGCGATTGAAGTGCTCAAGAATCACATCACAGAAAATGTGGAGACCAGTGCATTGGCCTACATGGATTTGTTTGATATTTACCACCGCGTAGGCCGCCAGAAAGACTATGCCCAACTGCGCGAAGAGTTCAATCGCGTCTTTAATGCGCAGGTGCCTGAATTTGCGCAGCATGGTGCTGCCTCTTTAGGACTGGAAGATTTCCCAGAGGTGTTGCACAACATCCAGCTCGCTTGGGCCATGCCACTGGACGCGCTCGATGTGATCGAAGAATCCATCTTCCGCCAGCCCGGCCAAGATCGGCGCCCGCTCGATATGATGGCCTATCGAGAGCTGATGCTGCTCTATGCGCTGGCCAAAGAGTTGGCGCGTCCCGGCGCTAAATTCTCCATGTTGCCCGCCTCCATGCAGTCAGCCGTCTTGCCCAGCTTGGCTGTCGCAGCACAGCCAGAATTGCCCGATCTGGATTTGGGCGATGGTTTGATGCTGTCCGTTCCCCAGGTCGATATGCTCTCCATGGACGATCTCACCCATGACCGTACCGTGCGCATGCCCTCAGCATTGGTCTCAACGCCACCTGTATCACCTGTCGAGGGCCTAGATTTTGATCTGAGCGGTATTGATGAGCTGAATGAATTTAAGCTCCCCGGTGCTGACAAAACATCCTAAGCCCGATGCTTTGCGAGCGCAGTTAGCTCGCGTCTCTCAGGCATGGCATCAGCGTGTCAAATTGTTTTAGCCGCCATGCGCTGCGCCAAGGCGCTTAAACCCATTGCCAGCAGCAAGCCTGCCAGCCCAGCCCAATGCAGCTGCGCCATCAGCCCTTGCGTGACCATCACGCCGCCAAAGGCTGAGCCTACGCCCTGGCCTAGGTACATCGCCGAGGTATTCAGCGCCACGCTCACACTGGCCATTGCAGGCGCAAGCGCCACCAGCCGCGCCTGCTGCGCTGAATTGCAAGAGAAGCAACCCAAACCCCAAGGAATGATCACCAAGCTCAGCAGCACAAGATTCGTACCCAGCGGCCACAACAGCATCGTCAAAGCCATCAGCGCGAGTGTGATCATCACAGCCTGCGGCGGCCCGCTTCGGTCGATCATGCGCGAGACGGCGAAACTACCCAGCAGCCCAAACACGCCAAACACCGCAAACAGCATGGCCAGATCACGCGCAGAACCCTGCAACACACTCATGATGTAGGGCGACAAATAAGCAAACACCACGAATTGCCCGCTGGCAGACACCGCTGTCACTAACACTGTGACGATCAGCAGCGGCGAAGAAAGCGTCTGGCGCCACATCGCGCCGCTGATTGCCGCTGGCCTGACACCGCTAGGAATCACGCGCCACACCACTGCCGCGCTCAGCAATGCCAACACTGCCAGTATCCCAAATGCGACGCGCCAGCCATACACGCCGCCCACCAAAGCCGAAAGTGGTGAGCCAATGACAGAAGCCACACCCCAGCCCAGAAAGACCGTGGTGATGGCTCGCCCGCGCCGATCAGGCGCCACCAGCATGCCCGCCACAGCCGCTGCCTGCGGCGTAAAAATCGCTGCTGAAATCACGGCCAACACCCGCAGCACCAGCAAGCTCGTGTAACCCGGCGCGAGTGCGCAGGCGGCGTGCAAGAGCGCAAACCACAGCATGGAAGCGGCCAGCAGCATGCGGCGATCCAGTCGCCCCACCGCTGCCGCCAGCAAAGGCGCACCAAGGCACACCGTGATTGCAGCCGCCGTGATGAGCTGCCCCGCCGAAGCCACGCTGACTTGCAGCGAAGAAGCAATGTCATTCAAAGTGCCTGGCACCAGCATCACGCCCGTGCCAATCACGAAATTGCCGATCAAAAGCGTCCACAGCAGAGCGCTTTCAGACAGATCGTGGCCTGTGATGGCGGTGTTGTTGTTCTTGTCTGAGGGCATGGATAGATTATGCGACGCGGTAAGTATTGAAACTATTTAGACCGATAGCCGTTATATATTGTGCATAGTTTGCTATCTAATTAATAGCAATTGACGTATTCAAGTGCAGCCATCGGTACGTGGTAGGGCAGCGTAGCTTCTGCCAGTTTGTGCGATTTCTTGTTTAAAAAGCTCAGCGATAAAACGCTTCCACCTCGCCTCTGAGCTTGATCAGCAGGGGCTGGCCTTTGCGATCCACCGTCTTGCCCGAGGGCACTTTGATCCAGCGTTCGCTGATGCAGTATTCCTCCACATCTTGGCGCTCTTTGCCATTGAAGCGGATGCCGATGCTGTGCGCCATCACAGCCGCATGATGGTGCGGACTGCGTGGATCCACGCTTAAGTGATCGGGCAGTGCGGGGCGCTCAGTAGCCGAGTTGGGAGCTGGAGTTGGAGATGGAGCAGAGGCGGGGCTAGTAGGTGCAGTGGTCATGGAATTGCATTTGTGATTTGAATGACACTGATTTTAGATGCCCTGCGCCCAAAGAGAGCGGTATGCGCCATCGGGGTCGTGCTCTCGCGCTTGCTTGTCAGGATCAAAGCGCCGCCCGCCGCGCGGATCGGTGCCGCGTCCGGCGATATAAAGCCAATTGCCTTGGTTGCTGTACACATCGTAATCAATCAGTTGCGCTTCAAACCAAGCTGCGCCGGCGCCCAAATCGCCTTTCAGATCGTGAATGAGATAACTGGCCACAATTTGGCGCATGCGATTGGAGAGCCAGCCGGTAGCGGCGAGCTCGGCCATGCCGGCATCAATGAGCGGCTCGCCCGTGCGCGCTGCGCACCAGCGCGCTAAGCCTTGTGGGTTGTCTTTTCTGGGCGGGCTGAGTTGCCCGGGCGAGGCGCCGGCCAAGCCTCGCTCGGTGTAGAGCTGGCGGCCACGCTGCAAGTGTAAAAACCGAAAGTAATCACGCCAGAGCAGCTCAAACACAATCCAATAGGTGCTTTCATTTGCGCCGCGCTCGGCTTCGAAACGCTTGAGCGCGGCATAAATCATTGGCGCGGACAATGCGCCGCAAGCCAGCCAAGGCGAAAAGCGGGTGGAGAAGAGTTGCGCTGGCGCGAAGGCCATCAGTTGGCTCCGGGTGAGTTTGTAGTTGGAGGCGAAATCTTGCGAAAAATAATGCCTGAGGTGAGCTGTTGCGGCTGTATCGGGCAAGTTGCGCTCATTTGCTGCGGATGCTTTCAAAGATCGCGACTTCAAACCTTGTTGTTCCACTTTGTTTCTGAACGCGGTAAACACAGGCGGCAATTGCTTCACATCAAAGGGCAAATCGGCAGGCTCAAGCAAGCTTGATTGCCAGAGCGTTTGCACTCGCAGCCCCGCAGCTTGCAAAGTCTTGATCTCGGCTTGCTCTTCTGGCGCCGCGATCTCTTCGCAAAATATTTTTTCCGCACCTTGGCTTCGCGCCCATTCGACCAAGACATCTCCTGGCGCGCCATGCAACTCAGATAAATCATGACCGAGCGATTGGAGCGCCTCGCGCAGCTCCTGCAAGCGCAATTTCAAGAAAGCTTGGCGATGGGATCCCATCCGGTCAAAGCCCCAGCGCGTGGGCTGTGCATGCTTTAGGTCATGCAGATACACAGCAAGCAATGGAGCGGATGCATGGCGAGCGGCTTCGTAGGCGAGATCAAAAGCAGGGTTGTCTTGAAGGCGTAAATCGTTGCGAAACCAATAGATCACGGCGGATTTGCGCATCAGGTTTTCTTCTCCGGCTTGTAGCTCATGCGGCAGCGATCCGAGCAGTATTTCACTTCTTCCCAAACCTTCTCCCATTTTTTGCGCCAAGCAAAGGGGCGCTGGCAATAGACGCAAATTTTGCTCGGTAAATTGGTTTTTTTGATCATTTTCATAAGAGGGCTCGCAGAGGGCGAGTTAAAAATCCAAAGTGGTTTGAGCGCTGGCTAGCTGCTTTGCGCCGCCTGACCTAGGGCGGGCGATCTTGCCTGCGCGGGATGCATGCTTTTTCACGATCTCTGCCTTGCCCGCACGCACATGCGGCTGCGCACGTAAATCAAACAGCTTGGCTTTGGCCTCGCGCGTGGCTACTTGCAGATCGACCAATGGCATGGGTATGTCACATTCTGCGCCGATGCCCACCGTCAGCCCCAAGCGATCAAGCAGCTCGGGCGGCATGCGCCATGGCTCGAAAAGCCAAGTGTCGGGCACGCGGCGCATCGCGGGCAACCAGCGGCGCACAAAATGGCCACGGGGATCGTGATCCTGTGCTTGCTTGATGGGGTTGTACACGCGCGGCGTGTTGATACCGGTGGTGCCCGATTGCATTTGCATCTGGCTCCAATGAATACCCGGCTCATAATCTAAAAACTGCCGCGCCAACCATTGCCCTACTTGTCGCCAATGCAGCCAAAGCGGATAGGCTGCCACAGACACCAACATTGCACGCATCCGAAAATTCAACCAACCCGTCTCGCGCAGCATCACCACGCAGGCATCCACCAGCGGCCAGCCAGTGCGCGCCCTCGTTAGTGCTTCAAAATGCGCGGCATGCCAATCGTTTTCCCTCAGGCCGTCGTAACTGCGATGCAGATTGCGCCATTCCAATTCGGGTTCGGATTCAAGCTTTTGAATAAAGTGGCAATGCCAATGCAGGCGGCTTACAAAGGCCACCAAGCCTTTCTTTTGCCAATTACCTGCTGGCAGTTTTTGAATTTCAAGATATGTGGCCTGCACCACTTCGCGCAAACTCACGCAGCCCAAAGCCAAATAGGGCGACAAACGCGAGCAGGCGGTGGGCGCAGACAAAGGCGATGAGATGCCGCCTCGGTATTGCGCGCTGCGATCCGTCAAAAATTCATGCAACACCTCTAGCGCCAAGCGCCTGCCGCCCAATTGGCGCAGCTTGGGTGCAATGGGCGCTAAGCCCAGCTTGCTCGGGCCGGGTAGCAGCACTGCGGGCCAAGGCAAGGGGATGAACTTGAGGCTGTCCGCGTTTGGAGCAGGCAACAGGGGAGCACGCACATGCGCATCCCAATGCTTTTTCCAATTGTCTCGATTTTTAAGCCTGCGCACCACACCGAATTGCCTGAACTCTTGCCAAGGCACGCCGCTGGATTTGCACCATTGCGCTACAGCGATGTCGCGCTGATAGGTGATGGCATTGCCCGTTTCTTCGTGCGAATACAGCGCATCGAAGGGCTGCGCTTCCAGCAGCTTGGCAAACACATCAATCACCTCGCCCGAGACCACATGCAATTGCCCATTCATGCGGCGCAAATCAGCATCCAAATCGCGCAGGCTTTCAAGCAGGAATCCGTAGTGTTGATAAGCTGCATCTGGTTGCGTCCATAAGCTCGGCTCAATCACGTAAATACAAAGCACTGGGCCGCGCTCTGATGCGGCGGCAAGCGCAGCATGGTCGGCCACACGCAAATCGCGCTTGAACCAAACCACGCTGTATCCGCTGCGCATGATTTACGCTCTTGGGCTGGTGGCGTAGCGCTTTGACAACCGCAGCATGACAGGCCCAATGGCTTGCGAGATGGGATGCCGGTATTTGGCAAAGAGGTAGTAGCTCGCGTTGAGCAGCGGTGCGAGCCAGCGCCTGGAAAATAGCCAAGCTAGCGTGGGCAAAGCGGCTCTTTCGTAAGCTGCTGCAAACACGGGAATGCCCTCAAGCTGCGTGCCGTCGGCTAGGCGACCTTGCATCGTGGCCAAGGCGAGCTTGCACGAGAGCTGGTGCGTGGCTTCATCAAACCCAGGCGCGGCCACATCGACGAATTCCAGCAGGCCCAAGCGATTGCGGCTTTCAAGGAAATGAATTTCTGCCTGACACAGCGGGCAAGCTCCGTCGTAATACATCGTTAAGCGCTGCATAAAGATAACTCCTGTTTGAATTGTCAGCTCTTTGCTTTACCTGAGTGTGGGCAGGGTGATGGGTCTGAGCTGTATGTCAAGGCGATAGGCTTTGCTTCGCTCGCTTGAGGCACAATCTGCGCCATGCTGATTCATCCTCAAATTGACCCGATTGCCATCAAACTTGGCCCCTTGGCCGTGCATTGGTATGGCTTGACGTACTTGGCCGCGTTTGCGCTGTTTTGGTATTTGGGCACGCTGCGCATTGCGCACCAGCCTTTTGCGCGCTTGAAATGGACCAAGCGCGATGTGGAAGACATTCTGTTTCTCGGCGTGATGGGCGTGGTGCTCGGCGGTCGAATTGGGTACTGCTTGTTCTACAAACCGGGCTATTACTTGAGTCATCCGCTGGAGATCTTTTATGTGTGGCAGGGCGGTATGAGTTTTCATGGTGGGCTGCTGGGTGTGGTGGTGGCGGAGATGTGGTTTGCCAAAACGCGCGGGCGCACCTTGTTGGAAGTGGCTGATTTTGTGGCACCTTGCGTGCCGACCGGGCTGATGATGGGGCGCATTGGTAATTTCATCAACGGCGAGCTTTGGGGCCGTGTTGCTGATCCGAGCTTGCCTTGGGGCATGGTGTTTCGCGGTGCGGGTGATGCGCCGCGCCATCCTTCACAGCTGTATCAAATCGCGATGGAAGGCGCATTGCTTTTCATCTTGCTTTGGCTGTATGCACGCAAAGAGCGTAAGAGCGGGCAAGTGGCTGCGGCTTTTCTCTTTGGCTATGGCGTGTTCCGCTTTATCGCCGAATTTTTCCGTGAGCCGGATGCGCATCTGGGGCTGCTGGGCCTGGGGCTGAGCATGGGGCAATGGCTCTGTGTGCCGATGATTTTGGGCGGTGTGGGCCTGTGGGTTTGGGCACAAAAACGAGCCACTTGAGGGCGTCGTTAAAAGACGGAGGCTGTGTCATAAAAGCCTCACTTTATCCTGAAGAATATGTAAAAAAGCTTGAGAAATTTACTGTGATTAGCCATAATTACTGGTAATTATGAATCTTTCCAAGGATTGAAAGTACTCGCGTCATGCCAGTCGCCCCATTTGTCAGCCTAGTTGCCCTGCGTTCTGTGTCGGAGTCTTTGCATAGCGAAGTCGCTGCACAGCTGCGTCAGCGCATCTTCAGTGGGGACCTGGCACCGGGTGCATTCGTGGATGAGGTGGCGCTATGTGAGCAGCTTCAGATATCCCGCACACCGCTGCGCGAGGCGTTGAAAGTGTTGGCTGCGGAGGGCTTGATTCGGCAAGAGGCGCGCCGGGGCAGTTTTGTGAATAAAGTGACTGAGCAGGATTTGGATGAAATCTTCCCAGTGATTGCACTGCTAGAAGGGCGCTGTGCACATGAGGCGGCACTCAAGGCCACAGATGCTGATTTGGTGGCATTGGCCACCTTGCATGAGCGCTTGCAAAAGGCAGCCAAGGCGCATCGCATCAATGATTATTACGAAGCGAATTTCGCGATTCATGAGGCCATCATCATGTTGGCCAACAACAAATGGTTGGCGCAAGTGATCGGCGATTTGCGCAAAATCTTGAAGCTGGCGCGTTTGCAGCAATTGCATGCTCCGGGGCGCTTGCAGCAGAGCTTGTCTGAACACATGGCGGTGTTTGCAGCCTTGCGGGCGCGTGATGCTGCTGGGGCAGAAGCAGCGATGCGTACGCATCTGACCCGCCAGCGTGAAGCGCTGCGCGAGTTGGCCAGAAGCCAGCACAGCAGGTTGGTCGTGTGACGATGGGACTCGATGTTATGCCTGATCGCCTTGCCCAGTCTGCCAGTCGCGGCCAGCAAGCGGGCTCTTGGTTGCGCCGTCATGCCGCCAAGCTGGGCTGGCAGGCTGAGGGTGCGCAGGCTGTGAAAACAAAGAATATTAAAGAAAATAAGCCTCCCGCCGTTATCGGTATTGAGCAGAGTGCTATAGTAATCATAGCAACTACGGATCACGCGATGCGCTCCACGCAGGAGCGACTGAAATCCTCGCTCAAGCAAAAACATGAAGCCTTGTCGCCGCGTGTGCTGCGACGCACGCTGCAAGAGCTGCAAGCGGTGGCGGATCCGGGGGTGAGTGAAGTGGAGGGCGGTCGGCGCGCGCAAGGTGTGGCCAAATGGTATGCCAAGGCCAGTTTGCATGAGCAGCGCGATATGTGGCTGCTGATGAGCGAGCAATTTGCGCCGGATGTGAAGCAACTGAGCTTGGCTCGGGAGCGCTATGAGTCGGCATTGTCCTCTGGCGAGCAGGGTGAGGCCGAGGTGGCTTTGCATAAATCACTGGCATCGCCGCGCAGGCGTTTGCTACAGCGGTTTTCTGCGTTTCCAGATGGTATGCGTTTTTTGGTGGACATGCGAACCCAATGGCTGCCCGAGATCAAGCGTGATCGGCGCTTGCTCGCGCTGGATGCGGAACTAGAAGCCCTGCTTTCTACATGGTTTGACGTGGCCTTTTTGGAGCTGCGCCGCATTAGTTGGGACAGCCCCGCTTCGTTGTTGGAAAAGCTGATTCGCTATGAAGCGGTGCATGACATCAAAAGCTGGATGGATTTGAAAAACCGGCTGGATTCAGATCGCCGATGCTATGGTTTCTTTCATGCCAAACTGCCCGATGAGCCTTTGATTTTTGTGGAAGTGGCGCTGGGCGATGAAATCGCAGCCTCGATCACACCGCTACTGGATGAGCATGCGGGCTTGGAAGATGTAAAAGCCGCGACAACGGCGATTTTTTACTCAATCAGCAACACGCAAGCGGGCTTGCGAGGCGTTGGTTTTGGCGATTCGCTGATCAAGCGCGTGGTCGAAACGCTCAAGCTTGATTTGCCGCGACTCAAAATTTTCGCCACGCTCTCACCGATCCCTGGGTTTCGCGCTTGGCTACACAAGGCTGATCCCGACTTGTTTGCACAAGCGGATGCTGATGCGCAGACCCAGCAATCCGCATTGCTTAACCGCGCCGCGCAATACCTTGCCGTTGAGCTGAAAGAGGGCCAACCGCTGGATGCTGTGGCCAAGTTTCATTTGGGCAACGGCGCACGTGTGGAGCGCATCAATTGGGCGGCTGATCCGAGTGCCAAAGGCATCAAGCAATCCTTCGGCTTGATGGTCAATTATCTATATGATCTACGCCAAATCGACAAATACCGTCAATCTTTGCAAGCAGGCAAAATAGCTTGCAGCTCGGATATTAAAAAGCTGCTGAGTTAACCATAAATCTGGAG
This sequence comes from Variovorax sp., assembly GCA_031375105.1. GTDB lineage: Bacteria > Pseudomonadota > Gammaproteobacteria > Burkholderiales > Burkholderiaceae_C > JANMDU01. The sequence continues at coordinate 229,946 of JANMHJ010000046.1, forward strand.
ACAAACCATGAATGATCTGATGAATCGCCGCACAGCCTTGGCTGCTAGTGCAATCACTGCGACAGGCCTTGCTACATTTTCCGTAGCATCCAGCGCACAATCTACGTCGGCTTGGCCCGCAAAGCCTGTCAATTTAATCGTGCCCTTTCCGGCTGGAGGAGGCACGGATGCATTTGCTCGGCCTTTGTCTGCTGCGTTTACCAAAAACACGGGCCGCACCATGGTGATTGACAATAAAGGCGGTGCGGGCGGCACGCTAGGTGCAGGTGTCGCAGCCAAAGCACCTGCAGATGGCTACAATCTTTTCATGGGTGCTGTGCATCATTCGATTGCGCCGAGCATGTACACAAAATTAGATTACGACATCGAGAAAGATTTCGTACCTTTGATCTTGGTGGCCAATGTGCCGCAGGTGGTGGTGATCAATCCGCGCAAAGTGCCGGTGAATAATTTCAAAGAGTTTGTGGAATTCTTAAAGAAGAATCCTGGCAAGCTCAACTACGGCTCTGCAGGCGGCGGCACATCGCACCATCTGGCAGGCGAGCTGTTCAAGCAGCAAACCAAAACCTTCATCACCCACATTCCCTATCGCGGCGCCGGCCCCGCACTGCAAGGCTTAATTGCAGGCGATGTGGAGATGATGTTTGATGGCTTGGGCTCAAGCGCTGCACACATCAGCGGTGGCCGCATTAAGGCGCTGATGGTCTCAGGCAAACAACGCAACCCTGCTTTCCCCGATGTACCTTGCGCGGCTGAGCTGGGCTTGCCAGATTACACCGTGACGACTTGGTATGGCGTGTGGACACCACGCGGTACACCAGCAGATTTGCAAACCCGCGCCATCGAAGAAATCCGCAAGGCGTACAACACCGACGAAGCCAAAGCCGCTTGGGCACGCCAAGGCGCAGAGTTCACCGGGCTCACTGGCGCACAGTTTGGTGGCTTTGTGAGCGCTGAGATCAAGCGCTGGGAGCAGGTCGTGAAGCTCTCGGGTGCGAAGTTGGACTGATCGTGCTGCGTGTAGAGGTTGCGGGGCAGATTGCCACACTCGTGATCAGCCACGCCGCGCGGCGCAATGCGATGTCAAGAGCGATGTGGCAGGCACTTCCCGCCATACTCGAAGCATTGCCGGCAGACACACGCTGCCTCATCGTTCGCGGCGAGGGCGATCATTTTTGCTCAGGCGGCGATATTTCGGAATATCCGAGCTTTCGCTTTGAGCCCAGCAGCTTGCGAGCGTTTCATGAAGACGATGTGGCTCCGGCACTTGAAGCTTTACTGGCGCTAGATATTCCCATCGTGGCGATGATCGCCGGCCATTGCATGGGCGGCGGGCTAGAGATCGCTTCTTGTGCAGATATTCGCATCGCAGGGCAGGGCGCAACTTTTGGCGCACCGATAGCCAAGCTGGGCATGCCGATGGCGCAGCGTGAGCTGGCGATTGTATTGCGAGCAGCCGGCGAGGCCACGGTGCGCGAAATGCTGCTGGAGGCGAAGGTGCTAACAGCTTCAGAGATGAAGGTGCGCGGCGTGATTCAACGCGTTGTGCCAGATAGTGAGTTGCAGCAAGAAGCTCTGGAGACGGCGCGGCGTATAGCCGCGCTCTCGCCGCAAGCTGCCAAGCTCAATAAACAATTTCTAAGGCAGTTTTATAAAGAAAATAGCCCAGTAGCCGTTATGGGATATGCGCAGAGTGCTATGAAATCGATAGTGAATGATGCTTATGCATACGCCGCCAGTACAGAGCATGTGGAAGGTATCAGCGCCTTCTTGCAAAAGCGCTCGCCTCAATTTATGCCAAGCGCCGCATCCGATTGACGGCGCATTGGCATCAGCAATCAAACGATCTTGACGCTCAAATCCGGCAGACCATCAATATGGCAATCGATCACATCACCGCGCACCACGGGGCCCACGTTTTCAGGTGTGCCGGAGTAAATGATGTCGCCGGGAAACAGTTCGTTGGTTTCCGAAAGTTTGCTGATCTGCTCGGCCACGCTCCAAATCATTTGATTCAGAGTCGCGTTTTGCTTGATCGCGCCATTGACCTTGAGCCAAATGCCTGCCTTGCCGATATGCCCCACTTGGCTGACAAGATGCAAAGGGCCAATGGGTGCGGAGCGATCAATGCTTTTGCCAATTTCACAAGGCTTTTTCTCATCGCCCATGACACGCTGCAAATCGCGGCGCGTCATGTCCAAGCCGAGTGCGTAGGCATAGACGTGATCGAGCGCGGTGGCAATCGGACTATTCTTGCCGCCCTTGTGCAGCGCAGCGACGAGCTCGACTTCGCAGTGATAATTTTTTGTGAGCGTCGGGTAGGGGTGATCAACCGTCTTACCTGGTGGCACGCGCTGCACAGCATCGGAGGGCTTTTGGAAGAAAAAAGGTGGCTCGCGATCGGGGTTGGAGCCCATCTCAATCGCATGAGCGCGGTAGTTGCGGCCAATGCAGTAAACCCGGCACACGGGGAATTGCATGTCGCTGCCCACAATCGGCAGGTATTGCGTGCTTACTTCAAACGGCGTGCGCACCTGCTTGGATGCGTTGCCCGCAAACGCGCAACCGGCCATTGCGCCCAAGCCCAGCGTGGCCGTAGTTTCAAAAATTTTTCTGCGTTGCATAGATGTCTTGTGTTTTGTTCGTGAATGTTATCCCCAGCGCAAACCCTAAATAACCCATTTTCCTTCTTACTGATACATGAAAAACGCTAATATTTACGCCAACCTGCGCGAGCAATTCCCTACTGATTTAGATTCAATTGCTGTGGAAACAGACAACGGCCTGCACTACTCTTGGCGCGACATTGAGCGCGGCAGCGCGATGATGGCCGATTTGCTGAAAAACCTGAAGATTCCCGCCGGCAGCCGCGTGGCGGTGCAGGTGGAAAAGTCTGTGGAAGCGATGATGCTTTACTTGGCTACGCTACGCGCAGGCTTGGTATTTTTGCCTTTGAATACTGCCTATCAAAGCGCAGAGATGGAATACTTCATCACCAATGCCGAGCCTGCAGTGGTGGTGTGTGCGGCTAAGAATTTCGGCTGGGTGTCGAAAATCGCGTTCAGCTGTGGCGCGCAAAGCGTGTTCACCTTAGATGATGATCGCAGCGGCAGCTTGCTTGATCGCGCCGCGCATTGCTCTGATATTCATAGCATCTCACGCAGTAAAGATGCTGATCTTGCGGCGATTTTGTATACGAGTGGCACCACAGGGCGCAGCAAAGGGGCGATGCTGTCGCATGGCAATATGCTTAGCAATGCGCTGGTGCTGAAAGACTATTGGGGTTGGCGTACGTCAGCACAAGGAGGCGATGTGCTGATTCACGCACTGCCGATTTTTCATGTGCACGGCCTTTTCGTCGCTATTCATGCTGCGTTGATCAATGGCAGCAAAATGATTTGGCTCAATAAGTTTGATCCGAAAGCCGTGATTGCCGCCATGCCGCGAGCCACTGTTTTTATGGGTGTGCCCACGCTGTACACACGCATGCTCGCCGAGCCTTCGCTGTCGCAAGCTGCTGCGAAAAACATGCGCCTGTTCATTGCAGGCTCAGCGCCTTTGCTGAAAGAAACTCACGAAGAATGGGAGCAGCGCACAGGCCACAAAATTCTAGAGCGCTACGGCATGAGCGAAACCGTGATGCTCACGAGTAATCCCTATGCTGCCGATGCGCGCTACGCTAAACAAAACGAGCGCCGCGCTGGCACCGTGGGCTTTCCCTTGCCAGGTGTGAGCTTGCGCGTTTGCGGTGATGACGATAAGCCGCTAGCCACAGGTGAGATTGGCGGCATTCAGGTCAAAGGTGCCAATGTGTTTGCGGGCTACTGGCGCATGCCTGAGAAGACGGCCGAGGAATTCACGCAAGACGGTTACTTTCGCACAGGCGATGTCGGCAAACAAGATGAGCGCGGCTACGTACATATCGTAGGCCGCAGCAAAGACCTGATCATCTCGGGTGGTTACAACGTCTATCCTGCTGAAATTGAAGGCTACATCAATGAGCTGCCCGGTGTGCAAGAAAGTGCCTTGATCGGCGTGCCGCATCCCGATTTCGGTGAGGTGGGTATTGCTGTCGTGATTCTTAAATCGGGTGCAAATGTGAAGCCAGAAAGCATCTTGGCCAATCTGAAAACAAATCTAGCTAACTTCAAAATCCCCAAGCGTTGCGAGATCGTCTCAGAACTGCCGCGCAACACGATGGGTAAAGTGCAAAAGAATCTGCTGCGTGAGCAATATAAGGCGACGTTTAGTTGAAAGCACGGCTCACTTCACAAGCAATATAGGCACTTCAACAGAGGCCCCACAAAGTATGTGATGGCCCAAGACTGTTCTGATCTAGCGCAAAACCAGTACTGGAATGTGCGAATGCGTCAAGACGTTGAGCGTTTCGCTGCCCATGAGTAGTCGTTTGATACCTTTGTAGCCGTGCGAAGCCATCACAATCACGTCGCATTTCTGCTTTTTGGCAGCAGCGATGACGGATTCGGCTATGAAATCAGATTTCACGGTCATGGGCGTTGCTTTAACTGCGTGGCGCAATGCCTTTTCGCATGCGTCGTCTAAGCTCTTCTGGGCTTGTGCATTCCATTGCCCCTCGATTCGACCAATGTCGGCAGGGTTGAGCGTGATCGCTCCCTCAAAATAAGCCGTAGGGTAACGCGGAACAACGCGCAAAAATACGATTTTCGCGTTCAAGCTAGATGCCAGCTCAATTCCTGCGCTAATTGCCTTGCTAGCGAGATCAGAACCATCGGTAGTAATGAGAATCTTCTTGAACATACTGCACTCCTCGTTGTTGATGGTTCAACAATAGAGCATGTGGCGGTGCGTTGGTTTGATCTAGATCAAACGATGAGAAGATGAAATTCTTTATGCTCAAACGCATATGAGCAGCCCCTCCCACCCCCTTACGATGGCATCCGTCCAAGCTGGTGTCTTGCTTCCAGTTGGTAGTCGGGATGAAAGCAGTGCGAGCACTGTTCCAGCGCCTTGGCAATCATTTGACGACGATGCCAAATGGAAGTCATTCAGTCAAGCGCAGGGCAATGAAATATGGGTTTCTCGCGTCAAGGTGCAGGGCATGCACTGTAGCGCCTGCGCTGCCAGAGTGCAGCAGAGCCTGAGGCAAGTGCCGGGCGTGCTGAGTGCGCAGGTTGATGCGATGTCCTCGCGTGCGCGCATCACGTGGGATCAGCGGCTAGTGAAACCATCAAGGTGGTTGGCTGCTGTCGCTGGGGCTGGTTACGCACTCGTGCCCATTCAGGGTGCCGATGCTCTGGAGCAATCGCGTCTTGAGAAGCGAGCCATGCTATGGCGATGGATGGTTGCAGGTTTTTGCATGATGCAGGTCATGATGTACGCTTGGCCAAACTACAGCGCTGGAGCAGGCGAGATTGATCCGCTCAGCGATCAACTGCTGCGCTGGGCCAGCTTGCTATTGACCTTGCCTGTGATACTTTTTTCGTGCGGCCCATTTTTTCGTGCTGCATGGAACGACGTCAAGCATGGCCGCATCAGCATGGATTTACCGGTCTCTTTGGGTATAGCATTGACCTTTGCTGTTAGCACGGCAGCGGTGATGGATCCAGCGGGCTTGTGGGGATCGGAGCTTTATTTCGATTCACTCACGATGCTGGTCTTCTTCCTTCTGACTGGTCGTTGGTGGGAGGCGCGCCTGAAGCAGCAAGTTGCAGGGCAACTTGAGGCGGGCGCAGATCAACTGCCTGTGTCTGCCCAACGGGTGGGCGTTGGTGGTGAGGTGCGAGCTGTTCCAACGCAGAGCCTGAATGTCGGTGATGTCATTCATGTGCGCATGGGCGAAAGCTTTGCTGCCGATGGTGTGATCGTCGATGGCGATTCTGAGGCGGAGGAGTCTTTGTTGACGGGCGAGGCGATCCCAGTAGCCAAGGGCTTGAATGACGTCGTCTATGCAGGAACGACCAATTTAACCGCTCCTCTGCAAGTGCGCTTGACGCAAGTGGGTAATGACACCAAGCACGGGGAAATGGCGCAATTGATGCAGAGCAGTTTGCACACGAAGCCTCAAATCGTACAAATCGCAGATCGCGTAGCCAAACCGTTTCTAATCGTGGTGCTTTTGCTGGCGCTGGCATCCTTTGCGTTTTGGTGGTCATCTGATCCACATCGTGCGGTGCTGTCTGCTATCGCGATTCTGATCGTTACCTGCCCATGTGCTCTGGCGCTGGCTGCACCAGCCGCTTTTTTATCCAGTGCTTCGGCGTTGGCTCAAAAGGGATTGCTCGTTCGTGATCTCTCCGCGCTTGAAAGATTATCAAGAATCAACCACTTTATTTTCGATAAAACAGGATCGTTGACGCGAAGTCAATTGGCTGCCGCAGCGGTGGAGGTGCTGCCAAGAATAGACAAGGAGCAAGCCCTTGCGCGGGCGGGAGGGCTGGCTAGCCACAGCATGCACCCAGTGTCACAAGCTGTGCAGCAGTATGTTGCTGACTCTGGCGTGAACTCTGATTGCCATCTTTTTGTCAACGTTCAAGATGTGCCTGGTCAAGGTGTGAGAGGCGAAATCAGCTTGGAAGGCCTGCCGCCTGTGGAATATCGCTTGGGTTCAGCCGTATTCTGCGGATTGGAGCCGCAAATCAGTGGCATAAATTCGCGCGAGGTTTATTTGACCGATGGCCAAGGCCTTTTGGCCACCTTTTCTCTCAATGAAGAGCTGCGGCCTGATGCGAATTGGACGATCCATGAAATCAGGCGCAGCTTAAACGAGCAAGCGCCTTCGATGCCTTCGCATTTGAGCATCATGTCGGGCGACGCGATGCCATCCGTGATGCGTATAGCGCAGCAACTCAATTGGCAACACAACACCGATGAGATCTTTGCGGCATGCTCCGCGCAAGACAAACTCAAAGGCCTGCGAAACCTTCAGACCCAAGGCTATCGCGTTGCGATGGTGGGCGATGGCATCAATGACTCTCCTGTCTTGGCGGCGGCAGAGGTTTCGTTTGCGCCAGCGCAGGGTGCAGCGTTGGCCAGCGTAAAAGCAGATTTTCTGCTCACTGCGCAATCCTTGGCACCCATTGCGATGGCGCACAAACAGGCGCAGCGAACGATGCGCATCGTTAAGCAGAACCTCATTTGGGCGCTGATCTACAACTTGAGCTGTGTGCCGCTTGCTTTAGCGGGCTTGCTTTCGCCTTGGATGGCAGGGCTCGGCATGGCATTGAGCTCCTTATTTGTTTTGATGAATTCTTTGTGCTTACAGCGCACCGGGAACTAATGGGATGGATATCTTATTGTTGTTGATTCCACTATCGGTATCTCTAGCGCTTCTCATCGTCATCGGGCTATGGTGGGCCGTGAATTCAGATCAATTTGAGGATCTTGATCAACAAGGCGAGAAGATTCTCAACCAAGATTGATCTACATCAAGATCTGCAGATCAGCGCCCCCACACACTTGAAGCATTCACTATTGAGCAGAGGTCAGCATGCAAGACACAGGTAAAACAGAAATGCAATCTAAGACGCATTCTTCGGCTACTTATCAGGATGACGTGGTTAGGCAGTTTAGCCTGGCAACTGTTTTATGGGGTGTCGTCGGCATGACTGTCGGTCTGCTGATTGCGGCTCAGCTGGCTTGGCCCGCGTTGAATTTCGGCGTACCTTGGTTAAGTTATGGGCGTCTGCGTCCTTTGCACACCAATGCGGTGATCTTTGCGTTTGGTGGCTGCGCGCTGTTTGCAACGAGCTATTACAGCGTCCAACGCACCTGCCAAACAGCACTTTTTTTACCGAAGCTGGCTAGCTTTACATTCTGGGGTTGGCAGGCGGTGATTGTTGCTGCAGCCATCTCTCTTCCAATGGGCTTTACTCAAGGCAAAGAATATGCCGAACTGGAGTGGCCCATTGATATTCTGATTGCGATTGTTTGGGTGTCATATGCGGTGGTGTTCTTCGGCACGATTGCTCAAAGAAAAGTCAAACACATCTACGTTGCCAATTGGTTCTATGGCGCATTTATCTTGACAGTTGCAATTTTGCATATTGTGAACAGCGCCGCCATACCCGCAGGTTGGATGAAATCCTACTCGGCCTATGCAGGTGTGCAAGATGCGATGGTGCAGTGGTGGTATGGGCATAACGCAGTAGGGTTCTTTCTTACGGCTGGATTCTTAGGGATGATGTATTACTTCATTCCAAAACAAGCGGGCCGCCCTGTTTATAGCTATCGCCTATCGATTGTTCACTTCTGGGCATTGATTTTCACGTACATGTGGGCGGGCCCGCATCACCTGCATTACACCGCGCTGCCTGACTGGACCCAATCCATTGGCATGGTGTTCTCGCTCATCCTGCTTGCACCCAGCTGGGGCGGCATGATCAACGGCATCATGACGCTATCAGGCGCATGGCACAAACTGCGCGACGATCCGATTCTTCGCTTCTTGATTGTCTCGCTCTCTTTCTACGGCATGAGTACCTTTGAGGGTCCGATGATGTCGATCAAGACGGTCAACGCCTTGAGCCACTATACCGACTGGACTGTTGGCCACGTTCATTCTGGCGCCTTGGGTTGGGTTGGTTTTATTTCGATTGGTGCCATTTACTTCCTAATCCCACGGCTGTTTGGTCGTCCGCAAATGCACAGTATCAAGGCGATTGAAATGCATTTTTGGATTGCAACCATCGGTGTTGTTTTCTATATCGCAGCGATGTGGATCGCTGGTGTTATGCAAGGTTTGATGTGGAGGGAAGTCAATGCCGACGGCACACTGGCTTACACCTTTGTTGAGTCAGTCAAGGCCACGTACCCCTATTACGTTATTCGCTTTGTTGGAGGCGCCCTCTACCTGTCTGGCATGTTGATCATGACCTGGAACGTTTGGATGACAGCGGTCGGCGGACGTTCGGTCATCGTTCAAATTCCAAGTCCCGTCGCTGCATAAAAAAATTCAAGACTCATCACGTTTAAAGGTAATCCACATGTCAGAACACTCCGAAAACACGCCAAAAGGGTTTTCTCACGAGAAGATCGAGACGAATAGTTTCCTGATGGTAGTACTCATCATCTTGGTTGTAGCTATCGGTGGCTTGGTAGAGATCGTGCCATTGTTCTTCCAGAAATCTCTCACGCAACCTATTGCAGGGGTCAAACCCTATGAGGCGATGCAACTGGTGGGTAGAGACATTTATCTGCGTGAGGGCTGCTACAACTGCCACTCTCAGATGATTCGGCCTTTCCGTGCTGAAACGCTGCGCTACGGTCACTATTCCGTAGCGGGAGAGTTTGTCTACGATCACCCCTTTCAGTGGGGCAGCAAGCGTACAGGCCCTGACCTGCACCGCGTCGGCGGTAAATACAACGATGAGTGGCATCGCATCCACTTGACCAATCCACGCGATTTGGTACCTGAGTCGAACATGCCTGCATATCCGTGGTTGAACACAACGAAAGTGTCAACGGATGATATTGGACAAAAGATGAGAGCCTTGCGTATTGTTGGCGTGCCATACACCGATGAGGAAATTGCAAAGGCACCCGAGCAGCTCAAAGGAAAGACTGAGATGGAAGCTCTGATCGCCTATTTGCAGGGTCTCGGTTTGGCTTTGAAATGACAGGAGAGAAAAATGGATATCAACACTTTGCGTAGTGCCGTGACGGTTCTCAGCATGCTGCTATTTCTGGGTATTGTGGCTTGGGCATGGTCCAAGAGCAACCGCAAGAGTTTCGATCAGGCGGCTCAGCTGCCTTTGCTGGAGGAGTGACGGTTATGAGTGATTTCTTCTCAAGCAGTTGGTCTTGGTTCATCTTGATCGCCACTTTGGTGAGTATTGCGGCCTGCCTAGTTGGCTTGTTTCTTGTTATGGGTAAGAAGGTGCAGCCTTCGCCTGATAACACGACGGGCCACGTCTGGGACGGTGACCTCAAAGAATCCAACAATCCTTTACCGCTTTGGTGGGTAGGTCTCTATATTTTGACGGTGATTTTCGGTGTGGGATATTTGTATCTCTACCCGGGTTTAGGCTCTTATGTCGGATCGAGCGCTTGGTCATCAGAGGGACGCTACAACCAAGAGGTTGATGCAGGCCAGAAGAGCATGAAGCTTATATATGCGCAGTTTGCTGGCTTGAATACTGAACAGTTGACACAAAATCCGCAGGCCATGGCCATGGCACAGCGCTTGTACCTGAACAACTGCGCCCAATGCCATGGATCTGACGCACGTGGTTCCAAGGGATTTCCAAACCTCACTGACAAAGACTGGTTACATGGCGGTAGTCCTGAGAATATCGTTGAAACCATCACCAATGGTAGAAATGCCAACATGCCTGCGCTGGGCGCGGCCGTGGGCAACTCTGATGATGTCCGTGATTTGGCCAACTACGTGCTCAGCTTGTCGGGTAGCCCCAACGATACGCTGCGCGCTGGTCTAGGGAAATCAAAGTTCACTTCTTGTGCAGCATGTCATGGTGTCAATGGCAAGGGCAACACAGCGCTTGGCGCACCCAACCTGACGGATGACGTTTGGCTGCATGGCTTTGGCAAAGAGTTCATCATAGAAATGATCAACAACGGCAAAGCCAACATGATGCCTGCACAAAAGGACCGTGTGAGTGAAGAGCAGATCAAGCTGCTGTCTGCCTATGTATGGGGCTTGTCGAACAAAGGCTTGGCCAAGTGAAAGCGATGAGTCAAGTCAAGTTGAAGGGCATTCATAAATGACAGAAAGCAGTTCCTCGCGAAGCCAGAAGGTGATTCCCATCCTTTCGGCACCGGAACCTTTTGGCAGTGAGGGACACATCAGCCTGTTCAAATCGGAAGAGAAGATATACGCGAGGAGCGTTCAGGGCCGTTACGCCAAGTTGCGCTGGGCCGCTGTCTGGATCACGCAGTTGGTGTTTTATCTCTCGCCTTGGTTAGCCTGGGGGCAGCGTCAAGCGATTTTGTTTGATCTTGAGGCGCGACGCTTCTATATTTTCGGGTTGGTCTTGTATCCGCAGGATTTCATCTATCTGGCGACCTTGCTGATCATTTGCGCGCTTTCACTCTTTCTCGTGACCGCCATCGCAGGACGGGTGTGGTGTGGCTACGCGTGTCCACAGACGGTGTACACCGAGATATTCATGGCGATAGAGCGTTTCGTTGAAGGGGATCGCCAAAAGAGGCAAAAACTGGATGCGCAAACTTGGTCTGTGAAGAAGATAAGTCGCAAAGCTGCCAAGCATGGCTTGTGGCTTTTGGTTGCTTTGTGGACGGGGTACACCTTTGTTGGCTATTTCACGCCGATTCGCGATCTTGCTGCGCAAGTGATGAGCTTTCAGCTTGGCCCTTGGCAACTGTTTTGGATGTTGTTTTACGCCTTCGCTACGTACGGTAACGCGGGCTTCATGCGCGAACAAGTTTGTAAATACATGTGTCCCTATGCACGTTTTCAGAGCGCGATGTTCGACAAAGACACCCTGATCGTGACCTACGATGAAGATCGTGGCGAGCCACGCGGTGCAAGAGCTCGCAGTGCAGACCCTCAGCAATTGGGCTTAGGCGCCTGTGTAGATTGCACCTTGTGCGTGCAAGTGTGCCCGACGGGCATCGACATTCGCAAGGGATTGCAATACGAGTGCATCGGTTGCGCAGCCTGCGTGGACGCTTGCAACGTCGTCATGGATAAATTGAAATATCCGCGCGGGTTGATTCGTTACAGCACTCAACAAGCTGTAGATAACAAATGGAGTTCAGCTCAGATTTTGCAACGACTGCGTCGACCGCGTGTGCTGGCCTATGGCGCTATCTGGGCGTTGGTGTGTGCTGCGTGGGTGGTGTCTTTGAGTATCAGGCCCACTTTCATGGTCGATGTGGTGCGTGACCGTGGTGTGCTTGCTCGCATCATGCCTGGAGGAATTCTTGAGAACGTGTATCGCGTGCAAATCATGAATGCGTCAGACACTGCTCAGCGGTTTGTGCTGGAACCCAAGGGCCTGGACGGTATCAAGATAGCGGGTGAATCGAAAGTGGAAGTACCAGCGGCTGAGTCGCGCTGGGTTGTGCTTCGCCTTGATATTCCCTACGGTAGTCAAGCGCCCGGCGCTCATCCGATTGCCTTGCAAATTCAAAGTGATGTAGATAGCCATACGTTGATCGAGAAAACAGTTTTTTACGTCCCAAGGTGACCCTATGACACGCAACCCAAACACACCATCCGCTGCCGCCGAGGCTCTCAAAGAGAAGCTATCTGGACCGTGGTGGCGAAATCCTTACTGTTGGCTTATTTTGGTAGGCCCCTTGACGGTGATCGTTGCCGGATTTTTGACGATGTGGATCGCGGTGTCCGGTGCCGATACGGTTGTCGAGAATTATTATCAAAAAGGCATTGCTCTAAGCCAGAAAAATGCCCAAGAACCTGCATCGCTGCTGCCTGCAAAGCAGGCACGTAATCATGCAGCCACCGGCGGTTCACCTGCTGCAGCTAAGTGACGCCGCAGAACAACCTGCAAGGAGAGTGCAATGATGAACTTACCGTGGATGTGTATTCTCTGGCCCTCGTTTCTTGCGGCTAGCGTGCTGGAGATGCTGGTCTTCGCGTTGATTGATCCCGCTGAACTCAAATGGGCGCAAATGCATGGCGGGATGTCATCCCAAGGCATCTACTCGGTCGCGTTTTTTTTGTTTTGGTTGATCACTGTTGCTAGCAGCCTGATGACGGCTTGGCTCTCAAGATCTGGATCTGGTGACAAACTCGCTTAAATTAGGTGCAAACTTGCGGGTTAGCAATCAATCGTAGGGCTTGTGAATCTAAGATGCGAACTTGACGCTGCTTTACTTCGACGATGCCTTCTGCCACAAACTTAGAAAAACTTCGGCTGACTGTTTCGAGTTTTAAGCCGAGATAACTGCCAATTTCTTCGCGCGTCATGCGCAAAACCATTTCTTGCGGCGAAAAGCCACGCGACTGTAGGCGCTGTGCAAGATTCAAAAGAAAAGCAGCCAAGCGCTCATCCGCTCGCATACTTCCCAGAAGAAGCATAACGCCCTGATCGCGCACTATTTCTCGGCTCATCATTTTGTGCACATGCCGCTGTAGAGATACGACGCTGACGGACAGCTCTTCTAGCCGATCAAAAGGTATGACACACACCTCGCAATCTTCTAGTGCGATGGCATCACAAGCGTGTAGGTCGTTGACTATGCCGTCGAGGCCAAGCACCTCGCCAGCCATTTGGAAACCTGTGACCTGTTCTCTGCCATCTTCCATGCTGATGGTGGTTTTGAAGAAGCCCGTGCGAATGGCATAAAGATGGCGAAACGCCTCACCAATTTGGTAGAGATGTGCTCCGCGAGAGATTTTTTTGCGATTGGTGATCAGTTCATCAATATGCATCAACTCATCCGAGGTCAGGCCGATGGGCATGCAGAGCTCGCGCATATTGCAAGATGAGCATGTAATCTTGGCTTCGTGAATCTTGATCATATGAGCACTGAATTGAATGAACTAAAGCTTACCATGGGTAAAAATACTTGGACAGAGGGCTTCAACATGGCTACCTGCTCAGAAGCAACCCTTTCGTGTGGTTTCTGTCGATTCGCCTTGGCTTGATCTGGATCAAGACTTCGCACAGGCGTTCAAGGCACATTCAATGCTCCTTCATTGTGCAACGACCTGCTCAGATTCATCATGACCTCCGCTAATGCCATCAGCCCGCTGACCAACGAAGTTCTGCACCGTTTTGATCAGAACGGGCCGCGCTACACCTCCTACCCGACGGCAGATCGTTTTGTTGAAGCCTTTGAGGCAGAACACCTCGAGGCTGCTATCAACATGAGAAAAGTGATCGGTCGGCCCGGGGCTCAGCCATTGTCCGTCTACATCCATCTACCGTTTTGCGAGTCCCTCTGTTACTACTGTGCCTGCAATAAGATCATCACTCGACATCACGATAAGGCAGATGAGTATCTGGCTTATTTGGATAAAGAAATCAAGCTCTATGCCCAACATTTGAGCTGTTCTAGAGAAGGATCTGGCGATCTGGGCATAACTCACAAGATGCATGTGAATCAGCTGCATTTGGGAGGGGGCACCCCGACGTTCTTGAGCGATGCGCAATTGGCAAAAATGATGCTGAGTTTGCGTCAGTACATGGTTTTGGACGAGAGCGGCGAGTACGCGATTGAGATCGATCCACGAACCGTCAATGCTCTAAGACTGGCGAATCTGAAGGATCTCGGATTCAACCGAATCAGCTTGGGTGTGCAGGATTTTGATCCATCAGTGCAAAAAGCGGTTCATCGCGTTCAGCCATTTGAGGATGTCGAGCAACTCATGGCGCAAGCGCGAGTGATTGGATTTCAGTCGATCAATATGGATTTGATTTATGGCTTACCGCGCCAGAGCCTTAGCACGATGGAGACCACACTCAAGCAGGTGATCAGTTTGCGGCCTGAGCGAATTGCGCTCTATGCCTATGCTCATTTGCCAGAGCGCTTCAAGCCGCAGCGTCGCATTCATAGTGCCGAGCTGCCTAATGCTGCAACCAAGACTGCGATGCTAGAACTGGCTCTGAAAATGTTTTCCGAGGCTGGCTATATCTATGTTGGCATGGATCACTTTGCATTACCGACAGACGCGCTTGCTATTGCCAAGCGACAAGGCAGATTGCATCGAAATTTCCAAGGCTATAGCACCCAACCAGATTGCGATTTGATTGGTTTAGGCGTGTCTTCGATTGGGAAAATCGGCGTTCATTACAGTCAAAATGCCAAGACCCTTGAAGAATACTACGACCTTCTCAATCAAGACGTATTGCCTGTGACCCGAGGTATGGCGCTCGGGCGGGATGATGTTTTGAGGCGGGCTGTGATCATGTCCATCATGTGCCAAGGCACAGTGGACTATGAATCTATTGAGTCGGCACACTTGATTGAGTTTGCTAAGTATTTTGAGCCAGAGATGCGTCAGCTGCAGTTGATGGCTGAGGATGGTTTGTTGGTACTTAAAGCTGACTGCATCGAGGTGACGGAGGCGGGTTGGTATGTGGTGCGCGCAGTTGCCATGGTGTTTGACCGCTACCTTCAAGCGGATCGCAATCGTCAACGTTACTCAAGGGTGATCTGATGCTTTGGGGGTTGATTTCAGCTGCTTTTCTCATGGGGCTCGTTGGCGGGCCGCATTGCTTGGCGATGTGTGGCTCGGTGTGCACTGGTTTGGGGCAATTCGGTGGCAAGCGGCTAGGCGCTTTTCAGGCAGGGCGAATGATTGGCTACTCGGCGCTTGGTGTCCTCGCAGGAACGTTCGTCCAAACAATTGCCTGGGCCAGTGAAAATCTCGTGCTACTCAAGCCTGCTTGGATTGTGATGCAGGCGGGGATCATGGCGTGGGGCTTGGTGCTCTTGATGTTTGCTCGGCAGCCTGTTTGGATTCAACACGCATCAACTTGGGTTTGGGGCAAAGTCAGGCGTGCGGGTGCAACAACAGGCGGGAGCCTTGGTTTGGGTATGGCTTGGTGCATGTTGCCTTGCGGCCTTCTGTACTCGGCGGTCTTGATGGCGGGCTTGAGCGGAGGCGCATGGCAAGGGGCAGCGGTGATGCTCGCATTTGCAAGTGCGACTGTCTTGTGGTTGAGTTGGTTGCCCATGGCTTGGACGCGGCTGAAGCAGTGGCGACAGGCTTGGGGACAGCGACTGGCCGGGCTGATGTTGGTGATCGCCTCTGGCTTTGCGCTTTGGATGAACTTGACGCAGGGCATTAAGCTACTTTGTTGATGCGCAGCAGTTTCAATGAGGGGCTAGCTTCGCTTCGCTGTCGATGTATTCAGGATGATGCTGCGCGATCACGTCAAGAAAGGCCAGCGGCGAGCGGATGTGTTCGCGCATCTGCTCGCAGGCAACAGCAGGATCGCCTTGCACAATCGCGTTGATGATGAGTTGATGTTGGTTGATGGCGATGTGGTGGCTGCCGACGGCGCTGATGGCCAAGTGACGAACTCGGTTCATGCCAGTGCGGGCCAAGCGAAGCGCAGGCCAAGCATGCGGGTGACCGGCTAATTCAAGAATTCGTAAATGCAATTGTTCATCTGCCTGCAAATGGGCAGCGTAATCGCCTCGCTTGGAGGCCGCTCCTTGCTTGCTGAGCAGGGCGAGCAGTTGGTTTTTTTCGACAATCGAGGCCGCGCAGGCTAACTCAGCTGCCCGGCACTCAATCACTTCACGCACAAACACGGCATCGCGCACTTTAAGCGGATCAATTCGCGCCACATAAGTGCCGCGCTGCGGCATCACTTGCACCAAGCCTTCCGCTGCCAACTGCCGCAGGGCATCGCGCACGGGTGCTCGGCTCACACCCAAGCCCTCGGAGAGCGCCTGCTCGGAAAGTGCCACACCAGGCAACAAGGTGCAATCCAAAATGGCATTGCGAATCGCGTCATAAGCATTGCGCGCAAAAGCCCCGCGCGGAGCAGATGTGCTGCGCTGCAGCTTGCTCACGCTCGCGTGGTGATCTGTCAGAGTGGGCAGAAGTAGTCGATTTCTAGCCATCGGGGTTAAGGGGGCTGAGTATTGGTGAAAGTACGCATGTTGTGCGTAGGAATTATTACTAGAATACTAGTATAGTTTAATTCGTGCAAACCCTTTAGCAGGAGATTTTTATGCCAAATCGACGAGTCGCCCTTATAAAATATGCGCAGACTGCTATTATTTTAGGATCGTTTGCATTGTTGGCTACACCCGCATGGGCGCAAGCAGATTACCCAAACAAGCCGATCAAAATCCTCGTTCCCTTCCCGCCGGGCGGCACGAGCGATGTAATGGGGCGCATGATGGCCGAGCCGCTGTCGCGCATCTTGAAACAGCCTGTGACGGTAGAAAACGTGGGTGGGGGCGGCGGTGTGATCGGCACGGAGCGAGGTGTGAAGGCGGCAGCTGATGGCTACACGCTCATCCAAACTGGTGTCGGCCAAAATGCCGTAGCGCATGGCCTCGATCCTTCTTTGACCAGCCGCTACAACTCGAATACCGATTTCATTCACCTGAGCCAAGTGCACAGTGGGCCCAATGTGCTGGTCGTCAATGCGGATCGTCCGTTCAAGACGCTCGGTGATGTTGTGAAATACGCCAAGGCCAATCCAGGCAAGCTTGATTACGGCTACACGCATGCCGCCAGTGGCCACATGGCGATGGAGCTGTTCAAGCAGACGGCGGGCATCTTTATGACGGGCATTCCTTATCGCGGCGGCGGCCCGATGCTTACTGCAGCCATTAGCAACGAAATTCCGTTCATGTTTATCAACCAAGATGTGGCGCTGCCGCATGTGAAATCAGGCAAGCTGCGTGCGCTGGCTGTGAGCAGCTTGCAGCGCAACCCGCTGTTTCCTGATGTGCCCACCGTGGCGGAGAGCGGCTATCCCGGCTTTCAAGCGCTGAGCTGGAGTGGCCTCTCGATTCAAAAAGGTACACCACAGCCGATTGTGGATAGACTTGAAGCCGCCATCAAAGAAGTGATGATGTCACCTGCCATCGTACAGCGCATGGCAAGCCAAGGCTTTGTGATTCCACCACTGGGGCAGAAGCCATATGTTGATTTTGTCGCCAAAGAAATCGTGCAGTGGGATAAAGTGATCAAGACTGCTGGTATCAAAGCTCAGTAATGTAGGCTAAGTGATGACCAAGAGAAAGACCTACGACGAACTGCGCAGCGCACGCTGGTTTGCGCCCGACGATCTGCGCGGCTTCGGCCATCGCTCGCGTGCGATGCAAATGGGCTATGACCATGCTGATTGGGAAGGCAAGCCGATCATTGCGATTTTGAACACATGGAGCGATATCGGCAATTGCCATTCGCATTTCAAGCAGCGCGTGGAAGAAGTCAAGCGCGGTGTGTTGCAAGCCGGCGGTTTTCCGCTGGAGATTCCTTGCATCTCCGTGGCAGAAAATTTCGTCAAGCCCACGACGATGATGTATCGCAATCTGCTGGCCATTGAAGCCGAAGAGCAATTGCGCTGCCATCCAATTGACGGCGCTGTGCTCATGGGCGGCTGCGACAAGACGACTCCCGGCCTGTTGATGGGCGCATTCAGCGCAGGATTGCCATGCATCTATTTGCCTGCTGGCCCAATGCTGCGCGGCAACTGGAAAGGCAAGACACTGGGCTCTGGCTCGGATGCTTGGAAATACTGGGATGAGCGCCGCGCTGGCAACATCAGCTCTACGCAATGGATGGAAATTGAAGGTGGCATCGCTCGCAGCGCTGGCACTTGCATGGTGATGGGCACTGCGGCGACCATGATGGGCATTGCGGAAGCCTTGGGCATGACGCTACCGGGCGCATCCAGCATTCCTGCGGTCGATGCGAATCACCAACGCATGGCTACGCAATGCGGGCGACGGGTGGTGGACATGGTGTGGGAAGACCTCACGCCTGCTCGCATGCTCAGCCGCGAGAACTTTGAAAATGCGCTCACCGTGGCGATGGCAGAAGGCTGCTCCACCAATGCGATCATTCATTTGGTGGCAATCTCCCGCCGAGCAGGCTTGCCGCTCACGCTGGATGATTTTGATGCCTTCAGCCGCAAAGTGCCGGTGATTGCGAACATTCGCCCCAGCGGCGAAAAATACCTGATGGAAGACTTTTATTACGCAGGCGGCATGAAGGCGTTGATGAAAACGCTGCTCGATGGCGGCTTGCTGCACCGCGAGGCTTTAACTGTCAACGGCCAAAGCGTTGCAGAGAATTTGAAAGATGCCGAGGTCTATAACGACGATGTGATTCGCCCGATTGACAAGGCGATTTACAAAGAAGGTGCATTGGCGGTGCTTCGAGGCAATCTCGCACCGAATGGCTGCGTGATCAAGCCCAGCGCTTGCGCTGAGAAATTCTTGAAGCACACCGGGCCTGTGCTGGTGTATGACGATTACCCCAGCCTCAAAAAAGCCATTGACGATCCTGACTTGGATGTGACTGAAAACCACATCATCATTTTGCGCAACGCAGGCCCGCAAGGTGGCCCCGGCATGCCAGAGTGGGGCATGGTGCCAATTCCTACGAAATTGGTGAAGCAGGGCGTGCGCGATATGCTGCGCATCTCCGACGCTCGCATGAGCGGCACGAGCTATGGCGCTTGCATCTTGCATGTGAGCCCAGAGAGCTATATCGGCGGGCCATTGGCACTCGTGCAAAACGGCGATTTCATCACCGTGAACGTGCCCGAGCGCAGCATTCATTTGGAAGTGAGCGAAGCTGAATTAGCAAAGCGCAAAGCTGCTTGGACACCGCCCCCCAAACGCTTTGAGCGCGGTTACGGCCACATGTTCACCCAACACATCATGCAAGCCGATCAAGGCTGCGATTTTGATTATTTAGAGACGAGTTTTGGCGCACCCGTACCCGAGCCAGTGATCTACTGAAAACCGAAAGGGGAAATGCGAAAAATGGGGTCAGATCGCAATTCAAGACAATGATCTTTCCGGTGCGCATAAGCGCTCAGACGAAATTGTGCTCTGACCCCAATTTTCGCATTTCCCCGCTCCCTCCGAAGCAAAAAAGCATATGCCTCTCAACCCAACCACCAAAACCAAGCTCCTCGCAGTCAGCACCGCCACCCTTTGCACAGCCCTCTTCAAACGCGGCCTGCGCAATCAGTTCATTCAAGATGTACATCCACTGAACGCGAATCTGCCGAATATGGTCGGCGAAGCCTTCACGCTGCGCTATATCCCCGCGCGTGAAGACTTGAATCCCATCAGCGTCTTCCAAGACCGCGCGCATCCCCAGCGCGTCGCAGTAGAGCAATGCCCGCCGGGCAGCGTGCTCGTATTCGACAGCCGCAAAGACGCACGCGCCGCATCCGCAGGATCCATCCTCATCAGCCGCCTCATGGTGCGCGGCTGTGCAGGCGTGGTGACGGATGGTGGTTTTCGCGATTCGCCAGAAATTGCTGCGCTGCCTTTTCCTGCGTATCACAACCGCCCTAGTTCACCCACGAATCTCACGTTGCATCAAGCGCTCGATATCAATGCACCAATTGGCTGCGGCGATGTGGCCGTGTGGCCGGGCGACGTGATGGTGGGTGACAAAGAAGGCGTGGTTGTGATTCCTGCTGGAATCGCTGATGAGATTGCCAAAGAGGCGGTGGAGATGACGGCATTTGAAGATTTTGTCACTGAGATGGTCGTCAAAGAAGGCCGCAGCATTTTGGGGCTGTATCCGCCCACAGAGCAAAAAAGCAAAGATGATTTTGCCGAGTGGATGAAGAAGAATGCAGGATGCTATTCACTATGAATGTAATAGCAAACTATGTAGAATATATAACGGCTAAAGCATGATTACATCCAAAATTTCACGCTTATTGCTCACCGGTGCAGCAGGTGGTTTGGGCAAGGTGCTGCGCAGCAGTCTCAAGCCATTTGCCCATACCCTGCGTTTGTCTGATATCGCGCCGCTGGGCGAAACGCAGGCAGGCGAAGAAATTCAAGCCTGTGATCTGGCAGACAAAGCCGCGGTGGATACATTGCTGCAAGGTTGCGATGCCGTTGTTCACATGGGAGGCATTTCTACAGAGCATCCGTTTGAGCTAATTCTGGAAGCCAATATCAAAGGTGTCTTTCATCTTTATGAAGCTGCGCGTCGCCAAAAAGTCAAGCGAGTGGTGTTTGCCAGCTCCAATCATGTGATTGGTTTTCACAAGCAGCGTGATGTGATCCATGCGAATTGCGCAAAACGCCCTGATGGCTACTACGGCCTTTCAAAATCTTTTGGTGAAGACCTGTCGCGCTTTTATTTTGATCGCTACGGCATCGAAACGGCTTGTCTGCGCATTGGCTCTTCCTTTCCAGAACCCAAAGACCAGCGCATGCTCATCACTTGGCTGAGCTACAGAGATTTGACTGAGCTGATCCGCTGCTGCTTGTTTGCGCCGAAGTTGGGTCACACCATCGTCTATGGCGTGTCTGACAACCGCGACACATGGTGGGATAACACGCATGCTGCGCATCTGGGCTTCGAGCCGCAAGACAGCTCAGAGCCTTTCCGCGCGAAGGCTGAAAGTATGCCGCTTCTGGCTGAAAACGACCCTGCGCGGATGTACCAAGGCGGCGGCTTCGTCAAAGCCGGGCCCTTTGAGACTCTGGTGGACAGACTTTGAACATCATGCAAGCCGAACTCATCTTGAATGCGCAAAACGCGGTGGGCGAAAGCCTGCTCTGGCATGTGCAGGAGTAGCGCGCGTTTGCTTTGCGCCAAGGTGTGTGTGGCATCGCAGAGTCTGCTTTCCCTTCTTGAAAGTGAAAATCACCATGAGCCAAACCGTTGAATCCAGCCGCGTCTCCTACGCATCTAACGCCGCACAAACCACTGCGCAAGACGCAGGCGATCGCATCGCGAATATCGCCTTGCAGCTCACCGTCCTGCCGCTGGCCACGCCGGTGAGCGATGCCAAAGTGCTGACCGGGCGGCAAAAGCCGATGACGGAGATTGCTTTCATCTTTTGCGAGATCACCACACGCGATGGCCACAATGGCATGGGCTTTGGCTACAGCAAGCGCGCTGGCGGCCCGGGCCTGTATGCGCATGCGAAAGAGATTGCGCCGAATTTGATTGGCGAAGATCCGAACGATATCGCTCGCCTGTGGACGAAACTGATGTGGGCCGGCGCGAGCATGGGGCGCAGCGGCATGACGAGCCAAGCGATTTCGCCTTTCGATATCGCGCTGTGGGATATGAAGGCCAAACGCGCCAATCTGCCGCTGGCCAAGCTTTTGGGCAGCCACCGCGAGAGCGTGCAGTGCTACAACACCTCGGGTGGTTTTTTCAGTACGCCCTTGGCGCAAGTTTTGAAGAATGTTGAAGTCTCACGCGAGAGGGGTATAGGTGGCATCAAGCTGAAGGTGGGCCATCCCGATTTGCAGGTGGATATTGGGCGTGTGAGCAGCGTGCGCAAGCTGCTCGGAGATGGGTTTCCGCTGATGGTGGATGCGAATCAGCAATGGGATCGCTTGAAGGCCGTGCGCGCTTGTCGTGCACTGGAAGAATACGATTTGACCTGGATCGAAGAGCCGCTCGATGCGATGGATTTTGAAGGCCATGGCGAACTGGCCAAGCGATTTGACACACCGATTGCGACTGGCGAAATGCTCACCAGCTTCAACGAGCATGCGCAGCTGATCGAAGCGGGCACAGATTTCATCCAGCCTGATGCACCGCGCGTGGGCGGCATCTCACCGATGTTGCACATCATGCAAATGGCCGATAACAAAGGCCGTATGCTCGCCCCGCACTTTGCGATGGAGATTCACCTTCACCTTGTAGCCGCGTATCCGCGCGAAGGCTGGCTAGAGCATTTCGAGTGGCTCGCACCGTTGTTTAACGAGCAACTGACTTTGAAAGGCGGCCGCATGTGGCTACCCTCACGCCCTGGCTTAGGCTTCACGCTGAGCGAGCAAGCGCAGGCGTGGACGCGCGAGCGGTTTGAAACGGGCAAACGGCCGTGATCAAAGAATGAGTGAATGCCTTGGTGTTTATGGCTTGACTGATTAGTATCGGTGGTGACTGGTTGGTATAATCGCTTTGCTATATTGCAATTTACTCAACGTAAGCCACTCATGAAAAGCCAACGTCGTTCCTTCATTATTTACGCAGCCTCAGCAGGTGCAGGCGCTGCCTTAACCAGCCAGGCTGCTTTTGCGCAAAAACCTGCGCTTGAACTGGTCAAAGACACAGATGCCAATGCAGTCGCTCTCGGCTACAAGACAGACGGCACCAAGACCGATGTCAAAAAATACCCCAAATTTGTTGCAACTCAAAACTGCTTGAATTGCGCACTCTATGTCGGCGCTCCTAAAGACACCAGCGGTGCTTGCGCCTTGTTTGCTGGCAAAGCCGTGGCGCCAAAAGCATGGTGCAGCGCTTGGGTGAAGAAGGCTTAAAGCGCTATTTGATCGGCGGCGGATGCATTCTTTCAGTCATGTTGAATTGCCCGGGAGCCTCATGCGGGAGGCCGGGCTTTCAGCCGCTGATGTCTCTCGCATCATCGAGATGGCTTGGGAAGACCGCACGCCTTTTGAGGCGATTGAAAATCAATTCGGGCTCAACGAATCAGCTGTGGTGCGCCTGATGCGCCAAGAGATGAAAGCCGGCTCTTTCAAAATGTGGCGTAAACGCATGCATGCCCGCAAGACCAAACATCTGGCGCTACGCAGCGCAACAGTCAATCGCCATCGCGCTACGCACACGCGACAAGCTTGATTTTTAAGAGAAAACTGCCTATCCCCTTATAGAATACGCGCAGAGTGCTACTAAATTAGTAGCAATTAAATTGCCCCAGCGCCAATTAAGCAACTCAATACTGCGACCACAGTCAATCGCAAACGCAGCGGCAGCCATTCAGACCAGCCAGCTGCAGCGTAGCTTTTGCGATCCACAAGATAGCAAGCTACGAGCAAAGCCGCGATCAAAGGCAAACCTGCGTAGGCCGGCATGATGAGGCCGAGCCAAGCCACCAAGCTGGGCGAGATGCCCCAAATGAGATGAAAGCGCCGCGCTGCGCCGGGCTGGGTAGCGGCAATGCCCCAATGGATACCGCCGAGAAACGTGGCGATCAGTGCTGCATACGCGGTGAGAGCGATCGTGAGCCAAGGGCGCAAGTCGGTTTGCACGATCCAGAGCAGGGCCGCGAGCAACACAAAAGGAATCAGTCCTGCGTAGCCCAAACGCAACGCAAGTGCATCGGGTGGATGGATGCCTTCGGAGAGGGCTTGCGCAGCGGCGGCGCTGGAGGTGTCGGTGCGGGGAAGCGGGGCGGGCGGAAGAGGCATGGGTTGCGATCAAATGCTAAGACACTTGATTTTACTGCTCGTATCTCGCTCTATTTGACGAAAATCGGCCTTTTTCCCTTATAAAATATGACTTGTTTGCTATTTAATTTGTAGCGTTTGCGGTTACTGCGGCTTTCTTCGGTTGAGCACGATCCAAAGCCACGTGAAACCGAGCACGATGTAATTCAAGGCCATAAACCAAGGGGTGTTCCAGGCAATGCCGTCAAAACCGCGTTGGGTAAAGGGATAGAAAACAGGCACAGGATAGAACTCTGCTGAATGGGTAAAGATATCGATGACGATATGTGACCACCAGCCTAGTAGCGGTATCCACAGGCTGCGCAGTGCAAACCACAACAAAAGAGTCACGAAGCCAGCGATAACTGCGCTGTGCATGATGCAGTGCAAGTGGTGCGATAGCAGTTCTACCAAGGGGGGCAACATCGGCTCTTGCCCGGGCGATGCAATGGCGTAGCCGTGTACGGCAGAAAAAGTGCCATCCCCAAAAATTGTCCACACGGCAATCGGCAGCAGGTGCGCAATATCGGGCAACACGGCCATCGCAACTGTTGCAGCAGCTGTACGAGACGCCATAGGCCAACGGCGGTGCGCCAAACCTATGCCAGCGCCTGCCCACAAACCGTGTGCAAATATGTCCATAGCAATCAACCGACTCCCTCAGTCTTGTTTAAGTGTTGTACTGCGCAGGCGCAATGCGTTGGTGATGACAGAGACTGAACTCAAACTCATAGCCAGCGCGGCGATCATCGGCGAAAGCAGCCAGCCCGTGAGGGAATACAGCAAACCCGACGCCAGCGGAACACCCAAGCTGTTGTAGATAAACGCAAACGTCAGGTTTTGCTTCATGTTAGCCACAGTGGCCACCGACAGAGCGCGCGCGGTGGCGATGCCGCGCAAGTCGCCTTTGACCAACGTGACCTGTGCGCTGTTCATGGCCACATCCGTCCCTGTGCCCATGGCGATGCCGATGTCAGCCTTGGCCAGTGCAGGTGCGTCGTTGATGCCGTCGCCAGCCATGGCCACCACACGGCCTTCTTTTTGCAGGCGCTCGACCAATGCCAGTTTGTCCGCCGGTTTGACCTCGCCCAGCACCTCGGTGATGCCCAACTGTGTGCCTACAGCGCGCGCGGTGGTCAAGCCATCCCCTGTGGCCATGATCACGCGCAGGCCGGCAGCTCGCAGCGATGCCAATGCATCTTTGGTGGTGGTTTTGATCGGATCAGCCACCGCCAGCAAGCCAGCCAATTGGCCGTTTGCAGCCAAATACATCACGCTAGCCCCTCGCCCGCGCAATTCTTCGGCTTGGCTGGCCAGCGCACTTGCATCAACGCCAAGAGTCTGCATGAACGCTGTGTTGCCGAGCGCCAAGGGTTGGCCTGCCACTATGCCGCTCACACCGATACCGGAGGCAGAGTCAAACTGTTCGGGCTTGTCCAGCACCAAGTTTTGCGCGCGCGCTGCTGCCACGATGGCTGCGGCAAGAGGATGTTCACTGCCTTGGTCTAGGCTAGCGGCCAGGCGCAGCACCTCGGTGTCGGTGAATTTGCCCACCGCGACGGCGCGTTCGAAGGCAGGTCGTCCTTCGGTCAGGGTGCCGGTTTTGTCGACAATCAGGGTGTCGATTTTGCGCAGATTTTCAATGGCTGCTGCATCACGAAACAGAATGCCCATCGTCGCCGCCCGACCGGTGGCCACCATGATGGACATGGGCGTAGCCAGACCCAGCGCGCAAGGGCAGGCAATGATCAGCACCGCCACCGCGTTGATCAAGCCATACACCCAACTAGGCTCTGGGCCAAATAAACCCCAGCCAAAGAAGGTGAGCAAGGCAATGCTGACCACGCTGACGACAAAATAGCCCGCGACGCTGTCGGCCATGCGCTGCATCGGTGCACGAGAGCGCTGCGCCAGCGCCACCATTTGCACAATTTGCGCGAGCACGGTGGCTGAGCCAACATGCTCGCTGCGCATGGTCAGCGCGCCGCTGGTGTTAAGCGTCGCTCCAATCAACTTATCGCCGGGGCGCTTGGTGACTGGCATCGGCTCGCCAGTGAGCATAGACTCGTCCACGGCACTCTGACCCTCGGTGACCACACCATCCACGGGCACTTTCTCACCAGGTCGCACGCGCAGCAAGTCACCCACATGCACATGGGTCAGGGGGACATCTTCCTCTGTGCCATCGGCTCGAATGCGGCGCGCTGTTTTGGGTGCCAGGCCAAGCAGTGATTTGATGGCCGCTGATGTTTGTGAGCGTGCTTTCAGCTCCAGCATCTGCCCCAATAGTGTGAGCGAGATGATCACCGCAGCAGCTTCAAAATACACCGCCACCCGCCCCATCGATATAAAGGCCGCCGGAAATACTTGCGGGCTGACAGTAGCGACCACGCTATAGGCAAAAGCAGCGCCAGTGCCCAAGCCAATCAGGGTCCACATGTTGGGGCTGCGGTGGATGATGGACTGCGCGCCGCGCACAAAAAATGGCCAGCCAGCCCACAGCACAATGGGGATCGCCAACACCATCTCAATCCAACTCTGCGTCGCCATATCAAACCATTGCAGGCGATGGCCCAGCATGGCCAGCACGGTCACCACCACGGTGAGCGGCAGCGTCCACCAAAAACGGTGTCTAAAGTCAACGAGTTCGGGGTTTTCGTCGTCGTCCAGACTGGGTTGCACAGGCTCCAGCGCCATACCGCACTTGGGGCAACTGCCCGCATGGTCTTGGCGAATTTCCGGGTGCATCGGGCAGGTGTAAAGCGCATTTGCAGCGCCGATTGCAAGCTCATTGTGCGGCGCAGTTAGATGAACAGTTTCAGAAGCCACGTGCGCTGCCATGCTCATCTCTGGATACTTTTGAGGATTGGCTGCAAACTTAGTGCGGCAACTGGCGCTACAAAAGTACACCTTATGGGACTGATGTTCTAGGTGGTGAGGTGATTGTGCAGTCACCGTCATTCCACACACAGGGTCCTTCAAACCATCGGGGCTGATCGCCTGCTTGTGTGCACTTATATCCATATTGGCCTTAAAAAATATACCAATGACGGCGCGGCTCAGAATCATTCAATGCGCTTTGACCGAGGATACGGCATTGCCACGCAGTCTTCACCTCAATTTTTGATACGGCGCTGGATATATGGCGAATGGTTGATTTACATCAATGCATCAGGATGTGGAGCGGCAGAAAAGGGCATGGGGAGCGCCAATATCCAACTTACGAATCACCGCGGTGGCTGAGTAGGGTCTGCCTCTGGGCGCAAAATCGGGCTACAGTTGAATTTACGAGTTTGGCCATGTCTTGCCTCGGGTTTTTGAGCATTACTGCGCTGGCGCGATAGGTGCAAGATAGGGTTTGCTGGGGTGTCAGGCCGCAGCAAGCCCAGTCGCCATAATTATGAATTCAGTTTCCCAAGTATCCGAGAAAGACTAGCTATGACCGCGTATGCCGATTTTTACCAGCGTTCTATTGCCCAACCAGAAGCTTTCTGGAAAGAGCAGGCGACTCTTGTTGATTGGTTTGAGCAACCGCAGCAGATCTGCGACTACAGCAACCCGCCCTTTGCCAACTGGTATGTAGGCGGCAAGACGAATCTCTGCCACAACGCGGTGGATCGGCATTTGAAAGACCGCGCGAATCAGCCGGCGGTTGTCTTCGTCAGCACCGAAACCAACACCGAGAAAACCTACAACTTTCGCCAGTTGCATACCGAGGTGCAATGCATGGCCGCCATCTTGCAAGAGATGGGTGTGCAAAAAGGCGATCGCGTGTTGATTTACATGCCGATGATTGCCCAGGCGCTGTTTGCCATGTTGGCTTGCGCACGCATCGGCGCGATTCATTCGGTGGTATTTGGCGGCTTTGCCAGTGGCTCGCTTGCATCGCGCATCGACGATGCCACGCCGCGTGTGGTTATCACAGCTGATGCGGGCTCACGCGCGGGAAAGATCGTGCCTTACACGCCCTTGCTGAAAGAAGCCGTGGCATTGGCGAGCGTCAAGCCAGAGAGCATCTTGATCGTGGATCGCGGTCTTTCTGCTATCGATTTAGGAGCACTCCACGCAGTAGATTATGACTCTAGCAGGCTAAAACACTTAAATTCCGAGGTGCCCTGCGCTCATCTGGACAGCACAGACATCAGCTACACGCTCTACACCAGTGGCACGACGGGTAAGCCCAAAGGCGTGCAGCGCGATACAGGCGGCTATGCGGTGGCACTTGCTGCGAGCATGAAATATATTTTTGATTGCAAGCCCGGCCAAGTGTATTTCGCTACGTCTGATATCGGCTGGGTGGTTGGTCACAGCTACATTGTTTATGGCCCGTTGATCGCTGGCATGACGACGCTGTTTTACGAAGGCACGCCTGTGCGAGGCTTGGATGGCGAGGCAGATGGCGGTATCTGGTGGCGCTTGGTGGAGAAATACAAAGTCACGCATATGTTCAGCGCACCGACCGCGATTCGCGTGCTGAAGAAACAAGATGAAGCGCATCTCAAAAAATACGATCTGTCTTCGCTCCAAGCGCTGTTCCTCGCAGGCGAGCCAGTGGACGAGCCGACCGCGCGATGGATTGCCGCTGGCATTGGTAAACCTGTGATTGACAACTACTGGCAGACAGAGACGGGTTGGCCGATTTTGGCCACGGCCAATGGCGGTGGCTTGGAAGGGCCGAAGCCGCAATTCGGCAGCCCTGGCGTGCCGATGTATGGCTATAAGCTCAAGCTTGTGCATGAGTCCACTGGCGAAGAGCTGAAAGTTGCAGGCGAAAAAGGCGTGGTCGTGATCGAAGGCCCGCTGCCTCCGGGCGCGATGCAAACCGTGTGGCGCGATGATGAGCGTTTTGTGAACACCTATTGGAAGAGCATTCCGGGCAAGATGGTTTACAGCACCTTCGACTGGGGCATTCGAGATGCCAACGGCTATTTCACGATCCTCGGCCGAACAGACGATGTGATCAACGTAGCCGGGCATCGCTTGGGTACGCGCGAGATTGAAGAGAGTATTGCTGCGCATCCGAATGTGGCTGAAGTGGCGGTGGTCGGTGTGGCAGATAACCTCAAAGGACAGGTGGCGATGGCGTTTGCTGTAGCGCGTGATACGAGCGGGCTGACCAGCGATGCGGCTCGTCTGAAGTTGGAAGGCGAAATCATGAAGCTGGTGGATGGTGACTTGGGCGCAGTCGCTCGGCCATCGCGCGTTTATTTCGTCACGCTTCTGCCCAAAACCCGCTCTGGCAAGCTCCTGCGCCGCGCGATTCAAGCCATCTGCGAAGGCCGCGACACAGGAGATTTAGCCACGCTGGATGACCCCGCGCCATTGCTGCAAATCAAAGAATTGGTCTCGGTGAAATTATCGGGCGAGTTGCACGACTCACCTAAATGACACCTTCTTTTATTCTATGGCGCGGACTAGCTGCTTGCATCACATTGGTCTTGTGCGCGAGTGCGTATGCGCAAACTGCCAATAAGCCCGCTAAGAAACTCAAAACCCTTAGCTACACCTGCCGCGTCCTCTATGAGCCCTCACGCTCGCTCTGGGTACGTGAGCTGGAGCTTGATTACGACAGCAAAGCCTTCCAAGTGTTGCGCATTGATGGTGTGCGCCTGCATGGTTTCTCAGTCGATGGCGCGGTCATCGTTACGCATCTGGACAACGAACGCATCTTTATCGATTTGAGTGTGCCAAGTTGGCGTAGCCAATTTCGTGAGGCTGCTGTGGGGCAGGGTGTTTGTATTAAGAATCGCTGAGGGCGTGGGTTTGAATGCAAATACCGGACGCAGAGGACGCAAAGGTTGCGCAGAAGACGCAGAGAAGAAAACAGAAAAAGAAATGAAGTTTGACTAACTGTTGGCAACGATATTTTTTGAAACTTACTCTCTGACTTTTCTTTTGTATTTTTTGCGTCTTCTGCGTAACCTTTGCGACTTCTGCGTCCGGTATTCCTGTCTTCAGGTATTCAAATCTCCGCGCTCCAGCGATCATTCCAAGAAGTTGATCCGCTCTTGGCCTCGTCCAAAGATCGTCGATCTCGCTTCGTCGGCCTGCCTTGAGTCATCGCAGCAGCAGGCTCGTGATTGAAGCGGCGGATGTCTTGTGCCTTGTCCCGCGCCGCAATGCTCTCAGCCGTCTCGCAATACAAAGTCTGCGCCTGAGGCGCACCGCCGCGTTGTTCACTCACCTGCAGCACATCAATCACCGTCACAAGAGCTGTGCGCAGTAGCTCGATCTGATCGCCTGCTTTCACATCACGCGAGGCCTTGGCCACTTGCCCATTGAGCTTGATACGGCCTTTGCTAATTTCATCTGAGGCCAAGCTGCGCGTCTTGTAAAAACGCGCGGCCCAGAGGTATTTGTCGATGCGGGTGGACTCTACAATCTTTAATTCCATACCAAGATGATAAAGCGATTCATGAAAACTGTACTTTTAGGCTCAAATGGCCTACTCGGCGGCGCAGTATCTGTGCAAGGTGCTCATGAATTCATAGCGCCTCGGCATAGTGAGCTTGATTTGCTTGGGTTTGAGGCAGTGCGCGCTTGGATTGCGCAGCGCAAGCCCGATGTCGTTATCAACTGCACGGCGTATAGCCAAGTCGATACAGCCGAAGATGAGCCCGATGTGGCCTATGCGCTGAACCATCTTGCGGTGAAAAACCTCGCCCTAGCCTGCGATACCGTGCAAGCCAGCCTCGTGCATTTTTCTACTGATTTTGTTTTCGACGGCACGAAAGGTTCAACCTACGTTGAGAGTGACGCGCCCAATCCGCTTGGCGTGTACGGAGCCAGCAAGCTAGCAGGCGAGCAAGCCGTGTTAGCTAGCACTGGCGCGCACTTTGCCTTCCGTGTTAGCTGGCTCTACGGCCCTGCCGGTAAAAACTTCTTCAGCGGCGTGCGCAACTGGCTCCAAGAAGAGCGCCATCTGCCCATCGTGAGCGACCAAACCTCCACGCCGAACGACGTAACGAATCTCGCTCGTGCCTTAAACGCTTGGCTCAGCTTAGCGAAAACTCATCCCGCTGGCTGCAAAGCATTCTTCCAGCAGCACCGTGGCCTGTATCACTTCAGCGCCCCAGAGGTGATGAGCCGCTACGAATTCGCGCAGCAGGTGCAAGAGGATTTGAAATCCAAAGGCATCCCAGTTAAAGCCACGATGGAGCCCGTGCCAGCCAGCCGCTTCCCCATGAAAGCCAAGCGGCCAGCGCACAGCGGTTTGAATTCAACTAAGTTTGAACAACGCTTTGGCATCACACTGTAAACCCCGTTCCCCCTGAGCTTGTCGAAGGGCTCCCGAGTGCTTCGATCCTTTGTCAAACTCTGGACAGGCTAAGCTCCGCCCGAACGGTGGTTTGCTAAGAACCCTTTGAGGGCGAGCAACACTTCCTCAGGCGACTCCGTCATCATCTGATGCCCGCCCGAGACGTGCGCCACTTTTGCACTGTGTGCTTTGTCGATCAAGCTCTGCGCAGCCTTCGGCGTGGTCATCTGATCGGCCATGCCTACTATAAAAAGAATAGCACTCTGCGCAGATTCTATGCCGGCTAACAGCCGATTTAATGCCTCAAATGCGCCTTCATAACTGTCGCAAGCCTTAAAGCCAGTGTGAAACACGTTCTCTTTCGCGTTACTTGCGAGCACACGCCGCATCAGCGCCCGCGAGCCGCCATAGAGCCAGGTGCCAGGGCCGAGCGCAGAAGGTGGCGGGGCGAGCGAGCTGTGGCTAAACGTATTGACCATCTCAATCGCCTTCATTGGCGCATTGAGCGAAGCATCCAGCAAAGCAGGCGAAACTTTCATCGGAAACGCCGTGCCCACCAGCGCGAGCTGGCTCACGCGCTCGGGCGCGAGGCTGGCCGCATGCAGCGCAATCAAGCTGCCCCAGCTATGGCCAATCAGCGCCGCTTTTTGCACGCCCGCTGCATCCAGCAGCGCCAATACAAATTCCGCCGCCTCTTCCACCGTGCGCGGGCAATTCCCCTCGCTCTTGCCATGCCCCGGTAAATCCACCGCGAGCACATTAAACCCATGGTGCGCAAAGTAGCGCGTCTGCAAAATCCAGACGCTGTGATCGTTGAGCACGCCATGGATGAACACCAGCGTGGGCTTGGCGGCGTCAAACGCTTTGCCGCCGGTGTAGACGTAGATGGGGGTGTAGTTGACGGTGATCTTCATAGGACAAAAGCTCTAGGGTGTGAGAGAATTTACCGCATATTGTTGTGAAAGTGAGCTGGCCATGCAAATCGAAGCCTTAGAACATCAAGTTCTCAATCTGCCTCCGAAGGATCGCTCGCGTATGTTAGAGCTTTTGATCACTAGCTTGGATGAAGACGAGGAGCAACAGCAGACATGGTTTGCAGAGGCCTCGCGTCGCAAGGCAGAGGTGGATTCTGGCCTCACCACGATGATCCCTGGCCCAGAGACCCTGGCGCAACTGCAGGCTAAATACGGATGAGCTATCGCTTTCATCCAAAGGCGGCTATCGAAATAGACCATGCAGCTGAGTTTTACGCCCACCAAGCCGGCACTTCTGTTGCAAGAGCTTTCCTAAAAGAAATTCGCCGCGCAGCCAATATTCTGGTCGCCCATCCGAATTTCGGCACACCTGCTCCCGATGGGATGCGAGCATATCCGCTGCGGCGCTTTCCCTATACATTGATTTACTTCGCAGACGGCTCTGATATTGAAATCTTTGTGGTCGCGCATCAACATCGCAAACCCGGCTATTGGCAAGGACGCAAGTGATCTCAATTGTCTGGAATCAAGAGTTTACCTAAGCCGATGACTTCATCATCGCCATAGCCTAGACTTTTATAAAAAGCAATCACTGCCGAGTTGCAGCTTCTCACTTGCAGGTTGATCTTGGGGCAGTCGCGTGCCTTGAGCGCCTCCTCACCCCAGCGCATGAGTGTGCTCGCGTGGCCTTTTCGTTGATGAGCAGGCGAGACGGCAAGGTAATTCACCCAGCCGCGATGACCCTCGAAGCCAAACATGGCGCTGGCCATCAGCTCGCTGCCTTCCATGCCCACGACGAACAGCTCGCTCTGCACGCTCAGCTTGCGGGCAATGTCTTTGTGTGGATCGTTCCATGGGCGGGTGAGATCGCACGCCTGCCAGAGCGCGACAACAAAGGCTTCATCCGAAGAGAGAAAAGCGCGAATCTCCATCACGCCGCTTTCTCAGCAGCTTTCAAAGCCCGCTTCAAATCATCTATCAAATCATCAGCATCTTCCAAACCAATCGACAAGCGAATCGTGCCGGGGCCGATGCCTGCGCCGCTTAGGGCTTCATCGCTCATGCGGAAATGTGTGGTGCTGGCGGGGTGGATCACCAAGCTGCGGCAATCGCCGACGTTGGCGAGATGTGAAAACACCTTTAGCGTTTCGATGAATTTTTTGCCTTGCTCACGCGAGCCTTTCATGTCGAAGCTAAACACGCTGCCTGCGCCACGCGGGAGCAGCTTCTGCGCAAGTGCGTAGCTCGTGTGCGATTCGAGCATGGGGTGGCCGACTCTTGAGACGAACGGGTGGCTGGCCAAGAACTCAACGATTTTTGTTGTGTTGCGGGCGTGTTGTGCCATGCGCAGCGGCAGCGTTTCTATACCTTGCAAAATCAGCCAAGCCGTATGCGGGCTCATGCAAGCGCCGAAATCGCGCAGACCTTCGCGCCGGGCCCGCAGCAAGAAAGCGCCCACGGTGGATTCTTCGGTGAAGACCATGTTGTGAAAGCCTTCGTAGGCTTCACTGAGTTCGGGAAATTTTCCAGACGTTTCCCAGTCAAACGAGCCACCATCGACGACCACACCGCCAATCACCGTGCCGTGGCCGCTCAAGAATTTCGTTGCGGAGTGATAAACGATATCCGCGCCGTGTTCGAAAGGTTTGATGAGCCAGGGTGAGGTGAGGGTGCTGTCTACCAAAAGCGGCAGGCTAGCTTCATAGGCGATTTGTGCGACGGTGGGAATATCCAGCACATCCATGCCGGGGTTGCCCACGGTTTCGCCGAAGAGCAGTTTGGTATTCGGGCGGATTGCGGCGCGCCATGCGTCGATGTCACCGGGCTTCACAAACGTGGTGTCAATGCCGAAGCGGCGCATCGTGTAGTGCAGCAAATTTTGGCTGCCGCCATAGAGAGCGGTGGATGCAACAATGTGTGAGCCTGCGCCCATGATGGTGGCAATCGACAAATGCAGCGCAGCTTGACCCGAGGCCGTGGCAATCGCGCCGATACCTCCCTCGAGCGCTGAGACGCGCTGCTCCAGCACGGCATTGGTCGGGTTGCTGATGCGGCTGTAGACATGGCCTGCACGCTCCAGATTGAAGAGTGAAGCTGCATGCTCACTGGATTCGAAGACGAAGCTACTTGTCAGGTGAATCGGCACGGCGCGAGCGCCTGTGGTGGGGTCAGGCGCTGCGCCTGCGTGCAGGGCGAGGGTGTCGAAGCCAGGGTCAGAGTAGCCGGGCATGGGGTTTTCCTGTGAAAAAAAGAGCATGCTCGAATGTGAGCTGATATTGGGTAACATTGTGGGCTATATTTGATTCATCTTCGAGGAGAGCAAACCATGAAAGTCAGTGATATTTTGCGCGTCAAGGGCGGCACGCTTTACACCACCACGCCTGAAGACAGCCTACAAAGCGCGATGAACCTGATGGCCGAGAAAGACATCGGTTCGCTGGTGGTGATGAGCCATGGCCTCGTGGTGGGCATGCTGACCTTCCGCGAAGTGATTTTGGCAGTCAACAAAAACGGCGGGTCTGTCGGCACAAGTAGCGTCTATCGCGCCATGGACGACGGCCCTCTCATGTGTACCCCCGCCACCGAGCTGGATGAAGTGCGCCGCATGATGCTCGAGCGCCATGCCCGCTACATGCCCGTGATCGACAACCGCATGCTCATGGGCGTGATCAGCTTTTATGACGTGGCCAAAGCCGTGGTGGACGCGCAGAATTTTGAAAACAAGATGCTCAAAGCGTATATCCGTGATTGGCCTGAAGCCGATGAATGATGCGCAGCACTTGGTATGAGTAAGAAGCCTCACATTTCCGAAACCCCTGCAACCGCGCTTCTCAAAGCGCAGCACATCGACTTCACTGAGCATCCTTACGAGTATCTCGAACACGGCGGCGCAAACCATAGCGCTGAAGTGCTCGGACAAGAACCATTCATTGTCGTTAAGACCTTGATCATGCAAGACGAGGCGGCTAAGCCTTTGGTGGTACTGATGCACGGCAATCGAAAAGTGAGCACGAAAAATTTAGCGCGGCAGATCGGGCGCAAATCAGTCGAGCCTTGTAAGCCCGAGGTGGCCCATCGCCATTCAGGCTATCTGGTGGGAGGCACCTCGCCTTTTGGTACCAAGCGCGAGATGCCTGTGTTCATTGAGGAAACGATTCTGGCGTTGCCGCGCATCTTCATCAATGGCGGGCGGCGTGGTTATTTGATCAATATCGATCCGCAGGCGTGCATAAAACTGCTAAATGCGCAGCCTGTGAGCTGCGCTCTTGAAGATTAACCCTCACTTTTTTGCGAAGACTGTGCGCTTGGGCTAGCGCCCCGTGGCGCAACCGATACGGGCGAAGCGGCCAACTTCGGATTGCGCTTCCAAGCCGGGCTGATCATGCGCATACCGCGCACGCGCTTCACAGCCACCACGCAATACGCTGCGCCCAAAATCGGCCAATACTTCGCGCCCAGTGTGTTCATCCAGCTCATGCGCGAGAGCCAAGCCTCGGATCGCACGGCAGGTTGCCACAGGCCAAAATTGCTCGATTCCACCTCAAAGCTGAGCAAACGCAGCCAATCGCGCAACCGCCAATAACCCAAAAATTCGCCCGCTTCAGGCAAATACAGCTTACCCACACCAAAGCGACGGTAAAAATGCTCGCGCTGCTGCTTCCAGCCCCACAGACTGGTTGGATTGAAGCCACAAATCACCAAGCGCCCCTCGGGCACGAGCACGCGTGCTGCCTCGCGCAAGCTGGCATGCGGATCGCGGCTCAGCTCCAAAGAATGCGGCATCACCACCAAATCAAGAGAAGCCTCGGCAAAGGGCAAAGCCTCCAAATCTGTCATGAGCTGAACTTTGTTGCTGCCCGTATGATCTGCTATCCACTGATGCGGCATGCGGTTGGCCTGTAGCGCGGCGATTTGGGGTGTGCCCAATTGCAGGGCATGGTAGCCAAACACATCAGCCACGGCAGCATCGAGCTGCGTTTGTTCCCAGCGCAGCAGTGCGAGGCCAGGCGCAGTTTGGAGCCAGTCTTGCAAATTTATAATCTCTTCACTCATGACATTAACCGCTTGGCCCGCCTTTACTGATAACTACATCTGGATGCTGCACGATGCAAGCCGCGCTGTGGTGGTTGACCCCGGCGATGCCCATGTGGTGCTGCAAGCATTGCAGGCACATTCTCTCAACTTGAGCGCGATTCTACTGACGCATCACCATGCTGACCACACAGGGGGTGTGGATGAGCTGCGTCAAGCCACTGGTTGCGCTGTGTATGGCCCTGTAGGTGAAACCATGCCTGAGCCTTGTGTGCGCCTCTCAGGCGGCGACCATGTGCAGGCCTTGGGCTTTGAATTCAAGGTGATGGATGTGCCCGGCCACACGGCGGGGCATATTGCTTACTACTGCGAAGCTTTTGAAGGCCAGCCGCTGCTTTTTTGCGGCGACACGCTGTTTTCAGGCGGCTGTGGGCGTTTGTTTGAGGGCACACCTGCGCAAATGCTGGCCTCACTCGACAGCTTGGCTGCGCTACCGGGCAACACGCGCGTCTGCTGCACGCATGAGTACACGCTGAGTAATTTACGTTTTGCCCGCACGGTTGAGCCTCATAATGCAGCCTTGGCCGCGTATGAACAGCACTGTATCGCGCTTCGCGCAAGCGGCTTGCCTACTTTGCCTTCCAGCATCGCGTTGGAAAAACAGATCAACCCTTTTTTGCGCAGCCGCGAAACCTCGCTCCAGCAAGCGGCTCTGAGTTATCACCCACAAGCAGATGGCCAAGTGCAACACTTTGCCGCATTGCGCGAATGGAAAAACAATTTTCGATGAAATCCACACTTCTTTTGACACTCGTTGCGCTGGCCGTCCTCTCCGGCTGCGCCACCACGCAAGCTCCTCAAACGCCGCAAACTTCCAGCCCACCTCCCATCATCAGCTCTGCGCCAGCTTCTCCCGTTCCAACGCCCGCAGTCTCTGCTGCTAATTCGCCTGCGCCATACATAGCCACGCCTAGCGCCCCTATGCAGGCGGGCAGCGTGAGTGCACGCAATGTGGCGGCTCTTTTGCCGCCTGCCGACATTTGGGAGCGCATTCGCCGTGGCTTTGGCATGCCCGATCTGCAAAACGAGATCGTGCGCTCGCAAGAGCAATGGTATGGCCAACGGCCGGATTACATCACTCGCATGACGGAGCGATCAAGTAAATACATGTTCCATATCGTGGAAGAGCTGGAGCGGCGCGGCATGCCTTCAGAGCTGGCTTTGCTGCCCTTCATTGAATCGGCATTCAATCCACAAGCTGTGTCGAGCGCCAAAGCCGCAGGCATGTGGCAGTTCATTCCTAGCACTGGCAAGCATTTTGATTTGAAGCAAAACGCCTTCCGCGATGACCGACGCGATGTGTTGCAGTCCACCCGCGCTGCTTTGGATTATTTGCAAAAACTGCACGGCATGTTTGGCGACTGGCATCTGGCATTGGCCGCCTACAACTGGGGCGAAGGTTCGGTTGGCCGCGCCATCAAGAAAAACCAAGCCAGCGGCTTGGGCACGGCCTACACTGATCTGAACATGCCCAATGAGACGCGCAATTACGTGCCCAAGCTGCAAGCCGTGAAAAACATCGTGGCCGATCCAGCACGCTTTGCTGCGCGTTTGCCTGAGATAGCAAATCACCCGTATTTTCAGAGCGTCAATATCACGCGCGATATTGATGTGAACTTGGCTGCCCGATTGGCCAATGTGCACGTCGAAGATTTCAAATCACTCAATCCTTCGGCCAACAAACCCCTCATCATGGCCGCTGGCACGCCGCAAATCTTGCTGCCTTGGGACAATGCCGAAGTCTTCACTCGCAACCTTGCGGCTCACAATGCTCAGCTTGCTTCATGGACGGTGTGGAGTGCGCCCAGCACACTCAAACCAGCCGATGCAGCCAAGCGCGTGGGCATGAACGAGGCAGAGTTTCGCAGCATCAACAACATTCCCGTCGGCATGCTGATCAAGCCCGGCTCTACGCTGCTGATCCCACGCGGAGCGAAGGTGGAGCAAGATGTATCGGTGCAGTTGGCAGACAACGGCCAGATCAGTCTCGCGCCCGATATTGTGTTGCGCAAAACAGCGGTGAAAGCCCGCAAAGGCGAGACAGTGGCCTCGCTTGCGCGGCGCTACAACATATCTGCAGCGCAGGTCGCTCAGTGGAACGGCACGAATGCGGGCGCGGCCTTCAAAGCGGGGCAAAGTGTGGTGATGTATTTGCCTGTGCGCGCAGTGGCTAAGAGCAAAGGCGGCACGCGCGTGGCCGCGAAAGCTGCGCCGCGCGGCAATGTGGCAGCGCGTTCTGCGGGTAAGCCTGTGAGGGTGGCTAAGCGCTGATTTCCTCAGCTTTTTTGGGCTCTCGCCGTTATATATTGTGCTTAGTTCGCTATTGATTTGATATTGATTGGATGGTCAGTCTCTGGGTGCGGCGGCTCAGCCTGAGCGGGGATACGCCGCGTTCATGTACCCGGTTCGGGAGCTAGCGGCACCTGCCGCTGATGTTCGCGTTCAAACGGTAGCGCTCAACGACGGCTCCCACAGGCCAAGGCCTAACAACAAATCTAGCCCTTATCATTGCCTCATGTCCATCCCTCAAGGTTTCATTCAAGAACTCGTCGCCCGCGCAGATGTGGTGGACGTAGTCGGGCGGCATGTGCAGCTCAAAAAGGGTGGCGCGAACTTCATAGGGCTCTGTCCCTTCCATGGTGAGAAAACACCTTCGTTTTCTGTGAGTCCCACCAAACAGTTCTATTATTGTTTTGGCTGTGGCAAGAGCGGCGATGTGCTTCGATTCATGATGGAATTTCAAGGCATGAGTTACTTGGAGGCCATTAAAGATTTAGCGCAACAAATGGGCCTGCAAGTGCCGCAAGATCAGCGCAGTCAGCAAGAAATCGCGAGAGACAGGATGGTGCGCACGAGGCAGGCTAGCTTGACACAGGTTCTAGAAAAAGCTGCAGAGGGCTATCGCAAGCAGCTCAAGGCCACCGAGCGCGGCGTGAATTATTTAAAAGGGCGCGGCCTCTCGGGCGAGATTGCATTGAAATATGGCTTGGGCTATGCGCCAGAGGGCTATCGTTTCTTGGCAGGCGTGTTCCCGGATTACGACGATCAGCTGCTGGTCGAAAGCGGCATGGTGATTGAGCGTTTGGAAAATGATGCTGATCCGCAAGCTGAGAAGAGAAAATACGACCGCTTCCGTGATCGCGTGATGTTCCCGATTCGCAACGTTAAGGGCGAGACGATTGGCTTTGGTGGGCGTGTGCTCGATAAAGGCGAGCCGAAATATTTGAATTCACCAGAGACACCAGTATTCAGCAAAGGCCGCGAGTTGTACGGTTTGTTTGAAGCGCGGGAATCGCTGGCCAAGGCGGGCTACGTGCTCGTGACCGAAGGCTATATGGATGTGGTGGCGCTGGCGCAGCTGGGCTTTCCCAACGCAGTGGCCACGCTGGGCACGGCTTGCACGCCAGATCATGTGCAAAAGCTGTTTCGCTTCACCGATAGCGTGGTGTTTAGCTTTGATGGCGACGGCGCAGGCCAGCGCGCGGCTCGCAAAGCGCTGGATATCGCGATTCCCTTTGCCAGCGACACGCGCACGGTGCGATTTCTCACGCTGCCCAAAGAGCATGATCCCGACAGCTACATTCGCGAGCATGGCACGGAAGCTTTCTTGCGCTTTGTCAGCAGCGCCAAGCCCTTGTCTGTGGCGTTGATAGAGGCGGCGCGTGAAGGCCTAGATGTCGATACCGCGGAAGGCCGCGCACACATGGCCGCGAATGCCAAACCGATGTGGTCTGCATTGCCCGAAGGGGCACTCAAGAAACAACTGCTGCGCGAGCTGGCTGATTTGATCGGACTAGACGAACGCGAAGTGGCCGCGATGTGGAAACCCGCACCTGCACCTGCACCGTATCGCAAAACCGATGGATCCAGCGGCGCTGGGCGCTATCAAAAGGGAAGCACTCCGCGTAATGAATATAACGGAGAAAGCCGCTTTTCGTCTGAAAATTTCAGCAGGAAAGGCTTTGGCGGTCAAGCCAGCAGCCGCATCTCTGGTAGCGTAATTGGCCGCTTCGCCCCGCCCAGCCGAATGGATCGTTTGCTGCAAATCGCGCTGCTTGATGCCAAGGCTTGGGAGCAACTCTCCAGCAGCGATCACCACATGCTCTGCGAGCTGCCTGCGCCGCATGGCAGCGCGTTTGCATGGCTCGATGCACAAAGCCAAGAGCATGGCCCGCAGAGTTGGGCAGCGCTGTCCATCGGCCTGCAAGGCCATGCGCAGGAGGCCTTTCTACGTAAACAAATCGCCGCCGTACCCGAGACGATTGAAAACGATCCGCAAGAGCTGATCAGCATCATGAAAGAGCTGCGGCGCAAGGCAGCGTCTGAGCGCAAAGACGAGCTTCTCAAACGCGCCGGAAGCGATCCAGCGGCGTATGAGGAATACAAAGCGCTGTTGGCTCAAGAGGCTGCTGAGAAGTAGCCTCTGTTTGGCGATTTATTAGTGCGAAGAGTGTGTAGGTCGGACGTGTCGTGGATCACATGATCTGCACGTTTTGCTCCGTGTCCCCCGCCCGCTACGCGGTCTCCTCCTTTACCTACGCAAAACGCACAGATCATGTGATCTTTGATGCAGATTTGGCGAGCATGGAAAAATGCAATCCGAGCTGCATCAATCTGCTCCGGTTCTCAATGCCATCAGTTCAATTCCAATCTGAAGTCATGGCGCATCGCCGCGCTGCTGCACTAGCGTCATGGCAAATTTGCCTTGGCCTACGCTCCAATCTGAGTAGTCGTTCTCGTGCATGAAAATGAATATGTCATCCGGCCTGTGCCCCAGCGCCCTCAAGTTATCTGCGATATGCTGATACAGCGTGCGCTTCATGGCATCACTTCGGCCACGCCGTAAGGTGATCTCCACCACCACTACTTGGTCACTACGCTGCATGCCATTGAAAGTGCGGTTGTAGAAAAAATGCGCTGGATCATACACATGCAGCATGTTGAAAAGCTCATCTGGCGGCATACCAATGCCGCTCACGAGCGCCTTATGAATGGCCATGACTGTGGGCTCCCTGAGGGAAGCTGGTATATCTTGATGGAGGTAGGTGTGAACGAAGGGCATGATATTTCTCTCAAAATAGAAAGCACGAATCTTTTCGCAAAGCACAATCATTGGCAAACGATTTATCAGCAGGTTTATGTGAAATATACTCACATACATGGCGCGCCGATTACCTCCTCTGAATGCTTTGATTGCCTTTGAAGCCGCTGCTCGGCATGGGCGCATGACGGAGGCTGCAAGTGAGCTTTGCGTCACCCCGGGTGCAGTGAGCCGGCAAGTGAAAAATTTGGAAGAGTCTCTGGGCTTTCCACTCTTTGAGGGCACGAAGAATCGGCCTTTGCTTACCGCTGCTGGACAATCTCTCGCGCCCAAGCTCAGCCTTGCTTTTGACCATTTGCACAGCGCTGTGCAAACAGTAGTCGCGCAAAATTCAAACGTCCTGCACGTTGCTTGCTACAACACCTTGGCCGCTAAATGGCTGCTCCCACGCCTACCTCAATTGGCCGCACACCACCCCAGCATGGATGTGCAGCTCAACGCGATGGCGCAAATCGACGCGAAGTTGCTTCAAACGCATGATGCGATCTTGATGGCTCTGCCTGCCGATGCGTTGGTTGATGCAAATGTGTGCAGCACCACACTGTTTGCCGAAGCGCTCGGCCCAGTCATGAGCGCAGAGCTTTACCAATGCAGCAGCATTCAAAAGCCACGCGATATTCTCAAGCTAGCCTTGCTGCACACTCGCACGCGCCCAGATGCATGGGGCACGTGGTTGCAAGCCCACGGCCTAGCCATACCAGCTGCGAAGCAAAAAATCTCGACGCAGCCCTATCAACACTACTACTTCAGTTTAGAAGCAGCTCTGCGCGGGCAGGGCGCATGCGTCGCACCTTTGCATTTGGTGATGGACGATTTGGCTGCGGGCCGACTGGTCGCACCGCTGGGGTTTGTGCCGAGCGGCTTGCACTATGTTGTTTTGACTGAGTTTGTACATAGACCGGTTGTGAAAGAATTTTGTGAATGGCTGCGAGTAGAAGCATTGCAGATCAGGCTGTAGGAGAGCCGCTGTATCTTTGATAAGTAGGTCGTTTCGTTGGCCGGGGGATCACATGATCTGCGCGTTTTGCTTCGTGTCCCCCGCCGGCGTTTGAGTTTTATTCTTCTCCGGCAGAGTAGTTTCGCCGTCTCCTCCTTTACCTACGCAAAACGCACAGATCATGTGATCTTTGAGGCAGGTTTGGTGATCAGAGAGAAATTCACTGCTTGCAAGCACTGCAGTTCTGTTTTATTTGATCAGCTTCATTCGTAGCCATCGACATGGTGCATCCACCGCAGTGAGGTAAAAGGGGGAGCCGTAGGCGGAGGACACGAACGAAGGTGGGTGCGCCGTGGCGATGGCAGGCACAGCAACGATCTACGCACTTTACTTATAACGAGCGAGAGCAATAAAAAAACCGCCCGAAGGCGGTTTGTA
This sequence comes from Variovorax sp., assembly GCA_031375105.1. GTDB lineage: Bacteria > Pseudomonadota > Gammaproteobacteria > Burkholderiales > Burkholderiaceae_C > JANMDU01. Next base: position 272,539 of record JANMHJ010000046.1, read on the forward strand.
GCGAGAGGCAAGGCGTCAATTACTTGACGTGCTTGCCGATCAGGCCGGCCATCTCGAACATCGAGACTTGGGCTTTGCCGAAAACTTCTTTCAGCTTGGCATCTGCATTGACCATGCGCTTGTTCAGCTTGTCTTGCAGATTGTTTTTCTTGATGTAGACCCACAGCTTGGAGACGATCTCGGTGCGGGGAATCGGTGTAGCACCAACGACAGCAGCCAAAGCTGGGCTGAGTGTCAGGGCTTTCATGAAAGCGGCGTTAGGTGTGCGCTTCTTTGCAGGAGCAGCTTTCTTAGCAGCTACTTTTTTAGCTGGAGCCGCTTTCTTGGCTGGAGCAGCCTTCTTCGCAGGCGCTGCTTTTTTGGCAGGCGCTTTTTTCGCTGGTGCAGCTTTTTTAGCTGGTGCAGCTTTCTTGGCCGGTGCGGCCTTTTTCGCGGGAGCTTTCTTCGCAGCGACTTTTTTCGCTGGAGCTTTCTTTGCAGTTGCCATGATTGATGATCCTTATAGAGTTAATTAACTTGTCCTCAAGTGATCGCCTCACAGCTTTCACACTCAGACAAAGCGGATGCTACTTTAAAAATAGCAATTTCTCCAGTGAAAAATGCATTTCGGCGTGAGGAAAAACACGCATTCGCCTCTGAGAGTGCTACAAAATGCGCAGCACTCACTTTTTCGGAGCATCGTGCGAGGGTGTTTTCAGGCGCGCTGCGAAGAACATCAGCACCCCAAAAAGGATCACGCCGCAGGCCAGCCACTCGTTTTTCTGCACGATTTCGCCTCCCAGCGAGACTCCTAAAAACAGAGCAATCACCGGGTTCACAAACGCATAACTGGTGGCCAACGCGGGCGAGACATTCGCCAATAAAAACAAATACGCGCTGAAAGCTACGAGCGAGCCAAACACCACCAAATATCCCCAAGCCAGCAGCGCACGCGTATCCAACGGCAGGAAAACTTTTTCACCTAACGCGAGAGAAATGAGCAGCAACATCGCGCCACCACACAACATTTCGCTCGCAAAGCCCATGGGCCCAGGGGCGAGTGGCAGCTTCGTGGTTTGCAATACTGAGCCAATAGACCAAGTGAGCGTCGCACCAAAAATCGCCAGCAAACCAGTTGTTGACGCGCCAAAACTCTTGCCCTGCACCAGCAAAATCACGCCGCCAAAGCCAATCAGCATCCCCAAGATTTCTAATCCAGAAGGGCGCTTGCCAAAGGCCAAACCGATCAGTGCCACCATCATCGGCACCACAGCAATAAAAGTCGCAATCAGCCCCGAGCCGATCGTTTGCGAGGCTACAGCCACCCCGCCCATCCCGCCAGCGAGCATCAAACTGCCAACGACGAACGCGTTGCGCCAATACCACGGTGCGCTATCATTTTTATTGAAATACGGCGCTTTTTCTCCTCTGAACCGCAGGAAAAGCATCAGCAAAGCGCCCGCCACGAGAAAGCGCGTGCCCATTTGAAAGAAGGGCGGCAAGCTCACGAGTGCGAAACGAATCGCCAAATACGTCGAGCCCCAGACGAGATAAACGGCGGCTAGCGCAGCGGCGATCAGGCTGGAAGAGGGTTTGGCGAGAAGAGCTGCTGTAGTCATCTCAGCATTTTGCTTTGCGCATCGCATATCTTCCATGCACAATTGAAGATACAAACTGCTTCAAGCTTTGAAATTAAAGGTGATTTATGAAAAGCACAGAGAATTTGGAAATCGATACCTATGACACGCGCATCTTGGATGAATTGCAGCGCGATGCCCGCATCTCCATGAGCGAGCTGGGGCGGCGCGTGCATCTCTCGCAACCCGCAGTTGCTGAGCGCGTGAAAAAGCTAGAAATCTCCGGCGTGATTCGCGGTTATCACGCAGCGGTTGATCCTGCTCGGCTGGGCTACGGCATCCGCGCGATGGTGCGCGTCGGGCGTGCCGATTACGCGACTGTGGTCAAGCGCATCGAGCAATCCCCCGAGGTGATCAATGCGTTTAACGTGACAGGGGAAGACAGTTGGATTTTAGAAATCGCGGTGCAAGATGTGTCGCATTTAGACGAGGTGGTGACCAAATTTTGTCTGCTGACTGAGACCTCCACCAGTATCATTTTGAATGTGGCGCGTGAGCATATGGCGCTGCGGCCTGTGCAGCTGCTGCGCAGTACAGCGGGTAGAGTAGCGGGTGTTGCAGCTAAGAATTTGAAGCGAAAACAGGCTTCCCCCGTTATAAAATCTACGAAGATTGCTATTAAAAAGTGAGTAAAGTAATTATCATGACACTATCTACTTGTGATCTCTGTGATGAGCATGAGGCGGAGCTTGCCGGGAGCAATACCAAGCAGCTGCGCCTGCTACCTGATGTGTACAAAAACTATGGTGGCGTCATCAGCTTTCACGGCCAAGCCCACACGCTGCGCTGCCCCGAAGACAACTCGCGTGTGCGCGAAGCTGTGGCGCAGCCGGGCGAGGGCAGGGTACTCGTCGTCGATGGCGGCGGCGTGACTGGCCGTGCCTTGGTCGGCGGCAATCTAGCCGTGATAGCCGCGAAAAACGGCTGGGCTGGTATCTTGGTGCATGGGGCGGTGCGGGATATTGCCGAGCTGCGTGAGGCGTCTCTCGGTATCAAGGCCTTGGCGCTGTGCCCCCTGCGCACCGATAAGCGTGGCTTAGGTGATGCAGGCGTTCCCGTCATGATCTCTGGGCATCTCGTGCAGCCGGGGGACTGGGTGTATGCGGATGAGGATGGGGTGCTGATTAGCGCAGTGGCTTTGCATTAAGCCAGATCCCACGGGATGATGAAGAAGCGTCTTTAGTCCGCTAGCAACACAACCAACACATGCCTTCCCTCTCCAGCGAGGATGTTGTACGTGCGGCAAGCGGCCAGCGTGTCCATCGTCTCTAGGCCAATGCGTGCTTGCATCAGGGCTTTCTGATGTATCGGTGGCGGAAAGCGCAGCTTGCTGCCGCTGCCGAAAACGACCAATTCAGGCTGGAAAGCGGCCAGTTGCTCAAAATGGGTGGCTGCGAGTTGCTCGAACGAAACGCCTGGCCAATCGAGCCGCTCACCTTGCGAACCGAGCACGATGGAATGCGTCAGTTTCTCCTGCTGAGGCTTGCCGTCGACGAAAACCTCCACACTCACCCAGCCGGGGCCGTAGCCAGTGATGACTTGTGTGTCTGCTTTGTCGGGTTGAAGTTTCATGAATCTAGGTGCTGCGGTGCACAAAAAGTAGGCGGGATTGTGGTCAAATTATAGGTTTCCGCCATTCAGAATGCCCTAGGAGGGACTTGCATGAAAACAATCAACAAATCAGCCAAGCTGGCCAATGTGCTTTACGACGTGCGCGGGCCGATTGTGGACGCGGCCAAGCGCATGGAGGACGAAGGCCAGAAGATCATCAAGCTCAATATTGGCAACCTCGCGCCCTTCGGCTTTGATGCGCCCGAGGAAATTCAGCAAGACATGATCCGCAACCTACCCAATTCAGCAGGCTACTCCGATAGCAAGGGCATTTTCGCGGCGCGCAAGGCCGTGATGCACTACACGCAGCAACAAGGCATTGCGGCCGTGACGCTGGATGATATTTATCTCGGTAACGGCGCCAGCGAGCTGATCGTGATGGCCGCAAATGCGTTGCTGGACAACGGCGACGAGCTGCTCGTGCCTTCGCCTGATTACCCGCTGTGGACGGCGGCCACATCGCTCTCAGGCGGTAGCCCGGTGCATTACCAGTGCGACGAAGACAATGGCTGGATGCCCAATCTGGCCGATATCCGCGCCAAAATCACGCCGCGCACCAAGGGCATCGTCGTCATCAACCCGAATAACCCAACCGGCGCTTTATACAGCGACGAGCTCCTCAAAGGCATCATCGAGATCGCCCGCGAGCATGAGTTGGTGTTGCTGGCTGATGAGGTGTATGACAAGGTGCTGTACGAAGGCGCAAAGCACACGGCTCTCGCTTCTCTTTCAACAGACGTGCTCACGCTCACCTTCAATTCCCTCTCCAAAGCCTATCGCTCCTGCGGCTCCCGCGCCGGCTGGATGATCATCTCGGGCCCAAAGCACATCGCAGGTGATTTCATCGAAGGCCTGAACATGCTGGCCAATTTGAAGCTCGGCTCCAATGTGCCCGGCCAATACGCGATTCAAACCGCGCTTGGTGGCTACCAAAGCATTCACGATCTCACCAAAGAAGGCGGCAGGCTGCGCCGCCAGCGCGATCTGGCCTATGAGCTGATCACAGCGATTCCTGGTGTGAGCTGCGTCAAGCCGGAGGCAGCCTTGTATATGTTTCCCAAGCTCGATCCGAAGATTTATCCGATTGAAGACGATCGCCAATTCTTCCTTGAAGTGCTCAAAGAGACTCGCGTGATGCTCGTGCAAGGCACAGGCTTTAACTGGGGTGCATCCGATCATTTCCGTATCGTCTTCCTGCCGCATGAAGATGATCTGCGCGAAGCTGTTTCGCGCTTGGCGCGCTTCTTTGAGAGCTATCGCAAGAAGCATGGCACCGATGGCTTGGCTGCATCGTCTAAACCATCTACTATCAAATTAGTAGCTGCCCGCGCATAATTTATAACGGCTACCGGCACTTTTCTCTTTAAATTCACATGAAAAACATCCAAGTAGGTCTTCTCGGTATCGGCACAGTCGGCAGTGGCGTATTCGCCGTCTTGCAGCGCAATTTTGATGAGATTCAGCGCAGAGCAGGGCGCGGGATTGAGATCACGATGGTGGCGGATTTAGACACTGCGCGCGCTAAGGCCGTGGTCAGCGACAAGGTGCAAGTCGTGAGCGATGCGCGCGCTGTGATTGCCAATCCAGAGATCGATATCGTGATTGAGCTGATCGGCGGCTATGGCATTGCCAAGTCGCTGGTAATGGAGGCGATTGCTGCGGGCAAGCATGTGGTCACGGCCAACAAAGCTTTGCTCGCCGTGCATGGCAGCGAGATTTTTGCTGCGGCGCAGGCCAAGGGCGTGATGGTGATGTTTGAAGCGGCTGTGGCTGGCGGCATTCCCATCATCAAGGCATTGCGCGAAGGCTTGACGGCCAATCGCATCCAGTGGATCGCGGGCATCATCAATGGCACGACCAATTTCATCTTGAGCGAGATGCGCGACAAGGGCTTGGATTTCAGCGTCGTGCTCAAAGAAGCGCAACGCTTGGGCTACGCTGAAGCAGACCCGACCTTCGACATTGAAGGCGTAGACGCAGCGCACAAAGCCACCATCATGGCCTCAATTGGCTTTGGCATTCCCGTTCAGTTCGACAAAGCGCATGTGGAAGGCATCACCGCGCTCACCGCCACCGATATCAAATACGCCGAGCAACTGGGCTATCGCATCAAGCTTTTGGGCATCACAAAACGTCGTGACACGGGAATTGAATTGCGCGTGCACCCCACGCTCATCCCCACCAAGCGCTTGATCGCCAACGTAGAAGGTGCGATGAACGCCGTGGTGGTCAATGGTGACGCGGTAGGCACCACCTTGTATTACGGCAAAGGCGCAGGCTCCGAGCCCACCGCCAGCGCCGTGATCGCCGATTTGGTGGACATCACCCGTATGCACAGCGCCAGCGCCATCCAGCGCGTGCCCGCGCTCGCCTTCCAGCCCGGCAGCATGAGCGCGCTGGCCGTGCTCTCCATGAACGACACCATCACCGCCTACTACCTGCGCCTGCGCATCGCCGATGTAGCCGGCGTGCTCGCCCAAGTCACCGGCATCGTGGCAGGCGCTGGCATCAGCATCGATGCGGTGCTGCAACGCGAGGCTGATGAAGTAAGCGGCGACGGTGGCAACCAAACCGACCTCATCATCCTCACCCACGACACCACCGAGGGCACGATGAACGCAGCGCTGGCCAAACTCCAAGCTTTGCCGACTGTGCTCGCGCCGATTGTGCGGATTCGCAAGGAAGAGTTGGCTTGAAGTCTTGAGCAATGAGATACGCTTGCCCAGCTTGCAAAAGCAAAAACATCAGTTTCTTTCGCAAATGGCTTTCGGTTCCAGCTGTGCCTGCGAAATGTAAGTCTTGTGAAGCCTACTCGTTTGCGCACCGCAACTCTGGCGGGACGGGTATCGTGGTTTCAGCTCTTTTGATGACGCTGCTCGGTTTCTTGGCAGCCTATTTGAAATCTGGCTGGCCTTTGTTGATTGGGGGTGTGTTTGTCGTTGGGTACTATTTTTGGCATTGGCACACGGTCAGTCTGGAATCTATTCCAGCCGATTCAGTAAAAGCAGCAAGACAGGCAGAAACAGTGTGGGGAATAAGTTGGTTCCTACTTATTTTCTTTAACTGATGAAGCTCGATAAATTCAGCTTGAATTCATTTGGTTTTTGAAGCCTTTTGAGTCAATAGCCGGCGTACTTATTGCGCAGAACGCTACTGAATTCATAGTGAATAATCGTTTGCCTTGAGTATGCCGAAGGGTTTTTACGCTCGTGCTGACCAACCGATAAAATGGGTTTATGAAGCCTAGCGTCTACATCGAAACCACCGTGATCAGCTATTTAGCTGCACGGCCTTCGCGCGATGTGGTGAGCTTAGCGAGGCAAGAGCTAACGCATGAGTTTTGGACTTGGGCGCCAAATGTTTACTTACTGTGCAGCTCTGAGCTAGTGAGAGATGAGATCAGCCGTGGCGATGCCTTCGCCGCTCAGCAGCGCTTGGCTTACTTTGGGCAGTGCGAGATGCTGCTGGCAGATGAGCGCGTTGCGGAATTGGCCGACAAACTCATGGCTGTCAAAGCTATCCCCAACACCGAGCCTGAGGACGCAGCGCACATTGCGATTGCAACTTTGGCACAAGTCAAATATATTGTGAGTTGGAACTTTGCTCATATCGTCAGTCCCCAAGCGAAACGCCAGCTTGAACAAGCGATCACCCAAATGGGCTACCAAGCGCCCTTACTCGCCACTCCTGAAGAAATTTTTGAGGCAGAAGCATGAACACCACGAATACGCCGTCCATTCCTTCGCAACCCGCAAGAACTGGCATGCCCCAGCGCCGCATTGATCCGATCTTGCAAGAGGTCTATGACTTGAAGGCGCAGCTCAACAAGGAAGCTGGCTATTCGGTCAGAAATATCCTAGAGCGCGTCAAGCAAAGCGCGAGGCCAGCATTGCAAGCGCCATGATCGTTGTTGTTGAAGGAGTAAGCGCTGGTCAAGTTCAAAGCGTTGCCTGCTGTGCTCGCGCCGATTGTGCGGATTCGCAAGGATGCGTTGGCTTGATGAATTAATTGGAATTAATTGGGGTCAGAACCCAATTAACTCGGATTTTTGAAGCCTTTTGAGCATTTGGCCGGCGTATATATTGCGCGGAGTGCTATGAAATATGTAGTGTTTGAGATGGAGCGAAAACTGGGGTCAGATCACAATTCAGGACACCTAACTTCCCGAAGCGAATTCAAGCTGAGACGAAATTGTGCTCTGACCCCAATTTTCGCGGCGCCCGCCAACCATCTTCTTTCCGCTAACTAAGTTTGCTCGCAACGGTTTCACTCCACCCACTCACCTGAGTAGTACCATCGGGCATTTGCCTCATAAAGTTTTTTGAAAACACGCGCGATTGAGAAGATCGCTATCTAACCCTTTCCCCGCGCGCCTTCCAAAAGATTCCTTACTCAACCGCCCAACGGTTTCCGCTGGGCTGGTAGTTGGGCGGCATTTGAAATGAGTCGCCCTTTGACGTACTTGCCAGCACCGCCTTGTAGCTCACTTCTGTTGAATAGTTTAGCTTGAAAATGGAAATGTTGATCAATACGAACTATTAGTAACTGCTCAAAGTCTCCTTGACTTTTGACCAGTACGTCGTCGTTAGTTTTTTCTGGAGAAATCGTTTTTACCTCAACAAGCTTGCCAGCGATGATGCCGTCTGAGCCGGCTCTGTGAGTCTCATGGCGGTGAAGTCCGTAATTGATTTCGGCGTAGATCTCCCCTAACTCACCCCACACCTGCAAATACCTGCCTGTATTCGCGAAGTGTCGTGCTGCGCAGTTAATCAGATCTTGAAAAATTTGTTTTTGCTCTAAATCGCTAAATGGAAATCCTGTCCTACTTGCGAATCGCTGAACAGGCTGATCGTTTAGCTCGGAGTTGATCCAATCACTGCTTATCGATTCCCACTCCCAAGGTGCTACCCCACATCCAGCGGCATCAGCAATTTCCTTCTGGCTGTAACCGCGGTCGTGCATTTCGTGAAGGAAATCCCAATCGCTCATGATTTGTCATCAATTTAATGTTCGTGGATTATGTTTGTGGCACTCCAGCGGCGTACAGTGCGGCGGACCATGCGTCTGCTGCTTCTAAGCAGACTTGCGTAAAGTCTCCTAGATCAGTATCTTTTGAATCGCAAATCTGCGCTACTAGTGCCAGTTGAATAGTGCCGCTACCAGAGGTATCAGTTGTTACTGTACCAGTGCGAGGATCCATGGAAAACATTGCCCCTGAGCCAGCTTCTGCTCCCGCTGAAATGACCATTGCTGTTCTGAGTCCTTGGAGCTTTGGCGTGAAACCAGAACGAGGTGGCGAGTTCAGTTCAGCATGCTTATCAATATTCCAGAGATCGTGGATTAACGCAACTGACCTGTTAGTGTTTATCAGAGTGTCACCTCCAAATTGCACACTTTGTTTTTTACACCATGCTTTGAGGTGATCTTTGAGTGATGCAATGTTCGCAACTAGCAGTGAGGCAGCGTTGGCTAGGGCAATCGGATCGGAGTTCTGATTGAAGTCAACCTTTGCATATACATATCCGTCTGCTTGAGTGATTATCGGGTGTATCGATGTGAGATCGTTATTTTGCAATCCCGCAAGCGCAGCGTGCATCTGACGAAGTTTCTTTTCAAGAATATCTAGCATGCCCATCTCCGGCGTAAATATGAAATATCAGTAGTGTCCCAACGTTTTCACATCAGGTCATCGTAAGTTAATGATTTACTTGCAGTTTTCAGCATCTTTGTCTGGTCTCGATTTGAACGTCGAATGTCAGACTCACGGTTTTGTGCGTTTTCGCGCACCTCAC